>JAIQGK010000012.1 GCA_020072645.1 Terriglobia bacterium
TCCCAAGGGACTTCATCCTCCACGCGGCGTTGCTGCGTCAGGGTTTCCCCCATTGCGCAAAATTCCCCACTGCTGCCTCCCGTAGGAGTCTGGACCGTGTTTCAGTTCCAGTGTGTCCGTGCGCCCTCTCAGGCCGGATACTGATCTTTGCCTTGGTGAGCCGTTACCTCACCAACTAGCTAATCAGCCGCGACCCCCTCCTAAAGCGAATTGCTCCTTTGATCACAAGCGTTTACAGCTCGCGATGTTATGCGGTATTAGCCCCGGTTTCCCGAGGTTATTCCCCACTTCAGGGTAGGTTAGTCACGTGTTACTCACCCGGTCGCCACTTTACTCATGGATTGCTCCACTTTCTCGTTCGACTTGCATGTGTTAGGCACGCCGCCAGCGTTGATTCTGAGCCAGGATCAAACTCTCGTTTGAAACCTGTTCACTCCCCGACGGGTCATCGGCTAACCTAACCGACCTTCAGCTCTTTCAAGCCAAACGCCTGTAGATATCCCGACAATTACGGGGAGTTGCCATCGCGGCTAATAAGGCATCGTAATCGACGCCCGGAATTCACCGGATGGCCCTGATTCTTGTGAGATCACTCGGGCCATAACCCTCGTTCATCTCACGACTGGCACGTTCAACCATTTTGTCAAAGACCCGATAGCACTCCGCCTGAGCGGCGCTTTTCAGGTACCCCAGACCATAAGCCTGGAGCTCCTCGAAACTTGTTGTCTTGTGGCACAGGCACTCTTGCCTGTGTTTCATTCCGGATTCTCATCCAGACCGCAGGTCGCTACCGACCCACAGAGACGAACCTTTCAAACTTACCCCGAGCGGCTGCTTTCTGTCAATGTGGATTTCGTTGGAAATCCGGGGCGAATCTCTTTATTAACTCTTACTTCTTTTGAGTCAACGATTCAGCGACCCTTTGCAGCTCGATTTGTGTTGGTTTTCTAGAAGCTAGCGGCTAGCAGCCAGAAGCTTCTCCGCAACACATCGGTGCCTCCCCATTGAGGAGGCAAAAATCTTGTATTAAAGATCGTTACAGGTGATTAAACCCTTCAGGACTCTCATGTTCCCGAATAGAGCCTCGCAGGTTTTGCCTTGGAGGCGATTAACGCGGCTTCTGCTTTAGATGACCCGGACTCTTCAGTCGATTCAAACCTTGTTCCCTTCGACTCGTCCCGGCCCCTCGCTGCACAACACAGCGGCTGCCACATCTCTTACGTCTTTTATTAATGTATCAGGACAACCCAAATCGCGCAAGCGTGAGCAGAAACTTTTTCCAACGAAATCGTACATGCCCCACCGATATTCGCCTCCCGGCTTTGACTCATTGCTGGCGGCTCAATGCTCCTGTAGGCCCATATACCCTGCAGTTTTTGTTCGCGTCGCGCCAATTCTCGCAAACTATTTCCGCCTTTGTTAAATCAGGCAAACTTAACCCTTTCCCATCGCCCTTACTCCCGGGCCAGAAGCCTGTTCATTTTTTGTGAACTGCTCTTCGAAAAGCATATCGCATGGCGATGTATTTGCTCTGTTTTTATTTCGGTTTCGGAAATCAATCTAACTGAAAAATTACTTTCTAGAGAGAAGATCCGCAATCTACAGTGACTCTCACTAGCTTGCCCTTACGTTTCGGGGACAAGTCTGCAATCGCAACCAATCTCTTTTTTAGCAGAACAAATTTTTCCACTACAGGAGTATCGATGCTTCGTTCTTTTCTCCAGTCAGCAAAGTCATTGCTGTATCTAGCAGTTCTGGTCTTTCTAGGCGCAACCGAGTTCGCGCAGGCTCAAAGCGTAGATCTCAACGGCTCAGGAACGCTCAGTTATATTACCGACGCCAGCGGCTACCAACCCTGTGATCCCGGTTCAACCGCTATTATTCCGGGCTATCAGTCCTGGACGTACAGCGGATTCGTCTATACCGATCCAACCGGCGCCAGCCATTCCCTCCAGGGATCGACGACCTATTACCAGGTCTCGGGCAGCGATCCATCCTGCCCGCCGGATGGTGGTTATTCTGCCACGCTCAACGGTGATGGTTTTTTCATCAACGTGCAGCCGGCCGCCGATTCACTCAGCGCCAGCCTGAACGTACTGCTCTATCCCAAATATCAGGTATTATCGATTCTTTACGCTCCGCCCGGCAACCAGAGCAGCAATGGATTCACGAATAGCGTCAACAATTCCCTCACAACTTCCATCTCCTCCAGCTTCACGCAAGGACTTGCAACGTCGCTTAACTTTTCTCTTTTCGGCAATGGGGCTTCCGTAAATTTCTCCATTTCAAAAGCAACGCAGGATTCGCAGTCGTTCCAGGTCAGCACATCCAATGGATCAGGCTCAACCCTGGTTTCGCTAAGGAATCCGGTTGACCACACCCAGGACCAGTTCCTGCTTTGGCTCAATCCAATGGTGGTGGTGACTCCCACCAGTTCCACCACCGCCAACTATACTTTGCAAACGCCCATTGACAGCAACGGGCAAGCCGAGCCAATGGATATCGTGAACATCAATGCGGTCGATTTGCAAAACCCTGCCGCAATCCCACTGGATGTTCTGAATCCGCAGTCCAGAAATAATGTGAGCGGATTGCCCGGCCTCGCCAATGTCTGCGCCAACCCTGTCCCCCAATGCACGTCGGCGCCCTGCGGGTGCACCACAAATGACTTCACCGATATCCTGGCAACCGATCCACTCATTTCAGTCTCCCTGCAGAATATGTTGCCGGACCAGGTTGACCCCAACCGCTTCGCCTTTGTCACTTCCCAGGTGCTTGAGGGACCGGAGTGCAGCGGCTGTGATCCCCTACGAAACAGTTTCACCGTGAACGACTCGCAAAGCTCCAGCACGACAAAAGGCACAACATATTCCAAATCAGTAGGGCTCACCGTCCAGTCTGGCCTGCGCTTGCTGGGGTCCGGTATGACCCTGCGAAACACCGGCACCCTGACCTGGACTCATACCATGAGCACAGGCACCAGCAACGGAACTAGCCATTCAGCCAATGTGACTCTGGGAACCACCGACGTAGGCTGCTTCGAGACCGTCAACATCTATGAAGACACGGTCTACCACACCTTCGCGCTTGCTCCTCCGGTAGCTTCCTCCGGCTGCAATTAAACTGGGGCGATAACAATCCATCCAGACGCCCCTCAAGGCACTCGATTTCATTGCTTTGAGGGGCGCGCAACTCCGCGTCTCTATTCTCCGTGATACGTTTTTACTCCATGACCCACCAACAACAAATCTCCTTCTCCACCACTGGCCACGGTCACATGCACGACCTCACCGAACAGGTTGCAACCATCGCCGCCAGCTCAGGAATTCGCACGGGCCTCGTTCACATCTTCACCATCGGCAGCACCGCTGCGGTAGGCACAATTGAATTCGAGCCCGGACTTGAGCGCGATCTCCCAGAACTCCTCGACAAGCTTATCCCGCCCAGCCGCCACTACGGACACGAACAAGCCTGGCACGACGGCAACGGCCATTCCCATCTTCAAGCCACGCTCCTCGGCCCGTCACTCGCTGTCCCACTTGCCGACGGCAAGCCGCTGCTTGGCACCTGGCAGCAGATTTTTCACCTCGAATGCGACGTCAGAGCAAGGCAGAGAACGGTGGTGGTGACGGTGTATGGGGATTAGAGAAAGTTCAGGGGGCTTCAATGCTCATGTGGCCATGGCACTCTCGGCTATGCGCGTCTTCAGCTTGGTTCCCGTTCAATAACAGCCGCCTCCGCAGGTGGCGCAGTCCTTCTGCCTGTCTTTTTAGAAGCCCTCCCCGATCGCATTTTCCTCGCTGCCGCGGCCGGAGCGCAGCCCGAAGAGGGATCGGCCATAAGCGCGCGAAGCGCGCATAAAATCCCAACAGGCCAGCTATTTCACGCTAAATCATTCCACCGAGGAAGACCGCAGATTCCTGCTTCATTGTAGTTAAAAAGGGATGCGCCTCCTTTTTCCGTTTGTATCCACTGTGTGGAGGTTTTCAATGTTACGACGTGCCTACTTAATTCTTGGTGTACTCATGGGCCTTCCCTTGCTTTTTGCGTCTGGGTTTGCGCAAACCGCGGCTCCGTCCATCAACATTTCATGTGCCCCGACTACAGATGATCCGCCTTGCATTTCCACCAGCACACAAATATGCATTAATGCGCAGACGAAGGTCACGCAAGACCCTGTCCTTTCACTGAGCAAGAATAAACAGGTGCGCGTCACAGTCTTCAACAAAAACCCTTTTGCCTTTCAGTACAAACTCCATCTTGACGAAGCGACAATTGCCGATGATGACGTCAGCGGCTTTCTTAAACTATTTCTTCCCGCAGCGCAGAAAGCTGACGCACAGCAAACTGGAGGTGACGCGAAGAACAAAGCAAAAAACATGACACCGCTAACCCTTGGCTTTGACCAGACAGGGCCTACCCTCGCGGGCTTGGGCGAGGAAATCGGAAATCTTGGAGATTTGATCGCTAACCAAATTGAGTTATACCAGCCCTTCGCACAGCGTTATAGGAGCGCAACCATCCAGCTTTCAAAACAGGACTCGTGCACGCGGCTCGGTCCTATCGTCAACGCCATCCATCAAGACGCGATCGACACCCGTAAGAAGCTGCTGGATGCCCACGCATCCGTTCTATCTGTCGTCAAGAAAATCGGCGCCGACTATTCACAACTCGGCGACACGCTAAATGAAGGCATCGCGGATGCAACATCCAGGAGTGATGCCCGCACCGTGACGGTACAAAAAGGCAATGAGGGCGATGCCATTAAAAACCTCCGGGAGGCTCAAGCGGAACTCAAGGCCGCCCAGGACATGCGCAAGCAACTGGATGATCTGAAGCAGTCCGCTCTCCGCCTGGAGTGCATGTATCTCGATTTCGCCAAAAACCAAATTGGTGGCATTCAATCAGGCGTTATCGACCCCCTTGAACAAGTCACCGCCAATGATGGTAACTTTTGGCGCACCGAAGCAATCGGCCCATACTCGAATCCAACTGACGTCACTATCATAAACCAGCGCAAACCCGTCGATCCCGCGAAGCCTCTTCCTCCAGCCGCTTTCCCGAGTTCTTCATCTACCGGCAAGTCAGCTTCGGGCGACTCTTGCTCCAAGGAGTTGCTCACCGCCGATGACTTTGCCGGGACTGAATATTACGTTCCCGCCGCCGACTCTGGCACAAGTGAGGCCGCCTCATCGACTGCCGACAAGAAATCATCCTCTAAGTCTAAAACGGCCTCCAGCGCCAAACCCGCAGCTGCGAGCGACGATGGTTATGAATCTGACGGCAGCGCCATTGTTCACTTCGGTGGTCAACGCTTCATTACCGCTGCGGGCGTTGGTTTCGGGTTCCTCCCCAAACCGGAGTTTGGACGAGTTAGTGGAATTCCCACAGACGTTCATGGAACGCCAACTGGTACCGCGGTAACCAATATCGTTGGACTCAAGAGCGAATCTGACGTACGTATCACTCCCCTGTTCTTCTTGCATACTCGGCTCTTCTCTCTTCATTCACCCAGCTTCCTAACTAATGAAGCCCTCTTCGCTACTTTTGGGATTGGCGCGCAAGCCGACAACCTGGGAGCACGATCGGAATATATGGTGGGAATTTCCCAGAGTCTCGTCGATCAGAAGTTCTTCATCACCCTTGGCACATACATCGGCAAACAGCAGGTACTCAAGAATGGTCTGTTCCCCGGTCAGGACGTGAGCGCAATCCAGGGCGACCTCCCTGTTGACCAGGTCACGCACTTCAAATTCGGCGTAGCTATTTCCTATCGATTCAACATCGGCGGCTCAGGAAACAATTCCACCGATAGCAAGACCAAAAGCGATACAAGCACCAAATCCGGAGGCAAGTAATCAGGTGGCAGATTCTTGAGCAATTGTGCATGATGCTGCGCTCAAGTAGCCAGCAGGGTGTCTTGTATTCTCTTTGAGGTCATGGGAAGCTTTTCCAGGGTGTAGGCAGTTTCAATACATTGAAAATGCCATTGCATCGCAGCGTGGAAAAATAAACGCAGCCGAGGGCGGCTGCGCTCCAGATCCAAGTAATCCGCGTTCATCCGCACCAATCCGCGGTAATTTTTCTCTGTCCTCCGCTTCCTCTATTCCTCCGTGTTTCAAGCTTTTTCTAGCCTTCGCGCCCTTTGCGTACTTTGCGGTCAAATCTCCGGTTTTGATTTTGCCCAATTGCTCCTGTTCATCTGCGCCTTTCTGCGTAAATCTGCGGCGACCTCTCTTGCGCTTTTCTATCGCGCTCTCCGCGTTCCTTCGCGGCTAAATTCCCTTTTGCTTTTCTCCGCGCCTCCGCGGTGAGAACTACTGCATCCCAAACATCCTACTCAGTTCCACCACCTCTATCTCCGCCGGACACTCCTTCCAATTATGTCTCCAGCACACAATCATGTCGCACCCCTTCGGATCGTGCCCATGCAGCTTGAAATTCCTGCTCTCATATTCAAACTCAATCCGCAGATACTGCCACTTCCCCGGCGCAACCTGGCGCCTGGCGATACAGTCCGGAAACTTCCCCTGCACCGACTCCACCTGCAAACCCAGCCCCGCCGCCACCATCCCAAACAGCACCATCACGCCCAATTCGTTCACCGGCGCATTCGTCATCGGCCGCCGGTCAAGCGGCTCCCCCATCACCGGCCTGTCTTTATATAAGCCGCGCGCGGCAAAATCCGCGCGCCTCCACCTGTCATCCTGAACGAGCGGCGTATTTACCGCGAGTGAAGGATCTAAATCACCTTCCTTGCGAACTCCGCGCAGCTCTAGTTCCGTCCCGCTCTTCCTTTGCGTTCCTTCGTGTCCTTCGTGGTTAAATCCCCGGTTTTGCTTTTGGCCAATAACCCAAGGCCAATAGCCGTTCCCCATCAACGTATTCACCACCATCTGCGCCACGTCTTCCGTCACGCGACGCATCCCCACCACCGGCGCCGGCACCGCCGCCAGCGGCACACGATCAAAGTTGTGCAACACAGAATCTCCATTGCGCTCCCTTTGTGATCCTTCGTGTCCTTTGTGGTTAGCTTTTTCCGGATTTTGATTGATTCGTGTTCTTCGCGTTAATTCGCGGCTAAATGGTTTTTGCTTTGCGTTCTTTGCGCTCTTTGCGGTTGAAATCCCCGACCACGAACCAAACCGCCCCACAAACGCGCCCGCGCTATAACGTCCCTCCCTTACATACTCCGCGCGCGACGGCCTTCTTCCCACCTTCTCCGCCACCCTATTCCAATCGGACAGCAAATCTTCCGTGCTGATCTTCTCTCCTTTCGGATTCGGCTCCAGCCCCGCCGCCCGCACCGCTTCCCGCAGAGTCGGAAATTCCGCCAGCACCCGATAATGGCTCACTCCCGTTATCCGCCGCAACTCCCCACGCGACGGCGCTCTGCCCAGCTCCTCCGCCGCCTGCCGAATCGCCGCCAGAATCTTTTCTTTGCCGCCCTCTCCGTTCGTAATTGGGTCCCTCGCCATAACCCGCCCTCGTTCGCATTTTGTGCGCATAGCATTTCACAAGGATTGATAGCGAATTTTAAGCGAATACAGTAAGAAACACAACTCCGAAAAATCCGTGCAAAATCCGCGTGATCCGCGGTAATTTTTCTCTGTCCTCCGCTTCCTCTGTTCCTCCACGTTTCAAGCTTTTTCTGGCCTTCGCGCCCTTTGCGTCCTTTGTGGTTAAATCCCCGGTTTTTGACTTTGGCCCAGTGCTAATTGCCAATTGCTCCAAATAAAAATGCTCCCGGGATTTTCCCCGGGAGCCGAGATGCTTTAGCCAATCCCTAGTGCACCACCAGCGTCATCTGGACTTGGTGTGAGACCGGCCCACTGCCCGTTTGGGCCGTCGCCGTCACCGTCATCGTATAAGTCCCCGCTGGAGTTCCGCCCGTGGTTAGCGGAGGCGTCGGAGTTGGGCTCGGCGGCGTCGGAGTTGGGTTCGGAGGCGTTCCTCCCCCGCCGCCGCACCCCGCCAGCACGATAGCGACCACCAGCACCGCAAGACTGCCAGTCAGCCACACTCTGGCGCGTTGCTTCCGGGCAAAGAATGCCAGTGGCACGCACGCTATGATTGACGCCAGAGTGAAGCCCCAGAAGTTTTTCTGTGGCCGGCTGGAAGCAGATGTGTGCGGCGACGTTGTCACCGTCACCGTCAAGGGCACAGGTACGTTGCCAATCACGTTCAGGTTCGGCGTGCTCAAACTGCAGAGGGCGCCGGCGGGCGCTCCCGCGCAGTCGAACGAAAGCTGCCCGCTGAATCCGTTCACGGCCATCGCGCTAAGGTTGAAGGTGGCCGTATCCCCCGCCACCACCGTCACTTGCGTTGTGCCTCCCGGCGCGAAATCAAAATCTGTGCCCGTGCCTGTAACTGAAATCTGCTGCGGGCTGTTCAAGCCGTTGTCGGTGATGCTCAGGATCCCGCTTCTTAAGCCGGTCGCCTTGGGCGAGAACGTCACGTTGATGCTGCATGTTGAGACCAGCGATGCCGGGCAGTTGTTCGTCTGCGTGAAGTCTCCCGTGATGGAAATGCCGGAGATCAGCAGCGGCGCGTCGCCGTTGTTGATCACGAAAAGCGTGATCGGACCACCGGTCGTGGTTCCCACCACCTGCGCCGGGAAGTTGACTGGCGTTCCCGTAATGGCGATCACCGGCCCCGTTCCTATGCCCGTGAGCCCAACCACATATTGCGCGCCATCAGCCAGATTGACTGTGAGCGTTGCGATGACAGGGAACGTCACGCTGTTCGGCGTGAACTTTACGTGCAAGAGGCAGGTTCCATTCGCCGGCACCTGGCCCGCACAGCTATCGGATTCGGAGTAGCTGCCGCTCGATGACGTAATGCTGGTAATTCCCACTGCGCTGGCCCCGCTATTGCTGAGCGTCACATCCAGGCTGCTGCTCTGCCCAATGGTCGTCGTGGGAAAACTAAGCTGCAGCGGCAAGGCATTTACGGTTGAGGCTATCCCATTCAGAGCTACCACGTCCGTTTCCGTGATGCCGCTATAGCTCACCGTAAAGCTTCCCTGCGCCGGTCCGGCAACGGTAGGCTTGAACACCAGGGTCGGCCCGCAGCCCGAAAAGGGCGCTCCATTCGGCGGCAGCGGATTCGCGCAGGGGTTTTGCGCGATGGCAAAATCTCCCGTGACCGTAAATGTATAGCCGAGCGTGCTGGAACTCCGGTTGCCGATGGAGACAAAATGCTCCGTGCTGGTTCCGCCTACGCCCGCCGAAAAATTAAGCGTTGTCGGCGTCACCAGGAACGGTGTTTCACCAGAACCGGTCAGCGTCATCTCTTGCGCCGTAGCGCCCGTGAAATTCACGGTCATCGTGCCGTTTCTCTGTCCAACGGCCTGCGGACTAAACGCCACCTGCACTGTGCAAAAGCCGTTGGCGGGCACCTGCCCGGCGCAATCGTCCGTCTCGCTGTAATCCGGCACGGAGAAACTGATGCCGGTGATCGGCACCGCCGAAGCCAGCGTATTGGTTAGCTTAACCGGCGAGGTGAAGATGCCTAGGTGCACAACCTGGGGAAAGAAATCCTGCTGCAGCGGCGAAATCAGAATGGCTGAGTTGATCTCTCCCTGAGCGGACAGTTGCACCGCGCTGCTGCCAACGTTTAAAACCGCCGTTCGATTGCCGTCGATCAGCGGCGTGAACTGCACCGCGATCACGCAGCTCTGGCCCGATGGCAATGGGTTTGGGCATGTATTCCCGGCAATCGTAAATTCAGGATCGCCCGTTAGCAGCGGCGCTGGCACCACAATGTCGTTCCCGCCGGTATTCGTTACGGTGATGCTTCGCGGCAGCATAATGCCTCCCACAAACTGCAGCGGGAACCGGATGCCGCTCACCGACAGGAGCGGATCGTCGGTCGCTCCCAGCGGGAACAGCGAAAAGGTCTTCTGCCCTCCGTTATCGAAGAAGATACTGAACACGCCCGAGCCCGGCCCCGTGACCGTAAGCTGGATGGTGCAGCTTGCTCCCGGCGTCAGCCCGGTTCCGCAATCGTTCGGCGGCGTGTTGCCGATTCCATTGTTGAGCGCGATCAGGTTGATCACCGCGTTTGCCGCGCCCACGTTCCACACATGAAATGGGACTGTCTGCTGGAATCTCTGCGGCAGGATCTGGCGGTCATCGTCAAACCAGAGACGATCTCCGATCGCTGTGTGGGGCTTTTGAAATGGAGCGAGCGTGACTTGAAACGTCTGTACCGCCGGCGTGTCATCACTGGTAATGGTGAGAGTGCCTGGAGCCAGGCCTCCATTTATGTCAGCAGGCGTGACGATGCAGGAAGTTCCTGCCGCAACCACGGCTCCGCAGTTTCCAAACACTGTTCCGCCAGAAAATGTCATGCTGCTGATGTGCAGATCAGCCGACCCGGCATTGCGTAGAAAATAAAACGGTGGAATCAATGAAGTGTCCAGGCTGATCTTCGGCGCATTCGTCGGACTGATCTTGGCGAAGAACGTCCCAAAGTTGCCCCCGGTCAACACCCCAAAACTCTTGCCCACAAGGATCGGATCGGGCTTAGGAGCTTCATTCTGGGGCGAGGTTCCTCCCGCCAGATAGATGTTTCCGGCAGCGTCCGCGGTTATGGCGCTTGGGATCTCATCGGTCAGGTGTCCACCAAAGCGGCTTGCTTTTACAAAAATGCCTAGCGCATCCAACTCCACAAAAAAGCCGGCGCCGCTGTGACTAACGTCGGACACCACGGTGTTTTGCGTCTGAAATGGTCCCGTCAGGTCGCCGGCAATATATAAATGACCGTTGGGACCAAGGAATGTCCCGCCAATGTTGCCATCAGCGATATATGTCGAGTAGGTAAGACCGGTTAAGGCTGGATTGATCGCCGTGGCAAACATCCTCAGGTTACCCACTTGTCCTTCCGGATGCCGTGCTGCATCAACGGTGTAGGGATAACCATTGTCGAACGTTTCTCCTACAAGATAAACAGTCCCATCGCTCCCTACCGCCATTCCTCGCAGCCCTTGGCCAGTGCTATCCGTGCCAAAGTCGGTTGAAAACTGCAGCGTCTGTCCATCCGGCGCAAACTTTGAAACAAACAGACCGCCGCCCAATTGCCAGGAACTGACGTGAGGAACTGAACCCGACCCAGCCAGATAAATATTTCCTCCTGCATCCAGGCCTATTCCCGGCAGAGAGAGCGGCACGCTTGCCTGTGGTGCGGCAGGATCATAAAAATAGCTTGAAAAAACATAAGCGGTCCCCGTGGGGTTGATCTTGGCAAAGAATAGCGCTCCGCAAGTCGGGCCGGCGCATGGAGGCAAGGGCTGGAATGCATTGACTGTCTGCAAAGTGGTATCGGCCGTACCGCTCACGTAAGCGCTTCCCGCCGCATCCACCGCAAGGCCCTGTGGAAACGCGCCATTCATCAGCGCTGCGTAAGCGATCGTTCCATTGGGCGCAAGCTTTATCACAAATCCACCCGAGGTCCCCAGCGCCGTGGTAACGGGGAAGTTGATCCCTCCGGATTGGCCTGTCAGGTAGAGATTGTCAGCGGAATCGAGTGTCACTGCTTGAAGACCAGATCCACCGCCCGGCTGGATGAATGTTGAGAACAAGATGGTGTCACCGGCTGGGTTTAGTTTGGTGATGTAAAGACCTGTGCCTGCCTGCCCATTGACTACCGGATAATCTGACGCAAGTGTCTCGCCTGCAATCAGAAGGTCCCCTTGGGAATCTACCCGGATACCGGTAACGCCTGTCCTATTATTCATGGTGATGATTCCGGCGTACTGCACAACAGGATCAATCACCAGCGGCGCCGAGTGATCATAACTACCCAGCCGCAACCCGATTCTGTGTTCGCGTGCCATCCGGTATTCAACGCTCACGGTATGGCGCACGCCATCTCGCATCTGGTACGCCATTGGAGGTAATAGTTGCCAGCTTTGGCCGAAGTCTTGGATCTCCAGAGCGCCGGCATCAGTACGATGGATCTGGTTCGCTCCATCGAAACGGAATGCTATTAATTCTGGGTCTGCTCCCGCACTTACTTCAAAATCGTATTCCAGTTGATCACCGTTGCCATGGAATACCGCGTCAATACCCGGATACACGTTCGGATATCGCACATGGGAAAACATCGGTATAGCCGTGAGCCAATCTCTCTGGTCTCTGCCGGAATAATAGTTGGCTATGCCTCCCGTGGGCGTCTCTCCAATCGGTTCGGCCCGCTGACCTTTGTCGAAATAGAGATGTATAGGATGGCCTGCTTCTTGGCTGCCCGCAAGGATGGCTCCATCCCTCGTCAATAAAACTCGTCCGGCGCCGGAGCGTGCGATAAAACGGATTGGCTTGCCAGCTTGTCCCCTGTTCTGCTCAAACGTCAATGGAATGCGAATACTTTGATCAGGTATCTTGCGTTGTTCGGCGGCCATATGGCTAGGAAAGAAGCCAGATACGAACACTGATGTTAAACCGAAAAACCATAACAAACGCATAGCTATGGCTGACAAGCCGGGGAACGATCCACAGGTTTTCAATGCAGACTCCAAGGATGAGTTTCAGGGGGGCGTCGCGTAGTATATCCGGCAACTCTGCTACTGACAATCAGATAATTAAGACTTTATGTTGTTGAATCATCCATCGCCATGGACTTTGCTGGCCGGTTTTGAACAGAATTTAGAAAACTATAATAGTAGCCAGCTGTCATTCAGCTCCATGAGTTTCATAACCTATATCGCTGCCAAATATTTCCTTCCTGGTTATGCCGGCTTTAGCTAATTGCCAGTTGCTCTGCCTTATCTGCGCTTTCCTGCGTAAATCTGCGGCGACCCCCTCTTGCCTTTCCAATGCGCTTCTTCGCCTTCATTCGCGGGACAAATAAGCAGCGCGGCGCAAATTCGCCGCGCTTCAAACTGTCATCCTTCTTAGCCGGAGGCCGAAGGCCTGAGCCCTGAGCGGAGTCGAGGGGAGCGCTTTTACCGCGAATGAAGGACCCAGATGGCCTTCCAATTTCTTCTTTGGCCCCTCTGCGCCCACTGCGGTTAAATCCCCGGCTCTGACTTGCTAGCTACCCATTTGCTAAATCACCCGCACCCTTATTGGTTCTTCGTGATGGTCCAGGACGTGTCTTGGCTCGTTCCCACAAAAGCGAGCGTGTCCGCCACAGGAAGTCCCAGGAATGAACCCTTGACATTGGCTGAACTGTTATCGCCGTTGGCGCGTTCCCGGACGGTAACCGGCCCAAGAGTCGTTTCCTGCTGAAAAGCCAGGAGCCGGCCCCGCTGCAGGCCATTCTCCCTAAACTCCAGGTGGATTGTTCCTGCGGGCGCTGTGTCGGTGCACACCACCGTCACGACCGGAACAAAGTTCGCTGTGCAGGTGCTGATGACCGAATCGTTGGGATCAAACTGGCTTGTGTCTACATCCAGAATCATCCGTTGCGTGTTTTGCCCGATGAATGAGCCGTTAGGAATATGCGCAAACACCTGGGTGAAGGTTGAGCCGTTACCGTCTGCGCTGAACTGGAAGAAAGTGTAAGACACCACAGTCGCTATCCCTTGTCCATCTGGGCTGTTCGGATCTGTCCCGCTTTGCACCTGCAAGCTAACGTTTCCATTGCCAACGCCTGTGGCCACCTGGGCAAATGTCCCTTGCTGGATGAATCTGGAGTGTATGTTGCTCTGGGCCGGCATAGCCGTCGCAGTAAACAACACTGCCATTGCTGCCAATAGCTGTTTCATATCGATTTTCCTTATGTATGGGTTTGTTGCGGCCGATGCCGCTCTATCGGGGCCGCCTAAATATACGTCATAGTGAGTTCAGTCGCTAATTATCAGTTGCTATGTGCCAATTGCTCAGCCTCATCTGCGCATTTCTGCGTAAATCTGCGGCGACTCCTCTTGCCTTTTTTATTCGCGTTCTTCGCGTTAATTCGCGGCCAAAATAAGTCGCGCAACTCAAATTCGCCGCGCTTCAAAATGTTATCCTGAATGAGCGGCGCTTTTACCGCGAATGAAGGACCCAGATAACCTTCCAATTTCTTCTTTGCGCCCTCTGCGTCCTTTGCGGTTAAATCCCCGGTTCTTCTTTGGCTAGTGCTAATTGCTGCAAATAAAAATGCTCCCGGGATTTCCCGGGAGCGATGATGCGTCTTTGATTTTTTTGCTAACGGCTAAGAGCTAATGGCTGCCCTATCTACTCGTATGCCTCGGCGCAGTTTCCGTCGGCGTGTCCATCCCTTGCCAGCCCGGTTTCTCGCCCTTGTTCTGTTCGTCGAGCCATTTCTTCAACGGCGCAAAATAATCCAGGATGGCCGTCGCGTCCATCTGGCGCTGTCCGCTGATGGCTTCCAGCGCGTCTGGCCATGGCTTGCTTTTGCCCATACTCAGCATCTTGTTCAGGCGCTCGCCCGCCGCCTTGTTCTTGTAGATAGAGCACCTGTGCAGCGGCCCCTGGATTCCCGCCGCCTGGCACAGCGCGCGATGAAACTGGAACTGCAATATTCGCGCCAAAAAGTAGCGCACGTACGGCGTGTTGGCCGCGATGTGATACTTCGCCCCCGGATCAAAGTCGGCTTCGCTGCGCTCCACCGGCGGCGCCACGCCCTGATATTTGGCCTTCAGGTCCCACCACGCTTTGTTGTATTGCGCCGGCGTAACCTGTCCGGAAAAAACTTCCCAGCGCCATTTGTCGATCATCAATCCAAACGGGAGAAACGCAATCTTGTCCATAGCCTGCTTCAGCAGATAGCCGATGTCGGCGCTCTCCGGCGGCACCGTATCCAGCAGCCCGACTTCTTTCAGGTATTCCGGCGTCACGGAAAGCGCAATGGTATCTCCCACCGCCTCATGGAAACCGTCATTCGCGCTGTCCTGAAACAGCGGCGGCTGGTCTTTATATGCGCGCTGATAAAAGTTGTGCCCCAGCTCATGATGGATCGTGACAAAGTCTTCGTCCTTCACCTCAATACACAGCTTCAGCCGCAAATCGTCTTTCTGGTCGATGTCCCACGCGCTGGCGTGGCACACCACGTCGCGGTCCTGCGGCTTCACAAACAGTGAGCGCTCCCAGAAGGTCTGCGGCAGCGGCGCAAATCCCAGCGACGTAAAAAAGTTCTCGCCATACTTCACCATCTTTTTTGCGTTGTCGAGCGTTGCCGGCCCAGAACCCAGGCCTTGTTTCTCCAGCTGCTGCGTCAGGTCGTAACCCTGTCCGCCGTTGGCCGGCGCTACCAGCGGATAAACATTCCCCCACTCCTGCGCCCACATATTGCCCAGCAACTGCGCGGGGATCATGCCGTCCGGCCGCTCCGCCGCCTTGCCATATTTCTTGATCAGCTGCTTGCGGACGTACGTATGCAGTGAAATATAAAACGGTTCCACCTGCCGCCACAGCCGCTCCACTTCAGCGCTGAACTCGTCTGGCGACATGTCATAGTTGCTGCGCCACATCGCGCCCGTATCTTTAAAGCCCAGCTCCGTCGCGCCTTTGTTCGATAGCTGCACAAACCGCGCATACTTGTCTTTCATCGGCACGGAAATCTTGTGCCACCCGACCCACGCATCCAGCAGCTCATCCGGGTTCGTGCTGGTCGCCAGAATGCGGCTCAGGTCGTTCAATGAAAAGCACTTTTCTTTGCCGTCCACCTGCTTGCAGTACTTGCCTTTGCCATACATGCCGTCAAGCTTGCTGGTCAGCTCCGTCAGCTCTTTGCGTTCGGCATCATTATTAGGCGCGGGCGCGGTGAGTGACAGCTTCAGCAACAGAAACTTCCTCGCCAGCTCCGGAGGCAGCTTCAGCCCCTCAAACCGGCGCGCATCCAGCGCCAACTGCGTTACCAGTGCCGTCAGCTTCTCATTCGCCTGCGCCGCCAGCGTCTCCGTATCGTCGGTAATAAAGTTTTCCTGCACCCATTGCGCGCGGCTCGCGCGGACCGTCAAGTCCTCAAGCTGATCTTCCGCTTTTTTCATGAACGCCTGCGCTTCAGCCACTGTCGCTCCCCCTTTGGCATGCGTCGCCGATGCTTTCCCTGATGCCGATTTGCTGGATGGTCCCTGGCTCGATGATTCCGATGCCGGCTTCTTCGGCGCTGTTTGCGCCAGCACCGTACTGGCTGCCAGCAAAACGATGATTGCGGATCGCACTAGCGACGATTTACAGATACGGTTTAAAAACATTGCTCCTCCGGTGGGTCAGTCAAACTGTTTAGCCTAGCCGTTCAACGCGGCTGGATGCAAATCGCCCGTCTTCGCCGATTGTCAGTCCTACTTCAATTCATTTACCGGCAAGGTCCGGAACCCGCGGGCCAGTGGAAAGCTGTGCGCTGCGCGGCATACAACTGAGACGGCCGCGAAATATACGATTGAATCGAATATTTTGCAATTAATCTCAAGCCGCGTTACGCTTCGGACCCGAACACCGGGCCACGATTCCGGCGCTTACGTGCCGAAGGGTGTGCTAATAAATGATTTCGCCGCGGCGGATCGTATAACGCACTCGTGAAAACGCGGTAACGTCATGTTGAGGGTCTTCGCGCAGGACCACAAGATCGGCGTCCATCCCTTTCGCGATGCGGCCGCTGTGCTGCGAGTAGCCAAAGCGTTCAGCGGGATTTGTGGTCATGGATGCGAGGATATGTTCGAAACTCATGCCGGAGCGTGACATCCAAACGAACTCCTCGGCCGTATCGAAATGGTCTGTATAACCCACATCCGTGCCGAAAAAACCTGCCCTCCTGCATCAGAAAAAGTCTTCAATTGTCCAGCTGCTTTCGCCATGCCCTTCTCCACTTCCGCAGGCGGCGTGTTGAACTTCTTGGATTCGAAATCCCACAAGGTGAGCGTGGGAGTCAGCGCCATGTGGGCTGCGATCATGCGTTTTACAAGCGATAAACTCCAGGGCTGATCGACCGGCGTGGTATGAGTGAGGATATCGGCCCCGCTCTGAATGGCAACTTCAATTCCTTGATCATTGGATACATGAGCAAATACAGGTCTTCTGGCCTGATGAGACTCCTCGACAATCGCCCGGGCCAGGTCTAATGGCATGGTCAGAATACCGTCCGGCTCCACTGAATTTGCAAAGATCTTGATGCCGTCCGCGCCAGCCACGGTTTGTTGATGTACTCGACTTCTCGCTTGCGCTGCTGATTCTCCATCAGGGATGTTGATCTGATTGGCCGCAAGAAATCCCTTCACATAAATGGGTGTCTGTACCCAGAACGGTTCCCCAACCGTGAGAATCCTTGGTCCTTTGACTTCACCGGCTTTTATGTGGCTACGGATGAGATTTGTGTTTTCCAGTACTGACGCGACGTCAAAGACGGTAGTAAACCCCCAGCGTGTCAGCATCTCTCGCAATTGCGACTCAATCTGTTCTGGGGGGAGTTTCTCCGCATGCAAGAGCCCCGGCGTCAAGATGAGTACATGGCTGTTCCAAAATCCAGCTGTGACAAACAATCCCTTGCAGTCGATAACCTTCGCTTCGCGCGGGACCTTTATTGAGGCGCTTGGACCGACTGCGAAAATTCGCCCGTCACGGAGAACAATCGTTCCGTGCTCGATAGGACGCTCCGTGGGTGAGGGATAAATCTTTGCGCCGACCAAGGCCAGGTCCGCGGCACGGCAGACGCCACATAGCAACAATGCCCAAAACAATGAAAAGGAAAAAAGGGATCGCAGTTTCATATCAGGCAACATACGCTGAGAGCTTAGCAGAACATTCAGAACGCGGGATTTCTTTGTGACCTTCCGCATGACTCAAAACTCCCGAGCCGGCTTCGGCGCTGGTCTCTCCAGGTCTTTTGTCACATTCGCAAGTGAATACGCCAGCACCGCCATCACGGCTGCGTTCTCCTGTAACTCGCGTGGCACCACTTTATCAAGCGTGTCTGCAGCAGTGTGGTGATAGTTAAAATAGAAGCGGTCGTCTTGAATCGGACCGAAGCAAGGGACGCCCAGCGCAAGCAACGGTCCAATATCAGTCTCAGTATCTTCCGCCGCCCGAAGAATTCCCGCGCCGCTCGACTGCAAAATCTGCGCTGTGGGCTGCAACAGCGCCAGATTTCCTGCCGGGGCCGCCATGCTGACGCCTACAGGATGTCCCGCGCCTAGGTCGCTCTCAATCGCGGCAAAATGTTTCGCGACGTCCCCTTTGTGATTGGCAGCGTATGCTCGCCCGCCAGAGTTGCCAAATTCTTCGTTCATCCACGCAATCACCCGGATCGTGCGCCGCGGATGCAACCCAAGCTGCTTGATCAGCTGCGCCGTCTGCATGGCCACAACAACTCCCGCACCATCATCAATGGCCCCCGTGCCCAGGTCCCATGAATCAAGATGGCCGGAAACGATCACCACCTGGTCCGGTAGCTCGCTGCCCTTCAGGTCGGCCACTACGTTGTATGAATCCACATCGGCCAGCTTCTGCGGCGTCAGCACCAGATGCATGCGCACGTTTCCCTGTTTCGCCAGATACGCCAGAGTGTCGGCATCTTCCGCGGTAACCGCCGCGGCCGGAATCTGGGGAGCGTCCTTTAGATAGATCATCGCGCCGGTGTGTGGGATGCGGTAGTCAGCGCCGCCCACGCTCCGCACCAGCGCGGCAATCGCTCCCTGTTTGGCCGCTGCGCTCGCCCCAATCGCACGATAGATAACAGCTTGGCCATAAGCAGGTCCGCCATGTCCCGTAGCGGCAAGCTGCTTATCAAATTTGTAATTGAAGAGAACAATCTTGCCGGCAACTTTGTCACGGCCCAGCGCGGCCAGTTCGTCAAAATTGTTCACCACAACCACGGGCGCGGTGATTCCCTGCGACGGCGTAGCCACGCTGCCGCCAAGCGCCGTGAGCACAACTTTTTGCTTTGTTCCGGGAGCCATGCCGGGAAATTCCACCAGCGCCCCGGTTTCTTCTCCGCGCACCCAATGCGGCACAACAACTTTTTCCAGCTTCACGTCGAGTCCCAGCTTGCGTAGTTCGTCGGCCACATACTGCGCGGCAAAATTCGCCTGTGCCGATCCTGCCGGTCGCGGCCCGATGTTGTTCGTCAGATGGGCAAGCTCGTCCCATGCATAGTCGCTCTTCAATGCTGCTTCCTGCAGTTGCTTCAGTTCGGCGGTAAGCTGCGGCGAGTAGGCCGGTGGCTGCTGAAGATTACGTTGCGCAAAAATAAAGCTGGTTTGAAGCAGAATGAGCGCAAACACAAAAAGAGACTTCAATTCGGACCCTCCACGGTAAATTGTTCAGGAAGCGCAGCAATTATAAGACAGGCCTCTCGAAAGCTTTGACGCCGAGAAGCCGAAACACATGGACCACTGAGACCAGAGACTACTGCCTGCCGTGACAGGCTGTAAGCAATCTGGACTTCTTGAACAAAAGGTGTTCCTGTCGATAATCAGCCTTACCTCGCCTAACCTTCTTTTTGACGCTGGTAATATCTCCGTGCCTTGTCGCGGTTGCCGCAACTCTTCATGTCGCACCAACGGCGCCTGTGGTTCTTGGTTTTGTCCAGAAAGAGCCAGGAGCAGTCCTCCGACGCGCATTGCCGCACGTAGCCGATGTCCTCGCCGCTGAGCAGCTCTGCTGCGGCTTGGCTCACTGGCCAGAGTATCGAATCCAGATTGCTTCCCGGGTCGATCCATTCCCACGTAAACCGCCGGTTAGCATGGACAAGCTGGGCGTGTTGCGCGGCTTGCCGGACAGCCTTATTAAGGCTCGCAAGAGCCGCACCCGGTATTGCCCGTCGCTGCGCAACCGCCGAGAAGATCAGGTAAACCGCGTCGCGGAGATGTATCGAGGCGCGCAGCGTGTTCGCAGCTCGGCCAGGCTCCCGGGCGGCCAAATGGCGCAGACGTTCCGCAGTTCTTGCGGTGATCACTCCAGCTTCTTCTCCCCACCGCAGAAGCCGTCCATAGTCGGTCAGCAGCTCCCGGGGATGGCCGGTGGTGCGGTTGTCCACGGTGTCGGCGAAATCCAGACAGGGATTTCCTCCCGTAAACTCGAACGGCGATTTCGGTCGGACTGCTGGCATTTTGCTTTGGTCAGATCGTCTTGATATATAACCATCAAAACAAACTTTACAGGTTACATTTTATGACGGTATCATATCACCGGTAAAGGTTATTTTGATGGTGAGGTTATGACGCACGGAATAACTATCCCTGTTTGCGTTCGCTGTGCGGTGACCGACGACGCGGAAGCGCTCTCGGCCTTTGCCGCCGCCGTTTTCCCGCTGGGTGGTCCTCCCGGTGCCGATCCTCTGGACCTCGCGCACTATATTGGCGCCGAGCTGACGGCGAAATGCTTTCGCACCTGGATCGAGAATCCCAATGCCATCCTGTTTGTCGCGGAGATGGCGGATCAGATATGCGGCTACGTTCTGGTGCTCCGCTTGAGTCCGCACCCGCAGATCGAAGATGCTGCGCCGGCGGAATTGCGAAAGCTCTACGTTGCTCCGGCCCGCCATGGCAGTGGCATCGCCGACGAGCTTGTGCGTCAGGCGCTCACAAGCCTGGAACACGACCGCCGGGCCGCGGTGTGGCTGAGCGTTTTTTCTGAAAATCCACGGGCCATAGCTTTTTATAAGAAATGGGGCTTTCGCATTGTGGGCACACAATTATTTTTGGTCGGCGCAGACCCGCAAAGGGACCTTCTGATGCAACGCGACCCGCCAGTGGCACAACAGGAAAGGGCGTAAATGAACCTGAACAGCACGGAATTGATTTCTGTGATCATGATCATCGGCGGCGGGGTTCTTTATCACGTCTGTCAGAAGGCCACTCCGGCTGGACTCGACCCATTTCTGGCGCTCGGCATCTCCTTTGGCCTGGCCTCGCTGACCTGCGTGGGTTTGTTCGTTGGGAAACACGGCCTCGCCACCCCGGAATTGCACCGTGTCAATTGGACCTCCATAGCGCTGGGCGTCGCCCTGGTGCTGATCGAATCGGGCTACCTCATCGGATATCGCGCTGGCCTCAAGTTGAACATTGCTTCTTTCGCCTGCAACAATCTCATTGCCCTAGTCTTGTTGGCTGTCGGGACTTTCTTCTATGGCGAGAGCTTCGGTTTCCGTACCGCCTCGGGGATGGTGCTGTGCGTGGCGGGATTGCTGCTCCTGCGCTGACCGTTCCAGCCTAGCTGGTGAAGCTCTCGCAAAGAGACCAACAACTGCAGCATCGCTTCGCTCCCGCGACCATCCAGAGCCTCTTTCCATCCGTGTAGTTGAGCAGCGATTCCTTACTTTCCGGCGCTGTCCGGAGTAATGAACCATCCCGGATGATCTGGGCATCTCGCTGTCACATGGGCTTCCAGCCATTTGGCTTGCACTCGCACCGCTTCTTCCCCCATCTCCCGGGGGCCGCATAGCCAGTAGTTAACTGAGTAGCACTTGCGGCATGGTACGCAGACCTTATTGACATATTCTGGGAGGATTTCGGCGGGTGCTTCGCAGTCTGAGCGGACGATTAGAAACTGCATGACAGCGCAATCTTATCCTTCCCAGGTAGTCCCCACAATGCAAACTAGCGACTGATTCACTTCTCCTGCGGCAGCACTCGAAGCCCGCCTCACCCGCAACACGGAATCAGTCCACTACCCGAGCCTCTGGAAGAGATCGCTTCTTTCCCTGTTCATTTCTGCCATCCCGCTGTTCGGATTCGAACACCACAATCCCGGAACTTGCGCCGCCAAACTTGCGTATATCTGCTAGGCATTCAACTGCTTGCACCTTTTTCCCGATTCGGGCATTGAATTGCCACTGTCATTGTTTCCCGTAATCCAGCTCGCCTCCGGAGGGCGCTCAAATGAGAACTTTATTCCAGGACATCCGTTACGGCATGCGCATGCTGCTGAAGAATCCCGCCATGACCACGGTCGCGGCCTTAACGCTTGCTCTCGGAATCGGCGCTAATACCACCATCTTCAGCGCCGTTAACGGGCTCATGCTTCGGCCTTTGCCGGTGGCCAACGCTGACCGCCTCGTTGTCTTTGACGGACGGGCGCAAGGGGCGGCAAATTCTTTCGGCCAGTTTCCCCTGATTTTCAGGACATTCGCAGCCAGGCCGATGGATTCTCTGACGTTCTTGGCTACACGCTAAGTCTCGCCGGCATGGAGCATCAAGGCAAAGTTGAGCCCGTTATTTACAGCTACGTGAGTGCTAACTTTTTCCAGGCCCTTGGCCTCAAGCCCGCCGTGGGACGATTGATCTACGGCGCGGAAACGGAAAAACGCGGCGCAGAGAATGTCGTGGTGCTGGGCAACGCCTATTGGAAAAAGCGTTTCAATGGCGATCCTTCTATCGTGGGCCAGCAGGTAAAAATGAACGGCCACTCCGTCACCGTGATTGGCGTTGCGCCGGAAGGCTTCCATGGGACCTATGCCTTGGTGGACATGCAGGCTTACCTGCCCTTCGGCATGCGGACCTTGTGGCTCACCGGCAACAAAGACGACTACTGGAACAAGCGGAATGATGGCGACGTAAAAATTCTTGGCATATTAAAACCCGGCGTCTCGCGGCAACAGGCACAGGTTTCAGCGAACGTAGTGGCGCAGCGGCTCAATCAGCAATTTCCGGAAACGCACAAAGGCAACACTTACCATCTTTATCCGGAAAGGCTGGCGCGGCCCGATCCCGATCCTTCCAACGGCATGCTGATCGTCGGCATATTGTTCATGGTTCTGGCCGGAATGGTGCTGCTGCTGGCCTGCTCCAACGTCGCCAATATTGTTCTGGTGCGCGCCACCGCGCGTGAACGCGAGCTTGCTGTGCGCACAGCTCTAGGCGCGGCGCGCAGCCGCATTGTCCGCCAGTTGCTCACGGAAAGCCTGCTGCTGGCAGTGATGGGCGCCCTGCTTGGGACCTTGGTCGGTGTGTGGGCCACGCGTTTGATCAGCTCTATTCGCATTGAAGTCTCTGACATTCCCATCCGCTTTGATTTCAGTTTTGACTGGCGCGTCTTCAGCTTTGGTCTTGCCATCGCTCTTATCACCGGTTTGCTGGTGGGTCTGGCTCCCGCATGGCGCGCTGCCCGGTCCGATTTCAACACGGTCTTGCATGAAGGCAGCCGTGGCATTCTGGGCTCCGGCAAATCTAAAGTCCGCAACGTGCTTGTTGTCGCACAGGTTGCCGTCTCATTAGTGTTGCTCGTTGTCGCCGGTCTTTTTGTTCGCAGCAGCCAGAACGCTGAACATACTTATCTCGGCTTTGATCCGCACAACGTTCTCAACCTCACCATGGAAACGCGCACCATCGGCTTTGACCAGCCGCGTGCCGAGCAGTTTTTCCGCGAGATGGAAGACCGCGTCCGCGTGCTGCCCGGTGTCGAGTCCGTAAGCGTGGCCGCAAGCGTTCCCATGGGATACTCCAATGAAGCCAGCCATGTATTTCCCGAAGGCCAAACGCAAGCCAGCAAGGAAGCCGCGCCTTCAGCCTTCTTCAACGTAGTGGATCCCGCGTATTTCCCCACCATGCGCATTCCACTGCTGCGCGGACGGATCTTCACCGATCAGGACACCGCCAAGACTCCCAGGGTTGCGGTGGTCAGTGAAGCTATGGCCAACAAGCTTTGGCCCGGTCAGGACCCAGTAGGCAAGCGCTTCAGTGACACTGCTCCATCCGGCCCGTTCCTTGAAGTTGTGGGCATCATCAAACAGGGCAAGTACACCGATCCTGTTGACACCACCACGATGTATTACTACCAACCCATCGCGCAGAACTTCCGCTCGTTTGTAACGCTGCAACTGCGCACCGCCGCTTCGCCGGAAGCACTGATTTCAGCAGTAGAGCAGCAGATCCACAGCCTTGCCCCCGGCCTTCCCGTGACCGATGTGCAAACCATGGAGCAGTCGCTGGGCGGCGTCAACGGATTCTTTCTCTTCCGCATGGGCAGCCGCTTTACCGTAGTTCTTGGACTGCTCGGCCTCGTACTGGCGGTGGTGGGCGTTTATAGCGTCATTTCTTATGCGGCATCGCAGAAGACACATGAAATCGGCGTGCGCATGGCGCTGGGCGCAGGCCGTGGTGACATATTAAAGATGGTGCTGCGCCAGGGCTTTGTTTTGGTCGGCGCAGGCCTGATTGCCGGCCTGGTGCTCACCTTTGTTGCCGCCCGCGGAATCGTGTCATTGCTCGTCGGCGTTTCGCCGTCTGATCCCATCACGCTGATCTCTGTCGCGTTGCTGCTGGCCGCGGTGGGTTTAGTGGCTTCTTACATTCCCGCACGCCGCGCGATGAACGTTGAGCCGCTAAGGGCGTTGAAGTATGAATAGGTTTTTCTGAAATCCCGACCCTGAGCTTGTCGAAGGGGAGAAATCGCTATAGCCAGAAGGATTCATTCTGAGCGCAGCTTTTTATGAAACCTCGAACGCAGTGAGAGGTCCCTATAACCAAATGGCTTTGCAGGGTGACAAGACGCCGTGACGTCGGACACCGCTCTTTCTTTGCGCCCTTTGCGTCCTTTGCGGTGAAAACAAAACGTTTCAATCCTAGAGACCTTGGAAGACAATAGGGTTCCCTCGCTTCGGCTCGGGATTTCAGAAAGAAGACCTAGGAAAACCTCTGGAAAACTCGTCCCAAACTCCGCCAAATCTACGTTGACCTGCAACCCTGAATCGCTGACAATCGCCTTTCATGTTTTTCTATCTCGCAGGCTCCATCGAATACTCTCCCGATCTCGGCAAGGGCTGGCGCGCCCAGATCACTCCTGCGCTCAAGGCCCTGGGACATGAGATTTACGATCCCGCTGAGGACGAGATGAAAAATCTGACCGCCGTCGAGGCCACTGAGTTTCGCGCATGGAAGCAAAGCGACCTGCAACGCTTTCGCCGGACAATCCAGAAAATCATTGCCTATGATCTTGATCTGATCGAGCACCAATGTGACGCGATTGTCTGCTACTGGGACCAGTACGCCGGGCGAGGCGCAGGCACGCAGGGTGAGCTAACCTTCGCCCACCGCATGGGAATTCCAGTTTATTTAATCTGCGGGATGCCGGTGGAGCACATCAGCGGATGGCTGCTGGGTTGCGCCACGGAAGTTTTTGCAAGCTTTGAGGAATTTAACGAATTTATGAACAGCAAGCTGGCCGCCTTGGATGCCTGATTGTGATTTGGTGTCGAGCTGGAAGCCAGTAGCTAAGAGCTAGGAGCTTTTTTTAATGAATGCAATGCGGGGAAACCTGGGCTGGATTGAAGTGATCTGTGGGCCAATGTTTAGCGGCAAGAGTGAAGAGCTGATTCGCCGTCTGCGCCGCGCGGAAATTGCGCGCCAGCGTGTGCAGATCTTCAAGCCCATCATTGACCAGCGCTACGCCAGTGATCAGATCGTCTCGCATGACGACGGCCGCATTCACGCTGAAGCCGTCAGCAACGCCATGGAGGTCCAGGCCAAGCTCGACGTGCGGACAGAAGTCATCGGCATTGATGAAGCGCAATTTCTGGGCGAAGCCATGATTGACTTCGTTGTCCGCCTGGCCGATATGGGCAAGCGCATCGTCATCGCCGGGCTGGATACCGACTATCTCGGTCGCCCCTTCCATCCCATGCCTGAGCTGCTTGCCGTGGCCGACGAGATCACCAAAACGCTTTCCATCTGCATGCAGTGCGGCAATCCCGCCAAGCACACGCAACGGCTCATCGCCAATGAAGACCTCATCGTGGTGGGCGCTGCCGGCATGTATGAAGCCCGCTGCCGCCGCTGTTTTGAGCCTGACCTTGCCGCTCTTGAAACCAACAAAAAAAAGCAAATGGAACTGGTAACTGCCGTCGGAAAATAGAGGGGCCGTCGGCCAGCCCGATCTCACGCATTGGGTGCATCGCTGTAGTAACGTCACTGTGCCGCGCCAATGTGAGACACTTATTGCTGATGGCTAAGTGGAAGCAATACGAGTTATGGGCGCAGACCGCCCAGAACAAGTGGGAGATCGTTGGGCTGTTTCCCACCACTGAGCTCGCCACGGTGGTGGCTAATGCGCGCACTACCCGCACCCGCCTGATTGAAGTCCTTTATGACGGCACGAAGATGATGGGGCAGGAGATCATCGCTGAGCTGGGCAATACCCGCAAAGAATAGCCGCACGCTGTTTTTTGGACTATCATAAGCTGCGTTGTTACGTATCTGGCTTCATCCTCTTCCCGGAGGGCCTATGTTATTCTCCGTTTCCCGCTTCTGCCTCGCTTCACTTGTTATCACCACGCTTGTTCCCTGTGCCGTTGCTCAGCGCGGCGGAGATCCTCATGCGGGCGGCGCCGTTGATCTGCCCAGCGCCGGCTCTCCTATCATGGAAAGAAACACTGATCCTCGCTCCGTCTTTATTTCGGGCAAAGTCGTACTGCAGAGCGGCGGGCCCGCAGGGCGGATTGCCATTGAGCGGATATGCAACGGCGTGGTTCGGCGTGAAGGTTATACCAATGACAAGGGTAACTTTCAGTTTGAGCTGGGACGCAACTCCATGGAGCGCGACGCCAGCCAGGCAGATTCCGACCGCATGGTCACCAATAGAAACGCGCGCTTTCCTCCTTCCGGCGGAAGTGACATCCGGTATGACGATTGCGAACTGCGCGCCTCCATGCCCGGCTTCTCATCTTCCTCTGTGCCCATGCGGGTGTATGCCGGCGCTACCCAGCTTGAAGTCGGCACCATTGTGCTCACCAAAATGGGGATCTTGGAAGGTCCAACGGTCAGTGTAACTACCATGGCCATCCCCAAAGAGGCACATGAAGCCTTTGAGAAAGGCCGCAAGGCGGGCTCAGAAAAGCAATTCGATGAAGCCGTGACTCAGCTCAACAAGGCTGTTAGCCTCTATCCGCAATATGCGGCAGCATGGTCACTGCTGGCGGAAATCCACCGCCTGCAAAACCAGTTTGGGCCAGCCAAGGCGGAATACGAAAAGGCCCTGGCCGTGGATCCCAAGTTCATCAGTCCTTATTTCGGTTTGGCTGCGATTGCCGTGATTGAAAATAAATGGAGTGACGCCGCGCAGCTTACGGACCAGCTTATCCAGCTCAATTCACTTGCGTATCCTATGGCCTACTTCTTCAATGCCGCCGCCAACCTGAACCTGGGTAAGCTGGACGCGGCGGAGATGAGCGCGCGCAAGTTTCAGCAAGTGGACAAAGCGCATACCCGGCCGGACATTGCGCTTCTTCTTGCAAATATCCTCACGGGAAAACACCAATATGCTGAAGCGGCGCAGCTCTATCGCGACTACCTTAACCTGAAGCCGGACGCTCCCAACGCTGAAGCGCTGAAGAAAGAAGCGCAGCGCCTGGAAAGCCTGAGCGCCGCTAAACAATAGGCTCGAGCGGTTAGGATTTTCACAGAATTTCGTCTCTGGGCCTTTATGACGAAATTTTCACCGCGCTGCAAACTAAAAGGCGTACCATCTCAGTTATCGAATTGATTGTTCTTTTCGCGGATGTTCCGCTTGAACCTTTTGTGGGTTTTTTGATGGGAGGCTGCAATAGCATATCGCTTCCGCAGGTTCGTCATCTGCATGATGTTCGTTACGATGTGGGCCGGAACGCTCGCCACGGCACAACGCGGCACCGGTTCTACAGGTTCAGCAGGCACGCCTTCCCGCAGCATTCCCCCCACACGAGCACCGGGCGCCCCAGACGCAAGTACGAAGCCGGTCTTTGTCTCCGGCAAGGTCATGTTGCAGGGCGGTGGAACGCTGCCTGAGCCCGTCCCTATTGAGCGTGTCTGCAATGGAACGGTGCGGCGTGAAGGTTATGCCGACACAAAAGGGCAGTTTGAGTTCCAGCTGGGCCTGAATCTTACGTTTCAAGACGCCAGCGAAAATGATAGCCGTATCACTCCCGCTACACAGTCGCGGTCCGGCAGTAATACCCTGAGGCCTCTTGAACTGAATGGCTGTGAGTTGCGCGCAGTGCTGGCAGGCTATCAATCCACAGTGGTAAATCTGAGGTCCATGGGCGGCGATACATGGCAGTATGACGTGGGCACGATCTTTCTTAAACGGATTGGAAATGCTCCGGGAACCACCATTAGCGTGACCAGCATGGCCGCGCCCAAAGATGCCATGCGCGCCCTGGTAAAAGCTCAGAAGATTAAGGCGGAAAAGCCGGCGGAAGCGGAAAAAGAGCTGGCCAAAGCCGTGAAAATCTATCCTCAGTTCGCGGCCGCATGGACGCTGCTGGGCGATCTTCATCGCGAACACAATGACTTTAACACTGCGCGGACGGACTACGGGCAAGCCATCGCCGCGGACCCGCAGTTTGTAAATCCCAGTTACGGTCTGGCGATGATTGCCGCTCAGGAAAAGAAATGGGACGACACAATCCGCTTGACTGAGCAGGTCATCAAGCTCAACTCTGCCGCGTTTCCGCTGGCATATTTTTTAAACGCCGCGGCTAATTACAACTTGCAGAAATTTGCGCCGGCGGAAGAAAGCGCCAAACGATTCAAGGGCCTGGATACACAGCATAGTCATCCTGACGTTTGTTTGCTGTTGAGCTATCTCTATTCCGGCAGGCAGGATTACGCATCTGCGGCCCGCGAAATTCGCGAGTATCTGGTTCTGGCGCCCAATTCACCCGATGCCGAATCGCTTAAGAACGAAGCCAAGCGCTTTGAGGATTTGAGCGTCTCCGCCAAGCGTGACTAGCCTGGCATTTACCGGGTTTTGAATGCAACGGAGCGTCCACAGGAAACCTGAGCAGTACCGGCGCGGTGAACTTTTCTCCCGGCCTGAGCTGACCAGTGTTGTCATCCACTTTGCTCCAGCCCACGTGGGCCGTCGCGTAAAACCATCCATCCACTTCTACGGCGTGTGTGGGATCAAGCTGCCCAATTTGATGGATCACCTGATCGCCGGTGATCTCCGTTTGTGCCGAGTTCATCAGAAAGCGCACGATTCGCTCTGGCTGTGTGCCGTTCTGTATCCCGATAAGCGAGTTGCCCTGGCGATAAAGTCCATCGAGTCCCACCACGGCAACATGTTCTGGATGCGGCAGGTAATTTATTTTTGCGGACAAATTCGGAGCAGCCCCCGCCGCAGGCAGATCGATCATCGCAATGCCCATGGTGTAGTCAGCCACAAATAACCGCTTGCCGTCGCGTGCCAGTACAGGCGTTTGCGGAGAAAAAAGTCCGTCGGCAATTTTCTCCAGCTTCGCTGTCTGCAAATCTCCATGAAGCCGATACACTCCGCCGCCAATGCTGTCCGTTACATAGACTGTGCCTTGGCTCGTGACGCACATATCGCCCAGCACCGCGGGGCCTGTGGTTCCCGGATCGAAGTGATGCAGTACCTTGCCGCTTGTCGGGTCGATCTCCATCAGCACAGCTTTGCCTTGCTCTTCTTTAGGAATACCGCTGAATCCGGGCATAGCAGAAGCAGTCACCCACAAAACTTTTCGTTGGGGATCGGCGGAGATGGCCAGCGTAGGCCAGTGCCTGGCTTCCGCCGGCAACGTTAATTCGTCCATGGCGCATTGCCGTTTGCCGGCCCTGGGGAGTGAGATTCGATAGATCGTGTGGTGCTGAATGCTGGAGACAAAAAAAGCGCCTGACGACTTCAGGTAAGTAATGTCCTCAGGCATCGTATCGGCCTGCGGCAGTTCGCAAACAAACTCAGCGTTGGTAACCGGCAGGCTGCGTTCCTTCATCAGAAAATCTATTCTCGCGCCTGCTCCCGTCATCAATGCGTTCAGGTCTTCATCCTTTGAAGGATCAAAGCTCAGGCCCGTGGCGACATACTTCTCGATCCACTTCAGCGCTTCGTCCTTGTGGCCAAGCTTGGATTCGACGTTCGCTACGCTCAACATGTAGCGCGGCGTTGGGGCGGGCAGCTCGCGCCCGATCTCGGTCAACATATCCCGCGCGCCCTGCCAGTTCTTCTGCTTCGCCGCTTCGCTGAGCTTCTGAAAAAGTTCGCGATAGCGCGTTTTGTCGATCCCGTAACAGTTGGTGCTGGCAGCCAGCATCAATACTGAGAGAGATATGACCACCAGCCTGTGACTGCTTAGCTTCATCTCGTCTTGGACTCGCACCTTAACCCGCCGTTAGCAACCACTCGACCCACTATTCCCACTTGTGGCATTGAGCTACTCAGGATTCCCCTGCGGAGACCCGCGCTGCGCAAAGAGTGTCTCTGCTGGTTTTGGCATTTCGCTTGCACTTATATCCAGTGACTCTCCCCTGGAATCCAAAAACAGAGGGTATGTGTGTTTATGAAGAAAGCGTGCTTCGTTTGTCCTCTTTTGTTGTTCGCCATCACGGCATTCGCCCAAAACAACTTTGTCTATACCAACGATAATTTTTCCCCCAACACCGTCTCCGTCTTCAAGGTAAGCCCCAGTAACGGTGCGCTCACACTCATTGCCGGCTCGCCGTTTCTGACCGGCGGCAATGGCGGAGGAGGCGACGTGAACGCGGAAAATATCACCACTGCAACGCAAGGCACAGCAAGTTTTCTATACGCCGCCAACAATGGCAGCAGCACCATCAGCGCGTTTGCCATTAACCCAAAAACAGGAACGCTTGCCCCGGTGCCTGGTTCTCCATTCCAGGTTGGTACCGCGACTTCAGGCTCCACCATGTCACTGACGTCAAGTCCGAATGGGCGTTTTCTTTTCCAGGTCGACGAAAGCTCAAGATTGATCCACACTTTTAACATCGGAGCCAACGGTGCAATCACAGAAGCCCCTGGTTCTCCATTCGATAGCGGCGCTGAACCTGAGGGCCTGAAAGTTACCGCCAACGGAAATTTTCTCCTCGTGGGCCTTAGGTCGTTGGACGCTCTTGGAGTGTACTCAATCGATGGCAATGGCGCGCTTACGCCGGTGTTCGGTTCGCCATTCCTCACCAACGGTCCAGCTGTGGCGATGGATAGTACTTGCGCCAACAACCGCGTGTTCGTTTCCAGCGCGGGATCGAACCTAATCGACGCGTTCGACATGGCGGCTGATGGCAGTTTGACGCCCGTGGCTGGCTCGCCATTTCCCAGCGGCGGAACCAGCACCATCAATGCGCTCACGCTTACGCCCAGCAACCAGGACCTGCTGACCAGCGACGTATTCAATTCTGAGGTCTCGTCACTGGCCGTCGGCCCGGATGGTTCGCTCCAGCCCGTGCCGGATTCGCCATTTGCCGCCTCTGACTGGGTCGGCTCCATTGCCGCCACCCGAAGCGGCAAGTTTGTTTACGCCTCACTCTTCGCCGAGGGAGAGGCTGACGGATGGATGATCCAGGACGATGGCACTTTGCGGCCTGTACCGGGGCGTCCTTTTGCTACCGGATCGGGTGGCGCGGGCGTGCAGGCCCTGACTACTTTCCCGCCGCCTTCATGCTCGGCCACACTGTAAGCCTCGATGTTCGCGTAACTTCGTCAACGGGGACTCGGGCCGCCAGCCCGGGTCCCTTTTTGCTGCTGGGGTTCACCAAATACGACTCACTTGTCATAATTTCCACGTATCTTTCAAATCTACTTCTGGTTTTTTTGTGCAGTTCGCTTTACCATCGCCAATAGTGTCCGCTTCAGAGCACAAACCGATAGATAAAGACAAAGACCGACTCGTCTCCGCCGTGCAGGCGGAAGACGATGCGTCGTACGAACTCAAGTTGCGTCCGCGCTACCTGCGCGAATTCATCGGACAGAAAAAAGTAAAAGAGAATCTGGCCGTTGCCGTCGAAGCAGCGAAGTCGCGCGGTGAAGCCTTGGACCACGTTCTGCTCTACGGCCCGCCGGGCCTGGGCAAAACCACGCTGGCCACAATCATCGCCAATGAAATGGGCGTGGCTTATCAGCAAAGCGCCGGGCCTGCCATACAGATCAAGGGCGATCTCACCGCGATCCTGACCAACCTGCGGGACAAGCAAGTCCTGTTTCTGGATGAAGTCCACCGCCTGCAGCCCGCGCTGGAAGAAATACTTTATTCCGCGTTGGAAGATTACAAGCTCGACATCATTATCGGTCAGGGGCCTTCGGCCCGCACGCACACCATTGACGTGAGTCCGTTTACCTTTGTGGCTGCCACCACACGCGCGGGTATGCTTTCATCTCCGTTGCGTTCGCGCTTTGGCATTTTGCTGCGGCTGGAGTTCTATACCGACGAAGAATTGAAATACATTGTGGAGCGCTCAGCGGAGATTCTTGGCGTCTCAATCGATTCCGAAGGCGCCGCAGAGCTTGCCAGCCGTGCGCGCGGAACTCCGCGCATCGCCAACCGTCTGCTGCGGCGTGTGCGTGACTTTGCCCAGGTACGCGGGCAGGGCCGCATTGACAAAACCACCGCCCAGGCGGCGTTGGAAATGCTGGAAGTGGACAAGCATGGCTTTGATGAAGTGGATCGCCGACTGCTGCTGACGATTATCCAGAAATACAACGGCGGGCCGGTGGGACTCAGTACGCTGGCTGCTGCGCTGGCGGAAGAACAGGACGCGCTGGAAGAAATCTATGAGCCGTTCCTGATCCAGATTGGTTTTCTTGATCGCACTCCGCGCGGCCGCGTCGCCACCAGGCTGGCTTACGATCACTTTGGCATCAAGTATGGCCGCCAGCCGGAACTGTTTTGATCGGGAAAGTCGAAAATCTCGCCACTGATGAACGTCGAATGACACTGATCGGCGAAATGACAAAATCCTGAATGGCAGCGAATTCGCGTTCGTCATAGGCTGTGAACATCGCAAGCCATTCGCTGGATGTGGAAGAGTCAGGCGGGTTAACCTTTATTAGCAATTTGAGTCTAAGAGGCGGAGCCTTCTAGGCGGATCCCAGGTACACATTGACGTGACAAATCGGCGGCGCTTCAAACATCTCGCCAGAATGCTGGCGGTCACGCTCCTGGCAGCATCTCCGCTGTGCAGCCCAAGAATGTTTGCCCAACATAAAGGTCCCAGCCTTCCTGCGCCGAACCTGAAGGCGGAAATCAGTTCTCTCACAATTCCGCGCCTGCCATCCGCACCCAAACTTGAAGACTTTGAAGGCATGGAGCCGGTCACCGATCTGGCGCGGAAGATGTTGAAGATCGACAAGTTCATTCAGCAGGAGCCGCGCGACGGCGAGCCCGCGAGTGAGCCAACGGAAGCCTACCTGGGCTATACGCACAAGAGTTTTTATGCCGTGTTCCTGTGCTTTGACAAGCACCCAAAGAAAATCCGCGCGCGCATGCTGCGCCGCGAGCAGATTGATGATGACGACCAGGTAGGCCTCTGGCTGGACACATTCCATGACCAGCGCCACGCCTACTATTTCTATGCAAACCCTTACGGAATCCAGCAGGATGGGCTCTTTGCGGAAAGCGGCGGGCCAGACAATTCATTCGATACCGTCTGGCATACGACCGGCAAACTCACCGGCAACGGCTACATGGTGATGATTGAGATTCCGTTTAAGTCCCTACGCTTCCGGCAGCAACACTCATCTCTAAGCTGGGGCGTGATCCTGATACGGGTGATACCGCGTAACTCAGAGCATTCATTCTTTCCGCCCAACAGCAATCACATCCAGGGCATGTTGACCAAGGAAGGAACGATCAACGGCCTTTCGGAAATTTCTCCCAGCCACAACATCCAGTTCATTCCTTACACTTCAGTGGAATCGTTCCGGGCTTTAGATGAGCGTGATCCCGCGGCTGACCGCTTTACCGGCAAGCACGTGTATCCCAAAGCGGGCCTCGATTCCAAAGTGGTGATCAAAGACAGCCTGGTGCTGGACGCGACCATTAATCCCGACTTCGGCCAGATTGAATCCGACGATCCGCAGGTTACCGTGAACCAGCGCTTTGAGGTTTTCTTTCCGGAGAAGCGACCGTTTTTCCAGGAGAACTCCAACTACTTTCAGACACCGATGCAACTGGTTTTTACGCGGCGCATTGTCGATCCGCTGTATGGCATACGCCTTACGGGCAAAGAAGGCCCGTGGGCCATTGGCGCCATGGTGGCCGATGATCGCTCACCCGGCAGAAGCGTGATTGGCACTGACCCGCTGGCGGGCCAGAGCGCTTACTTTGGCGTGCTGCGCGTAAATCGCGAATTTGGAAAGAACAATAGCTTTGGCTTTATTTATACCGACCGCGAATTGCACACCAGCCCCGATTCATTCTGCAGCGCCTTGCGTTGTGTGGTGGGGTTTAACCGCGTGGGTGGCGTGGATACGCAGATCAGGATCAACAAGAACTGGCAGATGAACGCCCAGGCCGTGACCAGCGAAACCAAGTTCAGTGACGGCTCACACCAGTCTGGCCCCGCGTACCATGCTTCCATTGAGCGCAGTTCGCGCGCCTGGGAATATAACACTCAGTTCGGTGACATTTCTGCCGGCTTTGATTCCGAAGCCGGCTTTGTCAACCGCACGGACATTCGCCGCGTGATCACCTTGATTGCCCGGACTTTTCATCCTGAAGGCAAACTCCTGACGGCCCATGGTCCGCGTGTTGTTGAACAGAGCCTGTGGGACCACAACGGCACGCGCCTGGATCACGTGATTAATCCTGCCTATGAATGGGACTTCCCGCGCTTTAGTTCTTTTTCCATCTTCACCCTGTGGGAACATGAGCAGTTGCGACCGCAGGATTTTTCAACGCTCACAACCAACCGGGATTACCCACACATCGTGGGCGGCGCGCAAATCAACACGCAATATTTCAAGTGGCTCAATTTCGCCATGGAGATGGACTGGGGCACGGCGACAAATTTTGTGCCGCGCACAGGGCCGCCGGTGCTGGGCTACCAGAACACCGCGTTTGCGCGGGCCATTGTCCGGCCCACAAAAGGGCTCACCATTGAAAATACTTATTTAATGACGCGGCTGCTGGACCAGAACACGAACCTGAATATCTTCAACAACCACATCATGCGGTCCAAGTGGAATTACCAGTTCACCAAGGAGTTCTCACTGCGCTTGATCGGGGAATACAACACCACGATTTCCAACCCGTTCCTGACCACGCTGCAGAACACCAAGGGCTTCAATGGCGACGTGCTGTTCACCTACCTGCTGACTCCCGGCACCGCGGTCTACGTGGGATACAACAGTGACCTGCAAAACCTTGATCCGCGACTGGAGCGCATCTGCGACGGGCTGCCCTGCCTGCCCGGACAAGGTTTTGACGGCCTGTTGCGCACACGCAACAACTTTATCAATGACGGCCGCCAGATATTTATCAAGCTGTCATACCTGTTCAGGTATTAAGCCGTAGCGGACGCGCTGCCTTCCTTGCGCCGCAGGAAAATCACCAGCATCAGCAGAATGAACACTATGATCGGAACAGGAAGCTCTTTATTCATGTGATGCGTTACCAGCGTGTAAACTGCGCCGATCATGATCCCGCTGAGCCCTGCTGCGGCCAGCGCGGCGACGCGTGGTATGAGCAAGCCAATTGCGCCCAGTGCCTCACACACGCCGATGAACGTGAGGAACCACCGGGCATAGACCCACTGAGACATGATCTTGTCGGGCGTCAACAGTTTGGGCGTGGCCGCGAACAGAAACAGCGCCGTCAACAGGCCGCTCACAACCCACATCGCAATCTTTTGTCCCTTGGACATGGTTCCTCCGTACATTGAAATTTTTGGGATTGAGTCTACACGCCTTCGTCAGGCTTTGGCTACAAGATGGGGAAGACCGGTTCAGGCTCTGTTTCCGTCCGGCTTCCATTTTGGTTCGGGGCTTGTCCGGGCCTCGCAGAGTTCTTATCCAGCTAAGAGATTTCTTTCTAAACTGTCGCACCTTAGTTCTTAATGCCCTTGGTCTCACACTGTCCGGCTGCGGACAGTGCCGCCGGCGAAAGATGCAATTTATTTGCGTCAAAACGCACATTGCTTTACCAAACTTGAGTCTTTTCACGCACGCTGGCGAACAACTCTCTCTTTGTTTCCGTGTTTTTGTAAGTGGCACTCAGCTTGCTAGACCAATAGGTAGAGCGATGGACCAGGCTGATATGAGATTGAGTAAATACAGATTTCTGCGGTGGCTCCTTAAGAACGCTGCCAGACGGCTTGGGATCACCGGCAAGGAGGATGTGATGGCGAAATTGATTGTGTTTTACGTTCCGGTAAATTTTCCGTTGTCCAACAAACAGTGGACTCCTGAAGAGCTGCGCGGAAAGATCATCAACTTCCCTGCCCGCACGACCCGCAAGTCGGCGTAGCGTTTGTGGCTGGGCTGCTTTTCCGCAACAAGGTAGGCGGCCCAGCCAAATTTTCTTTCTGCAACGCATCAAGACTGCGTTCCTTCTGTACGCTTACCAGGTAAGCATCCAGTTGGTCCAGTGTTCCCTTAAAGCCCTGCTGCATTGATCCGCGACCTTCCTGGAACGTCCTGCGCTCTTCTTCCGTAGCATTGATAGGAACGCCGTTGAGCGTCATGGTGGTCTTGCCGTTCGTCTCCGTCAATGTCATGGTGTTCAGCACTTCCAGCGGCCAGGTGGCGCTCATGGGATGGCGAGTAACGCCGCCCTGCGGATCTGAAAATGAGACAACGTGGACGAGCCGCTCCGGCGGAACAATTTCACGAAAAACAAATTTGCCCCACATCTCATGGCCGTCTGGCGTGCGCATGCCGTAATGGAACATGCCGCCCGGGCGCAGGTCCATTTTGCAGCTGAGCATTGTGAACCCTTTGGGTCCCCCGCAGTTCTTCAGGTGTTCAGGGTCGGTCCGGGCTTTCCACACCAGTTCACGCGGCGCATCAAAGACACGCGTGATAACGATCTCGCGATCAGGCGTTACCGCGGCTGGATTATTTTTTCTTTGAGTGTGGACATGCTTTTTCTCCTCATGAATCTTTTCTCGTTCCGGGCGTTGCGATTTCCCGCCCTTTGATTTCAGACCATCGACTTTTTTGGCGTTGGAATTGAGATCTTCAGTTTCAGCTGCTCTTTTTGAGCCTTTGCAGATACGCATCAAGGCGGTCAAAACTCTGCTCCCAGAATTGGCGATAGTGCTCCACCCAGTCATGCACTCCTTGAGCGCGGTTGGCTCCAGGCGGCGCGGACGCCATTGCGCTTCGCGTCCCTGGGCAATCAGTCCGGCACGCTCCAACACTTTCAGGTGCTTGGAAATGGCAGGCATGCTCATGTCAAACGGCTTGGCCAGCTCGGTGACGGGTTCTAACCTTTCAAATCACGGGGACAGATCGTGAAATGAGAGCTCCGGAGAATCCGTGTCTTTTGACGCTGTGCTTGCGTGCATGCAAGGGTTACAAATAAATGTACCCAGCCATTTGACGAGCGTAAATGCCAGAGGTGACTTTTATACTTGCATCGATATTGGCATGTGCTGCATCATAAAGGTGCTGGTTCGCCTTAGTGAAGGTCGGCTGCATGCCGTTGCCGCTTTAGTGCGGCTTAGCTAAGGGAACTGGCTTTTTTTATGTCGAATGGGTTTCTCTTTCGATCATAAACACTTGATTCTTTTTGGCCAATCTTATGGATGTCATAGATATCCCAAACCAACTCAATTTTGTCCCGCATGTATTCAAAGTATCTCATCTCTCCTTTTTCGAACGCCCTTTGCACCGCCCAAAGTACATAGTCGACCGCCTGTAAAGCCGATTCCTGAGCTGGTTGACGCGTCTCTATTTGGACACTCGTCACTGCTGCAGTTACGTATTTACTCCTAAACTTTTTCAATCCCGACTCAACCGCAGCCCTGAGGGAATGTTGTCTGGCTTTATTGCCACGGCGAGCAAAGGTGATCGTATTTTGATGCGCCAAATGCAGTTGTGCTGAGAATAACCGTGATATCAAATCGTCATAAAAGCGGTCCTGGGAACCTTTGTGAGTAGTTCTGAATGTAAACTCCCGTTTCCTCGCCACGATCACTTGGACCCCGAAATCCATTTTATCCAGTGCCGAGTACACTAGTTTCCGCACTTCCGGGCAATCATCCTTGGCATGAAAAGCCCTTTGGCTCTTGGTGATCGAAGGAATGTCTTTCAAGTAGCGATCATTCAGTATCTCTAACCGGACATCCGCCAATTTACTGCGAATTGATTCAGGATCGTACGTTCGTAGAAAACCAACAGAAAATGTCTTTGAGCATCCCTCGGTTCCAACGATTACCTTCTTTCCCTTACCGTAAAATACCGGATCGCCAGCTTCGTCGACATAATAGAATCGCGGTTTTTCCTCAGCTTTTTTCATAAAAACATTACCTGCCAGCCAGATGATGCCAGGGTGGCCACGCGTTCAATTCAAAGGTATGCGAAATAGCACTATAGCGGTTGTTGTTCCAAGGGGAAAGATTCTGTCCACACACTTCGCTAACCGCTGGGGAAAGCACGGGCTCCCCAGTTGAAATGCGGCCCGCAGTGATGGATTACTTTTTGCAAAGAGAACACCGTTAAATAGAGACGCCTACCCGGGTCGTCTCTGGTGCTATAAGGCCCCCTCGCCAAGCTCGAGGTTTCAGAAAAAAGCTGCCCGCTGAGTCACGGGAAAAAACAACATTCTGATTTATCATTGCCAGACACAGTATGGCCACCTCTGTCCGTTCCTTTGCCAAAATCAATCTCGGTTTGAAAATTGGGCCGCTGCGTGAAGATGGATTTCACGAGCTGCGCACCATTTATCAGACAGTCGCGCTGAGCGATCAGGTGCGGGTGGACGTGAACAAGGGCGTGGGCATTGAGATTGCGTGCAAAGATCCGCGCGTGCCCGACGACGAGAGCAACACCTGCTGGCGCGTGGCCGACCGCATGTTGCGGTCACTGAAAGTGCGCGGCAAGGTAAGGATATCGATTGAGAAGCGCCTGCCGGTGCAGGGCGGTCTGGGCGCGGCCTCGTCCAATGCGGTCGCCACGATGCTGGCGCTGGAAAAAGAGTTGAGGCAACCGTTGTCGGCAGCAGAGCGGCTGCGGATTACATCCGAGGTCGGGTCTGACCTGCCGCTGTTTCTGGTGGGAGGCACGGTACTGGGAACGGGACGCGGGGAGCAGGTTTATCCGCTGGAAGACCTGCCCAGCTTCCACTGCGTGATTGCCACGCCGGAAGCAGGCGTCTCAACGCCGGCGGCGTTTGCGGACTGGGACAAAAAATGCGCCGCAGCATTGGCTGACCGGAAGTTGGCCGATGTGAAATTGACGGACAAAGAGAGCTTAGATAGAATAAATACGTTCAGTCGGACGATTTACGAGTGGCTGAACGGGAGTTTTACCGCAACCGGTGTCCCAGGCAAAGGCCGGGACCGGGCCGAGGCACTGCTTCTCGACCTTGTCCGTACCGGGATTGAAAACGATTTTGAAAGTGTCGTTTTCCCTAAGTATCCCGCAATACGCGAGGTCAAACGTGCGCTTGAACGGTCTGGGGCGAAGTACGTGTCGCTATCGGGGTCAGGTTCTGCGGTGTTTGGTCTTTTTGCCGACCAGGAATCAGCGAACCAGGCAGTAAAGAAGCTGGAAGCAAACGATATTCCGGCGCAGGCCACGGTAACGTTGCCCCGGTCAGAATATTGGAAAGAGCTGTTTGGGGCGGGCGAGCGCCGCGCGGAAAAGATCGGGTGACGAGAGATCGGGTGATCTGTTGATCGCCGTCATCGGGTGATCGGAAACCAGCGGTTGTGGATGTACAAAACTTGTTTCACGCCCGATTGAGCGTGGATGGTGTGCGGTTTTTGATCGTATCCCCGGGGTTGAAATGTGTAAGCCCTTTAGATTCCTAGTTGAGTAGGAGGGGGAAGGGTGCCCCTTTTGGAGATCGGGTAATCCGGTGATCGCCGTGATCGGGTGATCGGAGAGCCAGAACCGCACAGCCGAGGGCGACTGTGCCACACGAGTTTTTTGGGCCGTCGACTAATGGTAGGTCAAGTGCCTTTGGAGCACTTTGTCTAGGTTCGAATCCTAGCGGCCCAGCCAAGTTAATCGCCGAGATCGCGCGTGATCGCCGTGATCGGGAAAGCGCGATGCCTGTTAGCGACGGACAGTTTTAAGTTGCAGCATAGTCACTGCTTGCAGAGTTGGGCTCAATCAAGTCCGGAGGCTCTGTGAGTAAACAGCAATCCAGTGTGTAGCAAACCAGCTCATACGGAGTGAAAAAGCCATGGCGACGATAGCGACAGCAACGGAAAAACCGGAGAAAAAGCAGGAAATGCAGCCGAAGGAGCACAAACCTCAACGCTCGCGCGCAGACGATAAGTTCAAGATCTTCTGCGGCACAGCGAACGAGGCCCTGACCGACGAGATTTGCGCCTTCCTGGGCATGGAACGCGGCAAAGCGACGGTCACGCGCTTCTCTGACGGCGAGGTTTACATCCAGATTATGGAAAACGTGCGCGGCGCCGACGTGTTCGTCGTGCAGCCCACGTGCTTCCCCGTGGATGAACATTTGCTCGAGCTGCTTTTGCTGGTGGACGCGCTGAAGCGCGCATCGGCCCGGCGCATTACCACGGTGATTCCGTATTACGGCTATGCGCGCCAGGACCGCAAGGACAAACCGCGCGTTCCGGTGTCATCAAAGTTGATTGCTGATTTGCTTACCACGGCGGGTGCGCACCGCGCGCTCGTGGTAGATCTGCACGCGCCGCAGATTCAGGGCTTCTTCAATATTCCGGTGGACCACCTGTTCGCTTCGCCGGTGCTGGTGGACTACTTCAAAAAGATGCAGTTGCCGAACCTGACCGTGGTTTCACCGGACGCGGGCGGCGTGGAGCGCGCGCGCTTCTTTGCCAAGAAAGTTGACGCCGCGCTGGCCATTGTTGATAAGCGTCGCACGGACATGAACGTGGCCGAGGTAATGCACGTGATCGGCGACGTGCGCGGGCGGACGTGCTTGATTATCGATGACATTATTGACACGGCAGGCACTCTGGTGAAAACGGCGGATGCGCTGATGAGCGCCGGAGCTTCAAAGGTTTATGCCTGCGCGTCGCACCCGGTGCTGAGCGGGCCGGCAATTGACCGCATATCGAAGTCGCAACTGGAACAGGTGATTGTCACCAACACTATTCCGCTTACGGGCGCGGCAAAGAACGAGCCCAAGATCAAAGTTCTGTCGATTGCCGGCCTGCTGGGCCGCGCAATCCAATCCATACACGAAGAGACTTCCGTCAGCTCGCTGTTTGCATGAGCGTCTGAGGGAAGCGGAGAAGAAGGAAGAGACAAATGAGTGCACAGGTAGAAGTTGTTGAAGCCCAACCCAGGCCGGACAGTTCGCGCGGCAAAAACGAAGCGCGGCGTTTGCGCGTGAGCGGCCGCGTGCCGGCAGTGGTTTATGGCGCCAAGAAAGATACCGTGGCGGTAAGCGTTGATCCCAAAGTGATTTCACGGATCCTGTCTTCTGCGAGCGGCCACAACACGATTTTTGACCTCCAGGTTGGCAGCGAGAAGACCAAAGCCATGATCGTGGACTGGCAGTTTGAGCCGATCCGCGGCAGCATCCTGCACATTGACCTGAAGCGCATTGCCATGGACGAAAAGATGCGTGTAATGGTGCCAATCCATCTGGTGGGCGAAGCCCCGGGCGTGAAGCAGCAGGGCGGAATCATGGACCAGATCATCCGTGAAGTGGAAATTGAGTGCCTGCCGGGCGATATTCCAAGCCACATTGATGCGGATGTTTCCACGCTGGAGTTTGGCGTGGTGCTGCGCGTAAAGGATCTGCCACATGGCGGCAAGATCAAGTTCATTACCCCTGAAGACCAGGGCGTGGCGCACGTGACGGCTGTGAAGGAAGAAGTTGCGGCAACGCCTGAGGCAGCAGCGGAAGCTGCGGCAGCGGGTCCGGCTGAGCCTGAAGTTATTAAGAAGGGCAAGCAGGAGACGGAAGAGGGCGCTGAAGCCGAAAAAGCTCCTGCCGGCAAAGAGAAGAAGTAGCCGCGGTGAAGCTGATCGTTGGGTTGGGAAATCCTGGTATCGAGTACCAGTTCACGCCCCACAATATTGGCTTTCTTGCCGTTGACCGGATCGCCGAGCAGTGCGGAGTAATGATCGATAACCGGCACTGCAAGGCGCTGACGGGCAGGACCAGAATCGGAAACGAAGAGGTCCTGCTGGCCAAGCCGGAGACTTACATGAACCTGAGCGGCATGTCAGTACTGGAGCTGGTCAGGAAGTATGAAGTTGAACCGCAGCGGGACTTGATGGTGATTTATGACGAGCTTGACCTGCCTCTGGGAATGATCCGGATCAGGGCGCGGGGTTCGTCGGCCGGGCACAACGGAATGCAGTCGATCATTAATGCGCTGCAGACCGAAGAAATTGGGCGGATCAGGATTGGCGTAGCGCCAGATGATCCGCGAAAAGGCGGAGCGAAATATATACTCGCGCCTTTTCGCAAGTCGCAGATGGTGGCAGTGGATGAAGCGCTGGACCTGAGTGCGGAAGCGATGCAGGTGATTGTGAATGAAGGCATCCTGATCGCCATGAATAGATTTAACCGGAAGAACAGTGAGAGCGGTACTTAGTAAGACCGCAATTTTTTGAAATCTAAAGCCGCGAAGCCGGTTCACGCGCTGAGCGGCGCGCTTCAAGTGCGGAAGGAGCTTACGGTACACCAGGCTCTAAAGCGGTTTGGAGCGAAGCGACAAACGGAGAAGACATGCAAAGATCTTATGAAGTGATGTTTATTGTACGGCCTGACCTGTTGGAAGAAGACATGGACAAGCTGATTGCAACGCTGCAAGGCCATGCCACCACGGCCGGGGCAACGATACAGAACACGGAAAAGATGGGAAAGCGGCGCCTGGCGTATGACGTCAAGAAATTTTCTGACGGCCAGTACGTGCTGTTTGTCCTGCAGGCTGACGGCAAGGCCATACACGAACTGGAGCGCCGCCTGCGCGTCTCTGAGCCGGTGATCAAATTCATTACCGTGCGTACCGACGAAGAAAAACAGCGGCTGGACAAAGTGCGGAAGCTGCGCGAAGCCAAAGTAAAGAGACCGCCGGCAGGATCACAGCAGGCGGAAGCGGCGGCGGAAGCAATTAGCAGTTAGCAATTGGCAATTAGCCTTTGCCGCCGATGTGCTGGCAGCTTCGATGAAGCAAGCCAAAGATTGAAAAACCGGACCTTTTGAACCGGAAATGAACTTATAAAAGAAAAAGATTTGCGCGCGTGGAGCGCGCTGCTTGAAGGAGAAACATGGCTGACGACAATCAGGAAGTATCAACACCATCGCCCCGGCCGCAGGGCGGAAGGCCGGATGGTCCGCGACCCGATCGTGGACCGGGTGGCCGCGAAGGCGGCGGACGGAAATTTTTCCGTCGCAAAAAGGTCTGCAAGTTCTGCGTGGAAAAGATCGACGACATTAACTATAAGGATGTGCGCTTGCTCGGCCAGTTTGTGGCGGAACGGGGCAAGATCGTTCCACGGCGGTTGACCGGGGTGTGCACGCCGCACCAGCGCAGGCTAACCTCTGCGATCAAACGGGCGCGCAATATTGCATTGCTGCCGTTTGCCGCGCGGTAGAGAGACGATTCATCGCGGAGGCGCAGAGAACAGCAAAGGTGAATTTCATCTTTCGTTACTGCGTGTGGCGTTCACCGAAAGTTTGGAGACACCATACAAGTGTCAGGGCATGACTTTAGTCGTGTCGTCAGCGGTCGAAAACGAACTGGGGCTTTAGCCCGCTAACTGGAGATTCTGAAATGGAAGTCATTCTGAAAGAAGATGTTCCCAAGCTGGGCCACCGTGGCGAAGTTGTGAAAGTCGCCGAAGGTTACGGCCGCAATTACCTGTTGCCGCACAAGCTGGCCATTGAAGCCACTGCGGCCAACCGCGTCGTGATCGAGCAGATGAAGCAGTCTGCCGTGCGCAAGTCAGCTGTTGAAAAAACCGCTGCCGACTCACTGGCGCAACAACTGGATGGCACCGCACTGAGCTTCCAGCGCAAAGTCGGCGAGAAAGATCATCTGTTTGGATCGGTCACCACGTCTGACATTGCTGAAGCGCTGGAGCGCAAGGGTTTCAACATTGACCGGCGCAAGCTGCAGCTCAATGAGCCGATCAAGAGCCTGGGCGAGTTTGAAGTGCCGGTGCGCCTGCATCGCGACGTGACCAGCAAGATCAAGGTTACGGTGGAGAAGGAAGCGGAAGCGAGTTAATTGCCGAAATTGCCTCGAGTTGAATCGAAGTTCGGTGACTGAGGCAAAGCGAGAAGTATTTACCGCGGATCACACGGATTTGCGCAGATCAGCGTCAATCGCGAGGGTCCGCGGTTTCATTTTGTTGAGCTTCACAGGAGTTTTGGAACAAACTTCTTGGTGCGCTGCATGTAGGCGCGATAGGGTGCGCCCAGGGTCTCAAGCAACGCGCGTTCCTCCACGCGCACTCGATAGGTGTAAGCCAGGATGGCGCCGCTCAGAACGATTGCCACGCTCAGCCAGTTGCCCAGTGCAAGCATGCTTCCGGCGAACAGCAGCATGCCGGCCGTGTAAGACGGATGCCGCACCCAGCGATAAGCGCCCCGTTCAATGATTTGCTGGCCGGGATTGACTACGACAACGGCGGTAAAGGACTTCCCCAACATGCGGAAACAGTGGCGCCGCAACAAGCTTCCTGTAATCATGGTCCCAAGCCCGATCCAAAACCAGAAGCGCTGGTGACGAAGCATGCCAAATCGGATATTGAACGCGATGGCGAAGCCGGCGCCCATCGCCAGCCCCTGTAGCGCCATCACGAGGCGAAATGAACCTGCGTCCTGCGGCCCGAGCAGCGAGCGTGTGCGCAGATTGAGGATGAACTCCGGAATGTACGCCCAGGCAAACACCGCCCAGTACATGGCTGCATATGGCCAATAATTAATCAGCGGAGTAGGAATTTGTTTTCTCCGATCGATAGAGCATTGCGGGAAACAAGCATGATTTTGTAATCAGGATCATATCGCGGATTTACGCTGGTCATGGCGTAGATTCGGCATGAGTTCATCAGGACCTCATCATCCCTCGGAGTTGCCTTTGCTGCCTCCATCAACTGCAATTATTCCGATGGTCCATATCGTGGGCAAACAGTCGCTTTGATAGGAAGCTCCGAGGAGTGCGCCCCAGGCGCAGCTTCATTGTCCCTGGCCTTCGCCAGCGGATGGACCAAAGCCGCAACGTCCGCGCCAGCTCTGCCGCAACCGTTCACGCTCTTCGGGCGTCATGCGATCCCAGCGCTCATCCATGCGCTCCTGCATGCGGCGACGCATATTGGAACGAGTCCCGCGAAAACCATGTGCGCCAAAAAGAATCCGGCACAGCGCCAGAATTCCAATGGCCTGCCAGAAGGTAATCTGTCGCCAGCCGAACAACATTGGCAGCAGCCAATTCCACAGGCGCATGACGATTTCCCCGCCGATGAAGACAAAGAGCGCTATACCTACAATTGCCGCCGGAACAACCCAAAATAATTTTCGCTTTCCTCTGGTCATATCAGTTACCTCATGCTTTCAAAAATTATGGCTTCATAATTCGTCATAAATACTTCGCAAACGCTCGCGCAGTTGCAGCACCGCATAGCGTTTGCGCGAGAGCAGCGTATTCACGCTCACGCCGGTTTCTTCCGCCAAGTCCTTAAAGCTGCGCCCTTCCAGTTCATGTGCGACGAACACTTCCCGTTGCTCGTCAGGCAGTTCATTGAGCGCAAGTTCCAGTTCATCCAGAAGCAGATTACGGAAATAGAGCGCTTCCGGCCCGGCATCAGGCGAAGGCAACAGGTCTTCGATCAGTAACAGCTCGCCCTCTTCGCCTTCAACCGCCGTGTCGCTAAAGCGCTCCGGCGTCTTCTTTCTGAAGAGATCGGTAATGCGATTGCGCGCCACGCGAAAAAGCCAGCCGGTAACGTGGTCAATCGGCATCAGCAGGCGATTGGCTTCTACCAGCCGGTAAAAGACATCCTGAAGAACGTCCTCAACGTCGCGAGGATCAGCCACGCGCCGGCGGATGAAGTTGCGCAACCGGGAACCTTCCCGCTTCACCACTTCGGAAATCCGCTGGTCCTGTTCGAGTGCCATGTGATCTACGCTCGCCACGACATCCCTCTACCCGTGTAGACGAATGAGGGGCGCGGATATTGTAGGCGCGCTAAGTTGCTGAGGACGATGGGCCGTATGAGGTACTGGACTTGGTTGGCGTGGGCGCATTGATCCCCTTAATCAGCAGCCAAAGTCCCACAATCACTTCAAAGATAGCAATCGGGATTCCTGAGCGGGCCCTACGCAGCGGAGCATCAGCTAAAGAAGAGAACACAATAGTGGACAAAGGCACTAACGTCGGCACCAGAGACGCAAGAATCCCCAAGGCTGCCAACAGCCGAGGAATATAACGCGACTTGAACCAAAGGTAGCAGAACATGGTCGAACCGAGTCCAAAGAACAAGGCGGCAACCCGATTTCCGCCGGCATCCAGGCTGATCAACAATCGGGCCAGCGATTGCAACTGCTCCGTGTTCAGCGCTGGCAAGGAATTGGAGCTGGTTAGAGAGTGCACTGCCGCGAAATCGGTCCCAACCGTGGCCGCAGCGATGGCGCATTCCACCAGACGCCAGAACGCTGCAAGCAGGGCCAGCGTCCTGTTAACAGGCTTGAGTATGCCGTATAGAGCCACTACCAGCATGACGCTGGCGGCTAACATAACCAGATCGCCGGCGATGCCAATCCGAAAAAGCTGCTCATGCGCAGCAATATTGCCGACGGTGTGAAGGGCATCTCCCCGCACGATCAAACAGCCGCGTACATAAAATTCAGTAAGGTTCGCAATAAGGATTGTGAACAGGTATAGGATGCCGGCTGCTTTAGCGGCTTTGCGTTGTGACTCGTTGACGGTGTAGATCGCCATTTTGTTTCCTGATCAAGCTATCACAGCGGCCAATCAGATCGGCCCGCGATAGCGGCGCAGGCGTACAGCGATGGCTAGAAACACCGCAGCAACCGCCAGTCCTGCCCAGAGTCCTGGCTGGCCAAAGAAATGGTGCGGAATAAGCGTGCTCATGAGATCCGCATTCCGGGACATCGTCATCTCGGGATCCGGTGGCCCCATCAGCCGTACTTTTAACAACGACAGAAAATACGTGGTATTGAAGGCAATTTTTTCCACGCCCCAGATCACGAAGGGCGGCAGGACGGCCCATACAAATGGCGCCCGCGGCGCCGCGGCGGAGACCAGCAGCAGCCACGCGTAAAGAGGCGCGTACCAGAGCCCATGAACGGTGAGCATGTGGTAAAAGAGGTCGAGCGTGGAACGAAAGAAAGACTGTTGTGTCCACAGTGCGGCGATGTTTGCGCCGCTTCCGACCAATACAGCACTGGCCAGCAGCAGCATGATGAACTGCGTAACCACCGCGATGGCATAAGAGAGCACCGGGATAATCAACAGCGGAATCGCAAACTTGGAAAGAACTGTGGTGAGATCGGAGACCGGCATCGATTTCCAGAAGAGGATGCTGCGGTCGCGACGTTCGCCGTAGAGCGCGTCCAGCGAGTAAAAGATTCCCACGACAAGAGCGATCCCCATGATCAGGGCCGCTGATAATTCGTGGGGCAAGGCGAATGGCTTTTGAAGGTCCCGCAGGTTGATGGCCCACGTGCTGCCGTGCATGCGGTGCCGCAGAGTAATCAAATTAATCAGGAGAGCGATCAGGAAGATGACGGCTGCAGCGAGCGGCGCGATATAAATCAGGCGGTTCTCCCAGAGCTCACGCCGCACAGACCAGTAAAAGCCCTGGGCATAAGAGATCGTCCGGGGAACGCTTGCCTGCGTGCTGAGCGAAGGTTCTGGCATGGCGATGTTTGGAGTGTTCATACAGCGGCTCCTTTCGGCTGGCCTGCATGGTTGCCCACCACGGCAACGAATAAGTCAGCGATGCTGGACGTGCGCATTTCTCCCAGAGCGGCCAGTTGTCCGCGGTCGACACGATCAAACAGCATCACGCTGCGGCCAAGCGTCTCTCGCTCATGAATCGGTTTGAGCGCACGCGCTGCCGCAACCTGCGCGGGATTCACCGTGACTTCCACGTAACGCGACTCGATCTCTTCCATGCTGCAATCCAGCACAATGCGGCCGCGATCCATGAACATAAGATCGGTGAGGACATTCTGTAGCTCATCCACCTGGTGCGTGGTGACCACAATGGTGCGGTTGCGATCAAAGTAGTCATTCAGCAACGAATCGTAAAATTGTTTGCGATAGAGAAGGTCGAGGCCTAGCGTGGGCTCGTCCAAGACCAGTAATTTCGCGTCGATGGCCATCACCAATGCGAGATGCAGTTGTGCCACCATGCCCTTGGACAGATGCTTCACCTTGCGGTCGCGGCCGATGGTTGTCCGGGCGAGAAAGCTCTCTGCCTTGGCGCGATCAAAGCGCGGATGCACGCCGGCAACGTAGTCGAGCGCCTGAGAAACCTTGATCCAACGCGGCAGCACGGCGACATCGGCGATGAAGCAGACATCGCGCGTGAGCTCATCGCGCTCGGTCCATGGGTTACGCCCAAGTACGCGCAGTTCGCCCTGGTAGGGAGTGAGGCCAAGAATCGCGTTGAGCGCGGTGGTTTTGCCCGCGCCGTTGGGGCCGATGATGCCGAGAATACGGCCATCTTCCACGCGCAAGTTGATACCGTCCAGCGCGACAGTGGTTCCAAATGATTTGCGGAGACCGCGAGCTTCTATGCATGCCATAGCTTCAGCGCTCCTCTTTTTTTGTGGGATTCGAGCCGGGGGGATTCGAGTCGTCGGTTTTTTGGGGTGCGGAATCGGAAGAAGATTGGGCTGGGCCGTCGCCGTTCAGTAGTTGTTCCACCTTCAGGCCAAGTCGTTGAATGGTTTCCCGTATCCTCGGCCAATCGTCGGTTAGAAATTTCTGCCGCTCACCTTGCAGCAGCAAATCGCGCGCGCCGGGATTCACAAACATGCCAAGCCCGCGCCGGGTTTCCACCAGGCCATCGTCTACCAGTTGCTGATAACCCTTGAGGACCGTGAGCGGATTGACCCGATATTCGGCGGCGACGGTGCGCACCGAGGGCAGCGGATCGCCTTCTTTCAGGACTCCGTCGAGGATCATTGCGACGACGCGGTCCCGCAGCTGGCGGTATATCGGCTGGCTGTCATTCCATTCACGGTCCATCAGGTTTTCCAGTTATTTCTGTGAGATTTCCGCTTGTTTGTTTACGCGCTGCAAGTCCATGTGCGCATGCATCAGCTTGTCGCCCTTCATCTTAAAGGTCCAGTCCTCGGTGTGATGGTTCGCGTCGATAAAGGTGAAAACCGCGTGTTCCATATGGCCATACTGCGTGTTGCCGGCGACGTCAAGAAAATCGAATTCCAGGGTTTTGCCGTCCGGCGACGTCCTGGCCGCCATGCGGGGCCGGTTGCCGGCGTCACAATAATGCGTGAGGATCAGGCGGTCGTTATCCAGATAAAACATGGTGACCGGATGGTCGTACTTGGTGGGATCGTCTTTTCCCATCTCGCCCATTTCATGCACCAGCGCGTTGCCGCGGGAGGTCACGCGCAGAGTAACATCGCCGATCGCGCCATTGCCCATTTCTTTCACCGGCGGGTCGGTGGTGACTGTGGCGTGCCAGTTACCGGCGAGAGTCTTAAGTTGATCGAAAGATTTTTGCGCGTCAGACTTTGGCGCATTGGGTTGAGCAGAATGCTGGTGCGCGTCAGCCTGGGCAAAAGCCAAGGTGGAAATTGAAAGTGGAAGCATCGACATCAGAACCACGCAAAGAGTCAAGCGAAGCGATTTCATATAAATCTCCTTTTTCTCAAGCGGCCCGGCTGACCGCGATTACTGTTATACTTAACTATAACACTATATAACAGTCAATAGATGTTTTCTTGCAACAGCATGCAGGCCATTGAAAATAAAGCGAATATATTTTCTGGCATCAGCCCGAAAGCACGGAAAGGTATTGATTGGAAGTTACGCGAGGATCGCTTTTTTCTGGGATTTGCAGGCTTTGCGCCCAAGTGTCGGGCTTGGTAGGGCCTACGGTTCGCTGCTTTAGAGATAGCGGGCTTTAGCCGTTGCGGGCCACGAGGATTTTTCTTCTATGCATACTGCATCTTGGAAGTTCTCGCGAGAGACATTACAACCTAGTGTGGTGTCTCTGAAATAACTCGGACAATGCATGCAATAAACAAATCATTGTGGACCGCAGCCGCCCTCGGCTGCGCGGAATAATCTTTTGGGCAAGCAAGTATCGAGGCCAACTCTTTGTAAAGGTAATTGTGAGACATCACAACCTAGCAACGCCGTCAACCTCTTTAAAGCCGCTACCGTCTATGACATTTAGCCAGAGTAACCACCTCTTTCCTGCCGTTCCGCTATCATTCCTTCGTTATGACTCCTGAACCTCGCACGCCCGTTTCTCAGCCTTCTGCAACTGTGTCTTCTGCCACGCTCACGCTCGCACAAAAAGCTGAGCAGCTGCTTGAGCTGCATCACGCCCCGCAACCGCTCGTCCTCATCAATGTCTGGGACGCAGCCAGCGCCGCCATGGTTGAGCATTGCGGTTTGCCCGCCATCGCCACCAGCAGCGCCGCCATGGCCAACGCTCTCGGCTTCCCAGATGGGCAGTACCTTCCCTGGGCGCAGATGCTTGAGGCTGTCGCCCGTGTCTGCCGCGCCGTCAAAGTGCCCGTCACTGCGGATATTGAATCCGGCTTCGCCGCCAACGTTACAGCCCTTGAAAATTCCATCACCCAGATCATTCAGGCAGGCGCCGTGGGCGTGAACTTAGAAGACGTAATGCCCGCCAACCCCGTTCATCAAACCGCCGATTCTAAAAATGCCGAGGCTGTCCGCCACGGCAATCCGCTGTTTCCTTTGCAGGAACAAATCGCGCGCATTCAGGCCGCACGGCACGCGGCCCAGGCGGCAGGAATTCATCTCGTCATCAATGCCCGGACGGACGCCTATTGGCAAGCCGGCGTCGAACCCGCTGAGGCCATGCGCAACACCCTTGAGCGAGGCAAAGCCTATCTGCAGGCCGGTGCCGACTGCATCTTTATTCCCGGCCTGCGCAACCCCGAGCACATCAAGACAGTCATCGATTATCTGCGCGCCGTTCATCAGGAGCCCGCGATCAATATTCTGGCTGGCCCGGGCGTGCCGTCGATCCCCGAATTGGCAAAGCTCGGAGTCAAGCGCGTGAGCTATGGCTCCGGCCCGCATCGCGCAGCCATGCGCCTGCTGCGCCGCATGGCCGAAGAAGCCAAAACCTCCGGAACATTTAAGGCGCTGACAGAAGGCGCAGTGCCATATGAGGAGATGAATGGGTTGATGGGCACGTAGCTTAGCAAAAGAATCATGGATGGGAGTGAAAGCAATCGTGTCCTGAAGAGGCGACGGAATCCCGTCGGCTTTCCATCTAGAGTTCCCCATCTCCAATCAAGCTCCCCCTGCTCGCGCCAAACTCTTGCTCTTTGCCTCTCGCCTGTGTAAGCATTCTCCCTTCACTTCTTGGAGGCACATGCGCTCTCTCTTCTTCCTGATTCTGGCTGTTCCCGGTTTGGCCGCGACACAGATGAAACCCGGCCTGCCGCTGGGTTCGCACGAACAACGCCCGCCGCAACATTTCAAGCTGCCGGCCACGCCCAAGACCGTTGCCTGGGGTTATTACGATGCAGCCGCGCCCCCGGTCCTGCGCATACACTCCGGTGACACCGTGGAGTTCGACACGCTGATCACCAACAGTCCCACGGGGCTGGAGAAAGCCGGAGTCGCGCCTGACCAGGTGGAGCAGAGCCTGCGCGATATTTATAAAGAAGTAACCAATAAAGGCCCCGGCGGACACATCCTGAATGGCCCTGTCTATATTGAAGAAGCCGAGCCCGGCGATACGCTGGAAGTCCGCATTCAGAAAATCGACTTGGCCATTCCTTACGCTTACAACGCCTTTGGCCCCACGCGCGGCTTTCTGCCGGAAGACTTTCCTTATCGCAAGATGAAGATCATCCCGCTCGACAAAGACCGCATGGTCGCCAAATTTGCGCCCGGCATTGAGATTCCTCTGCATCCGTTTTTTGGCAGCATGGGCGTTGCGCCGCCGGAAGGTTTTGGCCGCATTGACAGCGCTCCTCCCAGCCTACACGCCGGCAACATGGACAACAAAGAACTCGTCGCCGGAACCACGCTGTTTCTGCCGGTGCATGCCCGCGGCGCGCTCTTTGAAATCGGCGACGGACACGCCGGCCAGGGCAATGGTGAAGTGGACATCACCGCGCTGGAAACTTCTTTGGTCGGAACGCTGGAGTTCATCGTGCACAAAGGCACGGGACAGAAATATCCGCGCGCTGAGACGCCCACTCATTACATCAGCATGGGCTTTCATCCTGAGCTGCATGAGGCCACGCGCATTGCCGTGCGTGAGATGATCGATTTCCTCGTCAGCGCCAAACATATGACCCGCGATGATGCTTACATGCTCACCAGCGTCGCAGGCGACGTGGACATCACGGAGCTGGTGGACGGCAATAAGGGAGTGCACGTAATGATGCCGAAAGCCGTGTTTGTGAAGTAATTCTTTGCAATAATGTATTCAGGCATTCTGCCAGAGAGGACGGAACAATATGCGACTGCTGCTGCGCTGGCTTATCAATGCTGTATCTTTGTTGATCGTCGCGTACATCGTTCCGGGCTTTGAGTTGCACGGCTTCGGCGCAGCGTTGATCGCAGCCATCGTTTTCGGAATTGTAAACGCGACGCTGGGCTTGGTGCTGAAGGTCATCACCTTTCCCTTAACGATTCTCAGCTTCGGCCTCTTTCTGATCGTGATCAACGCCATCATGCTCAAGATGGCTGCCTCAGTCACTCCAGGATTCATTGTCCATACCTGGACCGCCGCCCTGCTTGGCGCGATTGTCCTCAGCCTTGTCTCGGCTTTCTTGAACTGGCTGATCAAAGACAATCGCCGCCTGGAAACGCGGCGCTAAGCGCAAGCTACTTGAATTTCGCCCGCCACTGCAGCCGACAACAGGAAGCAGTATCTTTTAGGCCTGCATAGATCGTAGCTTCCTCGTGATCGCTTGCACATCATTTTGTTGAAATAGCCGTATCGCCGCGATTCCTGCCGCTCCTGCCGCCGCGCACTGCCCCGCATTTTCCAGCGTAATTCCGCCCAGCGCCCAGACCGGCATCCGCGGCTGCGCTGCTTCTGTGCGATGGCATATCCGCCGCAACTGCTCCAGACCTTCCAAATTCGCCGAGCCGCTCTTCTCAAACACCGGCCCAAACACGGCAAAGCTTGCGCCATGCGCTTCAGTGCTTGCCACTTCAGCGGCCGAATGCGTGGAAACCCCAATCACCGGCTCACTCTTCCCCACGCGCGCAAATATAGATCGCGCCTCGCTCGCCGATAAATCATTCGCCGGAAGATGTACGCCATGCGCACCGCAGGCCAGCGCCACATCGGTTCGCGCATTGATCAACAACTGCGTTCGCGATCCTGAAAGCACCGTCATGGCCTTCAGCGCCAAGGCTTCCAGCGTTCGAGTCTCCAGGTCTTTTTCCCGCAGCTGTATGTATTCCACCCCAGCGGCGGCGCACTCGGCAATTTTCGCCAGCAGCCGCTGTTCCTGCTCATGGCCATCACCGGGAAACTGCCGCCGGTCCGTGATGTAGTAAAGCTGCAAGGGCACTGGCCAGCATTGTAATTGGCACGACCGGCTCCGCAAGGCAACTTGGCAGGCGCAAAACTACTCTCTTAAGAGTGCCTCTCACGCTGCAACTCGTATGGCTTTTTGCGCTTGCGCTCCCCATTGCCTGCATCGCCTGGACTGTCACGCATGAAGAGGTCTTCCGCGAGCCGCGCGAATATTGCGTCCGCCAGAGTGAGAGCCATCCCAATCCTGCGTGCCGCAAGTTCTTTTTCCTCTTTACCTGCGAATTCTGCTTCAGCCATTACGTAACGGCGTTTTTCCTCGTGCTCACACATTACAAGCTGCTGTTCCCTGACTGGCGCGGCTACCTGATCGCCCTCTTCGCGCTCGTCTGGATTGCCAACCAATACATGAGCGTTTACGCTCACCTGCGTCTCGATATCCGCAAAGACCGCGTTGAGATCAAGCACGTGGAAAAGAAAGTTGAAGAATTGGAAGAGCGGAAAGCGGCTTAGCCAGTACTTGGTATTTAAGTACTTGGTACTTAGCGTGTGACTCGAAAACTGCACTCTGGATTCAAAGAAGCCGCTTGGATCTTTCAGGAATTGCTAAATACCAAATACCAAGTACTAAATGCCGATTTTCACGGCAGCGTCTTTGCGATCTCCGGGCCTTCATCCGCTGCCGCGTGTTTTGCAGGCTGCGGTTGCAGATGGAACTTGGTCAAGCCTTCTTTCAGGACCTCAAATGCTTCTTCCGGGGTATCCACCACGGTAAAGCCGTTCACGTCTTCCGGGGAGATGGTCCCAGCATCGGCCAGCGCTTCAAGATTCAGCACGCGGTTCCAGTATTCCCGGCCATAGACGATCACCAGGATTTTTTTGGCCAGCTTGTGCGTCTGCGCCAGCGTAAGAATTTCAAAAAATTCGTCCAGCGTGCCAAAGCCTCCAGGAAAGACCACCAGCGCCTTAGCCAGATACGCAAACCAGTATTTGCGCATAAAGAAATAATGGAACTCAAAATTCAGTTCCGGCGTGATGTACCGGTTCGGATACTGCTCAAACGGCAGCCGGATATTCAGCCCAATCGTCTTTCCGCCGGCTTCGCGCGCGCCACGGTTCGCCGCTTCCATAATTCCCGGACCGCCGCCAGAGGTCACTACAAACCTGTGGCGTCTGCCGGGCAGTGTGAGCGTCCATTCCGTAAGCTTGGCGGCTAGTTGGCGCGCTTCTTCGTAATAGCGCGCCATCTCCACTCCGGCATGGGCGCGCTTCAGGGCTGCTTGCAGGGCATCGCCATCTTTGCCGCCGGGTTGTTGTTCTGGTGAAGCTGGTTTAGCTGATCCGGGCTTTTCCAGGATCGTCAGGGCATTCTGCGCGTCGGGCAGGCTGGCAAAGCGCGCGGAGCCAAAAAATACCACCGTATCCTGGATCTTTTCGCGCCGGAAGCGTGATAGCGGTTCCTGGTATTCCGAAAGGATGCGCAGCAACCGTCCGTCCGGGCTGTTCAGGAACTCAGGATTGAGGTAAGCCATGGGAGCGGGAAGCAGCTCCGGCAAGGACCCTTCATCGTCAGGATTTTTATTACTGTTTGCCATTCAATCTGTCTGCTAATAAATGTGCTAAAAATGCCCGATCAAACTCGATCGCGGTACCGTACAGCTTCCACCACTCCCAGCCATATATCCAGCAGGCCGAGCCCGGAGACCGCTCCGCGTACAAAACCCGATTGCACCAAATTCTGAAAGCCGGCCCATTGTGATGTCCATCCATCGCTGAACCAGAACCGCGTCCAGGGAAGCACGATCAGCACCAATCCTAATTCGATGCAGAATAAAACATATACCACCACAAAGACCCGCTGCAGCCACACGGGCATTTCAGCGGTGTTTTCCGGAGTGGGCCCGGTAGGTTGCGCCGGGGTGGGGTCTTCGAGATTCGTGGAAGTAGTTTTCAAGCGATTAGGAATTTGTTGTTTAGTTTTCTTTAATTGGATGCAATAGAGGATTTTATGCTTTCAGCGCCTTTATCCGGCTGGCCACGTCGCGAAAATCGATATTCGAGCCATAGACTTCCATGAAATTCGTCAAGGCGGCTTTGTTGTCTCCGGCGGCCTGATAAGCCGCTCCAAGATCATAATAAATGCTGCAGCGGCTTCCGCTGTCCAGTCCCGGTAGTTGCAACGCTTTTTGGTACCACCGGACGGCCGCTTCCGGCGCGCCTTTATCTACCAGACACTGCGCCAACCAGGTCAACGCCTGTATGGGTTGAGAGAACGGCGCACCGCGGTCCACCGCGTGGCAAACCTTTTGCAATTCGCCGATCGCCTCATCCAGCAGGCCCATTTCCTTGAACGCGATGCCCAGGTTGTAATGCGTTTCCGGATCTTCCTCAGGCTCAGCCGCTTCAGAGGTCTCTTCCTGCAGTTCAGAAAGAATGTCGCTCAGCACATTGGCGGATTCCGTATCCTTCATGTCGCCATTGGAGCGCTTGTCGATTGCCGGCACGGCAGCCGCTGCCATCGCCGGCGCGGGAGTCGGCGCAGAGGGAGGTCTGTGAGTTTCCTTCGGTGCAAAATCCGCAAGGTCTGACTTCTCCAGGTCCTGCAGAAAGTCGCCAAGAATATCCTCTGTTGACTGTGCAGCAGCCTGAGCGGCTGGCTGCGAGGGAACCCTGGCCGGCGGCTCAACGATATCGAGAACATTTTCCAGGTCCATCGCGGGCGCAGCCTGCGCAACGATCGGTCGATCTTCGATGACCGGCGCCGAAGGCTCCGCAACTTCTATGGGAGCAAACGCGGCAGGAGCTTCTTCAGTCTCTATCGGCGTAGCTTCCGCGGCGGCAGGCGTCGCCTTTGCTTGCTGTCCCTTTGAGACCTGGGATATCAGCTCGGTTACTTCAGGAGCATCAGGCGCAAGCTCGGTCAAATCCAGAATTGCCGCCTTGGCCTGGTCCCACATTGCTTGCGAAATGTAGAAGTGGATTTCCTGGATTTTGTCCGCAACCTGCGCGGAAAGGTCCGGCTGCTCGGGCTCGGTCGAAACCACTTGTTCCAGCGGCACTTCCGCCGGCATTGCCGGCTCCGCCAGAATCTCCTGGTAGGACTGCACTTCAAGCGCGGGAGCCGGGGACTCTTCCGGCTCAACCTCAATCATCTCTTCCCACTCGTTAGAAATGTCAATCTCAGCAGCTTCAGGCGCAGCCGCGCGTGGAGTAGGTGCGTCAATGGCCACCGGCTCAAAACTTACTCCTACAGGCGGGGGAACTGGCTCGTCCGCCGGAGCAACGTTAATCGGCGCACTCACTGCGGGCTCAGGCTCAGCTTCAACCATATCAGCCGCATCGAATGAGAACTCCTGCACTGAAGGCGCAGCTTCTGCTTCCATTTCCACCGGCGCTTCAGCCACAGGCTCTGGCGGTGGAGCAGGCTTGGTCTCAGCCGGCAAGGGCGGCCATGAGGGTTTGGCTGCTGCTGGCGTTGGCGGTGGAGCGACGGGCGTGACAGGAGCGGCAGTCGCGGGCGCTCGCAAAGAAAATTTCTTTGCCGCTTCAAGATATTTTGCCGCTTCCGCCGGATGGCCCAGCTCGTCATAGATCTTACTCAGGTTCTGGTACATTCGCGCGGCATCGGCAAAGCGTTCAGCGCGGACATACAAGCTGGCCAGACGCTGGTTCAGATTCACGTCCTTTGGAGCGAGCGGCAACGCAGCTTCCAGGGGCGGAATTGCCTTGGCAGGGACGTTGTAAGAAACATACAGCTCGGCGTCCGTCAGCGCGGACTCGATGGCCTTTTCCGTTGGCGGATCGTAACTCTGCTGCACCGGTGTGGCTGTTTCGTCCAGCTCCTCCACCATGAAGGCCTGCGCGGCTTCCTCCGGGCTCAGGATCCGCGTAGCGGAATCTTCTCCCAGCTTAGCCAGCATCTGTTTGTAATTCTGGGTATGGAGCGCGTTTTCGGGCTCCATTTCTGTGAGTTTCTTGTAGAGATCGCGCGCCTCAGTGAAATTACCTTTTTGCGCCGCCGTGTGCGCCTGAATCTCCATTACCTCGGCGGTCTGCGCGTGTCCGCCTGACTTGTTTGTGAGCCGGTTCAAAATGGCCAGAGCCGCCGGATTGTTCTGGACGCGGCTAGTCAGCGGGCCAAGCGTCTCCTGCAACGCCGCCGGATTGCCCCCGAACAGGCGTTCCGCATGCTTTTCATACAGGCGCAGCGCGCTCTCCTCGCGATTGTTGGTCACGTACCACTGCGCCACCGTGCTCACGCCTGTCGTGTCATTGTGCTTTGTCAGCAGCTTCTCGGCGACTTCTTCCACTCCATCCGCGTTGCCCGTATGAAGCTTAGCGCGTAAAAGCGCCCTCAGGCCGTCTGGCCGCGAATCGATGTCAGTGACCTGCTCCAGATAGATGACCGCAGCCTGGCTGTCGCCGGCCTCCACGGAAATCATTCCGCGCAGCATTAGCGCGCCTGTATTGGTTGGATCAAGAGCAAGCACTTTGCCCAGCGCTTCTTCCGCCGCGGTGTAAGAACCACGCGCATAAAGCGACTCAGCCGCACTGAAATAAATGTTGCGGGCTTCATCTTTCTTGCCAAGCTTCGTGTATAGATCGGCCAGCTTGGCCTGCGTGTGGGCATTTTCAGGATCAAGTTCCAGTATTTTCTGGAACACCCTGGCCGCCTGCGCGTTGTCGCCCGACTTTAAAAGATGGTCGGCCACCTGCATGTAGTGGACGCGGGCATCGTTATAGAGCCCCTGCTGCCCATAGAGCTCCGCCAGCTTGGTGATATTTTCGGCGTTGTAAGGGCCAATCTTGGTCAGCTTCTTGTAAATGGCAATCGCCTTCACGGCAAAGCCATTCTGCGCGTACTGGTCGCCAACTTTTTTAAAGTAATATGTGGCCTGATCGTTGTTGCCCACGCGCGCGTAGAGGTCCCCAATCGTATTCAGGACCGTCAGGTCCTTGGGGTCTTCCTTAATGACCTTTTCGTATTCAGAGATCGCATTGGGCAGCTTCCCTTGCTGGACAAACTTCTCCGCCTGCGCCAGGACCTTTACTTTGTTGAAACCAAACCCGAGTGCCATAAAAAATCAATAATCCGAAGGGGCAGCCTTTCCAAATGCCGTGGGAAATCGCGCGCAAGTGTAATTGGGGCTAAAGTACCACAGAAAAACGGCGAAACCCAAGCCACATGGGGCAATCGTTAGTGCATGTCGGTTATTTACCTTAAAGGTTCAGGTAAGTCCCCGCAATTCCGGCAGAAGCCCTGCGGTTTGAGTTTAAACCATGCGAGGGAGCACTTTCGTAGGATCAGGCCCCTAGGCCTTCAACCAGGATGTCTTTGAGGACGCCCCAAAGAGACACCCCGCCTATGGGCGGGGTGAAATTTAGCTCTTCTAACCGACTTCTGGAGATTGTGGCTAGGGCGTCGGTGGGTTTTTCGTCGGGGCGGACGCTAGATCTGCATTGCACGGCAGATTCACCGGCTGGCTGGCCGGGGATGGAGGACTCAAGTTGGGAGAAGAGAAATCAAAGAACTCTTCCATGTCCGCCTGGGCCGCGTCGCGAGCGTTGAGGCTCGGGAGATTGAACCGCTTCTCTACAAACTTCAAGACGGCGGTATAGTCCATGGGCGTGTGTGAGACGTAATGGGGCTTCGCAAATGGTGACACGATAATCAACGGCACGCGGAATCCCGTACGTATGAAATCGTCCGGAGGATCATTCGGTCGCAAGTCTCTGGGCTTGATACCGTCTGGACTGGGAACGTGCATGATGGGGGCGTCCGTTGGATACTTGCCTGGGCCAACCGCCTGGCCAGTTGCGCCGATCGACAATTCCTGGATCGGCCTCCCATCAATCATAGGGCCGACGTGATCAAATAGTCCTCCGTTTTCATCGAAGGTCTCAATGAAGATCGAATCTTTCCATGAAGGGCTGTTAATCAGCGCGACAAAGAGCGAATTCATGAAGGCCGCCCCAGGCTGTATGTTGTTGGTCTTTCCCGGATGCTCGTCACGCCCGGAGGAAAATCCCGGCTCAATGTATGAATACGCCGGCAGGGTATTGTTTTGCACATCTGTCAGAAACTGAGAGATGGGAACGATGTGGTCTTGCACTGTGGTCACGTAGGGCTGAAAGTTACGCAGTGACGTAATCAACTTTCCATCCGGCTGGCGATCGACGGAATAAATCTTCCATGAGATGCCTGCCGCGTCCAGAAGCTGAAAAATCGTCTTCGCGGTGAGCGTGGTGCCAGTGACCTGAGGCGGTTGCACCAAGCCTTGTGATGTGGCTGCCATGGCGTAAAGCCGGGTGTCTTCCGTCTGGGCCGGCTCAGGATTGTAGAAGCGATCAGAGGTGGCAAATTGTGTGGCGAACCAATAAGGCGAAGGCAAATCAGATTGGGTGTAATGGCCCATGGAGCGTACGCCTTCTGTATCTGGATCGCCGTCGAAAATCGCTCCCTGACCCGCGGTATGGACAAAACCATCCAAAAGGAGAGGAGCGCTGTCACTGGTATCAAAGCGGTTGGCGTTGCCATGGCTCTCCAGCCATGCTGCCGACGTGTTGTAGATGCAGCTCGTCGCCAGATGGAAAGTGGTAATTATGTCTCCATCGTCAGCGGGATTGGTGAAATCGTTTTCCAAATCATCGGCATCTCGTCCCAGGCCCAGACTCGCGCGATAGTCATTAATCTTGCCGAAGTAAGAGTCGAAAGACCGGTTCTCCTGCATCATGAAAATGATGTGGTTCACGCTCTGTAGCGAACCGGCGGGAGTGGGGGATGGCGTTGGCGATGCTGAGGCGCCGATGCCCAGTCCCTGGCATCCTGTGAGAAGAGTGAGAGACAACACAGCAAAAACAAGGGTAAGCGCGAGTTTTTTGGGCTGAGTCATAAAGGCCTGAAGGGGACAAGTCGTCCGCAACTTGCTGGGCTCAGAGCGGTTCGAGCAGCAGCTCTGACCATGGAATGAGATGTTGCCTCTCAGCGCGAAGTTGGATGTTGCTGGATTTACTTAGTTTTGACATCCCAAGCAGGTGTTCTGACATCTGAGGTTTTTAGCTGCTCTCAACACACTTTTGTTGAGGACAAACTTCGTTTAGGACCCTGGGGACCCGTTAAATGAGAATTGCAGTTGTAGGATCAGGTTATGTCGGGCTGGTAGCAGGAGCCTGTTTCGCTGAATTAGGCCATCAAGTTGTTCTGGTCGATAACGATGAACGCAAACTTGCCGAACTCCAACGCGGCGAGTGCCCTATCCATGAAAAATTCCTTCCTGAGCTGCTTGAGCGCCATCGCGGCAAGAGTCTGGATTTTACCGGCGATCTGGCAGACGCCGTGCGTCGTAGCCAGCTGATTTTCATCGCCGTAGGTACGCCGCCCAAGGATGACGGTGACGCCGATCTTTCTTATGTCGAATCAGTTGCCCAGGGCATTGCCTGCGCCATTGACGACTATAAAGTCGTTGTCGAAAAGAGCACGGTTCCGGTTTACACCAACAGCTGGGTAAGAAAGATCATGCTGTTGAACGGCGCGCCCGCTGAGCTGTTTGACGTTGCCTCCAATCCGGAGTTCCTGCGTGAGGGAACTGCCGTGGCAGACTTCCTCTATCCTGACCGCATTGTGGTGGGCGCGGATAGCGACCGCTGCGCTGACCTGCTGGCCGAGGCCTATCAGCCTCTGGTGGATGGCAGTTATTTCAAGAAACCTGACGCAATCCCCGGCCCGGTGACCGGCCCGTTTAAGGCAAATTTGCTCCGCACCAGCGCCAAGAGTGCAGAGCTGATCAAGCACGCCTCCAATGCTTTCCTGGCCATGAAAATCTCCTTCATTAATGCCGTTGCCAGTGTCTGTGAAGCCGTGGGGGCGGACGTGGAGCAGGTGCGTGAGGGAATCGGCACAGATTCACGCATCGGTCGCCGCTTTCTTTCACCCGGTGTCGGATACGGCGGCTCCTGCTTCCCCAAGGATCTTCTGGCGTTCCGTTCCGTAGCCCGTGAGAACGGCTGCCACTTTGGGCTCCTCGATGAAACCGTAAGAGTGAATGAAGAGCAGCGCAACCGCTTCCTGCGCAAAGTGCGCAAAGCCCTCTGGACCTTAAAAGGCAAGAAGCTCGGCGTGCTTGGCTTGGCCTTCAAGAATGGTACTGACGATCTTCGAGAGTCGCCCGCCGTGTCCATTATTAAGTCGCTTCTTAAGGAAGGCTGCTCTGTCACCGCTTATGATCCGGCCGCAATGGAGCGAGCCGCAGAGGAATTCGGACCGAACAGCGCTGTGAAATTCGCCAGCGGCCCTTATGAAGCTCTGGAAGGCGCTGATGCCTGTCTGGTCCTCACCGAGTGGGAAGACTTTGCTGCTCTTGACCTTGCCCGAGTCAAGCAGTTGCTGCATTATCCCATTGTGGTGGACGGCAGAAACCTCTTTAAGCCGGCTTTGATGGAGACCGCAGGCCTTAATTACTACAGTGTGGGACGCCCTGACGTTGTAGGCGAGCGCGCGGTCACGATCAAGGCTTCTTTAAAAGCAGAAGCAGCAAAACAGAACGAAGCAGCCTAGATTTTATGCGGAGGCCGTGAAAGCGCGGTTTCACGGTTCTTCGCCAAGACCCAGGCAATAAGAACGCAGTCAGTAAAAAAGTTTCTCTGGAGTTGGGCCATGCTTTCCGTTGTAGTTCCAATTTATAACGAAGAAGAAAACATTCCTGCTTTTCACACCGCGATACGCTCCGTGATGGAGGGTATGGAAGAGCACTGGGAGGTCATTTACGTTAACGATGGCAGCCGGGACAAGTCACTCTCACTGCTGGTAGAGATTCAACAGCGCGATCCGCGCGTAAGTGTGGTGGAGTTTTCGCGCAACTTTGGCCATCAGGCGGCCCTCACCGCGGGACTCCAAGTTGCCAAGGGCGACGCCATTATGCTGATGGACGGCGACTTCCAGGATCCGCCGGAAGTCCTGCCTCGCATGGTCAAAGCGTGGAAAGATGGCGCGAAAGTAGTCATTGCCGAGCGTTCTAGCCGCGCGGAAACCGGACTTCGCGGCAAGCTCTTTCCCCTGTTTTACAAAGTCATGGGCCTGATCTCGGATTTCCCCATCCCTCTGAATGCGGGGATTTTTGGCCTGCTGGACCGCCAGGCAGCCGATGCAATCAATAATCTTTCAGAAGGAAACCGCTATCTTCCCGGGCTGCGCGCATGGGTGGGCTTTCCGACGGCAATCGTCTATTACGAGCGCGCCGGACGGGCCGCGGGCGAAGCCAAACAAACGCTTCCCAAGCTCTTCAAGTACGCCATGGATGCGATTTTCAGCTTCAGCTATAAGCCCTTGCGGCTGGGAATGGTCCTGGGCGGAATAGTGCTGGCTTTTACGCTGTTTCTCTCTCTAGTGAATTTAGGCAATACCGTTTTCCATCTGAAATATTTCGGCATAATCCCGGGAGCGGGACACATTGGCACTCTTCTCGCCATTCTATTTCTGGGAAGCGTCCAGCTCATTTGCACGGGATTGCTGGGTGAATACATCGGCCGGATCTATGATGAAGTCCGCCGCCGCCCGCTTTATCTGGTTCATAAGCTTCATCAGTCAGAGGCAGAGGGCGTGCTGGTTTACAAGACGGAGAAAGTGCTGGCGGCAGTCCAGGATTCCGCAGCGTAAAGCGATATATAGGTTTCTTCCAACATGTTTTGCACAAGCCGCCTCACGTCACGTGGGGCGGTTTTTCATTGGAAACTTACTTAGTCCCTTTCCGTCATTTTCAGCTTCAGCCGCATTTTCAGGGGCTCTCCTCATGTTTCTCAATCGTAGTACTAAGCTAAGCGTCAAATCCTACCTAATTAAGTAGTCTCCTGATACATCCAGAGTAGATGCAGCCGTAACCTCTGCTCCTCAAGCCAAGCACCCTAGCTCTGAAGGAGTACGGCAGTGAAAAACGCTATTCGGTTATTGATTGCGACCCTGACTCTGGCCACCGCATCCTTCGCGGGAGTCACGGTAAGTTCCCCCGCAGCTGGATCCACTTCAGGATCCCCGGTCCACTTCGTCGCCTCGGCAACATCGGCAAATCCGATCACCGCCATGAGGATTTACGTGGACAACATCAGCGTTTATTTGATTTCGGCAAGCAAGCTTGACACATTCGTAACTATTGCGGCCGGTGGCCACAGTGTTGTGGTCCAAGCCTGGGACTCAACTGGCGCCGTCTTCAAGGCGCCGCTGAGCCTGACCGTAAGCGGTACGACCCCCAGCCCGACTCCCACTCCAACTCCAGCGGCCTTCCCCGCGCCCCCTTCAACCGCCGTGGTCAAAAGCAATATAGACCAGATGACAGGCTGGGCCAGTTGTACCGTATGCGCCGGCGCAAATGCCAATGGTCCCGTGGCGACCTATTCCATGGTGGAAAACCAGGTGTCTCCTTCCCTCGACGGCGCGTCCGCCAAATTCAGTATCAGTGGCACCACGCCTTACTCTGACGCTCTCTGGTGGAAACAGCTTGGAGCTGCCGACGGCGCCACCCATCTTAAGTACGACGTGGCTTTCTACATCACCAATCCGGGCGTGTCGCAGGCCCTAGAGTTTGATAACAATCAGTCCAACGCTGTGCATAAGTTCATCTATGGCACGCAGTGCAACATCAAGGGCGGCCACTGGGACGTCTGGGGCAACGCAGCCGGCAACTGGATTTCAACCGGGATTGCCTGTTCTGCTCCGACGGCTTTTGTGTGGCACCACCTTACATGGGAATTTCAGCGGACATCCACCAACGTGATCTTCGTCGGCTTTACTTATGATGGCGTCACTCATTACGTGAACCGTAGTTATCCGGCACGTGCCTCTAGTGTCCATGAAATGAATGTGGCCTTCCAAATGGACGGAGACTCCGCCATGCACGCCTATTCCACGTGGCTGGACAAAGTCACTCTCACCTATTGGTAGTGCTCTAGCAGTGTTAAGGCTGTTCAGTTCAGAGGGAACTCACCTCAAAAACTGTGGAGAATGTGAAGAACGATTAACATTCATGAACACGAAAAGGAGCGGATTTGGTTCCGCTCCTTTTGCTTTTGGGAACTAAGTAGCCGCCGTAATCACCTAGTAGTTCGCGATTTTTGGTTTCTCGCGCGGCAGCCTGAAAAGGGTTGAAGCAGAGTAGATGCGTCGTTACTCTCAGTTTCGCCGTTGGAAATGGCGGCAAACAAATCCCCTGGAGTAAAAGTAGTGATGGTAAAGAAAACAACCAAAAGCGTTTCCATTCTCGTAGTTGTACTGTTCCTTTTGGCGGCCGCTTCGCTTCGTTCATCCGCCCAGACAGTCAAGAGTCAGATCCAGAGAATGACTGGATGGCAAGCCTGTGTGGCCTGTGCCGGCGCCAACGCCGCAGGTCCGGGAGCCTCCATTTATACAGCGACTACCTCATCGCCCTCCATGAGCGGCGTATCCAGAGTTTTCTCTATATCCAGCAGCAACCCCTATGCCGATGCATTGTGGTGGAAGCAGCTTGGCGCCGCTAATGGCGCTTACAACCTTAAGTACGACGTCTACTTCTACCTGACTGCGCCTCAGAACGCCCAGGCGCTCGAATTTGACAGCAACCAAGCCAACGGGCACCGGCGCTGGATCTTCGGTACGCAGTGCAACATCGCCGCCGGCCAATGGGACGTTTGGGGCAATGCCAATGGCAACTGGATTCACACCGGCATCCACTGCTCCATGCCCACGGCCTACAAATGGCATCATCTGACCTGGGAATTCAAGCGCAACGGCAACTATGTGGATTACATCGCTCTCACGATTGACGGCGTAAAGCATTACGTCAACCGCAATTACACCTCGAGAGCTTCCAGCGTGAATGAGTTGAATGTGGCGGTCCAGCTGGATTTGAAAGGCAACCACGCGGCCTACAAGGAATGGCTCGATAACGTAAAGCTCACCTATTGGTAACCGGTTTGTTCCTGTCGGCTCTGCTCCCGGGTTTCAGGCCCGGGAGCTTTTTTACGTCCGATAAAAATTCCGGTTCCCTTTTTATTCGCTGCATGATAGAAATATAGAAGCGCGCCCCCGCAGCAAGGGAAAATCCACCAGCGTCGCTGAAATGCAAAGGCTCTCTTCCTTTTTAGGAAATGCCGCATGGAGAGAATGAATGGCCGATGAAAGACAGGAAAAAACCAGGGCGATAGATCTTGCGCTCTCTCAAATCGAAAAGCAGTTTGGCAAAGGTTCCATCATGAGGTTGGGGAGCAAGGAAGCTATTGTCCCCATCGCGGTGATCTCTACCGGCTCCATCTCATTTGACGCCGCCCTTGGTGTAGGCGGCTTTCCCCGCGGACGCGTGGTTGAGATTTTTGGCCCGGAATCCAGCGGCAAGACGACCGTCGCCCTGCAGGTGATCGCCGAAGCGCAAAAGACAGGCGGCATGGCGGCCTTTGTGGATGCCGAACACGCTCTCGATCCCATTTATGCCCGCAAGCTCGGCGTGGATGTCGACAACTTGCTGGTGGCCCAGCCGGACTATGGGGAACAGGCGCTGGAAATCGCCGAAGCGCTGGTCCGTTCCAACGCCATTGATGTGCTGGTGGTCGATTCCGTGGCTGCTCTGGTACCCAAAGCCGAACTGGAAGGCGAAATGGGAGATAGCCACATGGGTCTGCAGGCCCGTTTGATGTCACAGGCGCTCCGCAAGCTGACTGGAATCGTTTCCAAGTCGCGCACCTGCCTGATCTTCATCAACCAGATCCGCGAGAAGATCGGCGTGATGTTCGGCAATCCTGAGACAACTACGGGCGGCCGCGCACTCAAGTTTTATTCGTCCGTACGTGTCGATATCCGCCGCATCGGCGCCATCAAGGATGGTGATGCGGTGGTTGGCAACCGGACCAAAATCAAAGTCGTGAAAAATAAGACGGCGGCCCCCTTCCGTGAAGCCGAATTTGACATCATGTATGGCGAAGGCATCTCCCGCGAAGGCGACTTGCTTGATCTGGGCGTGGCCAAGGAACTCGTGGAGAAATCCGGGGCCTGGTTCAGCTATAAAGGGGAACGCATTGGCCAGGGACGCGAGAACGTGAAGCAGTTCCTGAAAGACAATAAAGACATGATGGCAAAGCTGGAGGCTGAATTGAGGAAAGAGCTGGGCTTGCATATCGTGGCGCAGGAGCCACCAGCGCCTTCAGTCGAGCAGAAGCAGGCTGCCGCAGCTCACGCAAAGATGCCGGCAAGACGATAAGTTTTTTGCCCGCAAACGGCAACATGGATTAAAGAGATACTTTGAGGGGCGCGGGTCTTTGTAAAGACCAGCTATGGTCTGCCAGTGAAAAAGCTTCTTATTCGGATGCTGCTGATCCTTGCTGCTTTATACATCGGACTCGCGCTGTTCGCGTTTTTTCTCTCGGACAGCATGATCTTCCTGCCACACCCTTCTTCTTACAAGGATTCGGCGGAGATCATAAAGATCACCACGGCCAGCGGAAAGAAAATTTCCGCTGTCTATCTTCCCAATCCTTCCGCCAAATTCACTCTGCTGGTAAGCCATGGCAATGCTGAAGACCTGGGAGACGACAAGTACTGGCTGGACGGCTTGCGGCACGCAGGCTTCAGCGTCTTTGCTTATGACTATGAAGGGTACGGCACCAGCGAAGGCAAACCGACTGAGAAGGCCTGTTATGAAGATTCAGCCGCCGCTTACGAGTTTCTGGCCGTCGATCTCAAGACGCCTCCCGACAGGATCATTATCTTTGGCAGATCAGTAGGCGCAGGCCCTGCGGCCTACATTGCGGCGAAAAGACCTTCAGCAGGAGTGATCCTGCAAAGCCCATTTGTCTCAGCCTTTCGCGTGCTTACCCGGATCCCTCTGCTGCCGTTCGATAAATTTCCCAACTACAAATACGTGCGCCACATTCACAGCCCGATCCTGGTCATGCATAGTCATGCGGACTCAGTGATTCCCTTCTGGCATGGACAAAAGTTATTCGACTTGGCCAACCAGCCAAAACAATCATTCTGGGCACAGAATGCTGATCACAACGATATGGATCTAGCCAAAGGCTATATGGAGGCTATCCAGTTTTTGGCAGCGACCTTAGAGAAGGCGGAGCCTGCATCTCCGCCGCCGCTGCCTGCTCCCAAGGTGCCGTGAAAGCAGCGTCTCGATAACTACTGCATCGTCGCAGGATGGCACGTTGATCCCACGCCCGGCGGGACTGGAATTCCCGTTGGAGGCGTTGCCCAGGGCTTGCCCGTGAAATCAAAGAAGTCGAGCAAGTTGGGCTGGACAGCATCGCGATTCGTCAACGCCGGCAGACCAAAGCGCTCTTCCACAAAGTGAATCACGGCTGTGTGGTCCATCGCTGTATGCCCCACGTAATGACGGCGAGCAAACGGTGACACGATCATGTTGGGCACGCGGAACCCCAGTTGTGCGCCAAAGCCCTGATTTCCCGCCGCAGCTGCGTCAGCCGGATGCGCTCCCGGACTGTCAGGCCGCAGATCGCAATGATTGGTATAAACGCCCGCGGTTGTGGGCTGGCAAGGCAGGAATCCGTCTGGATTTACCGCGATCGGCGCAATATCGCCTTCCAGATCGGCCAGAGCTGCGCTGGTGTTCTGATTCGTGTGGCCCGGGACCGGCGGCACGTGGTCATACGGCCCGCCGCCCTCGTCGAACGTGAAGAACAATGCCGAATCTCCCCATGACGGACTCGACATCAGCGCGTTGATGATGTTTGAAATCTGGGCTTGGCCGGAAAGAATCGACTGGCCTGAACCCGGGTGCTCATCGCCATGACCGAAATTGGCTTCGATATAGGCAAATTGTGGCAGCGTATTGTTCTGCACATCAGTAAAGTACTGGCTGATAGGCGCGATGTGCGTGGAGTCAACTGTCAAAACTCCGGTGGAACTTCTGAAAATGTACTTGCCGCTGTAGGTGAAATACGTAAACGTGGTTGATGGAGCGCCATTGCTGTTGGTCGTGGAGTAATAAATTTTCCAGGAGATATTGTGTTGATCTAACAACTGGAAAATCGTGGTCCCTACGAGCTGAGGCGCGTGATCGTCAAATCCGGGATCGAACACGTAACCCTGTGACGTGCCTCCCGACATAGTGGCGAGCCGGTTCGGGATCGTTTTGCTCGCCACTGGCGAGAACCAGCGATCTGAAAGAGCGAACTGCGAGGCCATGAAGTAGTAGTAATTCAGTTCGTCTGTGCCGGTCGTGCTGGTGTCCTGGTAATAGGCCATCGCTCGTTGTCCCGCCAGATCGGTAAATGTCCCGCTGCCACTGCCGGATTTCGCAAATCCCTCTGCCGTGTGGACAAACCCATCCATCAGGATTGGCCGCGTGGTGGTGAAATCAAAGCGGCTCACATCACCAAAGCTTTCCAGCCAGGCAGAGCTCATATCGTCAAGGCAGGTGCTCGTGGTATGGAAGAGCGGGAAGACGGCGCCTTCATCGTTTTTGTTGAAAATCGTGGTGAGCTTGTCGTCAATGCCGTCCACATCGTATTCGCGTTGGTCGTCGCCGATGTTCCAGCCATGCGCCTTGCGATAGGGATTCAGCATTCCAAAGTAGGTATCAAAGCTCCGGTTTTCCTGCAGTACAAAAATGATGTGATTAATAGATGCGATTCCCGGCCCCGGAGTCGGTGTAGGCGTTGCCGTGGGAGTTGGCGTTGGGCTCGGTGTTGGAGTCGCGGTTGGTGTAGGCGTAGGCGTTGGGCTGGGCGTTGGAGTCGGGGTCGGCGTGGGTGATGTAGCAACGGTAATGCTCTCTGAGGATGAAAAGAAAAATCCTGTGGAATCCCACGCGCGGATTACGATGGCATGCTTTCCTGCTGCCAGAGACAGCACGGCCGTGAGCGAAGCATTCGAGCTCTGGGCCTTCTTCACTGAATCGATATACATGATCATCGCTGTGACCGGATGCTCATTGTCCCGGGCGCCTGCGGAAAAAGTTACGGGAGAAGTCACCGTGGCTCCGCTGGCGGGAGAGCAGATCTTAACTGTTTTATCCACTGTGGGAGTGCAAACCGCAGATGCCGCGCTCACGGATGCGAGAAGGAAAGTTGCAGCCAGAAAACCGCGAAGAGAGATCACCCAGGGCCCCATTTCAGAAAAACAAAAGAATAAGAATTCGCCGAATCAATTTCCCAGTACCAGGGTCCAACATCGGGCACATTGCAGATTGACGTGTGACGCAGCTCTGCCTTCGCAGACCCCCAAATCGTTCCTTAAGGTAGGAGAGCACCGGCTGCCCGAGGGTTGTCCCCCGAAAACTTCTTAAGTCAGGGTTAAGTTGGAGATTGCTTTCTGCACAGGGTAGAATGGCCGGAACGGGGGTAATGCGCAGCGAATCTCAGGGGAGACGTTAACCATGCCTTGGACTACACTGTGCCGTGCGGTCACGATTTCTTGTCTTTCATTGTCCTTTCTGGGCGCCCATTCCCAAACCAACAATCCCGCGAACCAGCCGCAGGACGTGATGCACTCCGATCAGACACTGCGGACGAATACGCGCCTGGTGGTAGTGGATGTTGTGGCCACCGATGGCAAGGGCCAGCCGGTGCCTGACCTTAAAGCCTCCGACTTTACTTTGCTGGAGGATGGCAAGCCACAAAAGATCAGCGGTTTCAATTTTGAGCATTCTGGCAGCAATGTGTCGCAGACAGCGCAGATACAGCTTCCACCTTCAGTAGTAACAAACGCGCCAAAATTCCAGTCCAATAGCCTGAACGTGATCCTGTTTGATGTAGCCAATGGCGACTTTCCTGAACAGGTTTACGCCCGCGACCAGCTGCTGAAGTTTCTGAATGGTGCGCCACTCAATCGCCCCGTGGCTATCTACGCCATGCAAACCCAGCTAAAGCTGCTGCATGATTTCAGTACAGACAACAAATCATTGAGCGCGGCGGTGGCAAAATACCGGCCTCCGGCAAAAAATAACAACAGCGAGAGTATGGAATCGCGCGCCTCCGCCTTTTCCACCCGAGGGGATTATCACACCAGCGAACGCGACATAGAGAACACGCTGAACCAGTTTAACGTGCTGGCAAAAGTTCTTGCCGGATATCCCGGACGGAAAAACCTGATCTGGCTCTCTGAGAGCTTTCCATTAGTGCTTTTTCCCGAGACAGACAACCAGCTTCACATGGACGGCCAGAGCCTTAGAAGCGCAATTGGAGGTGCGGCAAATTCTTCATCGACGCAGCAGAACCTGCAATCCTCACCAACATTCAAGACGTATGCGGCGCTGATAAAGAAAGTGTCAGACGCGCTCATGGCGGCGCAGGTGGCAGTGTATCCGGTGGATGCGGGCGCGGTAGGCAAAGATGATCATCTAGCTTCGCAGCACACCATGGACAACATGGCGGAGAGCACTGGAGGCAAATCGTTCAAGAACAGCAACGATCTTGTGTTGGGCCTTCGCAGCGGAATCGAGGATGGCTCAACCTATTACACGCTGACGTATTATCCGGAAAACAAAAATTGGGACGGCCAGTTCCGCAGGATCCAGGTAAAAAGCGATCACGGGAACATAAATTTGCGTTATCGCGAAGGCTACTATGCGGTTGATCCGGAAAAGATCAACAAGGAAGATTCAGACGCAGTAGCGGAAAACTTCAGCCGCCTGCTGGGGCTTGACGCGCCCGCGGCCACGCAAGTGGTTTTCCAGGCACAGGTGCAGCCGCCTTCAGAAAAGAACAAGAAAGTTGTAGTGACCTTCCACGTTGATCCGCGAACTCTGGCCTTTGAGAAGAAGGATGGCGGCGTGGAATTTGCCAAATTGAGCTGTACCGTGTGGGCCTACGGCAAAGACAAAGACAAACCGATAATGTCCAGTAGCACGGTGAACGCGAACCTGAATGCGAGCGAGTATGAGCAGATAATGCAACAGCGTTTTCTACCGTGTGACCGCCAGCTTGATTTGAAACCAGGAACATATGCCTTGCGCATGGGCGTGCTGGATCGGGCTTCCAACAAGATTGGCACCGCCACGGCTCAGGTGGTAGTGCCATAGTCGAGGAGTGAAGCTTATGGGCCGCTTAGTTTTTTTCCTGGGAATTCTTACGCTGGTCCCATCCGGGATTTATGCGCAAACCGTCTCGCAGCCAACTGCGTCAGATCAGTCACCGGTTTTGCATTCTGATGAGGTCCTGCGAACAAACACGCGTCTTGTGGTGGTAGACGTGGTCGCCGCTAAAAAGGGCGTGCTGGTCCCGGGGCTGAAGGTGGAAGATTTCACTTTGCTGGAAGATGGCAAGCCGCAAAAGATCAGCGGATTTATCTTCCAGGGGGCAAATGCAGCCAAAACCACGCAGCTGCCGCAATTGCCGCAAAATGTTGTTACGAACACGCCACGGATCCAGTCGAGCAGTTTAAACGTCATCCTTTTTGACACCGTCAATGGTAACTTGCCTGAGCACGCTTACGCCAAAGATGAGCTGCTCAAGTTCCTGAACACGGCAGAGTTGAGCCGTCCTGTTGCCATTTTTGCGCTGGAATCAGAACTCAAGCTGCTGCACGATTTCACGACTGACAATAGGGTATTGAGCGCCGCTGTAGCAAAGTACCGGCCGCCAGCGCAGACCCTCAGCGGCGACAGCTTTGAGGCGCGGGCATCGGTCTACGCCACCCGGGGCGATTATCACACGAGCGAGAGAGGCATTGAGACAACGCTCAATCAGTTGAATGTGCTGGCCAAAATACTGAAGGGTTATCCAGGACGCAAGAACCTGATCTGGCTCTCCGAAAGTTTTCCTCTCATGCTCTATCCTGAAGTGAACACGCAAAACAGTTTGAGCGCCGGGGACCTCAAGAGCCAGGAAGCTTCTACCGGGGAATCCACGTCAAAGGCCCTTCAAAAATCGTTGATTTCCAAAAGCTATGCCGCGCTGGTCATGAAGGTTACAGACGCGCTCATGGCGGCGCAGGTGGCGGTGTATCCGGTGGATGCGGGAGCAATTGGCAAAGATGACCATCTGGCCTCTCAACACACCATGGAGAATATGGCTGAGCGTACTGGCGGCAAGGCTTTTAAAAACAGCAACAATCTGGTCCTTGGACTCAAATCCAGTATTGAAGACGGCTCAACCTATTACACATTGGAATATTATCCCAACAACAAAAAGTGGGACGGACAATTCCGCACAATTGAAATAAAGAGCAATCAGCCCGGAATGAATCTGCGCTATCGCGAAGGCTACTATGCGCTGGATCCGGAAAAGGTAAACAAGGAAAATTCTGACGCAGTAGCTGAGAGCTTCAGCCGATCGTTACAGCTTGACGTTCCCGCTGCCACTGGTCTGCTCTTCCAGGCACAGGTATTACCGCCTTCTGCCAAAAACGGAAAAGTGGTTGTAAATTTCCATGTTGATCCACAGACCATTGCATTTGAGCACAAAGAAGGTGGGCTAGAATCAGCCAAGCTGAGCTGTACGGTGTGGGCCTACGGCAAAGACAAAGACAAGCCGACAATGTCCAGCAGCACGGTGAACGCGAACCTGCCGGAAACAGAATTTAAGCAGATGCAGCAACAGCGCTTCTTGCCCTGCAACCGGGAACTAGAGTTGAAACCGGGAACATATACTCTTCGCATGGGCGTACTCGACCGCACCACCAACAAAATGGGCACAGCCAGCGCGCAGGTCGTGGTGCCATAAGAATTGAACCGGGAAACTAGACCTCAATGTGGGCTTCGAGCACCTGGCTCAGTTCTTCCCACTCGTTCATGGCGCTCTCAAGATCGGTCTTTGCACGATTCAGCAAGTCTGTCTGCCCCTGCGTCTCTTCCACGCTTACAAAGTTCTGCAATGCGGTTTCCGCCGTAGTAATGGCGGCTTCCAGCCGTGCGATTTCTTCTTCCAATTCCACCAGACGTTCTTTCATCTGCTTAAGCTTGATCGGGTTCAGGCGCTTCAGCTTCGTTTCGGGCTGGGATTTTTCGGCTTCGTGATGATTTGTTTGGATCCCGGTGTTTGCCGAAATCGCTCCGCTGTTCCACGCTAGAGATACGTCGGCTGCAGCATTGTCTTTCCCCTCTTTGCGCCAGAGATAATCTTCATAATTGCCGGGAAAGACTTCCACGCGCCCCTCGCCAATTTCAAAGACGCGCGTGGCCAGCTTGTCAATGAAGTAACGGTCGTGCGAAACGAAGACGACTGTGCCGGTAAACTTCTGCAACGAATCCAGGAGGACGTCTTTGGCGCGAAGGTCAAGGTGGTTTGTTGGCTCATCGAGCAGCAGAAAGTTGGACGGATGCAGCAGCATGCGCGCCAGCGCGTAGCGATTGCGCTCGCCGCCGGAGAGCACGCCGATGGTTTTGAAAACATCGTCTTCTGAAAACAAGAAGCACCCGAGCAGACTGCGAAGCTCCGTTTGCGTGGAGCGCGGCGCGGCTTCAAAAAGATCGTCGAGCATGCGCGCGTTGGGATCCAATGCCTTGTATTGGTCCTGCGCAAAGTAATCGACATCGGCATTGTGGCCCAGCCGCAGTTCTCCTGATGTGGACTGCTCCGAGCCGGCAAGCAGCTTGATCAGCGTAGATTTTCCAGCGCCGTTCACGCCCACCAGCGCAATGCGGTCACCGCGCTCGATCACAAAATTCACGCCGGAAAAAACCTGCTTTGCGCCATAGCTTTTGCCCAGATCTTTAGCTTCAGCGACCATGCGTCCGCTGGGACGAGGCTGCGGAAAAGAAAAATGGATGGCTTTCTCTTCTGGAGGGACTTCAATCTTTTCCATCCGCTCCAGTTCTTTGATCCGGCTCTGCACCTGCTTTGCTTTTGTCGCCTGATATCGAAAGCGATTGATAAAAGCCTCTAGCTGGTCAATCTTTTCCTTCTGGTTGGCGTAAGCGGCCTCAAGCTGTGCGCGGCGCTCCGCTTTCTGCGCCAGATATTTCTCATAATTCCCGGAATAAAAGAAGACCTGCTTGTTCCATATTTCGGCGGTTTTCTTTACAGTTACGTCCAGAAAATAGCGGTCGTGCGAGATCAGCACATAGGCATGCGGATAATTGACCAGATATTGTTCCAGCCAGTTGCGAGTTTCCAGATCAAGATGGTTCGTCGGCTCGTCGAGTAGCAGCAGATTGGGTTTTTGCAGCAGCAGTTTGGCCAGCGCAATGCGCATCTGCCAGCCACCGGAAAATTCTTCTGTCCGCCGCTCCCAATCTTCTTTCTTAAAGCCCAGGCCGTTCAACACCGTCCCGACTTCAGCCTCAATGGTGTAACCATCGCGGGCTTGCATCTCCGCCTGTATGCGATGGAAACGCTCGGCTATCTGCTGGTACTCCGCGCTGGCGTGATCAACTTCCGCCATGCGCCGCGCCAGATCCTCCTGCTCGCGCTGCATCTGGTGCACCTGCTCAAAAACCGAGAGACACTCGGCAAAAACGGTGCGTCCGGAAAGCGATAGGCCATCCTGCGGCAGGTAGCCGCTCTGTATGCCACGTTGCTGCGTGATCGTGCCGTAGTCCAGCGACTCCGTACCGGCAAGGATTTTCAGCAGCGTAGTCTTGCCGGTGCCGTTCGCGCCCACCAGTCCCACGCGATCATGGGGCGTGATCAGCCAGTCCAATTCCTGAAAGAGGACTTTGGGGCCAAAGCGCTTGCCGGCTGCGGTGAGCTGGATCATTACTATCTATCTAAGCACAGATTTTATAACCACGCAGAGCTAGCAAAAAGGCAGGGCGAGCACACAAGAACAAAGGCTTACTTCAGTATAGGTTGAATGCAATCTCAATATTCATTTCGACAGCAACCGGTTGTCCGTTGCGAATAGCGGGCTGAAAACGCCAGGTTTGAACTGTGGATTGAGCGTTTTCGTCCAACCCCATACCCAATGGACGAAGTAGGCGAACGTAGTGGACATTGCCATCCGTCCCAACAATCACATTCACCACCGCGGTACCTTGGTATCCTTCATATTTAGCAATCTCTGAGTAATCAGGTTCGGGAGTGTGTTTGGGTTTGGGAGCCTTGACCCCGGAACCCGGACCAATGGGATACGTGGCAAGTTCGTGAGAGTCCTCATGTTTGGGATCTTTGGTCGACTCTGACGGGACGTTTTGAATCGGCTTACTCGCTTTAGGAACTTCCTCACTCCAGCGGTATTCCGCTTCTTTTTTCTGAGAAGCATCGTAGTTGAAATGGTGGTCCAGCAGGTACGCGCGCCAAAAATCCGGCAAGGATTCCAGAAAGTCCTCTGTCTTCAAGGCAAATATCCGGCCCAGGACAGTGAGCCCCTGTTCGGCAGAATCAATCGGCTTGTCAAGAATCACTTCCACATTCACGGAAGGCGAAAAGGGCGGCCCCTTAAAAGCTTTGCGCCGTTTGAATTCGAATAGGGTTAATTTCTGCTTTGGGAACAGGAAAAATATTCGCTGGCCTTCAAGGCGGAGCTTGTCGGGCGTGAGAGTTACACGGTCGATCATGATACCGCCGAAGACAGTCCATGACCCATCTTTTCCGCCCTTCAGCACCTTGCCTGCTGCGTCATATTGCTGAGAGTCTGACTGCAAGGCATGGCGAAGAATCAAAGTCTTACCCTCAAACTGCTTGAGGGTCGCCTCCGCATCCTGCGCCCAAGAGGTAGCGTTTGCCGCAAGGATTGAAAGCAGAAGAATCGTGAGTTTTACGCGCATATTTCTTCCGAATAGTATCACTTATGTATAGCAGGCTTTGATCAACAAACTCAGAGAGACGTTCCGTCACTGATTTGAAGATGTACATCATCAGGGTGGGACTAGTTCGGTTTCGGCCGTTGCGCAGGATCCAGCTTGGCCTTGACCATCTTGTAGAACGACCACACGTTGTCGGCCTCGCCTTCAGTAAGGCGACGATGAATCTTCATCGAGGGAAAAAGCTTGTTGCCGGCCACCGTCAACGTCAGTGTGGCGAATTGCTTGCCGGGATAAGTGTCGATGCTCCAGTCTCCGCCAAAGCGTCGCCGCACTACCTCGCCCAGGTAGCAACCCCACATCTTGCACACTTCTGTGAGCTCGTCAGTAGAAGGACCTCCCGGCGGCAGGTCGAGCGCGAGTTGGCCCAGAATATTTTCCAGCTCCATCAAAGAGTTCTCGCTGTAATCGAGCCGCGCATTGAACTCTTGGGCGATGATTACGGCCTTCTGAGCGTAGGCCTGGGTCATGCTACCGACTGAATCGTGGGTCTCCATGCAAATCGAGTTTAACAGGGAAGCGGGATCGTTTATTTGGGCTAAAGGTTCTTGATCCGCGAGCATCCGCGCAAATCCGCGGTAGAGAGCCTTACACGCCGGCCGCGCCGGTAGATCCCAGCGGCAGGAAGTACTGCGTCCCGCGTATGGGTTCGCTCACGCGGCGGAGCAATTCTTGCAGATCAGTATGGCGCTCGACAAAGTCAATGTCATTGGTGTTCACTACCAGCAGATCTGACGACGTGTAATGAAAAAAGAAGTGTTCATAGGCCTTGACCACTTCTTCAATGTAGTCATCGCTCACGGCGGTCTCGCCGGCAACGTTTTTCTTGCGCAGGCGTTTCTTCAGCACATCTGGCGACGCCTGAAGATAAATCACCAGGTCCGGGGCGGGAAGCTGCTCACGGAAGAGCTGGTAATAGCGGTTATAAACTTCCAGTTCAGGATCGCTCAGGTTGATGTACGCGAAAATCTTGTCCTTTTCAAAAATATAGTCCGCAACGACGGTCTTGCGCGATTTGGGGCCAACTTCCAGAGCGCGCAACTGCTCAAAGCGCCGGACCAGGAAAGCAAACTGCGCCTGGAAACCCGCGCCGCGCTCGCCTTCATAAAATGCCCGGAGAAAAGGATTGTCTTCCGGCTCAATCACGCGCTGGGCATTCAGCCGGTCCGCGATGATATTGGCCAGCGTGCTCTTGCCCACGCGGATGGGGCCTTCCACTGCTATATATTGTGGTGGTTCAAAAAGCTTGGCCATGTTCTTCTGATAGACGTTTCACTGGTAAACGATTCACGAGTCAATGACAAATGCGTCACAAGTCGGCTGACTTGAACGCAGCATATATGGCAAAACGTCCGCTGGCAATGTGCAATCAGTTAACAGGCTGTGGAAAGCCGGAGCGGCGAGCAATGAAATGATTGATAGTGAAAGCCTTTCAGCGTGGGTTGCCGCATGAAAGGAGCAGATAAAATTTGGTAATTGAGTAAATTGGTAATTTGGTAACTGAAAATCATCCGAGCTTGGAATGCGTTAAAGGCCATAGTTCCGGGTGGATGCTCCGAAAATTTGGTTTTCAATTACCAATTTACCCAATTACCAAATCTCCACGATGCTCTGGCCTTACATCACGCTCGCTTCTGCTGCCGCGGCCAGCTATGCCGGATACGCCACCATGGCTCCCACGTCGCAGCTCTATGGCCGCACGCTTACGCACGGCAGCGATCCCAGTCAGATGGCGCTCACCTTCGATGATGGGCCTAACGATCCGCACACCATGCGTTTACTGGACGTGCTGGCCAGGCACAATGCCAAGGCGACGTTTTTTCTTATAGGCAAATATGTGCGCGTGCGACCGGACGTAGTTCGGGCAATTGCTGCGGCAGGCCATGAAATTGGCAACCACACGGAGAGCCATCCCAACCTGATTCTGGTTTCGGCGGCGCGGCTGCGCCAGGAACTTGCCGACTGCGGCAAAGCGCTGGAAGATGCGATGGGAAAAAGGATCGCGCTTTTTCGGCCGCCTTTTGGCGGTCGTCGCCCCAATGTGCTGCGGACGGCCCGCGCCATGGGACTCAATCCTGTGATGTGGTCGGTGACCGGGTACGACTGGAGCGCGAAATCAGCCGCTACCATCGTGGAAAAGGTAACTGGGCAGGTGGATTCTCGGCGCCAGCCGCAAGGAGAGATTGTCCTGCTGCACGATGGCGGGCACTTGGCCTTTGGTACAGACCGCCGCTTTACCGTCGAAGCCACTGGCAAGCTTTTGGAACGCTATGCCGCCAAGAAATTTGTCACTGTTGCGGGCCTTAGTCAAGGCAACCTTGAACTTCATAACACCAAAGGACTAGGGTAATTTTCCGGTCTGCGCCAATTTCTGCCATGGTCTAAGTCCTCGTATAATAAGGGCTGTGCGCCGTCTAGTCTGCTCTCTCATCCTCGCGGGTGTTGCTTTAAGTTTGCAAGCTTCTGTTCCGTCGGTGAGCAGTCCTGCCACGCTGCATCAAAGCGCGAATCCCCAGTTTACAGGCTCTACGAAGTATCATGCGGCCCTGGAAATGACCTCCGCTCCAGCCGATATTTCTTTTTACGATGAATTTTTTCCGGCGATTGCAGCCCCTCAGGCGCAACCCAAGACAGGCATGTTTCATTGGGTCGGCAATCTGATCAAAAAAGGCCGCCAGAAGATCGCCCTGCTATCGCCGCAGAAACTTTTCTAGAATACTCCGCCACTCAACCTCACTAGTTGTGAACACGGTTACGGCGATTGTGCGTTTCATCCCACCACCCAGATTTCTGTCTACTACCAGCATTTCGGCAGCCCAATCCATAGCAGCTTTTTCAGCAACTAAGGTAGAATCGAACACTGAAACCGATCCTTGTGGAGACTGTTTTGCGCGCGATTCGCTGGTATTTTCTGGCCTTTTTTATCTTCGCCACTAGCTTCTGCACCGCTCAATCGAGCGTGGAAGGCGTGGTGAAAACCGCTGCTGGAGCGCCCATCAGCTCAGCGCAAGTTTCTCTCACTCACGCCGGCGCTTCCATGCCAGCACAGAAGACGGTTGCTGACGCCAATGGCCGGTTCCATTTTGCGGCAGTGAATGCCGGTCAATATGTCGTCAAAACTGAAGCATCGGGATATTTCACCCGCGACTACCAGATGGTTCTGCCGCCGCGCGAAACGGTCTCATTAACGATCGAACTGGCTCCCAAGACCACGGTCACTGAAAACGTGGAGGTAACGGCGCAATATCAAGCGATTGATCCGGGCAGGACAGGCAGCTCACAGACATTCAGCCACGAACAGCTTGAGCGCCTGATGGACCCAATGGTGGAAAACACCAGCAACCTGGTTGCTAACCTGATGCCCGGCGCAAGCCAGAGCCATGACAACTTTATCAACGTGCGCGGCAATGAATTTTCACTGCATGAATTTATTAACGGCGTTTCTTTTCTGGACAACACGCAGCCGCAGTTCAGTCCCGGCGCCAGCCCGCAGATCTTTGAGACAGCTGATCTAATGACAGGTGGCTTCACCGCCGAATACGGCAACCGTTTTGGCGGCGTCCTGGATATTACAACTCGCTCCGGCCGCGACATGCAGGACCATGGGTCAGCAAACTTTCACGGAGCCACGCAAGACAATTACGATATGAACGCCGAATATGGCGGCGCGAAAGGCAAGTTCGGCTATTACGCGTTCGCAGACGGCTTTACTTCCGGACGTTTTCTTGACCCTCCCAACGCTATTGAGCTGCACGATTTTGGCTCTGCCCTGCGCGGCACCACGCAGCTGGATTGGGTGAGCGGAAAAAATAATTTCAAGTTGCTTTTGATGGGCAGTGGCGCAAACTTTCAGCAGCCCAATCTGCCGGAAGACCAGGACGTAGGCCGCGATCCATCGCGCCATCTCCGCCAGCAGACAGCCATCCTCACCTGGGGACACTCGTTTTCTCCCGATACCGTTCTCTCCAGCTCCATCTATCAGCGCATCGGCTCAGACCGCATTCTGCCGACTTCCGATCCCATCACGCCGCTTTCCATTGGATCGCGCAGCACGCTCACCGTGGGAGCAAAAAGTGACGTGGTGCACCTGTGGCATGGGCACGTCTTTAAAGCCGGCGTGGACCTGACGCGCCTGCGTGAATTGGAAAGTTTCTTTATTGACGGCCGTGGCGACGCTGAGATTTTCAATCTTGATGCCAGCGGAGCTTTCAACTTCCGTGGCGGAGTAAAAGGCGGCCAAGCCGGACTCTACCTGCAAGACCATTTTTCGCCATTCAAAAATCTCACTGTGGATGCGGGCGCGCGCTATGACTACTTTGACTTGGTTGACACGCACGTGCAGCTAAGCCCTCGCGTGGGCGTGGCTTATCACATCACGCGCACCAAATCAGTGGTGCACGCTTCTTACAACCGGCTTTTCTCCCCGCCCCCGATTGAATATTCCCTGCTGGCCAGCTTTATCGGCAACAACGCCGCCGATCCCGGCCAGCGCGTAGGCAACGTGCGTGCTTACACGCAAAACTATTTTGAAGTCGGCATACAGCAGGAGCTTCATCCTCAGGTGTCGCTTGAAGTGGATGCTTACACGCACACCGGGCACAACAGTTTTGAGAACCATGAAATCAGCATCTCGCGGCTGTTCCTGCCTATTAACTTCAACACGGCGCGTTCCAGCGGCGCGGATGTGATCCTGAATGTGCGCAGCCTGGAACGGCTTGGCATAAGCGCTCGGGTGGGATATACGCTTTCTCGCACTTTCTTTTACGGTCCGGTTACCGGCGGCTTTACCGGCGATGAGCCTCTTGATCCCGGTGAGCGTATTCAGCCCGCCTTCGATCAGACACATACGGGAACGGCCAATCTCTTCTATCGCAACAGCTGGAGAAGTTCCTGGATCGGCACTGCTTTGCGCTACGGTAGCGGGACCATCGTTGAAAACGGACCACGGCTGGACCAGCATCTTACTGCCGACCTTGGCGCTGGATTCAACATGTGGAAGGCCGAATCCCGCCGCCTTGATCTGGAGCTGGACGCGACGAACCTGACTGACAACCGCTACAAAATATCCAAGGAAAGCGAAGAGATTCCGATTCAGTTTGCTCCGTCACGCACGCTGGGCGGGAGCCTTAAGTTTCATTTCTGAGGCTATTCCAACCTATGTGTGAAGACCGCGGCTCACGTAAAATATGGGGTAAGAGATTTCTTGTTGAGAGCCGGGGAATGAAATTGCGCCTGAATTGGGTCTTGATCGCGGTGTTTATGCTGGCGTCAAGCGTCGCTGTGTTTGCCGTCGATGCCTCGGTGCTTAAGCCGCCTCGCGGAGCTACAGTCGCTATCGTGATGTTTGAAGACATGCAATGCCCGGATTGTTCCAAGGCTTACCCTGCGATCTGGGAAGCCGCCAACGAGCATAAAATCCCGGTGGTGCTACGTGATTTTCCTTTGCCCATGCACAACTGGGCCTTTGATGCCGCGGTGTGGGCCCGATATTTCGACCAGAGATCGCCCAGCACGGGAAATGAGTTCCGTAAGTTTATTTATGCCAACCAGATACAGATCACTCGGGACAATCTGCTGCAGTGGGCGCAAAAATTCGCGGGCGAGAACAAGACCGCCGTCTCCCAGGAGAAGGATCCCGATGGCAAGCTGGCGGATTTGGTGAAAGCAGATTACTTGCTCGGGCAGCGCATTGGCGTGGAACATACTCCCACAATCTGGGTTGTAAGTAATAGCGGAGCTTCTGGGCCTTTGGTGGAAGAAGTAAAAGTGCGGGAGAAGCTGGGCCAGATGATTGAAGACATGCTCAGCAAGGCGCAGCCTGTGACGGCAGCCAAAGTAAATTCCCCGGCCAAGGCCGCAGTCCGCAAGAAAAATATTGTCAAAACCCCTAAGAAGGCAGGATGACCAGCAAAATGAATATATTGGCAAAGCGTTTTATTCACATCGCCGGAGCGCTTGCTCTTGCGCTTGCTCCAGCCGCCAGCCGCGCTGCAGACGGTTCGTCACTCAAGCCGCCGCCGGGCGCGCGCGCGGCCATTGTAATGTTTGAGGACCTGGAATGTCCTGACTGCGCCCGTGCTTATCCGGTGGTTTGGGAAGCAGCCAAGAAGCACAACATCCCCGTGGTGTTGCATGACTTCCCGCTTCAACAACATCCCTGGTCTTTTGATGCGGCAGTCTATGCCCGCTACTTTGACACCAAATCAGAGAAGCTGGGCGACGATTTCCGGGGCTATATTTTCAAGAATCAAACACAAATTGATAAGTCCAACCTGCGCCAATATGTCGAGAAGTTTGCTAATGACAACAAGGCGCCGATTCCGTTTGTTCTGGATCCTGATGGACAGTTTAAAGCCAAGATCCTGGCCGACCGCAATATGGGCACGCAAATCGGCCTGCAACACACCCCAACCATCTTTGTCGTGGGCAGCGGCGGCGCTGCGACTCCCGCCGTTGAGGTTGAAGACCGCAGCAAGTTAGACCAGATCATTGAAGACACGCTGCAGAAATCACCCGCTGCATCAGCGGCGAAGAAGCCCGCGGCCAAAAAGACAACCGCAAAGAAGGCTGCGAAGAAATAACGCCCGTTCGAGAAATAGAAAACGCCCTCCTTCGCCGAGGGCGTTTTTATTTTGGTTTCTTTGCGTTGTGCCGCTTCTCTATTTGACCTTACCCAATTCAGTCACCAGTTCTTCGTAATCCGGCTCCTGGCCAAGTTCATAGGTCTTGGAAAATGCGATTTTGCCTTGCTTGTCCACAATGAAGATCGCACGGTCATTGATTCCGGGCAGCGGCTCGCCCAGGCGCAAAATGCCAAACTGCTGGGCCACACCGGCATGAGGCCAATAGTCGCTCAGAAGGGGATACTCAAGCCAGCCAATCGACTTCTCCTGCCAGGCGAGGTGGCTGTAAATTGAATCCGGGCTGATGCCCACGACCTGGGCATCATGTTCGGCGAACTTTGGCAAATATTTGCCGTACGCCGACATTTCATTCGTTCAAGTTGGGCTCCAATCCAACGGGTAAAACGCAAGAACCACGTTCTTTTTGCCGCGCAGATCACTGAGCTTGAATTTGTGTCTTTGTTTTCCCGTGACCCCGGGAAGCTCAATCTCCGGGGCCATCTCTCCAACTTTCAAAGCCGCCATTCATCCCTCCGGGTAAACTTAACCGGGCTTATACTGCAAGCGCCGGAAACTGCTTGAGAAACCATTCATTTTATCGTGGTCAAATAATTTAAGACAGGGTAGCTTAAAGAAAACGGCAGAAGCGGCCTCGGCATCGAATAGCGTTGGCCCCTGTTTTGGAGAAGTTGCAGGACATTGCCGGCGAAAGCGCACGCTTATAGGAGTAAAAATGCTGGGTTTGGGTAATTACAATTACGGGCACTTTTCCCGGGAACTCTTTCATGATCTTGCCCGCAGCTCATTCTCCGGGCCGGGACCGGGAGTGCAGGCGCCTGACTTCAAGGCCACCACCCTTGATGGCGAAACGGTCCGCTTAAGCGACTACGCCGGGAAAAAGAACGTTTTGCTGGTTTTTGGCTCGGCTACGTGCCCCATGACCGCCGCTTCCATCGGCCAGATCAATGAGCTTTATGACCGTTTTCGCGGTGATGAGATTGAATTTCTTTTTGTTTATGTGCGTGAAGCTCATCCCGGCGAAGTAATTCCCGCGCATAAATCCATGCGTGAAAAGATCGAAGCTGCGCGGCTCCTGCGTGACGAAGAAGACATGCACATGCCCATCATTGTGGACGATCTCCGCGGCACCATCCATCGCAAATACTCCAAGCTGCCCAACCCGGCATTTCTGATCGATAAATCCGGCCGGGTGGCTTTTCTTTCCCTCTGGTCCAAGCCCGCTGGACTCAGCCAGGCCATCCAGGAACTGCTGGACGCACAGGAAGAACGCGGCGTGCACCAAGCGGTGGTCAATGGCGGCCAGGACCTGGATATGCCCATGCCTTACAGCTCGCTCTATGCATATCGCGCCCTGGAGCGCGGCGGAAAAGAATCATTGAATGATTTTCGCCATGCCATGGGATTACCAGCTCGCGTGGCCATGACTGCTTCGCATATCGCGCGGCCCTTGCTGGATAATCCCGGACGCGTGATGTCCATTGCCGCTCTTGCCGCCGCTGTCCTTGCCGGCGGGCTGTATGCGGGTTTTGAATTGCGCAAGCGGCGGCTGGGCACGCAGCGAAATCCTTATCGCGCCTATGAACGCGATAAAGTGCAAGATACAGAAACGGGCAATGATTACGGGGCAGTCGGAATTTAGCTTTGCCGCAAGAGTCCGGCCGCGAATCACAGACGCGAATAAAACCAAGGTTTTGATTCGTGTTCATTTGCGTTCATTCGCTAAGTTGTTATTTCGGCAGACCATCCGGCAAATCTCCCAGCGGTCCATCCAGTTCGCGATACGCTCGCTTCACAAAGACATTGAGGAAGTAATCTTTAAACGCGCCGGCTGTTTCCGAATCTTTGATTCCGATTTTGGCTGCTAATTCAGCGTTCTGCTTGTTCAGGGCTTCTGTGGTCTGTTCCACGGTCATGCCGGTGGCCTTGTCGGCTCTTACCTGCTGCATAACTTCCTGGAAGAGCGCGATGTTGCCGCGAAGAAAGTCCGTGCTTGTTTCGGCATCACCATGACCGGGAATGATTAAGTTGGGCGTGAGCGCCGCAAATTTCTCCAGAGTCCTGAGCCACTCCGCCGGATAAGTGCCACCAATCGCAAAAGGATATGGGGCCAGCAAAATGTCACCAGTGATCAGAATCTTTTCTTTTGGCAGATAGAGATAGGTATCGCCGGTAGTGATGGCCTGTGCATGCAGTAGCTGAATCTCTCGGCCGCCCAGCATGATCGTCATGGAATCGGTGAAAGTCACATTGGGATAGGTCTTATGCAGGGCAAGCTTTTGCGCCAGAAAGTCGCGATCGACGGCAAGCCGATCTTCTGCCGCTTTGACCCGCTCTGGAGGCGCATTCTTGGCTTTGGCAGCGGTGATTTGCTTTTCAAACCCATCCAAAAATTGCGGTAGATCAGCTTTCAACCCTTTTTCATTCCATCGCGGTTCGACCGTTAGCATGAGTTCGCGCGTCTTTTCGTGAGTGATGATTTGCAGTCCGGGAAAGGCCGCCTGATACGTCTGATTGCCGCCCCAGTGGTCCCAGTGCCAGTGCGAATTCACCAGGTAGCGAACAGGCTTGCTTATAAGCGTGCGGATTTCTGCCAGCACGGTCGCTGCGGTTTGCGGCGTGGCACAGGAATCAAAGACCAGAACGCCTTCGTCGGAAATGATTGCCACAGAATTTCCGCTCAGGCCGACGTCTGCGTAAGGCGTGGTGGTGAAGAGATAGACACCTTCCGCTACTTTTTGGCTGGAGACCTTGCCGAAATCCGCGGCCATGCATTTCAGCGGGACGAAATGCACGAACGCCAGCAAAATCACGAATACAAGCGGTGAGCAGATACGGCGCATACTCCTCCTGATGAATGAGTAGTAAGACGCGCTGTGCTTGCTGACGTGAGCGAAATGTGCTTAGTCTGCCCGGCTTTACTGTCCGAACCTGAATGCCACTCCCGCGGGAGCGCGGAAGTTGTTTTGCCTGCGACCCAGAATTTCCGTCCTGCTTTTACTGTAAATCGGATGGGAAATGAGGCGAGGGCGGTGCCGTGCGACGGCACCGCCCTCGATTTTTTTTACGGATGGATTTCCCAGACGCCGCGGCCGAAGCTGGCAACGCGAAGGAAACTTGCATCCGGTGCAATGTAAATATCGTCCACTTCCACAAAGGGCAGGCCGGCGCCAAAGCGGCTCCAGCTTATCCCACCATTGATCGTGCGATAAACACCCAGGAACGTGGCGGCGTACAAGGTGTTCTTGTCCACCGGGCTCACGACCAGGCGTGCGACCGGAACATCTGGCAAGCCGGCACTGGCGTTGACGAAAGTGGCTCCTCCGTCCGTTGATTTGGCTACACGAGAACCGGAAACCGGGCTCTCTGATGCGATATAGAGCGTCGAATTGTCCGCCCACTCCGCATTGGAATTGAATCCCTGCCATCCCGGCACCGTGCCGATTAGCGTAGCCTGTGTCCAGGTGGCGCCGCCGTTGTGAGTTACCACCACAAAGCCGCCGTTGCAAACCACAGCTACGTGGTTTTGTCCGTCTGGCAATGGGCTCACACCAATGCCGTGCGGCGTATCGCGGAAAATGCGAGCGGCATTAATGCCCGGCGAAGGCGGTGTTGACGGGCCCGGAGGGGTCCCACTGCCCGGAATCGTGGTGTGACCAATGTCAGTCCACAGGCCGCCGGCATTGTCAGTTCGATAGATTTCCCGGCTGGTATAGGTGTAAAACACCTGACCTGTGGGATCGGCTGCCGCGGAGGGAGACGCGTAAGCGGTAAAGAAGTTGCCGAAGCGCCGGTTAATGCCGCTGCGGGCAAAGGCCCACTTGGCCTGGATGTTAGGCGGAGTGTTCACCGCCACCACGGTTGAGCTGCCCGGGAAGCTGGTAAATGCAACGTCCTTGTTTACAGGCGCTTTGCTCCACGCTGTACCAATCCCATCACCACCCAGGGTCTGTTCCCAGATAGCGGTGTTGGCCACGCGAGAGAAGGTGCCATTGTCCTGCGTCCCGATGATGGTAAACAGCGGATTATTGGGCGAAACAGCGATTGAATAAGCCAGTTCGGTAACGATGCCTTCGTTCTTGCCATCATCCCAGGTAGCGCCGCCGTCATTGCTGACAAACAAGCCGCCATCACTGCCGAAGAAAACCTGTTTTGTGACAGGCGAAATTGCGGCTGCGTGGTAATCCGCGTGTACGTAGGGCATCTTGAACTGGCCCAGCCAATCGGCCAGGATCCTCCACGTTGCGCCCCCGTCAACACTCTTGGCGGAAGCAAGCTGTCCGCCGATGAACACCGTATTGCGATTAGCGTCATTGGGATCCACCAGCAGCATGTGGTTATAGAAGGCCTGGCCGCCCATCAGGTTCATGTTGGGAGCGTCAGGGTTGGGATTGAGCGGAGTTTTCCCTGGCAAGCCTGTGGGCGTCCAAGTGGCGCCGCCATCGCTGGAGCGGAACAGATCAAGCTGGCTGCCGTCCCGCTGTGTCGCGGTAAACGCGTACACGCCCGCATCACCCGGAGCGCCGACTCCCAGTGTGATTCGCCCTGCTTGAATAGTTCCAGTCGGCGGAGGGAAGGTTTCCGTTAACGCAGCTAACGCCTGCCATGTGGCGCCGTGGTCAGTGGAAACTGCCAGCTTGCCCACGCCATCGGTCGTGGCAGTCGCGGCCACACCCACGACAGGCGCCTCGGTAGAAACCACCCAGCCTCGGCTGGTATTCACGATGCTCCATTCTGGCTGCAGGAAAGCCCCAACAGGCGTGACATAAATCAGCGGGAGGCTGAGATTCAGAGTGAATGTTGTGCCGCCATTGGCCGAGCGGAAAAGGCCTATGTCAGTTGCTGCCAGCACCACGTCGACTGGACCGCTGGTATCCACCTTCAGATCGCGCACGCTGGTCGCTGATGTGCTTCCGAACGTCAGACGAACGGCTGGTCCCCAGGTATTTCCACCATCGGTGCTTTTCAGCACATATGCGCCCGCAGCGGCATTGCCGTCAAACGGATCACCCAGGCCAAGATAAAGCGTGTCTGGAGTCCGGCCAAAGGCCACAGCGCCGCCGGAAGTCGTGATCACGCCATCGGTCAGTGACATCCAGTCCGGCTTGTTCTTCTGGAAATTGGTGGTCTTCCACAATCCGCCGGAAGAAGTAAGAAAGTAAACGATATTCGGGTCAGTGGGATGGGGAAGAATAGTACGGGCGCGTCCGCTATCAGTCACCGTGAGCAATACGCCATTTTGAACATGATTGCTCCTGACCGGTCCTATATTGGACCACATCGGAACTCCGGGCGCGGGAGCAAAACCAAGTACAAGCTGCGGATTCAGCGCGCGTTCCTGCTGCGCTTGAAACATCATGTCGCCGATGAAGTTTGGATTGCCGCTCCTCCGTTGGCGATTGGCTTCCAGGCGCAGAAAAGCATTGTCTGCATTATCGTCCGATGCAGTCCAATCGAAATTCGATAAATACGGGCTTGTGTAGCCGGAGTCATTCGGATCGGAACCGGTAGGAATTACAGAGTTAGGAACTGGAACGGGCTGAGGGTCTGGGCTGCCGGCATTCTGCGCCTGAGTTGCGGATGTGAGTGCGAGAATGAAAGCGAAGAAGAGAAGAGAGGGTGTTACTCGCATGGGACTCGTGACCTCCGTTCGGGAAAAAACGTGGGCTGGGGGAGCCTATGGAAAAACCTGGAACAACTCACATAATTCTACTCGCAAGTGAGCCGCACGTGCAGCAGGGTGACACAAAATGCATTGCTTTCAAACCTTAGCCCGGGAACTAAGTTACGAAGCGGAAGGCATCTCAGGCTCCGCAAATTTGTGGCGTAACTTCTTCCATGCCCACCGCGCCGGGAAGAACAGTACCGCCACCCACAGCAGCAGGCTCGGTCCCGCCGAAAGCAGGAACAGCCCAACATCAATCAATCCCTCCACTACTGTGTTGTAGCCGTCCACGGCGGCATTGCGGAAACGGCTTCCTGTGGAGGGTGGTGTGCCCTGTAATTTGGCGAAATATTCTTCTTTGACGGTAGTGTTCAACGTGGCAAACGCCACGCGCTTGCTCAGCTCTTTCTTTTCCGCCTGCATCTGCTCAATCTCGCCGCGCACGCGGTCAATCTCCAGCTCAACTTTCAGCACGTCCTGAAGCTTGCCGGTGCGCGTGCGCAGGATCTCCGTGAGCCGCTGCTCGGTATGGATTCCATTGGCCAGCCGCGCTTCCAAATCGACGTATTGCTGCGTGACTTCTTCACCGCCCTGCGACTCGTCTTCCACGCGGCCCAGCTTCTTCAACTCCGCCATCGCGGCTTCAAGCTTCTGGGCGGGAATGCGCAGCGTGGCTGTTAGAGAGCGCCCTGCATCGGCCGGTGCGCTCACTTTCAACTCGCCCATATAACCGCTGTGGCGCTTCAGGATTTCTTCCAGGCTGGCGCGCGTTTTGTCGAATTCCTTGGTTGTCAGCGTGAGCCCGGCAACCCGCGCGATCATGGGGACGGTAGGAACCGGGTGGTCGCTGCTGTCCGTCTCGTCGTCCGCATATTTTTCTTCTGCAGCCTTGTTGGTTCTGTTTGCATTGCCGACAATCCCGGGCGCTATCTTTGCCAAATCGCCCATCGCGTTCGATTGGTGAAGAGAATCGTACGCGTAGATTTTCGGCGGTGGTGGGGCGACCGGAGCCGACTTGGGCATGTAACTATCATCCCGGCTATAGCCTTCCAGCTTGGCTTCCTGCCGTTGATAAAGTCGAGCCATTTGATGGGGCCGCGGGCTGAATGTGAGATACGAGAAAATGAACAGTGCTATTGCCGTCGAGCCGCCTGCAAACACTAACTTGCGCCGTGTAAACAGCATGCTCCACGAGTCCCGTACAGAAGCGCTTTTCTTTTTTGGTTCTCTTTTCCTCTGCTCCAACGCTAACGCAAGGTCATTTGATATTTCTGTAATATCCGACTCGTCCACCTCCCACGCCATCATCTCCTGCGAAAGCTTTCTAAGATCGGCTGCCAGCTCCTGGCATTCCGCGCAATGTTCCAAATGCGCTGCTGCCGCGACCGCGCGGTTGGTCGCCAGCTCGCCGTCTAGGTAGGCCATGAGCTCTTCTTGTTCGATAGGATGATTGTGGGTGCTCATGGTTTCGCCTCGCCCTCAGACGCGCCGCGCGTCCTGCTTTGTGCCTTCCGTTTCGGTTCCAGAAAATTCTTTAATGACATGCGCGACCTGAACAGCCGCGACCGGACCGTGTTCACCGACAGGCGCAGCAGCTCGGCAATCTCCGCATAGTTGAGTTGCTCATATTCCCGCAACATCAGAATCTCGCGCTCGCCTGCGTCTAACTTCTCCAGCGCCTGCCGTACCCACAGCGCTTCCGCCGATAGGCCATCTTCCGCCAGCTCATTATGTTCATCGAGTTGCGGCTCATTGCCAGAAAGTTTTCTTCGCTCGGCAGCCAGCAGCTTCAATGCGATCCCATAGAGATACGTCTTGACCAATGATCTTGGTTCGTAACGCACAGCCGCGCGAATCACGGCCAGAAAGGTTTCCTGCGCCAGGTCCTCAGCTCGGTCTTTACTGGCCAGCCTGCGCCGAAAGAAGCCGTATAGCGGCTCACGATAGCGCGCGAACAGCTCTTCAAACGCTTCGCGCGATCCGCGCTGGAACTCGAGCATCAGGGCTTCATCACTGATCATTGGCCGTCATCACCGGTCTTTCATCACCCAGATCGTTGTCACCTGCGGTTGTCCTTTCCTTGCCGCACCGCCCGAAGCGTCTGTTCCAAACCCTTGGTCTCTACATCCTTAATGTCTCAAGTAGAACGAAAGTTCCCGAAAATCTTTCGTGCGGAATTTTATTTATCCAGTGCCAACCGATGCCTCAGACACGGACCGTCTGGCCGAAAGCCAAAAGCCAAAGGCCAATAGCCCTCTGTTAAAATCTCTGCAGTTTTACTGAGGCTAAACACTTTGAGACAACTCCCTGCAATCGTGGTCCATGGCGGCGCCTGGGCCATCCCTGACGACATGGTTGAAGCCCATACTCGTGGTGTACAAGATGCCCTGGATAAGGGCTGGCACGTTCTGGAAGGCGGCGGCTCAGCGCTGGATGCCGTGGAAGCCGCAATCGTCTGCATGGAAGACGATGAAACCTTTGACGCGGGTCGCGGCAGCTTTCTCACGCGCGACGGCCGCGTGCAACTCGACGCCCTGATGATGGATGGCGCGACTTTGCGGGCCGGTGGCGTTGGCTGCGTGGAGCGCATTCGCAATCCCATTCGCGCGTCGCGGCTGGTGTTGGATAAAAGCCCTCATGTTTACTTTGTCGCGGAAGGCGCGGAGCGCTTTGCCCAGAAGCTTGGCATGCCGCTTTGCCGCAATGAAGAGTTGGTCATCGAACGCGAGATCCAGCGACTGAAAGAGGCACAGGAAAAAGAAGCTGCCGGACATCCTGACCTGACTTTTGCCGGCCCCCTTTCCAGCCATGACACGGTGGGCTGCGTTGCGCTCGATGTGAATGGCAACATTGCCGCAGGAACTTCCACCGGCGGCACGCTGAATAAAGATCCCGGACGCGTGGGCGACTCTTCGCTCATTGGCTGCGGCTGCTATGCCGATAACCTAAGCGCTGCCAGTTCCTGCACCGGTTGGGGCGAGCCCATCATGAAATTGGTGCTGGCCAAATGGGCCGCAGACCGTGTACGCACCGGCGGAGCGCCGGATGCCGTGGCCCAGGAAGCGATGCAGTATCTGAAAAATCGGCTCAACGGACACGGCGGCATGATCCTGCTGGACCAGCGTGGCCGCTTCGGAATCGCCCACAACACGCCGCGCATGGCCTGGGCTTACAAGAATACCGAGCGCGAAAAAGTGGGAATTAACTGCTAGCGGTTGATCAAAAGCGGTTGAAATTTACCTCTACGTTCATTTCCATTGCTATGGCACGGCCATCGCAGGTAGCGGGCTTGAACTGCCATGTGCGAACTGTTTGCTCTGCACTTTCAGAAAAGCCGTAACTATCAGGGGTAAGGCTCCGGGCCATTGGGACGGTCCCATCCTTGGCGACAATCACATTGAGAACCACCATTCCCTTTTTTGATTCCGCGGACGCACGCTCGGGATAAGAAGGTTCAGGAGTGTGCTGAGGTTGGGGAGGTTGTTCGTTCGCGCAGCTTTCCATTGCATTCTCCTGCGGCTTAAAGAGCTCTCCGGAAAGAGTAGCCGAGGCAATATGAACGTCAGTCGCCTCAATGGGGGCCATGTGTTCGCGAACTATGGTTGCTTTTTGTGGATATTCCTGTGTGCCCAGTTGCGTATAGTCCGTGAATTCCTTCCAGCTTTTGCCAAAGCTTCTGCGCAAGAGGACCGGTCGCGCAGTATCAAAGCAGAGCTTCTCTGTCGACGTAAATTTTGTGTACGCGGTTTTCTTGTCGAAGCACCAAGCCCGGTGTTCACCGATGTTTTTGGCGTGCGCTTTGCTCAAGTTGTACTTGGCATCGTTGTTTTCCATCCTTTTCAAATATAGTGGGTCCCAGCTTCTGTCAAAGTCAATAAGCCCGCTTGCGGCAAGCAACGTCTGGCTGGGGACAATATAGCTGGCGCGATTGCGACGAATCTGCACCTCATCTTTCCCGTTTATCTTTAGTTCCACACGGGAAAGCTCGTGATCGCGAGAGATAGTAAGCGTGCCGGCCTGCTCTCTCTTGCTGTCACCCGGATTTACGATGACCCGCGCCGTCAGGACATACGAACCGAGTTGCGAAACGTCTGAGGCATTGTGCGCAGCATCCAACAACTGCTGCGGATCAGGAACCTTTTCGGCTGACGCTGCCATCAGCCCAAGGCAGAGCGGCAATATCCACAAGAAATTCTTCCTACTTGTCATAGTGCAGCAACGAAAACACTTCCGTTCCCGGAAACTTTTTTCGTCCATTCAAAAAATCCAGCTCCACTACAAATCCCATGCCTTCAACCTTGGCGCCCAGAGACTGCGATAGTTGCAGGCAGGCATTGGCCGTCCCGCCGGTGGCAAGAAGGTCGTCCACGATAATCACTCGCTGGCCCGGCTTGACGGCGTCTTTGTGGACTTCCAGGGTGTCCGTGCCATATTCCAGGTCGTAAGTCCACTTTACGGTTTCAGCGGGCAGCTTGCGCGGTTTGCGGATAGGCACAAAACCGGCATTCAGCCGATACGCCAGCGCCGGCCCAAAGATGAAGCCGCGCGCCTCAATGCCCAGCACGAGGTCAATATCGTGGTTGATGTAATGCTCGGAAAGCGCATCAATGAGCGTGGCAAAGCCGGCTTTGTCTTTTAGCAACGTTGTAATGTCATAAAACAAAATTCCCGGCTTGGGAAAGTCAGGCACTTCGCGGACCAGCTTTTTCAAATGCTCGCAGTTCATTGCGGTCTTCGGCTCCATCTACCATGCTCCTTCAATGCGAAAAGTTGTAAGACCATCCACCGGCTCAGCCGGCAATTCTGTAACTTCATCCACACGCGCCGCGCGCGGCCCCTGGCGCAGTTTGCCGGCAAACGCCGCATGCTGCCGATCGCTGCCCATGGCTAGCGCTTCCACAGTGCCGTCAATGTTGTTCCTGACCCAGCCGGCCAGTCCCAGCGAGCGCGCTTCATGGTCAACAAACCAGCGGAACCCTACACCCTGCACACGTCCGCGAACAATGTAACGTTTGGCAATCATAAATTATTGCTGGTATATCACCCGTGACGCCTGCTGAAATTTTCGGGAACAGAACACGTGTCAGGGCATGACTTTGTCGTGGCGCAATGCTCCATAAAAATGGAGCTTTTAGCCCCTGAGCAACTACGCTCTTGAAAGATAAGCGCCTTCAGCCGTATCCACGCGGATCTTTTCACCTTCATTGATGAATGGCGGCACCTGTACGATCAGACCGGTCTCAGTCTTGGCCGGCTTGGTTACGCTGGATGCCGTGGCTGACTTCAACCCCGGCTCAGTCTCAACGACAGTTAATGTGACAGTCTGCGGCAGTTCGATGCCCACTGCCTTGCCGTCGTAAAACTCAACTTTAATCTGCAAATTCGGCGTCAGGTAATCGACGGAGTCGCCCAGCGTGTCTTTGCTCAGGTGTGTTTGCTCGTAATTCTCAGTGTTCATGAAGCAGTAGCTGTCGCCATCCTGGTAAAGGAATTCCATGGGGATTTCATCCACCGTGATCTTCTCAATGGGATCGCTGGAGCGGAAGCGATGCTCAAACATGGCGCCGGTGCGGATGTTCCGCAGCTTGGCCTGGATGAAGGCTCGCAGGTTGCCGGGCGTGCGGTGCTCCACGGTAAAAACGAGATGAAGGTCGTTGTTGTGTTTAATGATCATCCCCGGACGCATCTGGGTTGCTGGAATTGCCATGTGTTCAACTCTCTCCTAAGAACGATTGCTGATTGGTGAGTCTTGCCTGCTCTCTTGCGGGATAAAGCAAAACAGGCGGCCAAACCTGCTGTTGCGCAGCGGCCTTTAGACGAACTAAAAATTTTACCTCAAATACGTCCTTCTCTGCATGCCTCCAGCCATTCCCGGCGATTTCCGGCGTCCCAGGCCTTTAGGGACAACACCACAACGACCTCAGTTTTCTAAGTCTAAAGATAGAAGCCTTTTGCCGGTCGAAAGCCGCCGTCAACAACTCCAATGAGGAAGCATGAGAAAGTACGCGCTATGAAGGTCCGTGGTGGGAGATGGAGAAAGGATCTGAACGCAACCAAACCTCGAATGCGGTGGGCTGGCTCCTACTGGGAATAGGGATCGGCGCTGCCGCTGCTCTATTGCTGACTCCGTCCACGGGCCGCGAGCTGCGTAATGCGCTTGCTTTCGGCTACCGTCGAACCCTCGACGGCGTGAGCCGCGGCACGCAGCAGCTTCGCCGACATGGCTCCAACTTGATCAGATTCAGACGCCGGTCAAGCTAGCTCACCTCTCGTCAACATCAATCGCATATATGTCCAGAGCGGAGCGACGAACGGAAGCTAGGAAGGAACCATCAGGAGCAATGCCTTCAAAGCCGCACCGGACCGCGCCTGCTCCCAACAGCTTGCTGAAATCCAGGACGCGCTCCGTAGCAAGGGTCTGGGAATCTAACCTGAATACCGCTTCCGCTGGATCAAAGATGTCTTGAAAATAGAGATAGTGTCCATCTCTTGACCATTCCATGCGTGCGACTGACTTCGCACTGGCAGCACGAATCCATTTCTGCGAAGCGGCATTGAAAAGATATAGAGTTTTTGTATCATCGGAGCTGGCAGCAAGAAACCGTCCGTCCGGCGACCAATGCATGTTGCGCATGCCCTGAGATCCCGGAAACACTGAGGTTTGCCCGCTGGTGAGATTTACGAGCGTCATCGGTTCATCGGGCTCGGAACCGGCCAATATGTCGATGATGACGGATTTTCCATCAGGTGACCAATCGGCAAAGCTGCGATATTTTTTGTCCTCTTTGTAAACCTGGGTGGTCGCTCCTCCATTGGCAGCCACCACGAACGCTGTATAGCTCACATCTGGAAGGTCTGCTACAAACAGGATCTCTTTGCCATCATGCGACCATCGCGGCCTAAGAGCATGCATAGGTGAAGTGGTAAGCTGCAATCGCTCGGACCCATCGGGCCTGGAGCGCCAAAGAATCAGGCCTTCGCCAATGTAGGCTATCGGGAAGATGCCTTCGGCCTCGTGCAGGACCCAGATGTCTCCACGTTTATTTTCTGCGGCCGTAAATACATAGTCCTTTCCATTGGGCATCCACATCCCGCAACAAGCCGGCGTTTGGGGTGGCAGGCCCAGGGTTACCGGATGAGGGTCTGAACCATTGGGGGAGGCTTCCCAAAGTGAAGGTTCTGACTCTGATCCTTCTTTCACCACGGTAAATCGAAAACGGCTTCCATCGGGGTGCCAGTGAAAATCGGCTGCACGGCCTTGGACTGAAAACAGTTCGTCGCGATTACGGCCATCCCGATCAACAGAAAAGACTTGATGACCTATGGCCGCAATGACGCGCTTGCCATCAGGAAACCAGGTGGCGGAATCCACCGTCACGTCCCCCACCCGAAGAGGAGGGCCGCCTTGAACCGGCACAATCCATAACGGCATGTTGCTGATTGAATCCGTGAAGCTGCTGACCAGCCACTCCGTCCGGTCCGGCGACAAGGCCCAAACCCTCGTCTTAGGAAATGGAGCTGTGAACGGAAGCTCCCCTCCACCGCCTATGGATGTCTGCATCAGCGGCCAGAGGCTTCCAGTTCGTTCCATGAAGATCAGCCGAAGGCCATCGCTGTGAATTCCACCCCCTGCGTCCACCTTCCCGGAAAATGTGATTCGCGTGAGCTGGGGCGGCTTTAGTGGCGACGGTTGGGAAATAAACGTAGAGACTACGCCGACTACGGCGATCCCCAGCATCACAAAGATCAGGCGCTGGAGGTTTCGACTCCAGCGGTTCTTGGATTGCACAGGAAGCGCAGTGGCGATAGCAGGGGCTTCTGCGGGTGGCTGAAGCGCAGCTGCTGGGGACAGTTCCGGCTCCGGTTCGACTATTCGGACTTGGACGGTGAAACGATATCCCCTCTTAGGCACAGTCTGAATAAGGACCGTCCCGCCCGTTCCGTTCCCCAAAGCCTTCCGGAGCTGGGAGATATTTTGCGCCAAAGCCTCATCACTGGCAAACGTGTCCGGCCAGAGGCGCTTCATGAACTCGTCCTTTGTCACCAGACTTCCACCGCTCTCCACCAGGATGACAAGAGTCTCAAATACCTTGGGCTTCAATTGGATAGGTACGTTGTCGCGAAGCAAGAGCTGCTCGGCTGGATCCAATCGGAAACCACCGAACTCGTAAATCTTGCTCGCCTCGGGCATAGGACACTCGTAAAGGAAATGGCTCAAGATTTTATCAGGAAAAAATTAGGTTTTGATCAAGACGTATCTTCGTTCCCTGCGCGAATTTAAGCCTTGAACTTACAAGACTTTAGAAGGAGATTTTCATGGCAAACATTCAACGCCGAGAGCTTATGAAGGGTATCTTAGCAATGGCAGGCGCAATGGCAATGCCGACAGTGGCTTGGGCGGATCAGTCTATTGAAGGCCAAATGATGGATATCTATCGTCTTGCTGGGGTAGAGGCATCGCACCACCAGCTTCTCGGGGGGTTTCCCACCTTCTGCACAACAGCCATCGGAAGCGACCCACTAACTAAAGGGGACAAAGTAATAAAAGTGTTCTTAATCAAACCTGAATTTGACGATTGGAAGGATGTTGCACTCACTGCGCTCGGCAACCCGCCTCTCAATGATTTCGCGGGCCGAATGAGGGCGGCCCATGACTACGCCACCGCGCATGGATATCTCGCGGGGTTCCCTAACTATTTCGACGCTCCGACTGGACTGAATGGGACAAGGGTCTGTGGAACAATACTAATCAAAAAACAGCCCAATCCTTCGCCAATTACATTGACCAATCTTTCTCTAGCTGAACTTGGAGTTGCCAACATGAACGACACCCTGGGCCTCTTCACGGGCATCAGGAAATATTGTGCGCTGAGGGGCTTTGCTGCCGGATATCCTAATATGCACCATGCGAACCTTAGCAAGACTATGAATCACGAACAAATTGTTTGTGGAGTGGTTCTTTTCAGAGAGAGTGCGGTCGCAGCTTCCACGGTGACAGCCCGGACCTCCTTGAATATGGATGCCTGTTGAAAAGCAATGCGATGGAATTTGCGAAATCTTAATTTCATCGACCGGAAACCGCCGCGGGCTGCTCACTCTTTGGAAAGGCCAAGCAAATTTACTTTGCCTGCAGCCACGTCTGCGCCACCACCTCGGGACTCAACTCGCGCAGCAAGCCATTGATCTGGTCAATCACAGCTTCAGGCTGCGTGGACTTGATATTGAACTTGAGCACGCCTCCGGGCGAAAATTGTGCGCCCCGGGATTGCGCCACGAATCGCGCCAGCCGCTCGGGCTCAATCGACGCCTGCTCCGTGAACTTGATCGTTACTGAATCGCGCTTGCGGTCGATGGCCAGCACGCCCACTCGCTCACACAACAGCTTGAGCGCGGACGCCGCCAGCAGGTAGCGTACCGGCGCAGGCGGTTCTCCATAGCGGTCTTGCAGTTCCTTGCGGACATCGTCCAATGCGGCCTCGCTCTCAACGCCTGCGGCTCGCTTATACATGCGCAGGCGCTGGTTCTCTTCTGCGATGTACGTCGGCGGAATGCGCAGATCAATGCCGAGGTTGAGCTGTGTGCTGACCTTGTCGGACAGCTCTTCGCCTTTCAGTTCGCGGATAGCCCGGTCCAGCATGCCGGTATACATTTCAAAGCCCACGGCGTCGATGTTGCCGCTCTGCTCGCCACCCAGCAGATTTCCCGCGCCACGCAGCTCAAGATCAAGCGCGGCGATCTTGAATCCAGCGCCCAGATCGGAAAATTCTTTGAGCGCAGCCAGCCTGCGTCGCGCCACCGGCGTAAGCTCCTGCTCCGCCGGTACCAGCAGATACGCATAGGCCCGGCGATTGGACCTGCCCACGCGCCCGCGCAGCTGGTAAAGCTCAGAGAGGCCGTGGCGGTCAGCGCGATTGATGATGATAGTGTTGCACAGCGGAATGTCGAGGCCGTTTTCAATGATCGTGGTCGCCACCAGAATGTCCGCTTCATGCCGCACAAACGCAAACATCACCTTTTCCAGCTCGCCCTCGGACATCTGTCCGTGACCCACAATCACGCGCGCCTTCGGCAGCATCTCCTGCAGCTTGGCGGCAATTTCATAAATGGTTTCCACGCGATTGTGCACAAAATACGCCTGCCCGCCGCGCTCCAGTTCATGCTCCAGTGCTGACTTCACCAGCTTTTCATCGTAAGCCGCAACCACTGTCTGTATGGCCATGCGATCTTTCGGCGGTGTTTCAATCACGCTCATATCGCGCAGGCCGACCATCGACATGTGCAGCGTTCGCGGAATCGGCGTGGCGGACATGGTAAGCACGTCCACTTCTTTCTTCAGCGTCTTGAGCCGTTCCTTATGCCGCACGCCGAACCGCTGTTCTTCGTCGACTATCACCAGCCCCAGGTCCTGGAACTTGATGTCCTTGGAAAGAATGCGGTGCGTGCCGACGACGATATCGACTTTCCCTTGCTCGATCCGCTCCACCGTCTCTTTCTGCTGCTTGGCGTTGCGGAAGCGGCTCATCATCTCAATCGTGATCGGAAAAGCCGCGAAGCGGCGCTTGAAGTTTTCAAAATGCTGGAAGACCAGAACAGTCGTCGGCGCCAGCACCGCAACCTGTTTATTGTCCTGCACGGCCTTGAACGCCGCGCGCATGGCGACTTCAGTCTTGCCGTAGCCCACGTCGCCACAGAGCAGGCGGTCCATGGGTAGTGTCGATTCCATATCACGCTTGATGTCCGCCGTGGCCGTGAGCTGATCGTCGGTCTCGTTGAACTCAAAGGCGTCTTCAAACTCTTTTTGCCATTGCGTGTCCGTGGGAAAAGCATGGCCCTGCGCGGCTTTGCGCGCGGCATAGAGCTTGAGCAGCTCGTCGGCCATGTCTTTCATCGCGCTCTTCACACGCGCTTTGGTCTTGGCCCAGGCCGTTCCACCCAGCCGGCTCAGCGGAGGATGCACGCCTTCACTCGACCGATATTTCTGAATCAGGTCCAGCCGCGTGAGCGGCACATAAAGCTTCGCAGCCTCCGCAAACTCCAGCACCATGTATTCCCCGGTGATATCGCCCTGCTCAATTTCCTTCAGCCCCTGGTACATCGCAATTCCATGTTCGATGTGTACAACAAAGTCACCCACCGCCAGATCGCGGAAGTCTGACATGAACGCCGCTGTCTTCGATTTGCGGCGCAATGGCTGTGCGGGCTCGATCTCTGAATCGTCAAACAGATCGCGCGCGCCAAAGATCACCAGGCGCGCGTCGGAAAGCGCCACACCTTCCGGCACCGCGGCGCGGACAATTGTTGTAGTAAGAAGATCGCCGGAAAAATATGCGGTTTCGTCCAGATACGTTTCGCTGCCCGGAACGGGCGTGCGCGTGCCGAGCCGGAACGGTACTTGATACTCCGTAAAGATGTCGGCCAGCCGTTCCATCTCGCCGGTATTGGGCGCGGCAAACATCACGCGCTGGCCCTGCGCGGTAAGCTTCTTTACTTCCTCCACCATCGCCGGTACCGACCCGTGAAAGCGCGAGGTTGAGTGCGCGGGAAACTCAATTAGAGACTGGTCTGGAACCTGCGGATCAACTAGCCCCAGCTCTTCTTCCGCGTGTGCAATCCGCAAGACATTCAAGTGCTCAAGACTTCCGCCCGGCAGCCGTGTGATCAGCGCGTTCCATTCATCCGGAGGAAGATAGATATCTTCCGGCTTTGCCAGCTTGCCCACCAGGCTCTGCTCGTGTCGCTGGACAACTTTTTCCCACCAGTGTTCCTGCTCAGCCTCGATTGCCGTCGGCTCGTCCATAAAGACCACGGCATTGGGCAGCAGATCAAACAGCGTTCCCTTGGCTCCGGCGTTGGCGTAAAACTCCCAGCCGGGAAAGACAGAGACACCGGTATCTGCCAGCGCATGCCGCACCGCGTCACCTTCACCTTCCAGCCGAGCGCCGGAAAGCCGTGCATGAATCTCCGTGAGCAGTTCTTCGCGGACAGGCGTCTCAGATAACGGCAGCAGCACAACCTCATCCACGGCCGACGCAGACCGCTGCGTGCCGGGATCAAACTTGCGGATGGACTCAACCTCATCGCCAAACAACTCAATGCGCAACGGCCGATCAGCCTCAGGAGGATATGCATCCAGCAACCCGCCACGTACCGCGTATTGCCCCGGCATCTCCACCACGTCAACCGCTGAATAGCCAATGGTGTTCAGGTGCTCGACCAGTTCTTCCGGGTCCAGCATGTCCGTGCGCCGGATGATGCGCGCCAACCCGGAGTAGTGCTCTGCCGAGCGCAGCCGCATGCTGGCCGCGTTGAGCGGCACAATCACAATCGAAGCCGCGTTGGTGGAAATCTTCCACAACGCCGTCGCGCGCTCTTCCTGTATATCGGGATGCGGAGACATATTCTCAAACGGCAACACGTCATAGGCCGGCAGCTTTACTACCGACTGAGGACTGCACGCGCCGGTCAGTTCGCAGAATGACTGGATTACGGGGCAGACTGCCTCAGCCGCACGATTGTCTGCGACGATCAGGACCAGCGGCACGCCCGCAGTGCGCTGTAAATAGGGAACCAGAAGGGCTTTTGCTGTAGAGATGAGCCCGGACAGGCGAATACGCCCCGCAGGAGGTTTTGACTCCCCCCTCCGTTGCTTTAAATATGAGGCCGCCTGCTGGAACCCAGGGCTTTTTTCCACGTCCGCCAGGACTTCGCGGACGAATGGAAGGATCACTTGCCTATTCTAACAAAGCCTCTGAGTTACCCCGGATGACAGGCTGCCTCTCCCAAGAGAGGTACACGGGATGGGCTATTTTGCCGCTTCTGCCTGTTGCTTCTCCTGTTGCGCCGGCAAAGGATTGCCACGCAACGCCACCATCTTGTCCACGATCTCTTTAGCGATGCGGCCATAGACCGTTCCGGCCAGAGAATCCACTTTCCCGGCCATTACGATTGTCTCGGTCTCGCGGTCCGTGACGGTATAGCTGAAGTGGTTGGAAAATGGCACCCGCTTTACCCGCACAACCATGTCGGCCAGATCTTTTCTTCCGGTTACTTGCAAGTTCCAGGCTTTAAACTCCGCTTGCCCAAGCAAAGAACTTTCAAGCGCCTCCCGCTTCATATAGAAAGTATCGGTTTCAACGTAATAGCTGCGCGCCCGCGTGACCAGTTCTCTATTGTCCGGTAGCCGTGAGCCCTGCTGGGCAAAGCCGACGCTGGAAATAAATGCCATCAAAGTAAGGAAAAATAGTTTTTTCATCTTGCTCCTCCGTTGGGTCGTAACCACAGAAGCGATCTTGCCACGGCTATTGCTGGTGCGCGAGCGGCAAAGTGCGGCATAACACGGGCAAGCCACCGCAAGAAACTTATAACCACAAAGGACACGAAGGAACACAAAGGGGATTTATCGAAGTTCTAAGATTTCGGCGGTGATCGGGTTGCTCTTTCGCTGAGGCTTTTCAAGCGAAGGCCTTTTCAGCACTTAGGATCCACTTAGCGAAATCTGCTTGATTTGCTCTTTGTGTCCCTTCGTGTCCTTTGTGGTTCCTCTTTTTGTTGGGGTATATTCAAGAGTCCAAATGAAGCAGCGAACCAAATCACAGGAACTGCACGCACGCGCCTCGCGGGTGATCCCCGGCGGAGTCGATTCACCAGTGCGTGCGTTCAAGTCCGTTGGCGGCGAGCCACCCTACATCGTCCGTGGCAAAGGCTCCCGCATATGGGACGCCGATGACAACGAATACATCGACTACGTCGGCTCATGGGGGCCGTTGATTCTGGGACACGCCTTCCCCAGCGTGGTGGAAGCCGTGGAGAAAGCCAACCGCGATGGCGCCAGCTTTGGCGCATGTACTCCCGCAGAAGCCGAACTTGCAGAAGCTGTGATCGAAGCCTTTCCTTCAATGGACAAAGTCCGCTTCGTCAGCTCCGGCACGGAAGCGACGATGTCCGCTATCCGCCTGGCACGGGCTTTTACCGGACGTAAATACATCGTAAAGTTTGAAGGCTGCTATCACGGACACGCTGATTCCCTGCTGGTGAAAGCCGGCTCCGGCGTTGCGACGCTGGGCATTCCCGGCTCTGCCGGCGTGCTCGACGAGCAGGCTAAGTTTACTCTGGCGCTGCCATTCAACAATAAGCAAGCGCTGCAAGAGGCGTTCGCCAAGTTCAAAGAACAGATCGCTTGCGTCATCGTTGAGCCGGTCGTTGGCAATATGGGTTGTGTTCCTCCGCATGAGGGCTACCTTGAGTTTCTGCGGTCGATCACTGAACAGCAAGGCGCTGTATTGATCTTGGATGAAGTGATGACCGGCTTTCGTCTGAGCTTTGGCGGCGCGCAGGCCCTGTACAAGATTAAGCCTGACCTTACCACGCTGGGAAAGATCATCGGCGGTGGATTGCCAGTGGGCGCTTACGGCGGCCGCGCAGAACTCATGGACATGATCGCGCCGCTTGGGCCCGTATATCAGGCAGGGACACTTTCTGGAAATCCGCTGGCCATGGCTGCCGGAATCGCAACATTGCGCGAGTTGAAGCAACATCCTGAGATTTATCGGCAGCTTGAGCAGCGCAGCGCCGCCTTAGTGGATGGCGTGCTGGACGCGGCAAAAAAGAAAGGCGTGCCGCTCACCGCAAATCGCGTGGGCTCGATGTTCACATGGTTCTTCCAGCCCGGCACGATCCATGACTGGGACACCGCCGCGAAATCAGACACGAAGGCCTTCGGCAAGTTCCATGGCGCAATGCTGGAACATGGCATTTACCTGCCGCCATCGCAATATGAAGCCATGTTCATGAGCGCGGCGCATTCAGAATCCGACATCCAGCAGACGATTGCGGCAGCCGCTGACGCGCTCTGATCAGCGCAAGGGCATGCGTTAGGAGCCAACACATTTGTGCGGACCAACGCCTGTTGTCCACGTACTTGGCGACGCTTATATCTTTTGAGCAGACACTTTTCACAGGACCTACGCAGACTTTGACCATTCCTCAATCGCGGAGCTTCCAATCCATGTCGAACCAGTAAAATGGAAGGGGAGATTTCTGCGATGAAAAAGCGCCAACTGGGACAATCGTCAATCGAAGTAGCGCCCCTTATGCTGGGCGGCAACGTGTTTGGCTGGACCGCCGACGAAGCAACGTCATTCAAGATCCTGGATGCGTTCGTAGCCGCAGGCCTGAACTTTATTGACACCGCGGACACCTATTCCACCTGGGTGCCGGGGCATCAGGGCGGGGAGAGCGAAACGATTATCGGCAACTGGTTCAAGCGCAGCGGCAAGCGTGACAAGGTTGTGATCGCCACCAAGGTGGGAGCGGAAATCCCAGGACAGGGAAAAGGACTGAGTAAGACGTGGATCATGCGCCAGGTGGAAGCTTCGCTCAATAGATTGCAGACCGATCACATTGATCTTTACCAGTCGCATCGCGACGATCCGGCAACGCCGGTTGAGGAAACTCTGGAAACATACGCGCAGTTGATTCAGCAGGGAAAAGTGCGGGTGATTGGCTGCTCGAACTTTACGGCGGAGCGGACTCGCGAGTCCCTGGCAGCTAGCCGCAAGCATGGCTGGCCCCGCTACGAGAGCCTGCAACCGCATTACAACCTGTATGAGCGCGCCGCTTATGAAACCACGCTGGAACCTCTGGCGTTGCAGGAAAAGCTCGGCGTGATCCCTTACTATTCTCTGGCCAGCGGCTTTCTTACAGGCAAGTACCGGTCAGAGGACGACTTGAAAAAAAGCCAGCGCGGCCGGACGACGAAGAAGTATCTGAATGATCGTGGCTTCAGCATTTTGCAGGCGCTGGACCAGGTGGCGGAACGCTACCAGAGCAAGCCGGCGCAGGTGGCATTGGCGTGGCTGATGGCGCGTCCGAGTATTACGGCGCCGATTTCCAGCGCGACCAGCGTGGAACAGCTAAATGAACTGGCGCAGGCAATGAGACTTGAACTTGATCGCGAGTCGATGGAGAAGCTGAATCAGGCAAGCTCGTATGACGAGGAGGCTGAGCGGATCGCATAAGAAGTTTTCGCCACAGATTTTCGCTGATCTCCGCAGAGGCCGATCTGCCGCGGAGAAAAGGCGCGAATCGAACAGAGGTTGCGACAACGCCCTGGAACGAACCAACCTGAAGCCGCCAGGACCACGAAGTCCCCGTGAGTTCTGAGCTTCTCAAGCTAAAATCATCTTATGAATACGGCTGTACAGTCCGCGGGTGTGCTGAACTTTGAAGACGCTTACGAGGTGGTGCGCGAGCATTGCCAACAGATCTTAAAGGCCGGGGGGCGCCCGAGCGAAGAAGTCTTGTTGATGCAGGCCGTAGGTCGGGTCTTGGCGGAGCCGATCACGGCTGATCGGGATTTTCCTCCGTTCCCAAGGGCCACGCGGGATGGTTTTGCCGTCCGGGCAGATGATTTGGCGCGCGGAGTAATACTTCTTCGCGTGGTGGGGCAGGTGAGGGCTGGCGACAGTTACGATCTTCCGCTGGATTCGGGCGAAGCCGTAGAAATCATGACTGGAGCGGCTGTCCCTGCGGGCTCTGATGCCGTAGTGATGGTGGAATACACGGAGCGCAAAAGCCGGGAAATCAGCCACGAAGAGCGCGAAGGAACGCAAAAGGAATCGGAGAATCGCGGGAGCATCACGGACGACGATCATATTCTGGACATTGCAGGACATGCTGAACCAGAGACGGTAGAGAAGAGAACCGAAGACTTGGTCGAGATACAGCGCCCTGTGGTGGCGGGTGAAAACGTTGTGCCGGCCGGAGCAGAAGCCAAGGTAGGACAGGAGCTTTTACCATATGGCGTGCGCCTGGGATCGGCGCAGATTGCGTTGGCGGCCGCCGCGGGCAAAGCCAGTGTGAAGCTATATCGCAAGCCGAAAGTTGCGATTCTCTCCACCGGAGACGAACTGGTGGAGGTTGCGGAGAAGCCGGGGCCAAGCCAGATCCGCAACAGCAACAGCTATTCCCTGGCGGCTCTGGTGGCGGAATGCGGCGGTGAGCCGGTGCAGCTACCCATTGCGCCGGACGAAGAGGGCAAGCTCACGGAGTTGATCCAGGAAGGGCTCAAGGCGGACATGCTTCTGCTGTCCGGTGGCGTTTCCATGGGAAAGTTTGATCTGGTGGAGCAGGCGCTCAAGGCTTTGGGAGCAAAGTTCTTTTTTACCGGAGCCTTGATTCAGCCGGGAAAGCCGGTGGTGTTTGGCGAGGTCGGAGCAGTTCCTTTCTTTGGGCTGCCGGGGAATCCTGTTTCAGTAATGGTAACGTTTGAGCTATTCGCGCGGCAGATGGTGGAAGCTCTTAGCGGCGCTGAGCCTGAGCGAATGAAGTCGGCCAAGGCGAAACTGAAGAAAGATTTCAAAACCAAAACAGGTCTAACAAGATTTCTGCCGGCGAGACTTGATGGCGCGTTAGACGATCCTGAAGTCGAAATGATGCCGTGGCAGGGATCCGGCGATATGCTGGCGGCGGCGCGGGCAAACTGCTATCTTGTGGTGCCCCCGGACAGGGAGAAGCTGGCGAAAGGCGAGATGGTAACGGTGGTGATGCGGTGAGGTTTCAGGAGAGGACGAGCGTACCGGAGTTCCTCGTGAGAACTCCCTGATGCGGCATGGCAAAGGATACGTTGTCGGGGTCCTTCGACTTTACCTCGCTCCTTTCGTCGCGGAGTGCCGCTCAGGATGACAGGGTTGGACGGTGTCGTGAAGTAAAAGATTGTCGCAATGTAAATGTCATGAGCAAAAAGACTTCAACTCGGGCAGATGATCGTAAACAATCGACTGGCAAGCTGTCGCACTATGACTCTGCCGGGCGCGCCAAGATGGTGGACGTGTCGGGGAAAACGGCCAGCCGTCGCGAAGCGGAAGCGTCTGCGTTTATTGAGATGTCGCAAGAAGTCCTCAAGGCTCTGCCGCAAAATCCCAAGGGAAATCCACTGGAAGTAGCCAGATTTGCCGGGATTGCGGCGGCTAAGCGAACGAGCGACTTGATACCAATGTGCCATCCGCTGCCGCTCTCATTCATTGATGTGACCACTGAGGTGTGCGAAAATGGCGTTCAGGTCAACTCCAAAGCCGCCACAACCGCCCAGACCGGAGTGGAGATGGAGGCGCTGATGGCAGCCACCGTCGCTGCGCTAACCGTATATGACATGTGCAAAGCCCTGGATAAAGGAATCGCCATCCGTGAAATAGTTTTGCAGCGTAAATCAGGTGGAAAAAGCGGAGACTATCAGCGGAAGTCGTCCAGCCATCGCCTGAAGAAATAGGTCTCATGCCGAGCAATATTAAGGTCCTGCTGGTCGATGACAATCCCATGGTTTTGGAGATGTTGCGGCAGGCCCTTGCGCATTTTTCAACCGTACAGCCGATGACCGATGCCGCCGATGCGCTGCTGAAAGCCATTGAAGACAAGCCCGACCTGATCATTGCCGACTACGCCATGAACGGCATGGATGGCCGCCAGTTGCTGCAAAAGATCAAGAGCCGCAACGCCAGCGCTGGGATTCCGGTGATCCTGATGGCCAGCAAGGTTGATATTAATGAGAAGCTCAAGACCGTCCAGGATACGGTGGAAGATTTTATTGAGAAGCCTTTTTTCCTGAAGGAAGCTGCGGCCCGAATCAAGAAGGTAGTGGACAAGATTTCTTTGGAGAAGATGGCGCGCGAAGCTCCGGGAGAATCTGTGCTGCGCGGAAGCCTGGCGCAGATGAACGTGCTGGACCTATTGCAGTCGCTGGATATGGGCCGCAAAACCTGCGCGCTCACGCTCACCAACAGCGGCGAGAAGTGCAAGATGTATTTCACTGAAGGGCAGATCAATCACGCCGTCTATGGCGATCTGAAAGGCGATCCTGCGGTGTACAAGGTGCTCACCTGGACTGCCGGAACTTTTGAGATTGACTTTGCCGGCAGCAGCAGCGAGCAGACGATTACCCAGTCGTCGCAAGGCATTTTGCTGGAAGGCCTGCGGCTGCTGGACGAAGCCAATCGCGACACCGAAGAAAACGTTCTGGAAGCTTAGCCGGTGACCGCCGCATCCGCCAAAACCGCCGCCGTGCTGACCATCAGCGACTCGTCGTACATCGGGAAACGTGAAGATGCATCCGGGCCGGCGATTGTGCGCGAACTTGAGGCCGCTGGCTTCAAGGTGATTCACACGTCTGTGCTGCCCGATGAAAAAGATGCGATTGCCGCGCGCCTGATCGAGTGCAGCGAACTTACGCGCCTGGTGGTGACAACCGGCGGAACAGGTATCGCCATGCGCGATGTCACTCCGGAAGGCACGCTTGCCGTGATTGAGCGACGGATCGTTGGCGTGGAAGAAAAGATGCGGCAGGAAGGCGCAAAGAAGACACCGTTTGCGGCGTTGAGTCGCGGGGTCTGCGGCGTGCGGGGAAGAACGCTGTTTCTCAACTTGCCCGGGAGTCCTTCAGCGGCGGTGGAATCATTGCAGGCAGTGATCGGAATCCTGCCGCACGCGCTGGAGCTGCTGGATGGGAAAACAGAGCATTAGCGATCCGAAGTCCCGAGCGTCAGCGAGGGAACCCTATTTCCGGATTGAACTCGTGGGTAAAACGGTATCCGGCAAGCTGCATTGCATCAAAAAGGCAGGCTGATTAGGCCTGCCTTAAACGTCAATAATCTGTTGGTAGGGATCTCTCCCCTTCGGCAAGCTCAGGGTCGAGACTTCAGAACCTAGGCGTCAGCCGTCACTTCAGGGAACTTCAGCTTGCTCTTGCTAAGCGCTTTGTTGAGCATGTCTTCGATTTCCACTTCTTCCACGTTCTTTGACATGGCCAGTTCGGTCACCAGCAGATAGCGTGCGCGGTCCAGCATTTTCTTTTCGCGGAAGGAGAGCGGCTTGTCTTTGGCCAAAAGCAGAAGGCTTTTCAGCACCACGGCCACTTCCAGTAGCGAACCGGTACGCATTTTGTCGGAGTTTTCTTTGAAGCGGAACTTCCAGTCCGTATGGTTATCGCACTTGCCGTCGACCAGGAAGGTGATAATCTTCATGACTTCACCATTCTTGACCACGGGGCGCAGTCCTACCATGCCAACATTGTTGAAAGGCACTTCCACTTTCAGGCTGCTGGCCTTGATTTTGAGAAGATAAAACTTGTGGACGTTCGGGCCTATTGTGCGGCTGCTGATCTGTTCTATTACCCCGACTCCATGATTCGGATAAACTACCTTGTCGCCTATTGCAAAGTTCAGTTGACCATTCATTGAACACCTAGATGGGACATATTGCGGGGGAACTCCAGACAGAAAACATTATAAACTTTTTAACAACATTTAGCAACAATCATTCTGTTCAGCAGCTGCTTGGCCGGAAAAAAATCAGACGCGACCCCTTTTGGGCTGTTAACGTATTCAGGCTGAAAGGTTTATAATGGGCCTTCGCAACCCGCCGATTTTGCGCCAGAGGGGAGTAATCTTCCGCTACTATGCCGGAACATATCAAGAAGAAGCTGGAAGAAGAGATCCGACTTCTGGAGCATGAGCTCACGCACGAGCTGCCCAAAGAGATCAAAAAGGCCGTTGCCATGGGCGACCTGAGCGAAAACGCCGAATACCACATGGCCAAGCAGCGCCAGGAGTTCGTAAACGCCCGTCTTGGACAGCTGAAAAAACGCATGTCTGAGCTCGCTCTGGTGAACCTTACCAACATCCCCAAGGACCGTGTCGCGTTTGGTTCCAAGGTAAAGGTTTTCGACAATACCAAGGAAGAAGAGATTGTTTATACTTTGGTAACGAGCGAGGAATCGGACGTGACCAAAGGGCTGATCTCCACAACTTCACCGATCGGAAAATCCCTGATGGGTAAAAAGGTAGGCGACATGGCCACCGTGGTTACCCCGAACGGCAAGCGCGAACTGGAGGTCCTGCAGTTGACCACCATTCACGACGAGGCTTCATGACCTGGACCGGCGCTTTTGGACGAGCTTGCCGCGTTCTGCTGTACGCGATCGTTCGCGGCCTTGCGCTTACCCGCATCTCCCCCAATGTGCTCACCTTTCTTGGACTGGTCATCAACACCATCGCCGCCATTCTTTTCGGCTACGCCAACACTTCAAACTATGGCCGGCTGTTTCCGTATGCCGGACTGGTGATCATCGGCGCCGGAATCTTTGACATGGTCGATGGCCGCGTTGCGCGCGCCACTGGACAGGTCACAACCTTCGGCGCGTTCTTTGATTCCGTCATCGACCGCTACAGTGACGTCGCGCTCTTCTTCGGACTGCTGGTTTTCTACGCCCGCGGCAATCATTTCTTTTATCTCGTGCTGGTCGCGTTCGTCATGGTCAGCTCCGTCATGGTCAGTTACACGCGCGCGCGCGCTGAATCGCTCATTGGTTCCTGCAAGGTCGGATTCATGGAGCGTCCTGAGCGCGTGGTGCTGGTCATTATCGGCGCGTTGTTTGCCCGTTTTGGGGCCATGGCGCCCGTGCTCTGGGTTCTGGCCGTGCTTTCCACCATCACCATCATTCACCGCATCGCATACACCTACCAGCAAACGCGCATCCTTGACGCCCAGGCCGCTGAGGCCGCCGCCCAACAGCAGGCCGTCGCCGCTTCCAAACCAGACGCCAACAAGCCCCAACCAGCAAAAGGCAAAGGCCCGCAGCAGATCCCGTCGTTCAACTAATTTGCCTTTTCCGATCTCGGGCGATGACGCGCGACTGCATCCTTACCGTGCGCGATCCTCCCGGCTTTCGTCCGCGTTCCATGGGACGCATTCTTAACGGCGGTCCTTCTGGGAGTCTCCCACCACGTTGCGGTCCGTCGCAGGCGCAGACGCGCACACGCGATTTAAGCAATGGTAAGTGGCAAGCGCCTCTGCGGAAAGCTATCAGGATCTCATCTCTGAAGCGTTGCACATTGCCGCCGCAATGGGCATGTCCCCGGTGGCAAAGTTTTTACTGGAAAAGGCGTTGACATCAATTGTCGCGGCTTCTTCGGCGCTCCTGGCCTGCACTGGGCCGCCATCCATGGTTACAGCAGATGGTCGAGTTTCTGATCGGCCACGGCGCAGACTTCACTCTTCGTAACCAGCAATTCAACTCCACGGCGCTCGCCTGGGTGCTGGAAGGCAAGCAGACGGAGATCGCGGAACTGCTGCGGCTCGGGGGCGTAGAAAATAATGCACATGGGGGTTGGATATTCGAATGTATTACGTTGTATACTTTGTATTGCCATGAGTACAACAATTTTGACCCTTCGGCTGGATGCTGGTTTAAAGAAGCAGTTGGACAAGCTAGCTTCCTCTACTCAGCGCAGCCGATCGTTCCTGGCAGCCGAAGCCATTCGCGACTACATAGCGCTCAATGATTGGCAGATTGACGAGATCAAAAAGGCCGTCAAAGAGGCAGACAGCGGCGATTTTGCTGCCGAACGAGACGTGAAAAAGGTTATGAAGAAGTGGACCCGGAATGCGGGTTAGGTGGCTACGCGCGGCATTGGCGGAACTCGACGCTGAGGCGGAATATATCGCGCGCGACAATCCAAGGGCTGCAGCGAAGATCGTAGCTTCAATTGCCACGGCCGTGGATCGCCTTACCAGGCATCCTGCGATGGGCCGACCTGGCCGCGTTGCCGGAACGCGAGAGCTGGTCGTACCCAGCACTCCTTACATCATTCCCTATCGCGTCCGCGGTGACTCTGTTGAGGTTCTCCGTGTCTTCCACGCGGCACGTAAATGGCCCAGGAGCTTTGACGAGGCTGAATAGAACTACCCCACGGCCTACCGGAGCGCTTGGCTCTAGCCTACCTTACGCCGCTGACAAGCTCCCTGACACCTACTTGGCTTCCAGCAAATCGAACGCCGGAATCACCGTCATACTAGAAAGTGATAGGGATCTCTCGCTGCGCTCGAGAGGGATTACGCCGCTGACAAGCTTCCAGACACCAGATCCTTCGAGCGCCCCTGGGCTGCCAGTTCGCGTTCGGCGGCACGCAGCACGGCCGATTTGGCGTCCGGCAGGCTCAGAGCTGGGATTATGGTCATGGTCTTTAGGATCCCGGCCAGTTCATAGTAGGCGCGCCGGCACTTCTTCATGAAGTCCACAGGATACTCAGGCTTGCGCGCATAGGCGGCGACCGGGTCAGCGTCGAGCAGGTAGGCGATATCTGGCCGGGGCACAAAGCCGTGGACAAACTTCACGAACGTCCTGCTCAGCGGGTTATGCAGGTTCAGGTTGGAAAGCTCGTCGTAAATATAGCGGTCCAGGATCACGATGTCCGCACCGCTCTTTTTGGCGCGGGCCACCACGCGGCAGAGGTGGATGGCGTCGAGAAGATAAAGGAAATGACGGGCCAGCGTAAGGTGCCAGCCGCGGACGTTTTTATCCCGGCGGTTTACCGGCTTGCCCGGAGCGCCAATGCCACGCTCACTCTTATAGACCTTATGGACGAAGCCCTCGCGGTATTTCACGCCGACGACCACGTTGTCCCAGAAGGCCAGCAACGTGGTCTTGAGTCCGGCGGCGTGCAGCGCTGAGCGCAGGCTCTCAATCTGCGTGGATTTACCTGAGCCATCCACGCCAGAGAAAGAGATGAGCAAGGGGGTGCTGAAAGTACTGGAAGCGCTATGAGTCATTGGATTCGGCCCGTCCATATCAGTTGTGCTGCATAAGCTCTTGCCGTTACAAACTATCTTCCCGTAACCCCGGCTACGCCTGTGCCCGGAGGAATCGACGAGGTGCTGTGGCTGAGCGCATAGACCGTTCCTAAAGCTGCGCCTGCGGCCACCACTGCGCCGATCTTGATCAGCAATGAGCGTGTCTGGTGCTGCTTGGCTGGAGCAATGGCGATACCGGCCGGCTTGGCTGCCGCGCCTCCCGCCGTCGGAACGCTTTCAGCGGTCGCGGCGCCCACGGGCTCAGACTGCGGCTTGGGCTTTGGCGCTTCTGGAACCGTGGTGGTTGTTTGTGGCTCTGCGTTGGGCGATGTCTGGTCCTGCTGCGCCCCTGACGCGTCTGGATACGTGGTAACGGGCGCAAGCGGCGCTTGCGATGGGTTCACGCTTGTTCCCGGCGTCAGCGGCTGCTGCTGTTGTTGTGGCTGCTGCTGCGGCTGGTTCTGGTTTGCCGGAGCCACGGGCTGCGTATTCTGTGCCGGAGACGTTGCCGGCGCGGCATTGGCAGGCTGCGCCTGGTCCGTCGTCGCGGGCGGGATTGCCTGCGCCGGCTGCGTTGCGCCGGGCTGCTGCGGTTGCTGGCTGGTTTCCGGCGCCTGTTGCGGTGTAGCAGGGTTCGTCTGCTGCGCGCGGAGCAACGGCGCGGAGCACAGTCCGGCAAGCAACAGGGTACTCAGGATTCTCGTGATTCGGTATTGCACTGTCATAAAAACCTCGGGGAACTTTGGTTTCTGAACTTATTTGAACGTCATTATTCGAACGTCATCTTTTCAACGTCGTTACTTGAACTTCAGGGGACGAGTGTTTCCGGCAAACGCGCCCAGGTTCTCTGTTCCGGCAGTTGCCGCCAGCAGCCGGGCCAAATCAGTGTCTCTGTCCCAATGATGTTGGATGCGGTTTTTGAGGCAGCGGGCTAGTGTCTTGAGGTTGGTTTTATACCAGCAGCACTTTTCCATATGAGGGGAGAAAACGGCCACCATTCTGGCGTTTCTAAGGTGCTGCGGGCCGCCGGCCAGCAAAGCGGCTATAAAGCGATGGTTGCCTTCCAGCAGCGTGACCGGGCGCTCTTCGTCAATGCCCAGGAAGATGACCATCCCCTGCGGCAGATCGGAGGAAAGATTGGAGCAGATATCGGAAATCTTTTTGACGAACTCGTTCGGCTCGGTCTCTTTGAGCTGCCGGATGCGAGCCGCCACGTCCAAGGCCCTGAAGTTGCCGCGCGCGATCTTTCTCCAGTGCGCTCGCGGAAAAACGCTGACCAGCTCCACGTCTTCCGGCTCAAACTCAATCTCCCACCACTGCCGGTCTTCAGGAAGCTCCCACCACATGGTGTCTCGGCGGCGGAAGAGCAGGATGCGGCGGATTTCGTTTTCCTGGGCGTCGGTAAGGTTCGGCTGTTCGACCAGCGACGCAAAGCGATCGCGGTCCGCGTCATATTCCTTATGGAAAAACTCGCCGCGAAGGAACTCCGCGATGATCTCAGCTTCAGTTAGACGACGCAGCTTTCTCATATGGCCTCAACCAGCTCCGGCTTGTTATGGCGGCGCAGAAACGGCAGCGCGACGAGCGCCAGCATCGCAGCCATCAAGACGACCCGCACCATGATGACTTCATGCAACGAACCGTGGAACAGTCCGATGCCCAGCACCAGAGCGCCGCTGAAGATCAGTTGCAGCCAGCCCGTGTTGGCGATGCGCCGCGACATTTCATAGGCGATGAACACAACGCTCAGCGAATACAGCGCCGTGGCAGCGGCATAGAGAGCCAGCAGCCAGCCGATTTCAATAAAGCGCGAACCAAAGATCACACCCATGATCAAGTGTGGAAAGAGCGCGGCAGCGGCAATGAATATCAATGAAAGGCCCAGCACCAGCAGCAAGGGCAGGCCAATGCCGTGGGCTTTCTTGTGCTCCGGGCTGGCAGCCGCGGCCACAGGAAACATGGCGTTGACCACACCGAACCACGAAGCGAAATAGAGCAGCCGGCCAATCTGTGAGATGGCAGCGTAAACACCCGCAGGATCCGAGGGAAAGAAATGCTTTACCAACAAAATATCAATATTGTTGATGATGACCTGGCCCACAAAGAACACAATCGCCTGCACAGCCTCTGCATACGATGGCGGCTCAGCCGTGCTGGCCTTTACACGCAGTTGCGCCGGGATTCGCGGAATAAAACATGCCGCGATGACCGAAGCCGAAATCGCGCCAACTGCCCCGAGAACTCCATAGCCGGCCACCACCAATCCCGCGCCCAGAAAGAAGCGGATACCTGCTTCAAGAACAAAGTTCGTGCCCAACCGTGGGAACGCGCAGACGCCCTGCATCGCGCCACGCTTGACGCCCAGCGGCGCATAGGCCGCAATGCCAATCGCGAGAAGGCCAATGATCCATGGACTGGGAACGTTCAGATACGTTGCAACGGGTTTCTGTGCCAGAAAAAGTACACCGCCCAGAGCAAGACTGGCCATCCACGCTTTGCCGAGCAGGCTGTGGACCACCGCCGCCTTGCTGGAATCAGCATGATTTCTGGCCACGAACTTGGCGCATACCAACTGGAACGCCAGACTGATGCACGAAGCAAGCAGAAGCAGCGTAACGGCGGCATTGATATTGCCAAACGCGCCCGGGCCCAGCATGCGGGCCATGACCATGTTGTAGGCGAAGTTGAAAATGTTCACCAGCATCATGGCAACAAGCATGATGGCGCTGCCATTCAGCATGGTGGAGCGGTCGCTGCGCTGCGGACGCGCTTGGGCGGCTGCAACGCTGGCGTCGGCCGGTGTGAGAGTGATAACGCTTTCAGATTGCGGCATCACGCTGTATCTCTATGCTGCAAGAGGTTGGGGACGTTTGTTGTGTAGAAGTTGCTGCCGCATGGCGTTGGGCAGAAATCCGCTGAAGCTGCGGGCCGCCTCGGTTGATGTTTCATAGATTTCAAAGAGTCGCTCCGTGCGTGTGAGCTCCAGCACAACAGCGGCCTGGTCAGAGAGCGAAGCAAGCTTCACGTCGCCATCGCGCTTGTGCGCCTCAGACATGCATTTCAACAGCATCTCCACACCGGAAGCGTCAATCTGCGCTACCAGCGAAAGGTCGAAAACCAGTTGCGGACGGTCAGCCGCAAGAAAAGGACGCACGTCACGAAGAAACTCTCGCGCTGTGCGCGAGTTCAGGCGCTCCGGCATTCTTTTTACGACGACAGGTCTGCTATTGATGTCCATATCTCCTCGCGACAACCATGTTAGGGAACTTGTGGGATGCTTCAGTGTCACAGGCGGAAGTTTCAAATCCGGCGGCCGTACCCAACGCGGGCGACGTCTTCCGCAATGTAGTGTGAAGGTCAGTTTTCTCTGTTTTCCTGCTGGCGAACATGCCCTGGAAAGCCAGTTTCGGCAGGTAGGTAAGCGCTTCAGCCGCACTGGTCACAAATCTTTTTCCTGATGCCACCGACATCGACGCGACAAGCTTGGGATCAATGATGTCCACTGTCACGTCGCGATGCAAGTTGACGATGCGGCCCACGCCGGCAATCGAATGCGCCAGATCGAGCCCTGCTCCCACGTAAGAAAATGGCAGGACGGTGGAGTTTTCAATCACGGTGCCGCAGTCAACTTCCGCGTGCCGCTCCACAGAACTGCACCGCGTAATAACCGCGCCGGAGCGAATACGAGCCAGCGATCCAACAAATGCGGGCGCAAGAACACGCGCGCCTTTTTCAATCATGGCGCCGGGCGCGGTCCATACTCCGGGCTTGATTTCTTTTCCGGCCGGGCACGTTTGCGTCTGCCGGGTAAGGATGTCAATGGCAAGTTGCCGCAAATCGCGCGCAGTGGCCAGCGGATTCAGGTAGCCATCATGCTGTAGGGCGGGACATTCACTGCGGCAGTGCGCCAGCTGAGTCCGGAAGAGCGAAGCAGCGTCATTCCTGCGCGAGGCGCTGATGCAGAAGATTTCCAGCATCTGATCGTCCGATGCCATGCGCGTAACGCGTTCCTTGCGGTCAATGTGGAACTGGACCAGCTTCTCAAAATCGACTTCAGCATAACCTCCAAGCCGGATCAGGATTACCAGTTCCGCGCCGCTCTGGGCCATGTCATTGAACACAGACTCAGCGGTTCTCCAGAAACGGTCGAGAGCAGCAGGCATGCAGGTTACATCTGAGGTGAGACCAAAGTTACGTATACCTGAAGGGGCTGTAGCTTCCACAACTGCGCTCACTTGCGAGATCCCGTATTGCTGTAGCCGCTCAGCCATCCGCTGGAGCGTGCTCTTGCCCGCCACATCCAGAGTTGACAGGGGAGCATCCAGCGCCTGGTTTCCTGTTGCATTCTGCTCTGAGTTGGCCAGCAATATACCGCGGATATCCATGGTTCCCTTGGTTCCCTTCACCTGTCAATGTTCTGAGGAAGCTCTCGGATGGCGTAGAGAAATCAGCGAGGAGGGAGCCCAAAACTTGAAGTAACGAGGCCGCAAACGACTGTCGGTACTACCTGACCCTGGGAACCCTCTGGCCTGAAATCCGTGCAAACCACTCGTTTACTGCACGCAGCCAGCAGAACACTGCTTGAAATTACTTTCAAAATGAAACACAGCCACCGTATTAGCAGCAGTGTTGAAATAGATGTGATTGAGTCATCCCGTGTTGTAAGGTCAGAGCACCTGCTGGAATTTTTATTTCGCATGCCGTGCGCTGCTAAACTTCTCATATGCCGGAATTAAGAACTGTTTATTTCACCCGGATTGATTCCTTGGTAGTAGGGCCCTTGCTGCTCGCCGCCACCTCAAAAGGCCTGCGCTGTGTGCAGTTCTACAAAGGCAAGCTGCCGCCTCCCGCCGAGGATGAAACATGGGTCGAATCACCAGAACATCTCCAGCCTTATGTTTCGCAATTGGAAGCGTATTTTCACGGAGAGCTGCGTGAATTCACCTTCGCTCTCGACCTGGTTGGAACGCAGTTCCAGAAAGACTGCTGGCAGGCGCTGCTGCGTATTCCTTACGGTCAGACCTGTTCTTATGCCGATATCGCTTCCGCCATTGGCCGCCCCAATGCCTTCCGAGCTGTGGGCCAGGCAAATCATGACAATCCCATCGCCATCATCGTTCCCTGCCACAGGGTTTTGGGAGCAGACGGAACGCTCACGGGTTACGGCGGCGGTCTTAGCACAAAGGAGAAACTGCTTCGCCTGGAAGGAGCTAAGTTTCGTCTCAAAGCTAAATCGGCAGCAAATGCATCTACTGGCAACACTGCTGCCGATCCGCCGCAGGCAAGTTTTCCTTACTGATTGTTTCCGACCGTCTCCTCTATCTGAGAGGCGGCTTAGAGCTCGAAGGCGGCGTACCCTTATTGGGCTCAGGATTGTTCGCGGGATTAGCTGTACTGCCCGGATTTTCCGTTGACGCCGGCGACGATTTCTCACTTCGCGGGCTGATCGTGAGTTTGTTGACCAGCTTCTTGCTGCCGGTATAGGACTGAACGATTCTCGTCGCGGTGATCTTCTCTTTGTTGGTACCCACATTGCCCGCCAATTCCACCGTGTCTCCGGAGACATTTACGCGCGGGCTGTCGCCTGTGAGCGTGGGCTCCTTGCTTAGGGCGTTCTGGATCTGGCTTTGCAGATCTGAGTCAGTCATGTTGCTTATGCCGCCAGCAGAATCTTGTACGTCCGGCGTCTGCGCAGTGCTGGAATTTGCTGCCCCTGCTACGCCTCCCGAGGTTGAAGGAGCGGTTGTGGTGGGCTGCACCGGGGTTCCTGCCTTACTCTGGGCGCCATCGCCGACGTGGGTAGCCGGAGTGCTCGGGCTCACCGGGGTTGCCGGCTGCTGTGGTTGCGCGGTCTGCGCGGTCAATGCGGCAACGGACAATACAAATCCAAAACCTAGAACGTAAATCGGAATTTTCATCTGCATGCTCCCAATCAGGTGGTCGAATGTTGGGGATTTTCCCGGAATGAACACACCAACCCTATGCTAATCTGATGCACTTTTCGGGCAATGCGGATGGCAGCGCATATTACTATTGGCGTTGTAACCCGTTAAAAGGTATAGCTTTGGCGGACGAGCTGCATAAGAATCGCTCGACGCAGAAAGAGCAAATTGCGCGAAGTACCCAAAATGAGTATCTGCGTACGTAAGTGTGGATTCAGGTTCTCACACTGCAGATAAGCTCGAATCCCGCATCATTCGGCGGTAAACTGGAAGTTATGGCCCATACGCACTCGCATCCGCACGCACCGCTGAGCTCCAGAGCTCTGCGCTATTCGCTTGCGGCCACTTTTGCGTATGTGCTGATCACTCTGTTTGCCGGAATTCGCGCCCACAGTCTGGCGCTGCTCTCTGAATCCGGTCACAACGTAACTGACCTGCTGGCGCTATTGCTGTCATGGGTCGCGGTTTTCATCCAAACGCGCCCGCCCAGCGCGACCAAAACGTTCGGTTATCACCGCGCTGGCGTGCTGGCGGCCTTCGTGAATGCCCTTACGCTGGTGGCTATCGCCTTTTACATCTTTTATGAAGCCTTTCTTAGAATGAGGCACCCGGTCCTGGTCCATCCGGGCATCATGATCTGGGTTGCCGTGGTTGGCGTGCTGATGAACGGAGCCATCTCATGGGTGCTGTTCCGCGCCGCGCATGACGTAAACATCCGCAGCGCCTTCATTCACCAGCTGGGTGACACCCTTTCCACCGCCGCAGTGATCGTCGGCGGCTGGATCATTATGTTGACTGGAAGGACCTGGGTCGATCCGGCGCTTTCCGTCGGGATTGCCTGCCTGATCCTTTGGTCATCCTTCGGCATCATTCGTGAAACCCTGAATATTCTTCTGGAAGGAGCACCGCAAGGACTTTCCGCTGAGCGCATTACCGCCAGCCTGACAGAAGTTGCCGGGGTGCGCGACGTTCACGACGTCCACGTCTGGAGCATTGGGTCAGATACTCACGCGCTATCCTGCCATGTGCGAATCGATGACATGACGCTTTCCGAAAGCGAAATCATCCTGCGCCGGGTAAAAGATCTGCTGAACCTTGAATACCACATCATGCACACGACCATTCAATTTGAGAATGGCGACTGCGAAATTGCCCATGGTTGCGTGATTCCCATCGGCAGCAGCAAAAGCATGCATGAACCGCTCAAGCTCCGCCGCTAGCCAACTTCCTTCTGCTTCGCGCCGCTCGCCTGCCGGGCAAATATTCCTTTTACTGTCTCCAGCGTATCAATCTCGTCTGCTGATTTGTCTGTGCGAAGGCGCAAGATGCGCGGAAAACGCAGCGCGTAGCCGCTCTCATGCCGGCTGGAGCGCATCATGTTATTGAAAGCCACTTCAAGCACAATCTTCGGCTCAACCGTCCGCCGGAAGCCCTGGTCATCAATCGTATGGGCCTTGAACCATTCGGTCATCTCGGCGATCTCAGCATCGGTCAACCCGGAATAGGCTTTGCCCACATTCAACAGCTTGTCGCCATCACGCACTGCGAACGTATAGTCGCTCAGCACCTTGTTGCGCTTGCCGTGGCCCCACTCCACGGCTGTAACGACGACATCCAGTGTGGCCAGCTCTTTCTTCAGCTTCAGCCATGACTTGCCGCGCCGTCCCGGTGTGTAAGGAGATGTCAGGTCCTTGATCATCAGGCCTTCATTGCCGCGGGCCTGCGCGGCTGAAAATATTTCTTCCAGATTTTCCGGCGATTCCGCCGTTACAGCGGGCGCAAGGACCACGCGCGGCGCTCCGCTTCTTGTTCCGGTCGTTGATTCAAAAAACGCCGGCTCAAAGACGAGCCTGCCCTGCGGATTCTCCGTGGCCATGTCATGTTCCACGATGAAGCCATCTTTTGGCGCCGATGCAAAGCTTTGCTCAAGAATCTTTCTTCTTTCTTCCAGCGGTTTCTCGATCAGCAGTTCCCCACGGGCGTAAAGGACATCGAATGCCATGTAAACCACGGGGACCCGGCGCAACATGTCTTCAGAGACTTTTTTGCGACCTAACCGCTTTTGCAACTCCGAGAAGGGCAGCGCCTGCGCCGTGTCAGGACCCCAGGCCAGGATCTCCCCGTCAAGGATCAAAGGCTCGGGAAAAGCTCGCAGAGCCGGAGGCAGTTCAGGAAATGCCAGGCTGATTTCGTCCAATGTCCGCGAAAACAGTCGCACGCGCGGATCGTCTTTGCCTCCCACGTGCGCCTGCGCGCGTATACCGTCATATTTGTCTTCCACCGCTGCGCGATCAAAGTAGGAAAGCGCTTCTTCGGCGTCCTGCGCCGGGCTGGCCAGCATGAAGCCAATGGGATGGAATAACCGCATCCGCGCCTGATCAAGCTCGTGCTCGGCCGCCAGCCGCAAAGCTTCACGTATGTCGCCCAGCAGCATGTTGGCCCGTTGAACCGCCTTGACGTTTTCATCGAAAGCTTTGGCTATCGCTTCTTCCACCAGGCTTTCCCGGAGCCCAAGGCGCAGATCGCCACTGATGATTTTGATCACGTATTTGGCTTCGACCGCCGTAGCCCGCCGCAGCAGATCCTGAAGCAAACTAAGCTTGTGCGCCGATGCGGATGTTCGAGCCAACTCATCGAACGCGGAAGCCAGCTCCGCAACCGACAATGAACTCCGCGCCGGAGTGCTGCCTTCCAAAATTTCTTGCGTCGTTGCCCCCAGATCGCCATGCCGACGATAAGCCGCCGTTAGCGCCACCTCTCCCTTGCCGGATATTTCTCCTACGGCACGCCACAACAAAGTTCCGCCAACCTGCAATGTCCGCTCTTCCCAGGCGGGAAAAGCGCGACCGGAAAGAAATACCGCAGCCTGTGCGGCCTCATCCACCGAGCGCGAACGGAAGTATTCTGCGACCAGCCGGACCTTCTCCAGCTTCTTGGTGGTGGCGGCCACGGCGTCGGCGGTTTGGGCAAAAGCCTGCATTACTATGAGGATAGCAATTGCCGTTTCTCCTGTCCTTTTCTCCAGTATTCCCGTAAAATACTGTTTTAGAAGGCACTTTTAGCCCCTGCGCCAGTCTCTTGGAGCTGCGGCTTGTTGCGGATCATCTAATAAACCAATGAGATACTGGCGTCCATTCCTGCGTTTTCTTGCTGCTTTGCAATTGCTTCCCGCCCTTGAAAGCGGAGAGGAGACCCTCGTCGGCGGCCAGGCCGTGATGGAAGGCGTAATGATGCGCTCACCGCATGCGTGGGGCATTGCCATCCGCAAGCCCGGCGGAGAAATCACCACGCACAGCGAGACCTTGCAGCGGCCATCAGAAAAGCACCCATGGATGGGATGGCCTTTTGTCCGTGGACTGGCAACACTCGGACAGGCCATGCGTCTGGGCTTTGTTGCCTCAAAATTTTCTTTGAACGTCGGCTTGGAAGAAATCGCCAAAGAAGAAGGCGAGAAGAAGCCCGAGATCGGCTCCTGGGCCATGATCGGCAGCATGGTCGTCTCGATCGGCTTTTTCATCTTCATGTACAAGTTTGTTCCACTGGCTGCCGCCACTGGCATCAAGTCGCACTGGCACACGTTGAACAATAATTTCGCCTTTACGCTGGTCGATGGCCTGATCCGCATCGCTTTGTTCCTGCTATTCATCTGGGGAATCTCTTTGTGGGCCGACATCAGGCGCGTCTATCGCTACCACGGCGCGGAGCATAAAACCGTTTTTGCTTTTGAGGACAGCGGCATGCCCTCCATTGCCGACGCACAAAAATATTCCACGTACCATCCGCGCTGCGGCACCAGCTTCCTGATGACGATCATGCTGCTTTCGATTTTTGTCTACGCCGCGTTTCCGGTTCAGGGATTCTGGGCCAAGTTTGCTCTTCGCGTCGTGTTCCTCCCGGTCATCGCCTCCGTTTCGTACGAAATGATTCGCTTCTCCGCCAAGCATGGAAAATCATTCTTCGCCCTGCTCACCAAGCCGGGCTTGTGGCTCCAGCGCATCACTACCCAGCCGCCCACAGACGATCAGGTAGAATGCGCCATCAAAGCCCTTGATCTTGCGATGGAATTAGAAAAAAAGAATGGCGGCGAGTTAGTCATCGCCTAGAATTTCGACGTAGAGACGTGGCATGCCACGTCTTGTTGCGCAGTCGTGTGTTCGCGACAGCATTTGAGCGGGAGGAAAATCATGGCAAATTTAGCGACCATGCTGATCGGCCTGGAACGCTTTACCTGCGGACTGAAGCGCCGTGTAATCCAAGTCGGCGACCATCGCGTTGTTTATTCCGAAGGTGGCCACGGAGAACCGGTGGTGCTGCTGCATGGATTTGGCGCATCGGCCGATAGCTGGAACCGTTTTGCCAAGCCATTGACGAAGCGTTATCGCGTGATAGCGCCCGACCAGCCGGGTTGGGGCGCAAGCACACGGATAGACAGTGCTTCTTATGGCTATATAGCCCAGATAGAGCGCCTGCATCAATTCCTGTCTGCCCTCGGGTTGAAGCGGGTGCATCTAGTCGGGCATTCCATGGGCGGCTTTATCTCGTCGGCCTATGCTGCGCGTTATCCGGATGAAATCATTACGCTGGGACTAATCGCTCCGCATGGCATGGTTGAGCCGGAGCCAAGCGAGCTTTTTCGCGACGTAGCCAAAGGCGACAACTGGCTGGTGGCCACCACGCGCCCGGAATTTGATCGCCTGTTGAACAACGTATTTGCCAAACGGCCCTATGCGCCAAAAGCCGTATTGAATTACCTGGCCGATCATGCCATCCGCAATTCAGCCAAGTCGGCAAAGATTTTCGCGGAGATGCAGGCGAACGACCCGCCTCTCGCAGAACGGTTGGTCAACGTCACAGCGCCGGCATGGATCGTTTGGGGTGACCAGGACCGTGTTCTGCATGTTTCCAGCGCCGATCTGTTCCGCAAGGGCATCAAGAACTCTGAAGTCATGATCATCCCCGGCTCCGGGCACATGCCGCTGGTGGAAAATGCGGGCGCATGCTCTAAGGCATGGTTGGCTTTTGTCGATAAATCACGCCAGGCACGTGGAGCCGCGGCCTAACCGAGGCTATCTTAAAAGGAAGTAGTAAAATCTTACTGGCGAGGCCGACTAGCGCGCCGAGCCAGCTGCGATAGGAGCCTTGGAAATCCTGAGGCGGTCAAGCTCCGGAGCGGTTGGGAGCGCAGCGACAGAATGAAAGCCACGAGGCCAGTGGCCGCCGAGCGGCGTGATGCAGGGCGGAAAGCTTTTTCAAGGAAGACGCTCTTAAAGCGGTTTGGAGCGAAGCGACAAAATATATGTTCGAAAGACTAAACCAAATCGAAGCCAAATACGACGAACTTACCAAGGCGCTCTCGTCGCCAGAGGTGATCGGCGATTCGTCGCGTTACCAGAAGACCGCCAAGGCCCACAGCGAGGTAGCAGAGATCGTTGAGAAGTATCGCGAGTATAAAGACCTGACGCGCGGGATCGAGGAAAGCAAGGCCATGGTAGCCGAGGAGTCCGATGCCGAACTGCGCGCTTATGCGCAGGAAGAGCTGACACGTCTGGGCGAGCGGCTTACTCAGGTCGAAAATGATCTGAAGGCCCTGCTGGTGCCCAAAGATCCCAATGACGAAAAGAACGTAGTGCTGGAAATCCGCGCCGGCACTGGTGGCGACGAAGCCACGCTCTTTGCCGCGGAAATGTTCCGCATGTACACCCGCTATGCTGAAACTCAGCGCTGGAAGGTGGAAGTGCTGTCAACATCGGAATCTGGCGTGGGCGGCCTGAAAGAAGTTATCGCCATTATTGAAGGCAAAGGCGTGTATTCGCGCCTGAAGTATGAAAGCGGCGTGCATCGCGTACAGCGCGTTCCCGCAACCGAGCAGCAAGGCCGCGTACATACTTCTGCCGTAACAGTTGCCGTGCTGCCGGAAGCTGAAGACGTGGACATCAAAATTGAAGCCAAAGATCTGCGCATCGATACGTTCTGCTCCTCAGGACCGGGCGGTCAGTCGGTAAACACAACTTACTCTGCCGTTCGCATTACTCACCTGCCGACCAATACGGTAGTCAGCTGCCAGGACGAAAAATCGCAGATCAAGAACCGCGAAAAAGGTATGCGCGTGCTCCGCGCCCGTCTCTATGAGCAGGAGATGGAACGGCAGCAACAGGCGCTGGCCAAGGAACGGAAAGCGCAAGTAGGCAGCGGCGATCGCAGCGAAAAGATCCGCACTTACAATTTTCCCCAGAACCGCATGACCGACCATCGCATCGGCCTCACGCTGCACCAGCTTTCTGACGTAATGGACGGCAAGCTCCAGCCCGTTCTGGACGCGCTGACCACGCATTACCAGGCAGAGAAGCTGAAGAACGAGTCGGCGGGCGTAGTCGCTTAGGGGACAGCATGGCCGTGCCTGTGGGACGATGCCACGTGATCTGTTTCAGAAATTCCGAACGCAGCGAGGCCCCCCTATTGTCATTGGCGCATCGGGTCCACCATTTTTTCGGCTTCAACCATTTCCAGCGAGTAAGGACCTCTCACATCGTTCGAGATTTCAGAAAGCTCCTTTGCGTCATTAACGTCCTTTGCGGTACAGTTCCCCGGCATGCAACTCAAACAGGCCGTTGATTCCGCGTACCAGATCTTCATTGAGAATGACGTTCCTTCTCCGCGCCTGAATGCCGAGTTGTTGCTCTTGTTTGTCCTCAACCGCGAACGCGCGTATCTCTACGCCCATCCTGAGCGCGAGCTGGACGAAGACGACCAATCTCGCTACGACGAAGTCATTCGCGAGCGGGCCCGCGGCTGTCCCACGCAGTACATCACCGGACATCAGGAGTTCTGGGGGCTTGATCTGCTGGTTTCGCCCGCGGTACTGATCCCTCGCCCGGAAACCGAGCACGTGGTTGAAACTGTGCTTGAGCTGGTGAAGGAATATCAGTTCGACGGCCCCGGCCGCCTGAAGCTCTTAGACGTGGGCACGGGCTCCGGATGCATTGCCCTGGCGCTGGCCAGTGAGCTGCCGCACGCAGAAATCCATGCCTGCGATATCTCTGACGACGCGCTGGAAATGGCACGGACCAACGCTGCCCGCCTCGCTCTGGGCGGGAAAGTGCTTTTCCGTAAGTCCGACCTTCTGGCCGTCTATGCAGGCGAAAAGTTCGACTTTATCATTTCCAACCCACCCTATGTGGGCGAAGCCGATGCCGACAAGGTTCAGAAGCAGGTACGCGAATTCGAGCCCAAAATCGCAGTCTTTTCCGGTCGTGAAGGAATGGAAATCTATCGACGGTTGATCCCACAAGCGCATGCCGCTCTGCGGCTCGGCGGCTGGTTCGTTGCAGAAATCGGCTACTCAGAAGAAGAAAAGGTGCGTAGTCTGCTTGCGGGGTGGCAAGACATTCAGGTCACGGCGGACTTACAGGGAATCCCCAGGGTGGTGGCAGCGAGGAAGGCTCAAGAGATCGGGTGAGCGTTTTTCTACGATCCCGAGCGCAGCCCTATAAGCGCGGCGATCTTTAGGCGCACTAATTTTTTCATTTCCGCACTGCCACGGGTACTTTTCAATCCGTAGCTGCCGTTCCTTGTCACGATAGGGCTCCCTCTCCCGCTGCGCGGGAATCGGGATGTTAGAACAAGCCTCATTTGCTACACTAATCAGTTTTCAATTCACCCTTGGAGGTGAAGTTTGGCAGAAAGAAGCTCTGCTGTGCCGGTCGGCCTGGGCCGCACGTTGCGCCGCGACGCCTGGTGGATGGAGAACATCCCCGTCATCATACTTCTTGGTGGATTCGGCCTGTACGCCACTTGGCGCGCCTTCGAAGGAAAATTTTATTGGTCAGATCCATATCTCTCGCCCTTTTACTCTCCGTTGCTTAACATTTCATGGTGGCATCTGTCGCCGGCGCTTCTGATCCTGGCATTCCCTCTCGGGTTCCGCGTCACCTGTTACTACTATCGCAAGGCTTATTACCGCGCGTTCTTCATGGACCCACCGGGCTGCGCCGTGGGCGAACCGGCAAACCGCAACTATCGCGGCGAAACCAGGTTTCCTTTCATCCTGCAAAATCTCCATCGTTATTTTCTCTATGGGGCCATCGTCTTCCTGTGCTTTCTCTGGTATGACGCCATACGCGCTTTCTGGTTTCCGGGCCCAGATCAAAAACTTCATTTTGGCATCGGCGTAGGATCACTGGTGTTGCTCGTCAACATCATCCTGCTCACGCTCTATCTGCTCTCCTGCCACTCGCTGCGGCACCTGATCGGCGGCAAACTGGATTGCTTTTCCTGCACCGTCACCAATCGCGGGCGTCATGGCGCATGGAAGAAAGCCAGCTTCCTCAATGAACGCCACATGCTGTATGCCTGGTGCAGTTTGATTACGGTTGGATTTGCCGATTTCTATGTCCGCATGGTGGCCAGCGGCATGATCAAGGATTTTAGAATATTGTGACGAACCAGACGAAGTATGAAACCCATGAGCATGACGTCCTGATCATTGGCGCGGGCGGCGCGGGCCTGCGAGCGGCGATTGAAGGCCTTGCCGCAGGCGCTCGCGTTGCCGTGGTCTCCAAATCTCTGCTGGGCAAGGCGCACACTGTAATGGCGGAAGGCGGAATCGCTGCCGCCATGGCCAACGTGGACAAGGCCGATAGCTGGCGCACACACTTCCGTGACACTATGCGGGGCGGCAAGCTAATGAACAACTGGCGCATGGCCCAGCTCCACGCCCAGGAAGCGCCTGAGCGTGTCCGCGAACTGGAGCAGTGGGGCGCGCTCTTTGATCGCACGTCTGACGGCGACATTCTGCAGCGCGCCTTCGGCGGCCATACGTTTAAGCGCCTCTGCCATGTTGGCGACCGCACCGGCCTGGAGATGATCCGCACGCTACAGGACCGCGGCGTGCAGATGGGCTTTGATGTTTTCATGGAATGCACCATCATCCGCTTGCTGACCGACGGTAAGCGCGTTGTGGGCGCTTTCGGATATTGGCGGGAGCAAGGCCGCTTCGTGGTGCTGAAGGCTAAAGCGGTGGTGATGGCGACCGGGGGCATTGGCAAGGCGTGGCGCGTCACTTCAAATTCCTGGGAGTACACCGGCGATGGCATGGCGCTCGCCTATGACGCTGGCGCGGAATTGCTCGATATGGAATTTGTACAGTTCCATCCCACCGGGATGGTCTGGCCTCCGGGCGTGCAGGGAATCCTGGTCACGGAAGCCGTTCGCGGCGAAGGCGGCATTCTTCGCAACAAAGACGGGCAGCGCTTCATGGAGAAATACGATCCCAAACGCATGGAACTCTCCACCCGCGACGTGGTTGCGCGCTCCATCTATACCGAAGTCCGAGAAGGGCGCGGCAGCGAGCATGGCGGCGCGTATCTGGATATATCCCACAAGCCCGCTGAATACGTGAAGCAGAAGCTGCCCAGCATGTATCACCAGTTCAAGGAACTGGCGGACGTGGATATCACCAAAGGCCCAATGGAAGTAGGTCCCACCTGCCATTACATGATGGGAGGAATCCGCGTGGAAGCCGAAACTGCTGCGTCATCACTGCCCGGACTTTTTGCCGCGGGCGAAGCTGCCGCAGGACTCCACGGCGCCAACCGTCTTGGCGGAAATTCGTTGTCTGATCTTCTGGTATTCGGCCGCCGCGCAGGATTGGGCGCTGCCGCATACGCCAGCAAAGCGCCTGCCGCTTCGATCGACGATCAGCAGATAGTCGAGGCTGAACGCGACATGCTTGCGCCGTTCGACCGTGGTCAGGGCGAGAATCCTTACTCTGTTCATCGTGACCTGCAGGAAGTGATGCAGAACCTGGTCGGTATCTTCCGCGTGGAAGAAGACATGAACAAGGCCATGGGCGAACTGGAAAAGCTGAAAGCCCGCGCCGCGCGTGTGCGCGTGGAAGGCTCACGGTTGTTTAATCCCGGCTGGCATCTCTCAAAGGATTTGAAATCGATGCTCACGGTCTCAGAGGCAGTGACCCGGAGCGCCATGGCCCGCAAGGAAAGCCGCGGCGCGCATAGCCGCATCGACTTTCCCAAACTGGACGAACAAGTCTGGGGCAAACAGCACAACTTGATCACGCGCGATGGAGCAGGAATGAAATTGCAGCAAACCCCGGTGGATGCTATTCCGGGCGAATTGAATGAGTTGCTGGCAGAAGAGAAATAGGCAGAACGACAGGTGCAAGCACGAATCGAGTCACTTAACGTAGAGACGTAGCATGCTACGTCGGGTGCATCGATATAGCAGCGAGCCCGGCTTGCGCGGCGAGCTGCTTGCCTCAAGGGCAGAAGAATCTCTGGCGGGCATGGCGCGCCGGCGGTTTGGAGCGAAGCGACAGAAATAGAAGCTAGGAGTTATTCATGGCTGATGCGGTCTTAGAGGTCTTTCGCGGCGATCAGGAATCTGGTGCAGCAAAGCAATATACCGTCCCGATCGCGCCGGGCATGGTTGTGCTTGACGCGCTGCATTACATTCAAGTGCACCTGGAGCCCGATCTCGCAGTGCGGTGGAACTGCAAGGCCGGCAAGTGCGGCTCCTGCTCCGCGGAAGTCAACGGCAAGCCCCGCCTCACCTGCAAGACTCGCATGGACGCGCTGCCCACCGACAAGCCCATCACCGTCTATCCCATGAAGTCATTCCCGGTGATCAAAGACCTCGTCACGGACGTCTCATGGAATTATCGCGTCAACAAAAAGATCCCGCCGTTTTCGCCCAAGCCCAAGACCGATTGGAAGATGTATCAGGAAGATATGGACCGGGTGCAGGAGTTCCGCAAGTGCATTGAATGTTTCCTGTGCCAGAATGTCTGCCACGTTGTGCGCGACCACCACAAGAAAGAAGAGTTTGGCGGGCCGCGCTTTTTCGTGCGCGTGGCATCGCTGGAAATGCACCCGCTGGACAACCTCTCACGAGTCAAACTTCTCAAAGACGAGCTGGGCATCGGTTATTGCAACATTACCAAGTGCTGCACTGAGGTCTGCCCTGAAGAGATACACATCACTGACAATGCCATCATTCCTCTCAAAGAGCGTGTGGTGGATGAATATTACGATCCCATCATGAAATTGGTGCGCAAGATACGCGGCGCGCCAAAATCGGATTAGAATTGTAACAGTGGTTAAAAAAGATCGCTCAACGCGCGAGGCCGGCTTGCGCGCCGAGCGCTGCTTCGGGCAGCAGATGCCTTTCCAGGCAACGAGACTTGCCGGCGGTTTGGAGCGTAAGCGACAAGACCTATGGAACGGCAGCTAAAAGCAATCTCAAAGAACGGCATTACAGAGGCGCTGGCAAAAGTACAGCACTATCGTTACCTGAACCAGGCGGAGGAAGCGGAATCAATCTGCCGCGATATTCTGGCCATTGACCCGGAAAATCAAATGGCGTTGCGCCAGTTAGGTCTCGCCATCACTGACCAATTTAGAGGCACTCTCTCTGACGGATTCCACGAAGCCCAGACTTGCTTTGAAAAACTCTCCAGCCCTTACGAGCGATCCTATTATCAGGGCATTTTGCATGAGCGGCGTGCCAAGGCCCAGCTACGCGCCGGCCACACGGCGCACTCTCTCATGGCCAGCTTTGAGAACGCGATGCGCTGTTTTGAGGAAGCTGAAAAAATACGTCCACAAGGAAACGATGACGCGTTGCTTCGCTGGAACCGCTGCCTGCGCCTGATCCAAAGCTTGCCCGCTTTGACAAACGAGTCAGATTCCTTTGATGCCAGCGACGCGCCGCCCATTTTCAGAAGGTGAGTTTCGCTGAGTGCTTGCGGCAGCCGGCGGAAGCTCTTGAAAACCCTGTTGTTGATTCTCTAGCACCCACTGCCGGATCTCCATAAACTCGCGTTGGGCTGCGGTTTTAGCGCCCCATAACCGGTCTTTTCTCTTCCGAGAACTTCAATCTGGCGTGACCGGCGTCACATCCTCCGTGGTCACTGCCTCATTAAACTGGGCACTCAATGAGTGAGGTGCCCTCATGAACACGCTTGAAGCAGTTACTGCGCTATCGCTAAAAAACATTCTTTTGGCTACCGATTTCTCTCCGGGCTCGGAAACCGCCGTAAAATATGCGCAAGCCATCGCGCACAGGCATTCCTCACGCGTCCACACCATCCACGTAAACTCGCCGGACTCATACAATCTGCTGGATCCGGATGCATTCTCCATCACGTTTAATGGCTCGGAATCAGACACAAAAAATGTTGCGGACGTGCTGCATGGACTTCTCACGGGACTGCCGAGCCAGACGCCATTGCGTCAAGGCGCGGTATGGGAAGTAATCAGCGACGTGGTGAAGCGCAATGAAATTAATTTGCTGGTGCTGGCGTCGCATGGCCGCCATGGAATTCCCCGGCTCGTCTTGGGTTCCGTAGCTGAAGAAGTTTTTCGTAACGTTTCTTGTCCGGTGCTTACGGTTGGCCCTGATGTGAAGCCCTGCAACAGCCGGGAGATGAAAATCAATAAAGTGCTGCTGGCTACGCATTTTGAAGCTGGATCAACCGCGCCTGCGCACGCCGCGCTGCTTTGCAATGAATTTGGCGCCGAGCTAACAGTCCTGCACGTGGCCGATGAGAACAAGGTTGCGTCGAACGGAAAAAATGGCAGAGAGCTTGCACAACAGCTCAACTCCGTGGTGCCGCCGGAGGCCTGCCTGTGGCGGAAACCAGTGTGTGTTCTTAAGTATGGATTGCCTTCAGCCAACATTCTGGAAGTTGCACAACAGATGCGCGCTGATCTGATTGTGCTGGGAGCACGCCATCCCGAGCCGGCGAAAATCAATTCGCACCTGCCCTGGGCGACCGCGGCCCGGGTCATTGCTGAAGCTGAGTGCCCCGTATTGACCGTGCGGCAGAAGGACTAGCTATGAGAACGACGAAGAGCAACTTGAAGATTGAAACGGATACAAGTTCCGACTATGACTCTACCTGCCAAAGGTTTGGAACGCGTGTTCAGTTAGGCGGCTATATAGCGGACATCGTGCCCGACGATGAGGAGAACCCTTCGATCCATCACTGTATCGTGCAGAGAATTGGCTCGCCGAAGGTCCTCTATCTGGGGCAGGAAAGCACCTTCGCGGCCGCTCTGGAATCCGGTTACCACCATCTTGAAGAGCTGGCCAGACCGCAGCCAAAGAAAACTGCCGCGATTTATGAATTCAAGGCCCCGGATCACAAGTAAAGGCTACTTAGCCATACTCTCAAGTACGCGCACTTTCCAGCGGTCTTCAGCACCGGTCATCACGGCGTAATACTGGATTTGTGCCTGGTCTGAGTGGAGCACGGTGCTTCCATCAAGCACCTGAGTTTCAATGCTGGCGGTATCCTTCAGTTCGATAGCCGCCCCGTCAGGTGAATAAAATATTGCGTCCACCTTGTGCCCATGGTCAATGATGCGTGTTGTAAGGCCGTTTTGTTTCTGGTCTTTCACACGCTGCGTGAGCTTGTCCAGAGCAAAGCCGGCGAAGTTTTCATTCAGCGGCTGAAGCGTATTGTTGGCCAGAGAAGTGGTTATAGCCTGCCACGCCAACGTATAGTCGCGCACGATTGCGTTTTGCGTTACGTCTTCCACCTCGCGCGGCTGGGCGCTTTTCACGCTGAGCTGCACCGTAGGTTTAGTGTCAGCGAAAATCCGCTCCAGCAGAGGCACAACGCCGGAGACCGCGAGCGCTACACCGGCACTGAGGATCAGTATGCGTGCAAGCTTCATTATCTGCCTCCCACGTGCAGTTCATTGCCCAGCACCACACCGGCAGCCACGGTGATGGTTGCGTTGTCAGATGCAGGCAGCTCGGCACGTGCCGTGCCCTTTTTGATGCGCGCGTCCACCGTGCTTTTGCCGGTCTTGTCAGTCTGGATGAACGTAACGATGGTCCCGTCCGGTACCGGATTACCGCTGCAATCGCGGATTGGATCTGTTTCCACGATTGTGTTTTGCGCCGTGTGACCGGCTATATGCATGCGGAAACTCCGCTCACATGGATCAGCCGCAACCTGTTGCACTACGCGCGCTACTGAAGTGTCACCGACGGAGGCGACAAACTGCGCCGCGCCCGCTTTGGGCGCGGACGCGCTATTGATCCACGCAACCCCTTCACGGCTGGTGACCGTCTTTGTCGATCCTGCCCCGCCAACGGACAGATTAAAGTTCACCGGCGTGGGATCAAGGATGAGGTTCTGGTACTGATCAAAAACAAATGTCACGCCGCTGATTACGTTGGGCCGCGCCACCGGCACGCGTGAAGGACGAGCGAGGAAATTGAGCTTTCCCGGCTTGCCCGGCTTTACCCAGAACACCTGGGATTGATTGGAATCGCCGCGCACCACGGCAATCCATCGTCCGGCGCTACGCAGCTCTTCACCTTTGATATCGACGCTGCCAGATTTAAATTCTTTCTTGATCACCTGTCCTGGCCCGACCAGGTACAGCGTTCCGCTTCCACTGGTGCCGATGGTGAGAGGCTGCCCGGCCACGGCATTCTGCGGCACATGCAGCTCCGCAGCGCGCGCGCAATCCTCCGCGAACCAGCACAGAGCAACAAGCAGACCGATATAAATTACTTTACGCATAGTTAGTTCTCACGGCTGTTGAGGCTATAGTGATTTACGGTTACGCGATAGGTGTGCACGTTGGCCGCAAGGTCGTCGCGCAATGCCACGGAGAAGGGTTGCGGCGTCTGCGGCAGCAAAGCGTGATCAGAGTAGGCGTCAGAAACCCAGATCACCTGTCCGCCATTATCGTAAAATGTTGCCAATACGTGCGGGATGTTTACAGTCTCTCCGCTCTCATTCAGCAATTCGCCTTTCAGCACAGTTCGTCCAGTCAGGTCTTTTTCGATCCTCTGATGCAACACAGCGATGACCGGATCGGCCGATGCGGGTACGAGCATCCAGTTGTGAGTCATGCGGACGGATTTCACGTCGGCCTTTTTGATGCCAGGAAAATCGATGCGATACGGCGATACTTCCTTCGGAAGCAAAACGTGTGAGAGCTTGTCAAAGCTGCTTTCTTCCGCAATGTCTTTGCCGCTATTGTCGGTAAGCACCGCGCCCACGCTAATGAAAGCCGGGACAGTATCTTCATTCACTACTTCGCCCATGATGATCAGAGCGCCGTCGCGCTCCACGGCATGCATGGAAAGAATGCGGCAATTCGGGTTCTCAACGTTCTGCGCGCCCCAGTCATCGCCAGCGCCACGCCACACAATGTCCCAGCGCAGATAGTTCACGGGAATCACCTGCGGCGGCACGTTCACTTCTTTTTCCGCTGGCCACACCACTTTCCATGTGCCATCGTCTTTTACTACTTTCAGGTCACGCGTCTCAAAAGAAGCGCCAACGGCGGTCGCATACTTGATTTCAGTGCGAACCGTGGCTTCATTTTCAGATTCATGCAGCACGCGCGTGTTGACCGAGTCAAGCTGAGAATAGGTGCGCAGGCTGCCGTTGCGTCCAGCCAGATCACGAACGAAGCCGCCCTGGTCAACGTTGCTGGAAGGAGCGACAAAAGCATACGCGCCCTGCCAGTCATGCGTCTTGGCATTGTCAAACATTGCTTGCACGGCGCCATCCGGCGTGGAGGCGTGCGTGGTCTTGCTTCCATGCACCGTGCCAACGGCAATCAATCCCACCGTAAGCGCTCCAAAGATGATTGCTAATAAGCGGCCCATTACAATGCCTCCCGGTATACAGGTTCCTCGCTTGAGGTCAGCGGGAACTCAATTGTTTCAAGCTTGCGGCGCTTGTCTGGGAACGCCAGAACAAGGACCAGCGCAAGAATGCTGCTGCCGATGGGAAGCGTGCCCCAGAGAATCCCTTCCATGCGGGTGGGCGGCGTTCCGTATGGCGTCTTGTGCGCCGGAGGAATTCCATCTTTCACCCACAGGCTGACATTGCCACGATCATAAACTTCTGTCTTGCGCCAGCCGGCAAAGGCGATCAGCGGCTCGTAATACGGGTCACGAACAAATATGTATTTCAATCCGTACTGCTCGGCGTGCTTTAGCACGGCCCGCAGTGACTCAATGCCGTTTGTCCCGTAATACTTTGAGTTGGTGAGCTGAGCTGATCCGTACTTCGTCATTTCCGGAAGCAGACGGGCGGAGTTGTATTCGCCGTCAACGCTGCTGGCGTTGGCGTAGATTCCCACTTCAGACATCTTGCTTCCAAAACCGAGTGTGAGATACCGGTACTTGTCATGGCCGTCGCGGTTCAGGAAGGAAACGACCTCAGCCGTGCTGAAAGGCGCATCATGGATAGGGTGATACACCGGCCATGAAACCGCCATCGCTACACTGAACGCGCCTAGCGCGCCCAGAACGAACGCTGCCTTGCGTCCATAGCGATCAATCAAGACCACAGCGCCCAAAGCCACGATCGGCAGCGCCATCAGGTTGGCCCAGAAGCTGAAACGCTCAAAGGTGAGAATGTCAAAAGGATTGTGGACATTCGCGCCGGTAATCGCATTCACAACACCGGCAAGCATGCCCAGCAAGATGCGCGGCAACGGTGTGGTTCCGCCCAAGCCGAAAATCATCGTCAGCCAGAAGCCGATGAAGAGCGGACGCAGCCTGGATTCTTTTAGGCCTTTGAGAAAGATGAATGGAAGCGCCAGCAACATTGCGCCCCACGGCACAATGATGTAGTTCACCGCCAGCCAGCCCTGAGAGAAGAAATTCTCGCGGCTACCGTGTGGGATAGGCATCTGCTTGATCGGGTTGGCTTTTAGCGCCAGCCAATATGGCAGCAGCACCACGATAATTCCGACGAGAGAGAGCCCGGCAAAAATTGCTGACCGTATTACGACTCCGGCGGTAGTAGCATCAAGACCATCGCGTTTGCGATCCATGATGGCCGTGACCACTACGGGAATGGTGAAGATCACGCTGGCAAACAACAATGTCACGTGGTGCGCCGAGGCGGCGGCCATAGTTAGCGCCAGGGCTTTGCACAACGCCATCATCTTGCTTTCACGCGCCCATTCATAAAAGTACCCAAGCGCCATCAGGTAAAGTGGCGCGGCCCATGTGGTGGATAACTGTCCGTCAACGTACACGAGCGAAGCCAATGATCCCAGCAGCACACTGCCAATGGCGGCGTAACTGGCGGCCCGTTCGCCCACCCATATTCGCGCATATTTATAAACGCCGATAGGAAGCAACAGAATCGCAATCAGCTGAACAAAAATATAGGCCAGGTTCAAGCCCATCACGTGGGAGAACAGCGCCATCCACTGCTGCTCCATAGGCGGATACGTCGTCTGCGAGAAACCGGTAAACCACTTTTCATTCCACGGATTGAACCAGTGTGTCGCATAGTGCGCCGCAAAAAACTTGTGGAAGTCCGCGTCGTACGAGTCATTGGTAATTTGCATCAACAGGAGCGGACCGTGCACCAGCAACGCCAGCAACAGCACCCAACTCAAAGGAATCGCACGAGTGGGCAAAGTAACCTGCCTGCTCGGAGCGATGGATGGGGAACTCATGAAAAACCTCCGTGAATGCGAGTGCGATGATCGCGAAATCTCTACTCAGTGAGACGGCAATTAAAAAAGGGACGCCGCTAATCAGCAGCAGTTTTGCTTCAGCAGAGACTTCGATTCCAAAAGAGGTGCTGGGGTTTTCCTAGTGGCATCCGGATTCTCATTTTTGGAGCATTTTCGGTAGTTTCCACCCTGCTAGCAATCCCTGAGAGCAAAAATGGCATCTTGATTCAAGATAAGAACAGAGCTGCTGCCGCAGTTGGGCATGCCGCTTTCGCTAAATCCTTGGTAGCGTGCGTGGAACCCTGGTGGCCACGTGTTCTTTCTGCGACTCTGACAACGGTGGTCCCGTGAAGAAGAACTTTTTGCGTCTCGCGCTTTCCTGCTCTCTATTTCTGGTCAACTTTGGCTGGGCGCAGACGTTTGATCTGAACAGCAAGCCGCAAGACCAGAACCAGAAATCCCAGCCTAAACAGAACAATGGCAAGCGGCAGTCCTCAGGCCGAGCCAGCAGCGGTGGTGGCGGCTCAACTGCCTGTGGAACCACTGGCAGCGGATGGGGCGGCAGTATTGAAGCTGGGCGTTATGCGCGTGCGGCTGAAAAAGCGCTGGCAAATGGCAATCCTTCGGCAGCAATGGGTTATGCCGAGCATCTCACTCAGGCCGCGCCTAGTGACGCATGCAACTGGTTCCTGCTGGGCTACACCAGCCGTCTGGCGGGGAACTCAAAAGTTTCACTCGATGCCTATCAGAAGGGTCTCTCACGCCAGCCTAACTCCGTGGAAGGTCTCTCCGGCATGGCCCAGACGTACATTCGCATGGGCAAAGCCGACGAAGCAAAGAAACTGCTGTTGCAGGTGATCGCTGCCAATCCCCGCCGCGCTACTGACTTGGCGATGGCCGGTGAACTCTTCATGCAATCAGGCGATCTCCCCCGCGCGCAGAATCTGCTGGAACGTGCCGAAGGTGTTCAGCCTTCATCCCACGCCGAGCTATTGCTGGCCATCACCTACATGAAACAGAAGCAGACAGACAAAGCGAAACAGCTTCTGGACCGGGCAATGAAACGCAGCCCGAAGAACACTGAGATATTCCGCGCCGTTGCCCAGTATTACCGCGAATCCCATGACTACAAGTCCGCTATTGCCATTCTGCAAAAGGCTCCGGTCAAAAATGCCGACGTCATGTCCGAATTGGGCTACACATATGAATTGGCCGGCATGAAGAAAGAATCGGCTGACACATATGAGAAAGCTGCCAGCCTTGCCCCGAAATCTGTGAATGTACAGTTGGCCGCCGCACAGGCACAGTTGCGCGTCGGCAATCTGGATAAAACACGTACATACCTCTCGCGTGGCGAACAGCTTGATGCGAATTACTACCGCCTGCACGCAATCCGCGGCGACCTGGCCAAGATCGAGCGCCGTGATAGTGACGCAATCCGCGAATATCTGGCAGCGCTGGCTGCCATGCCGGAAGGCCCTGCTGAAGGCGTGCTCTATCCCACACAATTGCGGCTCAACCTGATCGATACTTACCGCAATCTGGATGATGACGCTGCAATAACCCAGCAACTCAGAATCGCCCAGCAGGAACTGGCCAAGATCCAGGTCGAAGGCCCGCAGCAGGTGGAATATTTGCGCCTTCGCGCGGCCATCAAAGCGCTTGCTAATGACGTTCCGGGCGCTGAAGCCGATTTGAAGCAAGCGCTGCAGCTTGATCCTGAAAATGACAACGTAACTTTGCAGTATGGCAGCCTGCTTTGGAAGATTGGCCGCAAAGGCGAAGCCCGGCAGATGTACACGAGCCTGCTCAAGCGTGACGACAAAAACCGCTATGCGCTGGAAGCGCTGGGGTATCTCTCTCGTGATGAAGGCGACAATAAAGCAGCTGAAGGCTTCTTCGGCCGCATGGCCGCCGCCTATCCTAACGACTATGTTCCCTACATGGCCTTGGGCGATCTGTACACTGCCATGAAGGAATATCCCAAGGCGCAGGCCAGCTATGAGAAGGCCCACAAACTCGCACCGACAAATTCACAAATCGTAGCCAGCGGATCCAACGCCGCCATTGAGGCTGGCAAGGTTGATCTGGCCGGAGAATGGATCGCACGCGCTACCGGCACTATGAAGAATGATCCGCGCGTGATACGCGAAACCGAGCGCTATCTCTTCCTGAAAGGCCGTTACGCTGAATCCGCCAAACTGGGCGAAGTGGCAATTGTGAAGTTGCCGCATGACCGTGACGCCGCCGTTTACCTCGGCTACGACTATTACAACCTGGGCCGTTACGACGAAGTGCTGTCTCTGGTAAGCCGCTATGAGGCTGCCATGCCCAAGGAAGCAAACTTCCCGCTGCTAGCCGGGCATGTGCACAAGCAGAACCAGCTCTTACAGCAGGCGATCGACGATTTTTCCCGCGCGCTTGAGAAAGACCCCAAGATGTTTGAAGCGCTTGTAAGCCGCGGTTACGTCCGCAATGACATGCAGGACGCGCAGGCAGCCATCCGCGATTTTGAGCCCGCGCTCAAAATGAATCCCAACAGCGGCATTGCCCGCCTGGGTCTGGCTTTTTCATACCTGCAACTGCATCGCTCGCGTGAAGCTTTAGAAGAGACCAACAAGGCGGAAAAGTTGCTCGGCGAGCTGGGCGCTACACACATGGCCCGCGCAACCGCATACCGGCAGATGCGCGTTCTGGATAAGGCCGTAGCGGAATATCGAGTGGCGCTCAAGTACTCTCCAGACGATCTTAAACTTCATCTGGCGCTGGCGGATGCTTTGTTCCACGCGCGGCATTATGCCCAATCCATCAACGAGCTGGATGCTTCTCTGAAGCTTTCTCCGGATGATCCGCTCATTTACGCCAACATGGCTTCAGCTTACGCGCAGCTAGGCCGTCGCCCTGAAACATTCAAGTACATCCAACTGGCGGAACAGGAAGCAGTAGACCAATCGGCGATTCTTTTGGCCACTGGCGACGCACTGCTGACGTTGGGTGACCGAGCGGCTGCGTTGGAACGCTTTACGCGCGCGCTGGACGCTCCGGATGCCAACCGCGTTGACGTGCGCATTGAGTTCGCGAAACTGTTTGTCCGGCAAGGCAAGTTTACCGATGCCAAGCAGGAAGTGGCGCTGGCATTTGCTGAGTCGCGCATTGGCGAAGCCTCTCCCGTCACCGCCGACAATCTTGTTGAAGCCGCCAACATTTTCCTGGCCGCCCATGACTTTGATCTTGCTGAGCGGTACTTCGCCAAAGCCAAGGACCTGGGCGCTTCTGACGACACAGTAGCCATTGGCCTGGCCGACACCTACATCGCTCAAGGCTACGATCGCAAAGCGGAACGGGAACTGGCTGCACTGGGAAATTCCGCCGATTACCAGCAGAGCTATGATTATCAGCTTGCCTGGGCCAATATCTACACACAGCGGCATGACAATGCACGGGCCGTCACGGCATTTGCACGTGCCAATCAGCTTGCGGCAGATGATCCGATCGCCGAGCGTGGCCTGTTGCAGGTTGCCGGGGAGCAAGGCACGCCTCTGCCCTGGCGGCCAGATTTGAACATTCAAAGCGACGTAACGACGGGCGCGATTTTTGAAGACGCTACTCTTTACGAAATGAATAACAAGCTCATAGGCGCTCCGTTGCCTCCGCACGCATCCCAGGAGACTGACGCTAATAGCGCGTTCCACTACACGGGCTGGAAAGTGCCGATCAATGGCCTGTTTGGCGTCAACAATTACGTCGGAACAACTTTGTTTCCCAACCAGCTTTTGCCTGTTCGCCGGAACACTTTTGATACGATCCTGAATGTCGGCACAACATGGGTACCGCATCTTGGAAATTCCCATATCGTTTTTGTCCCGGGCATTCAATTTACCATCCGGCGCGATACGCGATCGCCAATCGATCTCAACCAGAACCTCCTGCGTGAGTATCTCTATCTGAGCACCTCACCTTTCTTCAACTGGCTGACAGTGCGTGGAAGTGCGATCCATGAAGCCGGTCCATTTACGCTGCAGAACCAAAATTCGCGCGACGTGGGCGCAAGCCTTGAGTTTGAAGTGGGACGTCCCTGGGGACACAACTCTCTGGTCACGGGCTATTCCGTCCGCGACCTCTTGTTCCGCCCGACCCCCCGTGAATTTTTCACCACAGACACCTGGGTAGGCATGGAACATAAGTTCGGTGAGAAGCTGGCTGTTACCGTGCTGGGAAAATATATCCGTTCATGGCGCGTACAGGACCTTACTTTCGCCACGGCGCAGGCGCTTATACCCGGTGCGCGCGTTGAGTACAAGCACAATGAGCGCTGGTCATTTGAAGGATCCATGGACCTGACCCGCGGTGAGGGATTCCACCTTTATGACAACGTTCAGAGTGGATTCCTCATCTCGTATGTAAAGCCGCTTCGTCGCAGCATGAACGACGTGAATGGTTCGCTCAACGTCGATTACCCATTGCGCTTTTCCGTAGGCGTGCAACAACAAACTTTTTATGGCTACACCGGCATAGGGAGCACATCGTCCTTCAGGCCCGTAGCCAGAATTTCAATCTTTTAGGTTCTCAGGCCCAGATGAAAATATGCTTTGTAAGCGGTTTCCCGCCGAGTAAAGCGGTGCTCAATGAATACGGCTTTCACGTAGCCAGAGAGCTGCAGGCCGATCCGCTGATCAGTTTGACCATTCTGTCCGATGAGTATTCAGGCGCGGAACCAGAACTGCCGGAATTCGACGTGCGCCGCTGCTGGAAGGAAAACCGCCTCAGCAACCACGTGCGATTGCTCAAGGCGATCCGCGACTGCAAGCCTGACGTTGTGTGGTTCAACCTGGTGTTCTCCAGCTTTGGCAACAAAGAAAATCCTTTAGCGGCATTTTCCGGGCTAACTCTGCCCGCCATGACGCGCATGGCCGGCTTTTACACCCACGTGACGCTCCACCATCTGATGGACCACATTGACCTCAATGACGCAGGCGTTCGCAACAAAGCGCTCTTTCGTGCGGCGGGAAACATTGCCACGCGCATGCTCCTGATGGCCAATTCAGTTTCTGTGCTGCTGCCGGCTTACCGCCGCACGCTGACGGAAAAATATAAGGGAGAGCACATTCACTATCGCGCGCACGGAATTCTTTCCGCGCGGCCGGAATTTCCTGATTTCTCCCGGCGCGGCAATCCCGACCACCGCATTCTGGCCTTTGGAAAGTGGGGCACCTACAAGCGTTGCGAAATGCTCATTGAAGCGTTTGAGGAGCAGGTGGCGCCCGCCTTTCCGCGCGCAAAACTGGTGATCGCGGGAACGAATAACAGCAACTCGCCCGGCTATATTGAAGGGCTGAGCGCGAAATATGCCAGCCACCCGGGAATCGAATTCAAGGGCTACGTGGAAGAACACGACATTCCGGACATGTTCGGCACTTCGTCATTCATGGTGATGCCGTATACATCAGCCACCGGAGCCAGCGGTGTGGCCAACCTGGCCGCAGCGTATGGTGTGCCGATTGTCTGCTCGGATATTCCCGATTTTCGCGAAATGGGCGATAGCGGCGGGCTGGCGATCAAGTTTTATCCCGTGGGAAACAAAGCTGCGCTGGCCAAAAACATGCTCGACCTACTGCAAAATGAGCAGGAGCAGCATGAAATGGCAGAGCAGAATTTTTCCGCCGCGTTGCGCATGACCATGCCGCAGATCATCCGGCAGTACGTTCGCGCGTTTGATCGGCATCAGCGAGCACGCGCATTGGAAGCTGTTTCACGTTTCCGCCGCATTCCCGCCTGGGTGCCTTCGCGCTCGGCCATCTTCAGGGCGTCGCGCTGGGGAAGCTGGAGCTAAGCAAAACTCTTTACGCCTGTTTTCTTTTTGAGCTCCGCAAACATTGAAGCAGCTCTTTTGCTGCGCGCAATCCGGTAGCAATCGCGCCGTGAACGGTGCCATTGTATCCGTGACTGTTCGTAGCCTCTCCGGCAAAGAAGAGTGTATCGACAACCGTCTCCGCGAGTTTCTTCGCCGCGTTCATGCCTCCCACGGCTGTGTAGCTATAGGCGCCTCGTGAGAATGGGTCCGCTTGCCAGTTATGCACAAATGACGCTGTCATTTGCGTGCGAAGTTCAGGCTCCGCAGTTTTTGTGATTCGCGCCAGGGATTGCAATGCGCTGCGAATGATTTCGTCGTTGCTGCGCCCAGTGTGCGCACTTGCATTCGGCCCCGCTGCCCAGCCCGTGAGAATGGGATAAGGAAGAGGATTGCTCGTCCACCAGGTTGGAAATTGATGGTCGTCAGTGAAAAGAAAGCTCAGATCAGCCATTTTCGGATCGCGCGCCCAAAACTTTTCTTTAAAGCACAGGCTCACGCGGATTACCGGACCCATTTCCAGAAAACTCATGGCATTCTGTTTTTCCGGCAGCGCGGGCGAGAAAACTATGCTGCCTGATTTCAACACTCCCAGCGGAAGCGTAACAATGGCCCGCGAGGCCAGATACTCCGTTAAACCAGCGCGGGCAACCACTTGTCCCTGCCGCCAGACAATCTCATTCACCGGAGTATTCATCACAATGTCGCAACGACTGCGGTCGATCCGATCCGCCACTGCTCGCACAAGACTTTCGTAGCCGCTGGCGATCCGGTGTTGCTGATCTCCGTTGATGGCTTCTTCTGCCTCGCTGTCGCGACGTAATGAACGCGCGCTGATGAGCGAGGGATCGGCGGCATGGAATCCTTCCACATACCTAAGCGCCTGCTGCTTTACGCTGTCATCTTCTCCGCTGCGGTCAAGATAGTATTTGAATGATTCGTCAGGCTCTTTCTTAGGCAGCCTGGAAAAAAGCTGGTCAACTTTCTCCATGAGATGGCCTGCATCTGCCCACTCGCCATTGATCTTCCTGCGAAAGCACCCTTGCACTGGGACAATTGGCGCCGCGCCTTCCGCCGCAAGGGCAAGGATTTCTTGGGGCCGCCCGTGAACAAACTCTGCTCCCAGCTCCGCAGGAAATTCGCCAGTCGAGCGCGTGTATATGCGGCCGCCCAGGCGTTCTCGCGCTTCCAAGAGTGTGACGCGCAACCCAGCCCCAGCAAGATGGCGGGCGGCTGTGAGGCCGGCAATTCCACCGCCGATGATCAGTGCGTCCATAATTCTGCAGTTACTTCTTGTTTGTTTGCTCCAGACACAGGCATAGGATACACACCCAGCGCTCTGGCCGCGCCGATATCGACGGTGAGAACTTCATTTGGCGGCGTCTTCTTGAGCCACGCCCGAGCGCGAGCGATTGCCTCCGCAAATGTTCCGCGCGGCAACACCGTCAAATCAAGATACAAAAAGTCCAGCGAGTTAGGCCCAAGTCGAACTCCGGTGAACGCATGTCCCGGAACAATCACGATCACGGGCTTCATCCCAAGATTTTCCAGAGCAGAAGCATAGGCCACGCTCACGTCAATGCAGTTGGCATTGCTGAGCTCCAGCGTCTCGCGCGGCAGACGAATGCGTTCTGTCTCGTTTGGATAGTTTCCGAAGGTATAAATGCTACTCACGTAACTGATACCGGAGCGACGCATCGCAGTAAAAATTGCCGCGGCCTGGGCGCGCACCTGCGCGGTCAGATCGATTCCAGGAACAAGGTTATAACCCCGCATTCTTCCGCCAGGAACCAGGCGTTCCGCCCGCGCGACCAGTTGCAGGACTTTATCATCATGCGGAGTAACCCAGCGGGCCAGCAACTGCGCGTTGGCAAATTTTCTTCCCCAGAAAAAATCAGAAGCGCTATGGATGAACACCGGACGTTGTTGCGCAAAAGTGTGTCCCGTTAAAGGGTCTTGAACTTCCACCACCAGCGTAGCGGGATGAATTTCGCCATTCTCGTAGGCCTTGGCCAGCAATTCAGGATCAAGGCTGAAGGTCCTGACCTCATGCGGCCCGATCACGGCAGTCTGGCGCAGCTCCGCGCTCCAACCGCGAACCTCTGACGAGATAATTTGCAATACCGCTTTGTCAGACGTGTTCGCTATGCTCAATACCGCAACGGGCCAGTAGTCGGCGGCGTGTGCAGCAGCAAGCGCGGGAAAAATCTCGCCGCGTCCGGGCATATTGAGCTGATACTGCATCTGCAGCGGCGAAGCAGGGCCGGTGCTGACCTGCATCTTTGCCGGCAGAGGAGGGTCGGGTAGAGGCTTGAGAGCAAGTTTAGTGACAAAAATCCACGTCCAGGCCAGCGCGCCTCCCAGACCTAGCGTAGTGCACAGAAAGACCCAGGCCAGCACACGCGCAGCTCTTCCATGTTGTCTGGATTTCACCATCTACTAAATTGGGTGATGAAGAGAGCTGACGGGTTGCAACAACTTTTGCCGGGAATTAAGGCAAGATTCTTAATTTCTGCCGCTTCGCTCCAAACCGCTTTTAAAAGTATCGTCCTGACTGGTGCAATCAGCCTGCATCGCGCCGCTCGGCGAGCACGGCCTCGCGGCATGCAACGCTACGTTAAAAACGTTCAATGATTTCCATTTTGAAATGATGCAGCCAATTTAAGAAGACTTTTTGTTGACATAAGAAATTGCGCGGATCCAGACTTGTTCTTGTCTGATCAATTTGTGCCGTAAAACTATTGAAGAGTGATCAGATGAAAGAGGTGAACTGATGAACATGAAAAAGCTGTTTGTGACTGCAGTGGGTGCATTGTGTTTTTGGTTGGGAAGCACTGCACTCGCCCATGCTCAGTCTTGCGATGTTAACCCGGTTGACAATGGATGCCCGAATCCTTGCTATTTCACTCCAGGAGCCACGGAGGGTTGCGACCCCCTGATTATGTGTGACGGTCAAACCTTTTCCACTTGCGACGAAAACATTGCAAGACGCCCCAAGAGCAGCGAAAGTTGGGCCAGGCTCAGTGATCTTGTCCAGCTGAAAGATCGCTCTTTCCAGAAAGAAATGGCCTCATTGCTTCCTCGAAAACCCCAAAGTTCCTGCCAGATGGCAGCTCTACCAAAAAGCAATTTATTTTCTCTTGAACTGAAGTGAACATTGCGGCAGGGTGATACCTGCCGCTTTCAAAAACTCAACCGCAAAGAAGCGAAGATCTAACACGGTCATGGCGGTTGGCGATTCAAAGACGCCTGCATCTCCAAACAAAGCCAAATAACCTGCTAAATACTAAGTACTGGTTTTTTGTTGTCAACAAACGCCACAGCCTCCTCGATAATTTCCTGCACCAGTTCCGGCGATGATGCTTCCACGTAGATGCGCATCAGCGGCTCTGTCCCTGAAGACCGCAGCAGAACCCATGCGTCTGCGCCTTTGTCTTTGATCGGCGCGTCAAGAAAGAACTTGATGCCGTCCAGATTCTCCTTGCGCAATACTTTGTAGCGGCCCAGTGAGGTTGTTTCACCGCTGCCGGCGCGGCTGATAGCAGCGTCTTTCACGTCGTTCGGGATGCGCAAATCGCGACGCGCGTAATAGTGCGGACCATATTCAGATTGTAGCGCCGCCACTAGCTGCCCCAGGCTCTTGCCTTCATCAGCCATCACATTAGCGAGAAGAAGAGCATTGAGCAGACCATCGCGCTCCGGCAGATGGCGTTGGAATCCGATGCCGCCAGACTCTTCGCCGCCGATCACAATCTGCCGCTCCAGCATCAGGTCGCAGATATATTTGAAGCCGATGCCGCATTCCAGCAGCGTGCGTCCATGCTTGGCGGCAATGCGATCCAGCATGCGCGTGGTATTGAAGGCACGCGCCACATCGCCCGGCCAGTCTTTATGCCTCGTCACCACCCATTGCAGCAGGATGGAAAAGATTTTGTGTGAATCCACAAAGCTGCCGTCTTCCGCCGCAGCGCCGATGCGATCGGCATCTCCATCGGTGATGAAGGCCGCGTGGCACTTTTCTTTGACAACAACTTCCTGCGCTGCTCGCACATGCGGCTCAATCGGCTCAGGGTTGATTCCAGGGAAAAGCGGATTAACCTCGCTGCGAATTTGTACATGCTGAATGCCGCGCTTCTTGAAGATATCCGCCAGCACGTTGCGCCCTGCGCCATACATGCAATCGATGGCAAACTTGAAGTTGGCTTTCGCGATCTTGTCCAAATCGGCAAACTTGCATATGGCTTCGATGTACGGCGTCTTGAAATCCGCTTCTTCCACTTTGGCCGCCTTGCCTTTTGGCATGGCCCCTTCGTGAACGTATCCTTCAATCTGCTTAATGATGGCGGGGGTCGCAGAGCCGCCGTAAGTGGCTTTGAACTTAACTCCATTCCAGTCCCATGGATTGTGGCTGGAAGTGATCATGATTCCACCCGCAGTTTTCAGGCTTCGGACCGCATAGGACAGAGCCGGTGTGGGAGTGTAGTCGTTCGACAACTTGATGGAAATGCCCGCGGCTGCCAGCACTTCAGCCGCGGCTTGCGCGAATCGGCGCGATCCAAAGCGTGTGTCATAGCCGATGACCAGCCCGCGGCTGGGATCTTCACTCTTCAAAACGTAGGCGGCAATGGCCCCGGCGACACGCCGCACATTTTCAAAGGTGTAGTCTTCGGCAATAACGCCGCGCCATCCATCGGTCCCAAACTTAATCTCATTCATCTCTGTCGCATCGCTCCAAACCGCTTTAAGAGTAAATTCTGTGGAAATGTAATCAGCCCTGAATTAAGCCGCCGGCAGCACGGCCTCGCGGCTCTTCAATAATTTCTGCCGCTTCGCTCCAATACCGCTCAGGATTTTCTACGCCCAATATTTGTCAGCGTTCATATCAAGCCGCTCGCCGCGTGGTCGGGCTCGCGCCTAGATCAGCTCAGTCAATTTCTTCTCACTCAAGTATTTCACAATTTTTCCTACATCCTGGGAGTGCTCCCGCGTGGTCACCAGAATTGCATCCTCGGTTTCAACCACAACCAGGTTATGGACGCCCACAGTGGCGACAAATTTCTCAGGCGCATAAACGTAGTTGCCGGTCGCATTCAGCGTGAAAGAGTTTTTGCTATGCAGCACGTTCGCGTCGTCTTCTTTTTCCAGGGCTGCGTGATGCTCATACAGAGCGGCCCAAGAGCCCAGATCATTCCAACCAAAGTCGGCGCGCAGACAGAATAAATTCGATGAGTGCTCTCCCTTGGCGGAACGCGGCTCCAGAACAGCATAGTCAATACTAATGTTTTCGCACTTGGGATAAAGCTGCGCGAATGTCTTGTCAAAGTCCTTGGTTCCCCAAGCCGCAGCAATCTGCTCGAGATAAGGCGTGGTTTCTGAGAGGTGTTCCCGCAAAGCCCGGGTAAGCGTTCGCGCGCTCCACACAAAGATTCCGCTGTTCCAGTAGTAATTTCCGGCAGTCAGGAACTCTTCCGCCCGCTGCTGGTTTGGCTTTTCAGTGAAGCGCTTTACCCGGAACAGCTCAGATTCAATTTTTTCTCCGGTCTCAATGTAGCCATAACCGGTTTCAGCCCGCGCAGGCTGCACTCCCATGACCACAATGTGATCTTCGCGAGCGGCAATTTCAATGGCGCGTTGCAGCACCTTGCGAAACTTTTTCTCGTCGCCGATCACGTGGTCCGCGGGAAACATTCCGATGATGGCATTAGGCGCGATCCTTTCCAGCAAGAAAGCTCCCAATCCAATGGCCGGAGCGGTGTTGCGGGCCTCAGGCTCCGTCACAACCTGCCGCGGAGGAATCGCCGGTAACTGCCGCTGAATCTCTTCGGCAAGAAATTCATTGGTGATCACCCAGAAATCTTTTTCCGTACCCAGAGGGAGCAGGCGTTCCATGGTTTTCTGGATCATGGTCTGCTTGCCATCGAGCGCCAGCACCTGCTTGGCCTGCCTACGACGGCTGCGCGGCCAGAAGCGTGTCCCGCTGCCGCCCGCAAGAATCACTGGATAGAATGGCTGTTTGCTCACAAGCACCCACAGGGCAGAAGCCCGACGTTTCAAACGTGTCGCTTAATGTTGCCTGTTCGTTCAACGCTGAAGCGTTGAGAAACTCTTCTCTAATAATACAGTCGCCGGTTGTTCAACTTTTTCCACTGGAAGCGACGCGCACAGAAATTCCAGTTCCCACTGCGGCTTCAGCAGGAATCTTTCCGTTGAGGCAGGGACCACCACGGCTTCTCCGCTGGTAAAGGTTACCGGAGCCGCGCCTTCGCTTTCGACCACGCCGCATCCACGAGTCGCCACCAGACACCACAAGCTCTTTTGGGCGTGACGCGGGCGTCTGAACTCCCAAGGTCGCTTCATCTTGAAATGGTCAACGATAAAACAGGGCGAGGTCACAAGATTGACCTGCTCTTTTCCCTGCTCGATTTGCCGCTCGCCTGCAACTGCCTTACCCGCGTGCGTCTGTTCCTTGGTTGCGAGCAAACCGTCTTCAATATGCAATTCCCGTGGACGGCCATAATCATAGAGCCGGTATGTGGTGTCAGAATTCTGTTGTGTTTCCACAATGACCGCGCCACCCCCAATGGCATGAACGGTGCCAGCATCCACGTAGATCATGTCGCCTTCATGGACATCAATCCAGTTCAGCAACTGCTCCATACGGTGTTCACGAATTGCAGCTTCGACTTCGGATTTTCTGGTTCCCGGTTTTAATCCCAGCCCAATCTGGGCTCCACGGTCCGCCCGTAACACATACCAGCATTCAGTTTTGCCGCAGGGCTGGCCGACCCTGGCAGCTCCCTCATCGTCAGGGTGTACCTGCACGGAAAGCTTTTCTGTGGGAAAGAGAAATTTGATCAACAGCGGAAAGCGGCTTGCATCCCTGACGGCATCGCCTAGAAACTGTTTGCCAAATTCTTGCGCCACATCGGCCAGAGTGCGACCGGCAAGCGGGCCGTTGCGGACGGTGCACTTGTCCCCGGTCAACCATGCCTCGCCGATGGGATCGCCTGTAACTTCACGGGCATAAAAGGGCTTAAGGTCTCGGGTACCCCAGACGCGCTCATGAAACTGCGGTTGCAACAATAATGGGTAAAGATCGGGCATGCGAGTTTTTGGGCCGTGGCGCGATGGGACCTAGAAAATCTTAGACTCGTAAAACAGGCTGGGCGTTGTCCAGCAGCTTGGGTCGTTGACCCAAGCTGCTGAGTATCAGCGTCTAGCGGTTCGCTTTGCGAATCGCGGGCCTTTAGGCAGACGTTCATTGCGTTAGCAATGAAGGCAATTCTCAGACGTCTGGTTATCTAAACTGAACCTGAGACCCGCCTAAAGCTTGCCGAACCACTCCTGCATGCGTTCCAGGCCGCGCTCAATTTCCGTGGGTGCGGTCGCGTATGACAGGCGAATATGCTCGCGCGTTCCAAAGGCCTCGCCCGGCACTGTAACCACGTGGGCCTCATGCAGCAGGCGCTTGGCGACATCGGCAGCCGAATTGATTCCGGATTTGCCAAAATAGGCTGAGACGTTGGGATAAACGTAAAACGCCCCTTCCGGCTTTACGCAGGTCACGTCCGGAATCAAGCTCAGATGGCCCAGGGTAAGGTCGCGCAGCTGGACGTAATCTTTCTTCATTTTCTCAACGCAATCCTGCGGGCCGGTAACGGCGGCCAGGCCAGCCATCTGGACCATGTGAGCCGTGCTTGAAGTGCTCTGGCTCTGCAGCTTGGTCATGGCGTTGATGATTGGCGCTGGAGCCATTGCATATCCCAGCCGCCAGCCGGTCATGGCATAAGTCTTGGAAAGCGAGCCCACGATCACCAGGTGCTGCTTCACGTCGGTGGCGGAACCGGCAGAGAACCGCTGCGGCGTGAAATTAAGGTAAACATAGCATTCATCGGCAATGACATAGATACCGCGCTTGTGCGCGAGCCTCAGAATTGCGGAGAAATCGGCAGGAGCAAGCACCGCTCCGCTGGGGTTGTTGGGCGTATTGATGATGATGGCGCGCGTCCGCGGCGTGATCTGGCGCTCAATCATCTCCGGTGTCAGCCGGAAATTTTCAGCTTCATCGGTCCCGACAAAAACGCATTTGCCGCCTGCATACTCAATAATGTCTTTGAATGAAACCCAGTAAGGGACAGGGACAATCACTTCGTCGCCGTGGTCCACCAGCACCTGCAGCGCATTGAACAGGGCAAGCTTTCCTCCGGTGGAAACCATGCATTCACTGGGCTGGTACATGGAACCAAAATCCGCGGCGTGGCGGCGGACAATCGCAGTGCGCAACTCCTGTATTCCAGCAACAGCGGTGTAACGCGTGCAGTTGTTATTGATCGCGGCAATGGCCGCATCCTTGATGTGCTGCGGCGTGGGGAAATGGGGCTCGCCTGCGCCAAACTCCACCAGATCGGCCCCACCTGCTTTAAGCTGTGCCGCTTCGGCAACCACCGCCATGGTGGCGGAAATTTCAATGCGGTTAATGCGGTCACTGAATTGTTTTAGTGCTGGAAGCGTCGCCATTTTCTACCTCTTTTAAATTGTGGCTGCGGTGCCATGGAATTTTTCCCGCAGCCGTTGTTCCACCAGTTCCGGTACCAGCCCACGCACGGAACCGCCAAGGCGAAAAATTTCTTTGACCAGCCGCGAGCTCAGATAGGAATAAGCTTCCGCGGGCATCATAAACACGGTTTCCAGTTGCGGCTGCAGCTTGCGGTTCATCAGCGCCATCTGCAGCTCATATTCGTAGTCGCTAATGGCGCGGATGCCGCGTAGCACCGCCTTGGCTTTCTTCTGCATGGCGTAATCCACCAGCAGCCCTTCAAAGGCTTCCACGCGAACGTTGTCGTAGTGCTTGACCATCTCTTGCAGCATCTCTAGCCGTTCCTCCAGGGTAAACAGCGGGTCTTTTTCAGAGTTGCGCAGGATGGAGACGATCAATTCATCAAAAATTTTGCTGCCGCGTTCAATCAGGTCAAGATGACCGTTGGTGAGCGGATCAAATGAGCCGGGATAGATGGCGCGGACCAAATTCAATTAAGTTCCTGGTTGTGGCTGACACCTGATTTTATTCCGGAAATCAATCACCGGCAATGTGGGAATTTATCCCATTTTGGGAGGGCAGAAAACTGCAAGCTGCTGAACAGGCAAGGGTTTGCCGAAGAATAATCCATCACAGTACCTCCCTGCTCTTACGCTTTACATCTCAGAGATAAGGCGAGTATGGTTAACTCGCAGCCAGAGCCCCTCTTTTTTGAAGGACTTAATCATCAGCATGCTATCCAAGCCTTCTCGTAGTGAAGAAACGCTGTTATTTGCGAAAAACTTTCTCCAGCATCCCAGAATGCTGGGCTCATTGATTCCCAGCTCCCGATTTCTGATTGACCGCCTGCTCAGCCGGGTGGACTGGAAGCGCGCCAAAACCATTGTGGAATACGGCCCCGGCGTCGGTACGATCACCGCCCATATTCTTTCCCGGATGTCTGCCGATGCCCGCCTCGTCGTTTTTGAGATGAATGAAGACTTCGTCAACTATCTTGCGCGAGCGTTTCCCGATCCCCGGCTGCATGTGGTCCACGGCTCGGCAGAGACCGTCCAGAGAGAGCTGGACCGGTTGAAACTGGATGGCGCCGACTACATCATCTCCGGAATCCCCTTTACCACCATGCCCGTGGAATTGCGGGAAAAGATCATGCGTGAATCGCGTGAAGCGCTCAACCCCGGCGGCGCAGCGCTGGTCTATCAATTCACTCGCGCCGTTCTGCCCTACCTGAAGAGCCATTTTCGCCAGATCGATCAGGATTTCGAGCCCCGCAACATTCTGCCGGCGCGGTTGTTTTATTGCACGTAAGCGACTGGCTGCGGTTTCCGATCTCCCTGAGCTTTTTCCGTCAGATCATCCCGGCGTTTCCTCCGTGCTCCGCAGCCGTGGAAGGTTTTGTCTTTCCGATTACAGCCGTCACGCGCAATGTCGCGATTCCGGCGATTTTTGCCCCTCCCCCCGGCATTTTGCAACTTTTATTGCAAACAAAGGTGCTTATGCCATTCGACCCTCGCGTGGCCCCTGCGTGACGCTTGGGCGACGCTTGGGCCACCCTTGGGCCACCCAATCCCAAACCCAATCGGCAGAGGGTCGCAGGACGAAACTCTTTTGGGGTTTGGCTTGGCTAAGTGCTAATTGCCAAATGCTAATTGCTCGGTTTTCAAAGATCCCCGCGCATAGAGCCGCCCTCCTGAGAAAGCGGTGCAATATTTTACTATTTGTTCGCCCTTATGTCAAAGCTAATTTGGCGCGGAGCTTCTGTATATACTTGTCTATATGGCCGTGATCAATCCCAAGTCTGTCAAAGTCAACGTCACCACAGGTACGGGAATGGATATCGAGTGGGACGACGGCCATCGGACACACTTTGGCTTCCAGTGGCTGCGCGACGCATGCCCATGCGCCACCTGCACGGAAGAACGCAACAATCACCATCGCAATCCCGGCGAGCCCGCCAAACAATCTGCGGCGTTGTTGCCCATGTATAAAGAACCCGCCAAGCCCAAAGAAGTAAAGCCGGTGGGTAAATACGCGCTGAACATCGCATGGAATGACGGCCACTCCAGCGGCATATATTCCTGGGACTACCTGCGCGAAATCTGCCAGTGCGAAGAATGCCGCGCCAAGGCGGTTAATTCTTAAAACTCCAAGCATCTGCGCGAAGGCATTTTCTGCCTGCGACTAAAGGTCGGCCAAGAGCGATCCTTTTTCTACTTGTGCCATGCCGCATCAAGGCGTCCTCTCATGACCCTCGCTTTTGATTTTCAATCTGCCAATCGCTCATCGGCGACCATCTGCGCTGATCTGCTGCGAGTGCTCTCGCTCCTTGCCATAAAGTTCCGCGGTACATGCACACTCGACTGTTTACTTTCACTCTGGCTAAACGCAAGATTACACTGAGCGAAGCGAGCAAACATGGCGATCCGCAAGTTAAAGTCAGGGCAATCACAAACCGCACTGGCTGGCCGCTAACAATCGATATATAAGGAGAGTTGCGCACGCAACGCCGGGCCGCGAAAGCGGCCCCAAATAGATGGCAACCTCTACTGACACCACGTTCACCCCAAAAACAACCAGCGCCACGCCTTCGTCCGCCGGGTGGCAGCGGCTTGAATCTCTGGATGTCTTTCGCGGGCTCACCATCGCGGGAATGATCCTGGTGAACAATCCCGGCGCAACCTCTTACTGGCCGCTTGATCACGCCGACGAACTGATGACCGCGCACCCCTCGGGCTGGTATCCGGGGAAGTCGTGGGTGGACGCGAACGGATGGACACCTACCGACCTGATTTTTCCTTTCTTCCTGTTTATCGTCGGGACGTCGATGGTGCTCTCATTTGCAGCGCGGCGAGCGCGCGGCGATTCGCGACAGTCGCTCATGAAGCACGCTGCCCGACGGAGCGCGCTGATCCTGCTCATCGGTTACGCTATCCGCATCCTGCCCTATGTCGATTTTTCTCACATGCGCTACCCCGGAGTCCTGCAGCGGATTGCCGTGGTGTATCTGTTCGCGTCAGTGATTACTCTGTGGACGTCAACCCGAGGCCGCATCCTCTGGATTGCCGGACTGCTCGCTGGCTACTATGCGCTGATGCGCTTCGTTCCGGTGCCGGGATGCGATCCCGCAGCGTGGATGACGCAACATTGCAGTCTTGCCGGATTCATTGACCGCAAGCTAATGCTCGGCCATCTTTACCGCCGCGACTTCGATCCTGAAGGCCTGCTGAGCACCCTTCCCGCAATCGCAACCACGCTGCTGGGCACGCTGGCTGGAGAATTTCTGCGCGGCGCATCAAGCTTCTCATATAAACTGCGTGGCCTCGTCATCGCCGGAATCGTCGGCGTAGCCGCTGGTTACGCGTGGCATCCGTTGTTCCCCATCTCCAAACCGCTGTGGACGAGTTCCTACGTGCTCTTTACCGCCGGGGCCGCATGCCTTCTGCTGGCGCTCTGCTGGTCGCTCATCGAGATGCGCGGCTGGCATACGTGGGCCAAACCATTTCTCTGGCTGGGATCAAACGCCATTGTGGCTTACGCGCTCTCAACCTTCGTCGGCAAACTTTGGTCAATCATCAAAGTGCGTGACGGAAGCCACATGATCGAACTTCAAGCCTGGATCTACAACCATTGCTTCGCGCCGCTGGTGCAGGAGAAGAATGCGTCGCTGGCCTTCGCCCTCTGTTATGTGGCGCTGTGGACGCTGGTGGCCTGGGCCCTGTACCGGAAGAAGATTTTTATCAAGGTTTAAGCGTACAAAGGCGCAGAGACGGAATCACAATAGATCCGGTGGCGCATCACTCAGCAGTTTCTCGTTTGGCTTTTTCCTTCCGCACGAAATATAAGTACGCGCCGACGCTTAGAAAATTGATCAACACTGCGACCACGTTCCATGCAATTACGGGTCGCGACGCAATCAGCAGGCCGTAATATACCCAGAAGATCTGAAAGACGCCCATAATTGCCGCCATCCTTGGGTGCATGCCAGCGCTTGATCGGCGCTTGAGCATGGCAAGCAAATCCGGCAGAGCGGCGAAAGTAGTTCCAAAACCCGCCACAAAGCCAAAGATCTCTGATCGTTGAAACCTGGGCATAAGCAGGCTACGCGTATCGTGTGGAATCAAATCCTGACAGCTACCAAGCCTGAGCAGGACCAGGAACAGAACCGCGAGCGTCAGTCCGTTGAATCGTCCCATACGCGCCTCCACAAATGAGTGGGCGAGCATTCCATCATAGCCGAGGTTACTTCCGGCTCTAATGATGGCGTGAATGAAGCAACTCAGGTTTAGGGGTTACGCATAGGCCTAGTACCGGAAGAAAATTTTTGTGAAGGTTTAAGTCTGGTATTGCTTCGAATCGGGCTGTCCATCAATTTCTCCGGGCAAGACCTCTTTTTTTTAGCGTTCTCCTGCGCAAAGTGCTCATCAATCCGCTCAAGCCCCTTGGACCTTCCCGAGTTCCCGTTTTGAATTTATTAAAGAATTTTCATCATTCCTAAAAAGAACACAAAGTTGAAACAAGCTGCAAGCTTAATTTATAGTTTTGTGCTGGTTGCAAAGAACGTCGGGCCGGAACTCTACTGAGAGGCATTTGGCCCGCGTTGCAAGCAGGAGGAATCGCATGAAAGGTATGCTCAAGTTCCTGGCGACCGGTTTGGTTGTCGCAGTTTCCGCTTTGCCCGTTGCCGTTGCCGCACAGGCAATTCACGCGAACTGCGATGGCTATCAGGTCGTCTCGTCGCAATCCAGTCACGGAACCGCCGCCTTCCGGGCCAAGGTGGACCGCGTTAACAAGACCATTGAATACGAACTCAACTACAACAACCTGGAAGGCGACATTATCCAGTCGCATATCCACTTCAGCCGCCCCGGCAGCAACGGCGGCATCATTTTGTTTTTGTGCACCAATGCCGGGAACACTCCCGCTTCAGCCACGCCAGCCCCGCTCTGCCCTGGCACTCGCGAGGGGACAGTGACGGGAACACTGCACGCCGGCGATGTGGTGTACCTTCCCTTTGGCAATCAATTTCCACCACCACCCGCCGGGACCCAGGGCATTCCGCCGGGCGATTTTGACGATGTTGTGCGCGCTCTGGATGCAGGCGCAACTTACATTGTGGTGCACACCAAGGCGCAACCGACGGGCGAACTCCGCGGCCAGATTCCGCAGCATGGCGAACACGACGGAGACAGCCATTAAATCTGCCTGATCACCGGGCGACTTGGAAACCGTAAACTAAAACAGGCCGGGCTGTACCCGGCCTGTTGTGTCTTAACCGATGGAGGCTTTATTTTGCTGAGGAGTTCACATTGCGTACGAATGAGTATGGACTTTGCTCTGCTGGATCATCTGGCCATCCCTTGCCGGGCGCATTTGCCAGTCGTGAGAGTCTCGCGATATCAGTCTGACGGACCGAGTTTGTGACATCACAACGCGATGTGTCCAGGGTCTTGGCCTCGATGGCAGCCAGGTATTCAGCCACCGCCGCGGCTTCGATCAGGACCTTCCCTGATCCAGCCCAATGGCGATCTTCCCCATTCATCTTTACGCCGGAAACCCAGAATGATTCGCCCGTTTCCATATCGATGTAATTCCCTCCCGACTCGTCACGCCGCTGCCCTTTGAGCTTCATCAACCCTCGGCCATTGAAGTACAAGGTTCGGCCGCTCTTGGATTGCTGTACGTAGCCAATCCAGGCCGGACCATTATCGGCATAGCCGCTCTTCAACTCAATGTATCTGAGGATCTTCACACTTCAGAGTGTGGCACATCTTGGATTAAGTACGGAAACACTTTTTTATGAAGCTCCGCTTGGTGTGCCCCACTCCCCTGAATAGTGCGCAGGTATCTAGCCTGTTAGAGTTATGGCATGTTTCGCAGGTTATGCGTCGCGATCTGCCTTGTTATGTTGGCTCTTCCTCTTATAGCTGGCGAGAAGAGCAGAGACGAACAGCTTTCTGTTCTTTTTGTCCTGATCGATCAAGCTGACGAGATGGTCGTCTACACCGAAGGATTCAAGCGCGAATTTGCCATTTACCATTCATCGAGCCGTAAGGACTTTGAAGACCTAAAGTCTGCCATAACTCTCAAGCATAAGGGGGGCCCTTTTGTTTGTGCCTGCATGGACGGTCCCGAGATTGCCCTGTTGAAGAATAAAAAAGAAATCGCCTCGGTGTGGAATCATGAAGGAAGCGCGATAGGCAGCTCTGTTTGGAAAGGGGATTGGCAGAACAGCGATGCAAATCGCTGGCTACGCTGGTTCGACAACCGCGGCATGACGAGCGCGCGAAAATTTTTTAATGAGACGCAGGCCGACGCCAGAAGGACGATCGTTGACGAGAAGCGTTGGCTCAGGGCAATGCCCTCCAGCCTGAAACCTCTATGGTCAAACGCGGTGAGTCAGTACAACCCACCTGACAAATTCCCGGATCTGAAACCTCTTAACGCCGCACTGCTAAAGCAATACCCCAATGCGTATGATCGGATCCGTGCGCTCATGGCTTGGTTCGGCTCTGGTGCGGGACCATGGTCGGGGTTCCCGGGATATGAGCAGATTGCTGAAAAACTGCTGCGCCAGTATCCGACTGCGGAGTTGATTGGAGCGGCGGAGAGTAGAAATTTAAGTGATCAAGAACTCGAAGGCGCGGCACGAATCTTGGGCAACTGGACACCCGTTCCAGACGACACTCCCATCCCGGCTCAATTGCGCCAGAAGCTATTGGAACATTGTCTGAAGAGTAAAGATCAAGATAAGGTCGAGCGCGCTAGAAAAGCGTTTTCAACGCCCGATGCCTTCAACCCATCGTGATTAACGGCTCAACGCTGCAACCCTCGTCGGACGCATCACCGCCGCCTGCTGCTTCGCCGTCTCATCGCGTTTTGACTCAACCAGCTTCATGTACTCAGTCAGCGTAACGAAGCGATATCCCCGCGCTTTAAGATCGCTGATCAACCGCGGCATGATGGCGGCCGTGGTTGAAAGTTCATGGAACGCCAGAATGTGCGTGAACGTTCCTTTTCTCTCGCGCTGCTCTATCTGCTGTAAAACTGCGTCCGGCAGAGATGGCTTAGGACATCCCACAGCTTTGCCGGCGCAAAGATAGTCAAGCGAGTTCACGTCGCGCAGTGGCATGGGATTTTCTTGCGAAATGGTCAGCACGCGATACCCCTGTTTCTGTAGGTCGCGCCGCGCGTCATCGGTCAGGATCCAGTCTGGAGGACGGACGTACTTAGGCTGCGTGCCGGTAACGGCCTTGATGGCCTGCGCTCCGCGATCCACGTCATGCATGACCCACTGCTCGCCATTTTTCTTTTCTGCGCTGCTCAGTTCCAGGTGGCTGTAGGTGTGGTTTTCCAGCTCATGGCCGCGCCGGATCAAACGCTCCGCTGCGTCAAGGCAGCTAACGCCGATATCTTCTTCATGCCTGGGTTCTCCCCATGTCTTGGGAGTAAGCCGCCAGCCGACCACAAAAAACGTCGCCTTTACGCCATTCTGGTCGAGGATATCCACCAGGCCCGGACCGCGATTGCTCTCCTTGCTGCCGAACAGAACATAGGGCCGGGGGCCATCGTCAAACGTAAGCGCGATCAGCTTGTTACCGTGGAAAGCGGAAGTCGTGTCCGCGACTGGCCGGATCGTGGCCAAAGGCGTTTCTTTGGACATCACGCCACCGACGACCGTATGGGCGGCCGCAGTAGATGAGTTATTAATGCTGGCGCCGACACTGAGAGAATGCGTGCCGCTACATGCGCTGAGCACACTGAGAGCGGCAATTGATAACAAGAATCTGACGTAGCGCATCAAGATCACCCCGACCGGGCCGGGTTCATTCCCGGAAAACGGTCCAACTGCAAAGCTTTTGCGGGGAGACGGATGACACACGAAGCGGCACTTGGCAGATCGTTAGCTAATTTTTATCATGAGCAAGTTTTGCTGGTTAGAGTCCAAAGGTCTTTGACCAAGGTAATCATGCGCAAGGCTGGATTGCCGGAGCAGTAGGCGAGTATTGAAATAAGTCCAGCAAATCTCACCGCCGCTTGATGCGAAGAGATGATGCGACGGAACGGCGCTTCATCGGGCGAAAACGGCCGTTCATCCGCAAAGAGTGATCCAGGCGATCCCGAAGAAGCAATCCGCGGAAATGTTTTGATCGGGCAGATAACGCCTTTGATGCGCTACAGAGGCAAGACCAGAAAACCAGATATAATGGATAAGGACAATGAATACGCTGGGAAGCAGAGTCGCGATCCGTTGATGCGAGGATAGTGAAACGCAGCGCGAAGCCGGTTGTTGGATTTGCCAGCGCGCATCAAGCCCACATTTTTTCGCAATAATCCCTTTGGAGCCTAGATGAAAACAGTATCGCTTGAGCAGGAGCTGAATCCCTGGGAGGCACAGGCAGCTCGGTTTGATTTTGCCGCACAGAAACTTAACCTGGATGATGGATTGTGGAAGATCCTGCGCTATCCGCAGCGCGAAATTATTGTGCACATACCGGTGGCCATGGATAACGGCACGCTGGAAGTGTTTACCGGCTTTCGCGTGCAGCACTCTATTGCGCGCGGCCCCGCGAAGGGCGGCGTGAGGTATTCACCGGACGTTACGCTGGATGAAGTGCGCGCCCTGGCTAGCTGGATGACATGGAAATGCGCAGTCGTGAACATTCCTTTTGGCGGCGCCAAGGGCGGGATTATTGTTGATCCCAAGAAGATGAGCCAGTCAGAGCTGGAGAAGATGACTCGCCGTTATACCGCCGAGCTGATTGAGTTCCTGGGCCCGGAAAAAGATGTACCTGCCCCTGACGTCAACACCAACGAACAGACAATGGCGTGGATGATGGACACGTACTCCATGCACATGCGCCAGACTGTGACGGCGGTTGTTACTGGCAAACCAATCAACATCGGCGGATCACGTGGACGGCGTGAAGCCACAGGCCGCGGCGTGATGATCAATTGCGATGAAGCTCTCCGCAAATTTGAAATGAGCCGCGAATCCACGCGCGTGATCATTCAGGGCTTCGGCAACGTAGGCTCCAACGCGGCCAAGCTGATGCAGGACGCCGGTTATAAAATCGTTGGCATCGCTGAATACGATGGCGGCTTGTTCAATCGTACTGGCATCAACATTGATGCGCTGCTGCAGCATCGCGATCGCAACAAGACAATCGTCGGCTTCCCCGGCGCTGACGCCGCTGATCCCCGTGAGCTCCTGCTGGCCGACTGCGAAATCCTCATCCCCGCCGCCACTGAAAACGTTATCACCAGCCAGAACGCGGCAGGCATCAAGGCAAAGATTATCTGCGAAGGCGCAAACGGTCCCACTACGGCCGCCGCGGATGAAATCCTGGCCGACAAAAAAGTCTTCGTCATTCCAGACATTCTTGCCAACGCCGGCGGCGTTACTGCGTCGTATTTTGAGTGGGTGCAGGACCGTCAGGGATATTTCTGGAAGGAGTCCGCTGTGAATGAGCAGCTTGAGTTCATCCTGCGTGAGGCCTTTGAGGATGTGGTTCACTTCTCTGACACACATGGCGTCAACAATCGCATTGCGGCATACATGCTGGCCATTTCGCGGGTAGCTCACACTATCAAGCTGCGTGGTATTTACGCGTAAGAAATCCGCAAAGCAATCTGCATAGCAATGCTCAGCAAAAAAGGCCGCGATCCTCTCGCGGCCTTTCTCATTGACCTCAATTGTTCTTGCCGGACTTATTTCTTTTTCTTGGCCTTTTTCTTTGCGCCGCCTTTTTTCTTGGCAGCTTTTTTCGGGGCTTTCTTCCCCCGCGATCCGCCGCCGCCTTTTTTGCCGGCGCTCTTCTTCGCGCTCTTTTTCTTGGCCGCTTTCTTTTTTGCGGCAGGTTTTTTCTTGGCAGCTTTTTTCGCCGCTGGTTTTTTCTTTGCGCCGCCGCCACCGCCTCCGCCGCTTCTGCGGGCCGGAGCCGGAGCGCTTACTGGTGCTGGCGCTTCGCCGCCCATCGGCTCTTCAGCCCCGCCGCCGGTTTCGGCGCCAATGGATTCTTCTTCTTCTTCGTCATAATCCTCTTCGGTTGCGCTGCTGCCGTAGCCGCCGGCTTCGCCGTATTCATCGTCCATGTCGTCCTCATGTCTTGCCTTGAGGGTCTCATCGTAAAAGCTCATGTTTCCTCCAGAAAATTAGGGCTGGAAAGCGCACAGCAAAACAAAAAGTTAACAGGCGCGGATTATATCAAGCCCGAGGAATTGCTTGTCAACATTCGCACAGCAAATGTGGAATCTCTGGGATTTTTATTGCTTATTCGCTCTTGGCGTTGAGTGCGGTCTTCTCTTTGGCTGCGGCAGCGGCGCTCGATTTCGGCTTTGTCGTTGCGTGTGCCGTCTTTTTGCGCCGTCGCGCGGGCGTTTTATCGGCCTCGCCCGGCACCAGCGGCTTATATACGATCAACACCCGCCCATGGCGCAAGTCATTTCCTTTCAGTCGGTTCCAGCGTCTCAACCGATCCGGAGGAACGCCGAAATCCTCGGCCACCGTGAGCACTGTGTCACCCGTGTGCGTCTTGTAGTGTGAGGCATAGCGTGAGTAGACGATCTTGCCATTGGCCCCGGCACCATTCACCGGGATCACCAATTTGGCTTCCGCGGCCAGCGGCCCTGGCTGCAGGTTGTTGGCCTGTGCAATGGCCCGTTCCGTCGTGCGATATTTGCGCGCAACGCCCGCCAGCGTGTCTCCCGGCTGCACTTTGTAGTATCGCCACGCCACCCGCTTTTCTACCGGAATCGTCGCTATGGCGGCTTCGTATTTGTCTTTTGTCCCCAGCGGCAGCCGCAGCTCAAATGGCTGGTCCTTGGGCGTTGTGCGGCGCAGCAGGCTGGGGTTTAGATCGATCATCTGCTCTACCGGTACGTCCACGCATTCCGCCACCAGCCGCAGGTCCACCGGATAGTTGACCTTGACCACGTCATATTGCATGGGCGGGTCAGGCTGCACGGCGTCCAGCCCATATTGCGCTGGATTCTTTGACATGATGGTCATGGCCAGAATAATCGGGACGTAATTCTTGGTTTCCGCCGGCAGCACGTTGCGCTTGTAAAGCTCCCAGAAATCGGCATATCCCGTGCGCCGGACGGCCTGTTGCACATTCCCAGGCCCGGAGTTATACGCAGCCATGGCCAGGTACCAGTCGCCAAACTGGTTGTAGAGATCGTGCAGATGGCGTGCCGCGGCGCGCGTCGCTTTTTCCGGGTCCTGCCGATCATCCACCCACCAGCTCCGCCGCAGTCCGTAGCCGACGCCTCGGCTGGCCATAAACTGCCACATGCCGCGCGCCCGTGCGCGTGAAAGCGCCAGGGGTTTGAATCCGGATTCAGCCTGCGCCAGGTAAATCAGGTCCTGGGGCACGCCTTCTTCCTTGAAGATGCGCAGGATCATATCGCGATAACGCCCTGAGCGGACAAATGCTCCCTCAAATACACTGCGCCCATGTGTGGAAAAATAATTGATATAGCCCGCCACATACTCATTGATCATCAGCGGCAGGTCAGACTGCGTGGTCTTCAGGTCGGCTTCAGCTTTGGCCGTCACGCTGGCGTCAGCCGGAAACGTGACCTGGTTCGCTTCATCAATCGGGGCGGGTTCAGGCTGCTGTTCGGCAAAGCCATCGCCTTCTTTAAAGGCCACCATCTCCAGCTTGTTGATTTCCTCGGTAATCTTGTCGAATTCCGCCTGCAGCCGGTCGTCGGACTTTATGTCCACCGGCCCTTGCATCAGTATGTCCACGGCGTGGTTAAAGTCCTGCTTGGCTGCGTCCAGATGGCCGGCTTTATAGTCTTCCTGTCCTGCGGCCAGGGCTTTTTCCGCATCGGCAATCATGCCCGGGACCGGATCGGGTTTTTCCGGCTGTTGAGTCGGGACTGGCGTTTGTTCCAACGGAGTTTTCGATATAGAAACAGGCGTTGCTACCGTCTGCTGGATGCTGGGCGCTAGTGCCTGTGTAACCGGCTGCGCCGACTTCTTTGTGTCCTTGCTCTCGCACGCCACCAGCGAAATCAATCCAGCGGCGAGAACAATCATCTTTAAACGATTCAAGCAGCACTCCATGTCGGCACGCGCCTTGCCCCTCAATCATACATTCCTGTTAGACGGGCTCCAGCGGCGCAAGGCAGCATCTGGTCCGTCGATCCTCGGGAACAAGCGCCTGAATCCATTGTCCCATGAATGCTCTTGAAAAGACTCCCAAAACAGGCACAACCGCAGGTTACGTTGGGTGAAGCACCTGAACACGCGCCCGGCTCTCCCGCGCGCCACCACGGCTGCAATAAGTCAGTTAATAGGGGCAACTCGGGATCAATTGAGAACGTCCATTCAGCAGCTCTGCTTCTCCTGGCCGAGGTCTTATGCAATCGACTGTCTTCTTCAGCAGCACGGCTCGAATCTTGTTTTCATCAATAATGTTCCTGGCTGGTTGCGGCGGGTTGTCAAAAACAACTTTGCAATAAATGCTTTTTCCGCGAACTCCAACGGGCAACTCACGCCCGTTCCGGGTTCGCCTTTCCTAGCGAACGTGGAGGCTATCGCGGCAAATGGAAAGTATCTGTTTGGTACTGACGGGAGCAGCATCAATTCGTTCTCTATCGCTTCCAACGGGGCGCTTACCCAGGTCTCATCCATTAACGGCCTGCAATTCAATCCACATGGCGGGCTTTCTAATCTGTTCCTGGATCGTACCGGCACAACTTTGTACTCTGTACACTCTCTTATCGATGGCGCAAATGACGGCTATGAGTCGTACAGCGTTGACCACTCCACCGGAGCCCTGAGTTACCTCGGCGCTACATTCACCGGCTGCTGCGGCGACGGGCCCTTGAGCTTCATGGAAAACAATCTCTATGGATACACCACGAGTTGTTTTCACGGTTTTTCGGAGATATCGAGGTTCAAGCGGAATAACGATGGAACCCTTACCCCTTCTGGCGGTGCGATTGATTTTCCGGATCCCAACCATCTTTGTCCCGGGATGGTGGCAGCAGGCCCTACCAGTAACTTGGCCGTCTCTTTCGGCGCTGATGCCGGTCCCGGCGTTCCACCGCAAGACAGCGGCGTAGTGCTCGCGGTATACACCGTTGATGGTTCCGGAAGTTTGACCACGAACAGCACGGTTGCGAATATGCCGCAGACTGCTGTCGGCACGAACATCGTCATGTCGCCGTCGGGAAAATTCCTTGCTGTAGGGGGAAGTTCAGGTTTAGAGGTATTTCACTTCAATGGAGCTGACCCGATTACGCTGTTTACTGGGCTACTGATGAACGATCCGGTAGACCAGATCAGTTGGGACAATGGCAATAACTTTTACGCGATAAGTCGGTCCACCAGCAAACTGTCAGTATTTACGGTGCCTGCCACGAGCGTAACTCAGGCTTCCGGCTCACCCTACACAATAATCAACCCGACGGCCGTTGTCGTTGTACCCAGAACTCCGTAGTGCGTTGCGCGACGATGAAGCGCGGACACGCCGCGGTGCGCGTTGCCTTTTCTCTCTCCTTTTCCGTCAAGGAGAAGACCAGCCCCTCCAGAGTTCCGGCGTCTTTATCTGATTGAGAGCAGCGATTCTCTATTTTGGTGCGTACAGGTAACAGGCGATAGGTTTGCTCGTGCGTCTTGAAGCATGAAAAAATCAATCTCGTCGCCATTCCCGCTTCACAGGTACTCTAGTTTCCCCAACCCCTTGCTTTTTCTTTACATTCCGGGTACCTCCTTCATAAACTAGCCTTACTCTTTCCGTGAAGTTTTCAGGAATCCCGGTAAACTTGGGACAGGTATTTTGTCCCTTTTTCCGGTTTCCGGCCGGGAAACGGGCTCGATGGGCGCCATTAGCGTGATAAAGACAAAGGTACAGGGCAAGAACTACGTAAATGCGTTTGCCAGCGCCGTGGCAGCGCTCAGCCGCGCCGGAGAAGATCTTACCGCCCGCGTGCTGGAAATGCTGGTCAGTGACTTTGACGCTGCCCGCGCCGAGCTCTGGCTGTGGGACGCATCTTCCGGCTCCTGTTATCTCACGCACGCGCAGGGCACGGCTGCCACGCATCGGCTTGACTATGCCGCCGCCGGCGCCGGAGCCGTTGGCAAAATCGCCCATAACAAAACGACAATCGAAAATATTGTGCTTTCAACCTTTGGCGGTGACGATCTGGAATTTTCCCGCCAGACCGGATTGACGCACATCTCCGGATATCCTCTGCTGGCCGCCGGACAACTCGCCGGCGTGCTGGCCATTTATACGACCTCTGAAGCCCCTGAAGACCTGCTGCTGTGGTGGCGACTGTACTCTGAGATGAGCGCGGCTAAGCTCAACAACGTGCTGGCCACGCAGGAGAAAGACAAGCGCATCAACCAGCTTTCCCTGCTCTTTGAAGCCACGCGCATGCTCAACTCCACGCTCGATCTTCCTGAGCTGCTGGAGCTGATCCTGAAGATCGCTCGGACTGAGGTAAAAGCCGAGCGCGGCACCGTCTTTCTGGCCGACAACAAGCGCAAAGAGCTGTGGTCCATCGCGGCGTCCGGGCTCGACCACCAGGAAATCCGCATTCCCTTCGGCAAGAGCATTGCCGGGCAGGTGGCCATCTCTGGCGAACTCGTCAACACCGATGACGCTTACAGCCTCGAGGCATTCGACCCAAGTCTTGATCAGCGGTTGAATTATCGCACCAAGTCGCTGCTCAGTCTGCCCATCAAGCACCATTCCGGTGAGATCGTTGGCGTGCTGCAACTGCTCAACGCGCAGAGCGGCGCGTTTTCTCCCGATGACGTAGGCTTTCTCAACAAGCTCTCTGGACACATGGCTATGGCGCTGGAAAACGCCCAGATGCATCGTGACACCATGGAAAAGCAGCGCATGGAGCGCGAGCTTTCGTTGGCGCGCAGCATCCAGCATCGTCTCCTGCCGGAAGCTCCGCCCGTGGTCCCGGGCTATGACATTGCTGTGCTCAGCGATTTCTGTTTTGACGTTGCCGCCGACTATTACGACTTCATCAACCTCGGCCCGCAGTCGTTGCTTCTCGTTAGCGCCGAGGTCGAAGGCCACGGCGTTTCTTCAGCATTGATCATGGCTAATCTTCAGGCCACGCTGCGCGCGCTGGTCATGCATCTGCACTCGCTGGAAGTGCTGGCATTCTCGCTGAATGAAATGCTTTACACCTATACCAAGTCAGGCAAGCATCTCAGCGTTTTTCTCGGTCTGGTCGACACCAGAAAAAACATTCTGCAATACGTGAACGCCGGACACGTTCCTCCCATCCTGGTGCGCGGCAAGACCGGTGAAATCAAACTGCTGGAAGAAGGCGGCACTGTGATTGGCTTGTTCCCGCAGGTTGATTACACCCGCGGATCAGTCAAGCTTGAAAAAGATGATGTGCTCGTCTGCTCCACCGACGGCATCCTGCATATCTCTGACGAGCAGAAACATCAATACGGCCCCAAGCGCCTGGCTGACTGTGTGCGCCGCAATCGCGAGCGCACCTCGCAGGGAATCGTGGATTCCGTGCTGGCCGAAGTCTCAGCCTATTCCACTGCCAGCATGAACGACGATGACAAGGTGCTCATCGTGTTCAAAGTCACTGCCGATAAAGAGCCCGCAGCCGAGGAAGCAAAAAGCACTCATTAACCTTTGCGCCGACAAAGACAGAAGACCAAAGCCTTACCGCTGATTTCACGGATCACACGGATTTTCACTGATAAATCGGAGTTTGTTTCTCAATGATTCAAGATTGAGCTTTCATCGGTCTTCCACGCTAATTTAGCGAAGAAAGAACCAGAAACTTAACACTGATTAACAGGGATCGCAAAGATTGATAGATAGCCGCATATGAGGGTGATGTCAAAGGGATCGGGTAATCGTTGAAGAAAGAAAATTGACGTCCCTATAAGTGGAAATCCGGCTGATCAGTGTTATCAGCGGTAAGGCTTTGGTTTTCAGTGGTTAGCTTTTGGTTTCTTCGATCACCAGTTCCTGCTCTTTTTCCAGATAGCTCTTCCTGCGGAACCAATCCTCCATCGCCGCTTTCAATTTTTCCAGCGGCACGCGCGTCCCGATTCTCATCTCACCGTCAGCCACCGGAAGCGTGTCGTCAAAAATGGAATCGTTGGTAAAGCTGCGCATGGAAAAATTATCCAGCCACTTCATGGGACACCTTGCCAGCTTCCCATTCAACTCGTACTGCACTGAAATGTGCCGCGAATACATGCCGCTTTTCTCTCCCGTTTTGGCACTGCGCGCCAACTACCGATGGAAACGTTTATATCAATGGTTCAACCACATTCTCTGGTTTGGGACTATTCCGCTCCGCGCATCCGGCCAACAGGAAAGCCCAATTCCAGGTGCAAGCAACGCCTATCCCATTGAAAACTATTGCACATAAGTGGCATCCAGAGCGTTAAGCCTCCAGCCGCCAAAAATCCAGAGTTGCTGAAAATACAGGCTTTAGGTCTTGGGGCATGGACTTGAGTAACCAGCATTTCTGCAACGTTCGGCGCATCCTAGACACTAATACACGTACTACATAAGTAGAAGTAAAGGGAGTCCCCCAAAATGCCTGACCGCCGCTTACAAACCGATTCTACAGAACTCGTATCCCATCTTAAGGAGCTTACGACTGCGCTGACTGCCGTTCATGAAGATCTGTACTGGCTTGCCATGCAGCCCCCAAACGTTAATGACAAGCCGGCTGTTCCCGCCGCTGAACTCAACGTAGACATGCTCAGTGATCTTAAAAGTGCGGTCGATGATATGCGGCTTTTGCTCTGGCAGTACATTGAAACCGCTTCAGAAGTAAATCCTCAGCACGTGCAGGAACGGATGGACTCGCAACGCCTGCATCGCGTCACCAAATTTCTCCAGTTGTTGCGCAAGCGCCTTGCGCCTCCTTCGGCGGACGAGCAGCCCGTTTCCTTTATCGAGCGCATTAACGCCACCGTAAGCCAACACCTGGGCCGCGACAAAGCCGCCTGACTGATGACTGCCTGAGCGATGTCCGGGCAGACATCCTGAAACTGTTTCCAAAAACAAAGAGACGTGCTTTGCGGCGCGTCTCTTTTTGCTTTGAATCCTGCTTAGCAGTTACTCGTTGGCTCTCGCAGATTACTTCTTCAGTCCCGGTCCAGCGGCGCGAATATTTGCCGGCGCGTCAAACTTCTCAAAGTTCTTGGCAAAAAGAGTAGCCAGATTGGCAGCGGTCTTGTCATACGCGGCTTTGTCTTTCCAGGCATCGCGCGGCCGCAAGAACTCAGACGGCACGCCCGGTACGGACTTCGGTATGGTGAGCCCGAAAGCCGGGTCTTGTTCAAATTCAACTTTATCCAGCGCGCCTTCAATCGCAGCATTGACCATGGCACGCGTGTAAGGCAGCTTCATGCGCGCGCCCACGCCGTATGGTCCGCCAAACCAGCCGGTATTCACCAGCCAGCACTGTGAGCCGTGCTCAGTCATTCGCCGGCCCAGCATTTCCGCATACACCTTGGGCCGCAGCGGAAAGAACGGCGCTCCAAATAACGTGGAAAAATCCGGCTGCGGCTCTTCCACACCAGCTTCAGTTCCGGCCACCTTGGCCGTGTAGCCGGAGAGAAAATGATACATGGCCTGGTCCGTGGTTAGTTTGGAGATTGGAGGCAGCACGCCAAAAGCATCAGCCGTCAGGAACATCACGTTCTTTGGGTGTCCTCCGATTCCCGGAATCACGGCGCCTTCAACATAGTCCACGGGATAGGCGCAACGCGTGTTCTCCGTGAGACTGTCATCGTCATAATTTGGAACATGTGTTTCCGCATCGAGCGGAACGTTTTCCAGCACGGAGCCAAAGCGGATTGCATTCCAGATCTGCGGCTCATTTTCTTTTGACAGCTTGATGCACTTGGCGTAGCAGCCGCCTTCAAAATTGAAAATGCCTGTCGGACTCCAGCCGTGCTCATCGTCGCCAATCAGCAGGCGTTCCGGATCGGCCGAGAGCGTGGTCTTGCCAGTGCCGGAAAGTCCAAAGAAAAGTGCTGTCTGGCCGTTTTTGCCGACGTTGGCCGAGCAATGCATGGGAAAGACATTTCTCTGCGGCAGCAGGAAATTCATGATGCCGAAGATTGACTTCTTCATCTCGCCCGCGTACTTAGTCCCGCCAATCAGGATCACCTTCCGGGTGAAACTCACAAGAATGAAAGCTTCTGAGCGGGTGCCGTCGCGCTGCGGATCGCCTTGAAATTCCGGCGCTGAGACAATCGTAAATTCCGGGCGATGGGTTTTAAGCTCTTCTGCCGTAGGGCGCACAAACAGCGCGCGGGCAAAAAGATTGTGCCACGCATATTCATTGATCACCCTGATCGGCAGCCGATATTTGGAGTCTGCCCCGGCATACAGGTCCTGCACAAACAGTTCTTTGCCGCGCAGAAAAGCCACAACACGGTCAAACAGCGCGTCAAACTTTTCCTGATCAAAAGGCTGGTTTATGGCGCCCCAGTTGACCAACTCAGCGGTAATCGAGTCCTTTACCGTGAACTTGTCTTTGGGGGTGCGTCCGGTGTATTTACCGGTGTATCCAACCATCGCTCCATTGTCCGCCAGCAGCCCTTCACTCCGGCGCACTGCCTGCTCCACAAGCACGCCTGAATGGAGGTTGCGATGCACGTTACTGCCTTTGAGAAGTGTTTCCAGGGCTGAGGCTGTATCAATGGCTGGCAAAGTCGACATGGCGGAAAAATCTCCTGTTCTGTTGGGCCAGAAGGCTGGTCGCAAGCAGCGGTTTTTGGCTGGCCTAAACCGGCTAGGCCGTTTTGATCAGCGCATCCTGGGGCGCGCCAACTTCCTTTAGGACTGCATTCAAGTGTCCGAGCGATTCATCCACCGTCAACGTATACATTTCCCGGCCATGCTCATACGTGCCGGATTCAATCGCCGTCTTCAAAAAATGCCCGGCAATCTGGATGGCCAGCGGATCGGTTATGACCCGGCCGGTGCGCTCCTTGTATTCCACCCATGTTGGATGCGGCAACGCTATCCATACGGGACGCCCGCTGGCAAGAAACTTTATGTCAACAGCATCGGCGTGCCGCGTCGCAATGGCGACGATCAGGGCCTGATAAATACAGTGGAGTTGTTCTCCCGTCCAGCGGTCGGTGGCTTGAAAGTCCTCGTACATGCTGTCTAAAAATATATCGGAGTGCCTTAACTTCAGCAAATAAAAGACCCAGTAGATAAGGCTCAGCAAATATAAGGCATGGCATCTCTAGCCCGATGTGACTCTAATCACAGTCCCTCGGTGCGCGCCTTATAATCATTTTGCACGCTTAACATGCCCATGAACAACACCATGCTGGCGGTCTGGATCTCCACCTTTGGCGGCCCTGAAGTGCTGGAAATACGCACCGTTGGCAAACCCCTTATCAATGACGATCATGTTCTGGTCCGCGTCCGCGCCTCATCGCTCAACCGCGCTGACCTGCTCCAGCGCCAGGGCAAATACCCCCCACCGCCCGGCTTTCCCGCTGAGATTCCTGGCATGGAGTTCGCCGGCGAAGTTGCGGAAGTTGGTTCCTCCGTTCGCCGATGGAAGACCGGCCAGCGCGTTTTTGGCCTGATCGGCGGCGGGGCCCATGCCGAATATGTTGTCACCTATGAACATCTGCTGGCGGAAATCCCCGCGAACCTTGATTGGACTCAGGCCGCTGCCGTGCCTGAAGTCTTTATTACCGCGCAAGACGCTCTATGGACCCAAGGAAAGCTTCGCCCCGGCGAAACCATCCTGATCCATGCCGTGGGCAGCGGCGTGGGCCTGGCTGCCGTGCAACTTGCCCGCGCAATCCATGCCGTCCCTTATGGAACTTCACGCACGGCCGACAAAATTGAACAATCTAAACCGCTGGGTTTGGAAGCGGGGTTGGTCCTTCGCCAGAACTTTGACGAGCTCGCAACTTCTGCGGAAAAATGGACTGGCGGCAAGGGCTTCAACGTGCTGCTTGATCTCGTCGGTGGCCCTTACGTCAAAGCCAGCCAGAAAGCCATGGCCCATCAGGGCCGCATGATTCTTGTGGGCACCGTGGCGGGCGGCAGCTATGAGCTTGACGCTAAATATGTCATGAGCAAACGTCTTCAGATTCGCGGGACCGTCCTGCGCGCCCGCTCCATGGAAGAAAAGATTGCCGCCACCCGCCTCTTCGCCGCAGAGGTCGTGCCGCTGCTCGCCCGCGGCGTTCTCAAGCCCAACGTTGACAGCGTCTTCCCCATCTCGGATATAGGCAAGGCCCACCAGCGCCTGGAATCGAATGAGACATTTGGGAAGGTTGTGGTTGTGATGGAATAGCTCCACCCTGAATTTGGTTCATCTGAGTAATGGTTCATCTGAGTAACGATTTGGTTCATTGCCGGTAACAATGTAAACTCTATCCGCTATGACACCACCATCGCAGCACTCAGGCCGTCCGCGCTACAAGGTAGTGTTTGGAAAAGACGCTCAGGACCTGGAAGCCAAACTCAACGATCCTGTTTTCACTCCCGCCGGCTATGCAGTCACCCACCTTGCTTTCAACTCCGCCAGGGCGGAGTATCTTCTCATCCTGGAAGATGAACGCAACGACGGGCGCTGACCAACCGCCAATACACCGTCACAAAGATTTCTCCGCAACTACATTCGGGTAGCGACGCGTGGTTCCCTCCGATTGAGGCATGCGTGGCTCCGCCGCCCCTCGTGAAAGGCCTTATTGCTCCACCGATCTTCCTTTGTGTTCCTTTGTGTCCTTTGTGGTCAGGTTTTGGCGATGCACCTGCTATAACAAACTTGCTTGAACCTTCTCGACACATCCTCCGCCCGCGAGCCCGGCCTGGACCTCATGCGCGCCATTGCCGTCCTGTGGGTCATGCTCTGGCACATGCACTTTGCGCTGCGTCCCGGCATTTGGAGCGGCCCCGGAAATTACGGCTGGATGGGCGTTGATCTCTTCTTTGTCCTCAGCGGATACCTGATCGGATCACAATTGCTGCGACCATACACGCGTGGCGCCCGCCCTTCGATTGGCGGCTTTTATATGCGGCGCGCCTTCCGCGTCCTGCCCGCGTATCTAACGGTGCTGCTTTTCTACTTCGCTATTCCCGCCTTTCGAGAAGCTCCGGGGCTGTCTCCGGCATGGCAGTTTCTTACCTTCACGGAAAATTTCCGCATCGACTATCTGAATGACCGGGCCTTTTCCCACGTCTGGTCTCTGTGCGTGGAAGAGCATTTCTATCTCGTGCTGCCTCTATTGATCTTGTTGCTGATGCGCCGTCCCAGCTTCGGCAAAACCGTGGCCGTGATCCTCGGAATACTCTGCTTCGGCATCGCCATCCGGGCGTACATCTATCTCCATCAGGTGCAAGTGTTCCCCAGAGATGATGATGCCTTCGCCTTGGCCTATGTCGAAAAAATCTATTACCCTACGCACACCCGGCTCGATGGTCTTCTGGTCGGCGTGACCCTTGCGACGATCAAGACTTTTCGTCCCTCGTGGTGGCAGCGTGCCATGTCCCACGGCTACCTATTGCTGGTAAGTGGACTCGCGCTCTGCGCCTGGGCCATGTGGCTTTTCCGCGACCGTCTTTCGTTTTCAGCTTCCGTCATTGGTTTCCCTTTGCTGGCTGCTGGCCTTGGCCTGCTGATTGCATCCAGCCTGGCTCCATCCAGCCCGCTATCCAAAGTCCGGGGATTTGGCTTGATCGCGGCCTTGGCTTACAGCGCCTATCTCACCCACAAAGAGATCATCCACCTGGTTCGCATACACCTGCCACGGCTGGTCGAATCCCGCGGCTGGTTCGCCTTGTTCATTTACTTTGCCTTTAGCTTCATGGCTGCTTTCGCGCTGTATATGGCCATTGAACGGCCGTTCCTGCGCCTGCGGGAAAGGATTTCAAGGCGAGTCACCACTCCAGTGGAAAAGGTGATGACAGCCGGATAAATGTTGGCTATAAGCCAGCGTTCGTGCCAAAATCTGGTCTCCGTCCATGACCGACTGCAATCCTAATAGCGAAAGCTCGTCAGATCCGACGCCTTCACACCAGCGTTGGGACCGATGGCGTGGCAGGCTCAAATTGCTCGGGCGCTTCGTTTTGTGGCTGCTGACGCGCGGGTTCGCCACGATTCCCGACGACGACTACGGGGCCAAAAATCTCGATGGCGGTGAGCTCCAAACGCTGTTTGGCAGCGACAACGGTAAGAAAAGGCGCTGATCGAGATCGAACCGAACTTCGTTTGCGCTTACTGCTATCTTCCTGTAAAATTTACCTTTAACCACACGACCTGAAGCCCTACGGCCCTTCTGCGTCAGATATCTGGAGTCAATCGAATGGCACAAGTTTGCGACATCTGCGGCAAAGGCCCGCAATTTGGAAACAAGATCAGCCACGCTCACAACGTGAGCCGCCGCCGCTGGAACGTAAACCTGCGTCCCGTGCGCGCCCGCGTCAACGGCGCCAACAAGCGCGTCCGCGTATGCACCACCTGCCTCAAGTCCGGCAAGGTCGTGAAAGCCTCAGTGAGCAAGAAAACGGCATAATCAGCACTCCCCCTATTTCAAGCGAATCAGTTCAGCGATTTTTAAAGATCAAAAAGGCTTCCTTATTCCGGGGAAGCCTTTCATTTGTCCTGAGATTATCAGAGCGTTTTGCGAACCTCTCTACGCTCGGCCAGACAAGTTCACACCTGATATGTACGGGCTGAATGCTGACCGCTGACTACTGAATGCTTCTTCAGAACCGCAGCACGATTCCGCCGCCGGCCAGGATGTTGTGATGATGCAATCCACTGCTTGTCGAGAAGACTCCGAAATCCGGGTCGCCGGTGACGAAGTCACGCACTTCTGCGCGGAAACCCAACAGCGGCAATCCAGTCTTGAAATCAAGCCCGCCGCCGTACTGGAGCGCGGCTTTGTTTTGCGTCGTGTTTGCGGTGTCCAGAGAATAGTGCGCCCATCCACCGCCAATGCTTACCCAGGGTGAAATCGGCGAAACGGGCAGCAGCTTCAGCCGGACTCCTGGCGTGATGAATACTGTGGAAAGGTTGTCCACCACGGTTCCCGGCGTGCTGGCAAGCGTAAGCTTCTGCGATGTAATTCCCGCTATTGGCAATTCCACGCTTAGAGAAGCCACATGGGCGTTCAGCACCCGCACCCCGAGTTCACCTTCCAGAAACAGGTGATGGTCGGTTTTTACAGTATCTGTAAGCGTTAGCGACGGAGCAAGAAAAGTCTCTTTCGTATCGGAAACAAACGATCCGCCCACCACAAACGCCGCATCCGCTTTCTGCGCCATCGCGAACGTTGAGGCGCACAATATGACAAACAAAATGGAATAACGCTTCATTCAGAAGCTCCTTTAGCTGGCATTAAAGTTTTTAGTTGGCTCTCCCACCTGAGATGCAGAATTCGTTGCCTGCGGAACAAGAAAACACAGCGCCGGAGAGGAAGTTCCGGTAACCAAAGGTCATGCCGGAAAGATTGCCGCGATTTCGAAATGGACTCTTTTAGAACCGCAATACGATTCCACCGCCGGCCAGCACATTGTGTCTCCGCCCAAGGCTTGGCGAGCCGGCGGTCTGTATGCTCACGATCCCGAAATCCGGCTGGCCGGTAGTGAAATCCCGCACCTCGGCACGGAAACCCAGCAGCGGGATTCCTGTCTTGATGTCCACTCCCCCGCCAAACTGCAGCGCTCCCTTGTTCATCGACGAACCGGCCAGGTTGTAATGCGCCCAGCCTCCACCAATGCTGGCCCAGGGAGAAACGGGAAATCCCGGCGCGAACTTCACCCGCAGCGATGGCGTGACAAACACACTGGAAAGTTTCAGCTGAGTGCCTGATGGAGCGCCGGAAAAATTGATGGATGCCGAAGGTATGCCGGCCACCGGCACTTCCAGATGAAGAGATGCCACTCTGAAATTTGCCAGGCGGACGGCCCCTGTTCCTTCATAGAACACATGAGTGTCGGTCCGGAAATTAAAGGCCAGCGGACATGGAATTGTGCAGGTCACTCCGGGCGCCACGTGGTCCTCGGAGACAAAAGCCCCGCCAGCCACAAAAGACACGTCGGCTTTTTGCGCCAGACAAAGGGTTGAAAATGTGGTGAACAAAAACAGGGTGATAGCGAATCGCCTAAGGAACATTGCTCCTCCGGTGGTGATTTACGCCAGCGCAATCACGTCAATCTCCACCGCGACGTCCTTCGGCAGGCGTGCTACTTCCACCGTGGAACGTGCCGGCGGCGCGTTCTTGCAGGTTTTTCCGTATACCTCATTCATCTGCCCAAACTCTGCCATGCTCCTCAAAAAGACGCTTGTCTTCACCACTTTTTCCCAGCTGCTGCCCGCGGCCTGAAGAATTGCCGTCAGGTTTTTCAGCACCTGCTCCGTCTGCGCCTCAATCCCGCCTTCAATCAGGTTTCCGGTCGCCGGATCAATGGGAATCTGCCCGGAGATAAAAAGAAATCCATTGGCTTTGATTGCCTGCGAATATGGTCCGATTGCTTTCGGTGCATTGGGAGTTGAAACCACGTCTCGAGTAAAGCCGCTCATTTATTTCCTCCGAAGATTCTCGCCGCTGATTTGCCAACCTCAGTATTTAGTATTTGGTACTTAGCCGGAAGCTTATGATCTGTGTTGCCACTCTGCAAAATGTCCTTCATCTTCCAAGGCCAAGCTAAATACCAAGTACTAAATACTAAATACTGCCTTCACACCTTATTCAATCTCTGCACATCGTGTATCCCCGGGATCTTCCTCAACCCGCCGATCACGCGCTCCAGGTGCTTCACGTCTTCAATATCAATCACAATATCGATCGTTGCCTGGCTGTCGGCGGTGCGCGCCTCAATGTTGCGGATGTTGGTATTGTCGTCAGAGATCACGGCGGTGAGCTGCTTCAGCATCGCCGGACGGTCGTCGCAGAAAACCGTCAGCTTCACCGGATACGTTCCGCGACCATCTGTCTTGTCGATCTTAAGCGGCTTGGCCCATTCCACAGCAATGCGGCGATCCGCTTCATACATCAGGTTGTTCACGTTCGGGCAGCTCACCGCGTGCACGGCTACGCCTTTGCCCCGTGTCACGTAGCCCACAATCGCTTCACCGCGAATCGGATTGCAGCATCGCGCGCGATACACCAGCAGATCGTTATAGCCTTTTACCTTGATCGCGCCCGTGTCCGCGCTCTGTCCAAACACACGACGGATCACAGTGCCCAGCGTGCTGCCGGCCTTCGGCGCTTCTTCCGCGGCAGGCGTCTGCTCGGAAATTTCCGGTGATAGCTTGGCCAGCACCTGCCGTGCGGAATATTTTCCGTAGCCGATTCCCGCCAGCAGGTCCTGTCCGCCGCCCAGGCCGTATTCCTTGGCGATGGCGTCCATTGTCTTCTCGTTAAAATCTTTCAGCGCCAGCCGATATTTGCGCGCCTGCTTTTCCAAAAGCTTTTTCCCGATCTCAATGGCCCGCTCACGCTGATGAATGTTCAGCCAGTGCCGTATCTTATTGCGCGCGCGCGTGGACTTGGCAAAGCCCAGCCAGTCGCGGCTGGGATTGTGTCCCGGCTGCGTCATGATCTCCACCACGTCGCCATTGCGCAGCTTGTTCCGCAGCGGCACAATGCGCCCGTTCACCTTGGCGCCGACGCATGAGTGTCCCACCTCAGTGTGAATGGCATAGGCAAAATCAATTGCGCTGGCATCGCGCGGTAAAATCACCACCTTGCCCATGGGCGTGAAGCAGTAAACCTCTTCCGGGTAGAGATCGACCTTCAGCGTGGAAAGAAATTCGTTGGGGTCTTTAACGTCCTGCTGCCACTCCACGACCTGCCGCAGCCATGCGAGCCGCTGCTCATCTTTGGCGCTTACCGGGCTGCCGTCTTTGTACTTCCAGTGCGCCGCGATGCCTTCTTCCGCCATCTTGTGCATCTCTTCCGTGCGGATCTGCACTTCAAACTGGTGGCCATCTTCGGTGATCACCGTCGTGTGGAGTGACTGATAAAGATTCGGCCGCGGCATGGCGATGAAATCTTTAATCCGTCCCGGCACCGGACGCCACATTTGATGGATCGCGCCCAGCACGGTGTAACAATCCTTGACTGACTTGGTGATGATGCGGACAGCCAGCAAGTCATAAACCTGATCGACGGTAATGCGCTGCCGCAATAGTTTCTGGTGAATGCTGTAAAGCCGCTTGATCCGGCTTTCCACCTTGGCGTCAACGCCATTTTCCGTAAGCTTCTGTTGCAGTATTTTTACCAGTTTGGCCAGAAACGCTTCACCGGCTTTGCGGCGCTTCTCCACCGCTGTCCGCACCTGGTCATAGCCGATGGGATCAACATAACGGAATGAAAGATCTTCCAGCTCGCCGCGCACCTTGCCCATGCCCAGCCGATGCGCCAGCGGCGCATAAATTTCCAGCGTTTCTTTCGCCACCTGCTGCCTGCGCTCTTCCGGCAGGTGCTTGAGCGTGCGCATATTGTGCAGGCGGTCGGCCAGCTTGATCAGCACCACGCGGATGTCATCCACCATGGCCAGTACCATCTTGCGCACGTTCTCTGCCTGGCGCTCTTCGCGACTGGCCAGATTAATTTTGTCGATCTTGGTAACGCCTTCAACAATGTGGACTACCTGATCGCCAAACTCGCGGCGTATGTCTTCATGCGTTACCGGCGTGTCTTCAATTGCGTCATGCAGCAGCCCGGCGGAGATGGCCGTGGAATCCAGCTTCATGTCCGCCAGCACCAATGACACTTCCAGCGGATGAATCAGGTATGGCTCGCCGGAAGCGCGCGTCTGTCCCTGATGATGTTTGAGAGAAAAATCGTAGGCCTTGCGGATGATTTCCAGATCGTCAGAAGGGCGGTTTTCGGCGACCTTGGCCAGCAGTTGCTGGAACTTACCATTCAGCAGCTTCAGCTCTTTTTGCGAAGCGGGCTGCGGGTTTGTCGCCATGTTCAATTATAGCGTGAAAAAATGCGGACTTTGCACGGACGAGCGCTTAGCCAGCCGCTCGATGCGCGGCTACCTGCACAGGCCTTTCAGTTCATCAGGAAGCTGCAGCGGGAGCGCTTTCGCTGCAATTGCTTCCCACAACTGATACACCCTACTGGTGTTTTCAGCGGGAACCTCTCCACCTGCAACCGTTTGATCAAGCCTTCTTGCTCGCATACAAGCCGCTGCGACTGATACGAGTGGAAAATCCTTCTGCCTCAGATTCGCCTTATTGTATTGCCCCAGCTGAGAACGTAGCGCCGCCTCGACATCTGCTGCAGTTGAAAGACCGCGGACCGCCGCCTCTTCGACGTGGTGCAGTAGCAACCACAGCTCGAAGCATGGTTTGCTTACGGCAATATTCACCCCACTCTTACGGGCCTGAGTAATCGCTGCGAGAAAGCTTTTTATGTGATTTCCTTGTGCACAGTGGTCGATATCGATAACCATCCATAGTTCGTCGTCATCTTCGTGTTCAAATCCCAGCAAACGTGTTAATACGTGCTCCGCGACGGAGGTACCATCAATGGTCGGAACCACGTGAACCTGCACTCTCGGAACTCTGTAAAACTCGAAGTATTGCCTTGGCGCATATGTATCATCGCAGGCCACAATAAAGAGCCTGTCGTCCCGAAGGCTGTCGCGGTCTCTAGCTAGTGGTCTCGGCTTACGCTGTACAAGGCTCATTCGCGTTACCCTTTTCAAGCAGCAAACGGTTGATATCCCCCATGAAAGGTACTGCGCCAAACCTTCCTTGCAAGTAATGCTTGCGAATCTCCAGATCCTTACGAACTTTAAAATCCGCCAACGAATACAGCCGTGTAGCGGCTCCTGAATCTTTCTCGGCAAACCAAATCTCATCCCGGCGAAGCAGTTCTAAATCCAATAGATTTGACTCGTGAGTGGTAACAATAACTTGACCCAATCTACCTTTACAGGATTTTAAAAATAGCTGTAGAAAATTCACGACCAATATCGGATGCAAGCTGCGATCAATTTCGTCGATTAGGTATACTGCACCGCTGGTTTTCATATGGTGCAAAGCGGGCATAAGGTTGAGGAGACGCCGAGTACCATCCGACTCATCTGCAAGCTCCAATGTTATCTCCTTGCCCGCAAGATCCTGATGCGCTGCTTGGATTGTGATCAAGTAGAAATGCTTCTCTTCCGACCGCTCGATTAGGAGTTCGTTCCCTTCACTTAAGCGGACAATGGCCATGTCATCATCACTTTCAGCAATGCTTTTTAACACACTGGAAAAGGTATCGGCGGGTAGAAAAGTTCTAAGATCATCTTCTGCGATTTCCGCTTTCGAAATTTTCAGGTGATCGACTCCCGTAGAAGACAATCGCAAAAAATCGTCGGCGAATTCTTTAAAATGCGAATCGCGTGCGAGGAGATCCCCTAGCGTACGAAATGAAGCAGTAGGGGCTATCAGATTCAAGCCAGAATTAAACCATTCCAAGATCGCATTTAGCTCTTCGCCATAGTCGGGGGCTTCGAGCGTGGCGTAAATCGTGGCTAAGAATGACTGATTCTGGGGGCCACCCACTGTGGCTAGGGCGCGCAATTTTTCGCCGGCGTTCTTGATGCCCTGAGCATCGATTGTCACTTTTCCATGCTCGTCAGTTATCCTCTCATACAGAGTTTTTTCCCGGCTGCCATCGATCTCTAATAACCATTCTTCTGTAATTCTTTGGTCGTTTAATTTCAGGCCGAAACGGAACAGCTTTTCTCCCGCAATGAACTGCAAATCAAAACTAGAAAGCTCCCCATCTACACCTCCAAAGCGGAACGCCTCTCTTCCGGTTCCACTGTTCCTCTCCCTAGCCTTAAGAGCCGCCGACCTTAGATAGCGAAGCGCCTTGAAAAGGTTCGATTTACCAGCTCCATTAGCCCCATAAAGGACAGCTGTACGTAGAACACGCTCTTTAGAGCCTGGAATTGGAATTGCATGATCTTCGTGACTCCCCGCCAATCGATTACTCGCTACGAGAGAAAATGTCTCTTCCGACTGAAAAGAACGAAAGTTAGACACAGAGAACGAAACGATCATAGCCAGCCTCCGCGAGACAAAATCACGCTCTAACAAAGAACATGCTACCTCATAAACATGAAATTTTGATTTAATTGTGAAATTTTCACGCGGAACGCACAGCCTTAGGGCCTTGCTCCTCCCGTGTGCTTCCCAGTCTTCAAGTCCACCTCAAACGGCACTTCTTTATCTGCCAGCGCGTCCCATCCATGGCCCAGCAGCTTGTCTCCATCGATGGCGCTGATGGTTAATCCTTCCCACGTGAGCCGCTCCGTAGTCCACGCAATTCCCAGACTACCAACTGCAACAATTGACGTGAAACCAGCAAACAGCAGAAGCCCCTGCTGCGACAGCACGCGCAAGTCCACCACCGGGCGCTGTTCGATTCGCAGCCAGTCAGCGTGGTCAGAGGCCTTCACCAAGTATGCGTAGCCGCCCACCACCACGCAAAAACGCTCGGGATCAGGCGTTGAACAAAGTTGGCTGACCACCTGGTCAGAGTCAAAACCCAGCGCAAAGAATCCCGCCCACGCCGCTCCGCTCTGCGGCGTGACGCGCACGTACGCGCCGCTGCGGTCGCCTTCCTCAAGTTCCACGGGATAGTGGTACAGCTTCTCAATAGGATGAACGGGCGGAGCAGCTTCCAGGATTCTAACTTCATAGTTGCGCGGGAAGGTAAAGTCGAATCGGAAGTGAGGTTTCATTGCGTTCTTAACATCGAAAAACGTGGACCGCAGCCGCCCTCGGCTGCGATGAAGAATTTGGTAGGGACGCAGGCGAGGGCGCCTGCGCTCCGCGCATTTATTTCAAATCAATTCTTTTGTGCCGCTGTAAACTCTATTATCCGTTCGCGCACGCTCTTCACGTGCACCGGCAATTCCAGCCTGCTTCCATCTTCGATGACTGGAATAAGCTTGTTGAAGTCCGGTCCGGAATGCGATCCAATCAGCATGATCCTCACCGGATGAAATAAATCTTTTCCCTTTGCGCCCGTCTCTGCCTTGATCTCATCCATGATTGCCTTAAAGCGCTCCGGCGTCAGCGGCGACTCATTCGTTGCGCGCTTCGCAAACGCCTGCACTACGGCCTTTGCTTTGTCGCTGGCAAACACCTCTGCATTCTCCGGCAGGGCCAGCGCCGCGGCAGCGTCATGGTTGAAGATGATCTTTGCTTTCTCCGGCAACTGATCAAGCTGATCAACATAAGGTGCCAGCAAATCAATCAGCCCATTCGTCCAACCTTTGACGTTGCCATTCACGCTGGACGGCAGCAGCCCTGCGCGCTGCAAAGCCTCCGTGCCCATTTGATGAATGCGCTCGGGCGGGCTTTGCTTGATGTAATGCCGATTGATCCAGTAGAGCTTGGTGAAGTCGAAAACCGCAGGCGCCGCATTCACGCGGTCCAGGTCGAATTCTTTGATCAACTCGTCCTTGGAAAAGATCTCGCGATCGCCGCCGCTCGGGGCCCAGCCCAGCAGCGCCAGGTAATTCATCAGGGCCTCGGGCAGCACGCCCATATCGCGGAAGCTGGCCACTGACGTGGCTCCGTGCCGCTTCGACAACCGCTCGCGATCGGGCCCCAGGATAGTCGAGAGATGCGCAAACTCGGGCACCGGCAGCCCCAGCGCCTCATACACGGCAACCTGTTTCGGCGTGTTGGAAATGTGGTCGTCGCCCCGGATGACGTGTGTGATCTTCATATCGGCGTCATCGATCACCACCACGTAGTTATAGGTCGGCATGCCGCTGGAGCGGACGATGATGGGATCGCTCACTACTTCATTTGAAAATTCAAGGTCGCCGCGCACAATGTCATGGAAGCGGATGGGACGCTCAGGAATCTGCAAGCGTATTGCCGCTGGCTCGCCCGCTGCCCGGCGCCGCTCCGCCTCCGCTGGATCAATGTTCCTGCACTTGCCGGAATAGTTTGGCTGGCGCTGTTCCGCCATGGCCTGCTGGCGATCGCGCTCCAGTTCCTCGGCGGTACAGAAGCAGTAATACGCCTTCCGCTCCTTGATGAGCCGCTCAGCATAGTCGCGATACACGTCCATCTTGTCCGATTGCCGGTAAGGCGGATACGGGCCGCCGATGTCCGGCCCTTCGTCCCAATCAAGGCCCAGCCACTTCAGGTCTTCGATGAGCTGGGTTTCGTATCGCGCCTCACTGCGCTCCAGGTCAGTGTCTTCAATCCTGAGGATGAACGTTCCGCCATGCTTGCGGGCAAACAACCAGTTAAACAGCGCTGTCCGCACATTGCCAAGGTGGATGTGTCCCGTGGGCGACGGCGCAAAGCGGACGCGAACTTTATCGTTCGATGACATGTATATCCATGGTAACAAAAGCCAATCGCCTGATTTGCCCAGCCAACGCCCGCAGTCGGAATTTCATCTGATCCTATGACAGCAGCTCCGGATTCCCATTCATGCCTTCCAGCGCCATCGGCCCACTCATCCTATTTCTTGCGATCCTGCTCACCGGCGCTCATCTGCTCGGCTACCTGTTTGCTCGCCTTCGCCAGCCGCGCGTAATCGGAGAAATTCTGGCAGGCTGCATCCTTGGGCCGTTCGTTCTCGGTCGATGGGCCGCTTACACGCATTTTCTTCAGCTTGACGTTGCCGCCAATGAGAAGAAGGCCGCGCTCGACCTGCTCTACTATCTCGGCCTGCTCATGCTGATGTTTCTTTCCGGCGCGGAAACCAAAGCGCTTTTCCAGAAGCATGAGCGCAAGCAGATTGGCTGGCTGGCCGCCGTTGGCACGGCCTTGCCCTTTTTCATCATGCTGGCCCTAGGATCGGTGCTGCCCCTGGGCTGGTTCATGGGCGCAAAGTCCAGCCGCGCTTCTCTGCTTCTGGTGATGAGCATTGCGGTCGCGGTGACTTCCATTCCGGTCATCTCGCGCATTTTTTTCGATCTTAAAATCCTTCACACGCGTTTTGCCCGGCTGGTGCTGGGCGTGGCGGTTCTGGAAGACATAGTTCTCTGGGCGGTGCTTGCCATCGCCACTGCCATTGCCGATTCATCCGGTCTTCCGGCGCGCAAGATTGCTCTGCACATCGGCATCACGCTCGTCTATTTCATCCTGGGATTGATGCTGTTTCCGCGCGCGACCAAGCGGATTTCAAAATCACGATTCAACCTGCTTGCCATCAACTCCCCAGTGACGTTCACTCTGTTGATCGCATTTGCTTATGTGGCTGTTGCTGGCCTGCTGGACGTGAATCTGGTCTTTGCCGCCTTCCTCGCGGGATTTGCCGTTTCGCGCAAGCGGCTGGGCGATGCCCTAGCCACAATCTCTGGCTTCTCCTTCGCGCTGTTCATCCCTGTCTATTTCGCTCTGGTGGGTTATAGCCTGATCTTTGGGAAAGCTTTCTCCATACCGATGCTGCTGGCCTTCCTGGCTGGTGCCTGTGTGCTTAAGCTTCTGGCAGTCGCGCTGGGAGCGCGCCTGGCAGGCTTCCGCGGCCTCGACATCACGAACCTCGCTGTCGCAACGAATGCTCGCGGCGGTCCCGGCATCGTGCTGGCCAGCGTAGCGTTTGAAGCCGGAATCATCAGCGCCGCGTTTTACACCACGCTGGTTCTGGTCGCAGTGCTCACATCACAAGCTGCCGGAGCATGGCTGGAATTCGTATTGCGCAAAGGCTGGCCGCTGCTTTCGGGCGACACGTCGACAACAGAAAAGATCACCGCAGTGGAAAAAGAACCGGGACAGTTGGTGGCGTAGATTTTTTATCCCGAAGTGCGGCGAGGGAACCCTATAGTCACCAAACACATCCTGCCGCGAATCAACGCGAATGAACACGAATCAGCTAAATCTATTTACCGCAAAGGGACGCAAAGAACGCTAAGCCAAAACAATCCTAGATTTCCTCTCCTTCGCGACCTTTGCGTCCTTAGCGGTAAATTTCTCTTTGGCTGAGTGCTGAAGGCTGACTGCTGAGTGCTGAGCGCACATGCGTCCGGCTGATACGGTCGTGCCAGCCGACGCGATCCTCATCCACCAGCGCCCACAAGTAGCCCAGCCCAACGGAAAACCCTGAAAGCGCGCTGGCTGCGGCGCGGCATTGCCGCTCAAACATGGTGGTGGCTTTTCCTTCGAAAGTACAAAGTTCAAGACCAGCGAAGCTCATTCCCGGTGTGGCGCGTCGGTAGACAAGAAAGATGTATTGAAATACCAGCCAGAAGATTCCACCGGCCGCCAGGATGCATAGCATTGTCATGCTTGAATGCGGGACTTGCTCCGCCGCTTCCAGAAAAGTCAGTGCAAAGGCGCCAGTAGCGATAAAAACGATTGCCACATCCACCAGTCCGGCCACCAGACGCTGATGCATCGGCGCAGGATGCGGGATCACTTCATCATCGTGGTCAATGCGCTCGTCTTGGGGGTCCAGTTGAATGTCGTCAAAGCTGGGCAATAAATCCATCTGCTGGCCCCGCAGAGACGGTCTTGCCATTGGCTCGATCTCGAGCGGCTCGATTTCTTGTTGCAGTAACTCCATCGGCTCAGCATCGTAGGCTTCCATGGTGATTCTGGGCGACTCCGGCGCTGGCGCGGCCTGCTCAAGCTCATCGAGCATCACTTCTTCAACTGTAGGCACGTACGCAGGCTGTGTGCGCGGAAAGCGGATGACCTTAGGTGGCTCCGGCCTGCCCATTACCGGCTTGACCATGTTCTGCGGGATCACAATCTCATGAAAGCGCTCGGGCGGAGGCGGCATCCGGCCATCTTCGGGGTCCGCACCAAAGGAATGTGGGCCATCCGCAGGAAAATTTAATTCCATGGCATTGGGATCAACTGGACGGCGGCGACGCGCGCGATGCTGCTGCACCCGCGAAACAATTTCTCTTCTCCATGCCGGATCGGCCGCAGGGCGCGCCTCGCCCGCCACTGCGCGAATGGGCGGCGCAGGAGGCGCAAGCGGCTGCTCGTCACCAGCAAAATCGGCAGCAAGAATGTCGTGGTCCGCGTGGTGGTCCACCAGGGCTGAGGTGTTCCTGCGAGTGTGAACGCAAGGAGACGCCTTACCGCAGAGAGGGCAAGTCATGGGCCGATTCGGAGATTTTCGCCAGGAGCGGGAGGCATGTTGACTGGGCCAACTTTTGCTTTTACAAAACTTGCCGTGGTAACTTGCCCAGACTGGCTTTCTTACGGCATGCGTTCCCAACATAAATTTGTTATCACAGCAGGGCTGCTTTGTCACTTGTTTGTCACCGCACCGCTAGTGACAAGCCAGGCGCTCGCAGACCAGAGCGCGCAAAATCCTGCTGCATCAACGGAACAAAGCACGCCAACGCCCACACCCACGCCCGTCGAACTGGAACAAGGCGCTACCGGTGAGAAAGCTCCAATCGGAAACTGCCATTCTGTCATCACCTCTCCGCCTGCGGTACCGCAGTCTGCGTCGTCAACTACTTCAACCCAAACTGAGGGGAATGCCGCGGCCGCAGCGCAGAGCAACAAGAAAATGCGTATACCGATCAGCGAAGAGCATCCGGTGGTCATTGATGCACGCGAGTGCGAGCAGGCCGGCAAGGTTTACACGCTGCGTGGCGATGTGCAGATTCAATTCGCGGACTATACCTTCCACGGCGACCTGGTGACGTATGATTCCGCCTCTGGCGACGTCACCGCAAAAGGCCATGTTTCTTTAGACGGCGGCCGGCGCGATATACACATCAGCGGCAGTGAAGGCAGCTATAACCTGCATCTGCAGACCGGAAAGTTCTACGATGTACGCGGTTCCACGGGAGCGCGCTTTAAAGGCCGCAGCGTTACGCTCACATCATCAAGCCCGCTTTCCTTTACAGGCAAGATGGTGGAGCAAACGGCGCCGGACGAATATGTACTGCATCACGGATCGGTAACCTCGTGCGAACTGCCGCGTCCCAAGTGGACATTTACCGCGGCCAAAATCATCATGAAAGTGGGCAGCTCCGCGCATGTTTACAACGCCACTTTTCGCCTCAAAGGCGTTCCGGTTTTCTATTTGCCGTATGCGTCTCCGCCGGTGGAGCGTCTTGGACGCGAGAGCGGTTTCCTGATCCCGAATTTCGGCACCTCGAATACCAAGGGCACAGTGATTGGCGATTCCTTTTATTGGGCCATCAACCGCAGCATGGACGCCACCGTGGGCGGTGAATACCTTTCCAAGCGCGGCTGGGCCCTGCAGGAAAATTATCGCTACCGGCCCAATGAAGTATCGTTTCTTAATCTCAGTTACTTCGGCGTGCTCGACCGCGGCATCACCACAACATCAATCGATCAGACCGGGAAGACTCTTTCGACAACCACCCAGCAGGGCGGAGAAGACGTAAAACTCAATGCTGAAACCACATTCGCCCACGATGTCCGGGGTGTCGCGTCCATTGACTACCTGAGCTCCTTCATCTTCCGCCTGGCTTTTACAGAGAACTTTTCTCAGGCCGTAGATTCTGAGGTGAAGTCGGTGGCCTTCCTCACCAAGAACCTCCAGGGCTTCTCATTCAACGGATTTGGCGCGCGCTACCAGAACTTCCAGAGCAAGAAAAATGACGACGTAATAACGATCCTGCACGCGCCGGGCGTCGAATTTTCCAGTGTGGATCGGAAAATTTTTGGCACGCCGATTTACTGGTCGTATGACGTAGATGCCGGCGGCTTGCGACGCAGCCAGCCCGGAAAGCCCCCCTTTGTTACTCCCGGCCTGGTTGGCCGCATTGACGTAGATCCTGACGTAAGTCTTCCCATTTTTTACAAAGGCTGGACTTTCCGCCCGGACGTTCAACTTCGCAATACGGCTTATTCCCAGCAGGAATCTACAGAGCAGGGAATCACCATAGCGCACCACAATGTGCTCAATCGCCGCACCATTGCCACCAGCGCTGAACTGCGTCCGCCGGTACTGAGCAAAGTTTTTGATGGAACAATCGCCGGCCGCAAGATCAAGCACACCATTGAGCCACGGTTTGTCTATCGCTACACCAACGGCGTAGAGAAACTTGGCTCCATCATTCGTTTTGACTTCAGGGACATTCTCAGCAACACGAATGAAGTTGAATTCGGCCTGCTGCAAAGGCTTTTTACCAAGCGTGAGCGTCCAGAATGCAACCAGGAGACAACAAACACGGTTTCCACTGCCAGCGCACAAGCCATTGCTGCGGCTGATTCCTGTGCGCCCGCGGGCGCCGATGAATTCGTGAGCTGGGACGTAAAGATGAAGTATTTTGCCGACCCGACTTTTGGTGGCGCGATCGTGAACGGCACGCGCAATGTGTTGACCACCACCGCAAGCTTCACCGGCATCGCTTTTGTTACCGATCCCCGGCGGTTTTCTCCTGTGGTCTCGCGGCTCCGCGTGCGTACCAGCAGCAACAGCGATCTGGAATGGCAGCTCGACTATGACAGCAAAAAGGGCCGCATCAATTCCAGCACGCTTTACACCGGCTTTCATTTCGGCGATTTCTTTGTCGGCGCCAGCCACGCTTATCTTCAGGTTCCAGGTGAAGTGGTGGACGATCCCACAACGGGGGCCGTGTTGCCCACTTGTATCCCGCACGTCTTTAACCAGCCGGCATGCGTGCCTCCGCTCTTTGACCAGGTACGCGCGCAACTTGGATATGGCAGTCCCACCAAGAGAGGCTGGAGCGCCGCCGCAAACATCGGGTTCGATCGCGAGTTCAATCTCCTGCAATACGGGGCCGCCCAAACTTCCTATAACTGGGATTGCTGCGGCTTGAGCTTTGAATATCGCCGCTTTTCTCTCGGTTCAGTGCGGAATGAAAACCAATACCGCTTCGCGTTCACGCTGGCAAATATTGGATCGTTCGGAAACCTGAAACGCCAGGAACGGCTGTTCTAGTTCTAGTCCCGAACGCAGTGAGGGAACCCTAGTGCCAGCGAGTTCCATCGATATCGAAGTTGAGAGCATCGGAACGATAGGGATCCCTCCCCTTCGACCAGCTCAGGGTCGGGATTTCAGAAAGAACAGTCTTTCAGGTTTAGAATCTAGCTATGGATTTGTCCGCCAAACAGCTCCTCCTTGAAGACTCGCTTCGATCGCTCGGTCGCACCCTGGTCGCTTACTCCGGTGGTGTCGATTCGGCCTATCTGGCGTGGGTCGCGAGCAAGGTCTTGGGGCGGGATGCACTTGCGGTGATCGCAGATTCGCCCAGCTTGGCACGAACTCAATTGCACGACGCTCTAGCCTTCGCGCAGGAGCATGGAATCGCCGTTGAGGTGGTCCAGACGAGCGAAATGGACCGACCGGAATACGTTCGCAATGACCGGCAGCGGTGCTTCCACTGTAAAGATGAACTTTTCCAGGCGATGGAGGCATTTGCCGCGAAAAGAGGCTTCCAATCCATTGCCTATGGTGTGAATGTCGATGATCAAAGCGATTTTCGTCCCGGCCAAGCGGCAGCCAAGCAGCATCACGTAGCTGCTCCCCTGCTTGAGGCTGGTTTAACCAAAGCTGATATCCGGGAACTGGCCCGCGCGGCAGGTCTGCGCGTCTGGGAAAAACCTGCTTCCGCCTGTCTTTCATCCCGCATTGAGTATGGCCGTCCTGTGACGCTGGAGGCCCTCTCAGCGGTCGAACAGGGAGAAGAAGCCCTGCGCCGTCTCGGCTTCCGCCAGTGCCGCGTACGGCATCACGGCGAGATTGCCCGGATTGAGATCGCCCGGGACGAATTGCCCCGCGCACTCACGCCGGAGATGTTCCGCGAGTTCACCCGGACCTTTAAAGCGCTGGGATTCACGTTTGTGACCATCGACACCGAGGGATTCCGTTCCGGATCAATGAATTCCGCCAAAACCGCCCCACCCCTGATTAAGCTCATCTCTTAACCATGGGGCTTGCGCCTTCATGAGATAATTTGGAAAGCTGTCTTGTACGACGAGGTGACCTTTTTGGCTAGATTTATAGGCATTTTTCTAAATACTTTCCTGCTTGTGCTTCTGGTTGCTCAGCCGGGAGTGTCTCAAAACGCGGGTACCGCCGCCCCAAAGAAAGCCGCAGCCAGCGCGACTCCTGCCGCCAAAAAAGGCGGGACTGCTGCAAAAGGAAAAGGTGGGGCTAAGACTGCAAATAAGAAAGTTGCACGGAAGAAGCCCGCAGCCACGGCAGCTGCCAAGCCAGTTCCTCTGACCCCGGAGATTACCCACCGGATAACCACAGAGATTCGCTCCCACTACAACGTCCCGGCCCAGGTCACAATTTCCCTGTCTGATCCCAAGCCAAGCACGACGGCCGACTATGACGAGGTGGTTGTCTCTTTTACCGGGGGAAGCAAAACAACGCAACACGACTTCCTGATTTCTACAGACCGCAAAACCCTGGCCCACGTGGAAAAGATCGATATTTCCCAGGACCTGATGTCCAAGATCGACGTGAAGGGCCGTCCGGTGAAGGGCAATCCCAGCGCCACGGTCACCATCGTTAATTTCGATGATTTTCAGTGTCCTTTCTGCTCCCGCCTGCACTCCACTCTTTTTGAAAATGTGTTCAAGGACTATGCTGACCGGATCAAGGTGATTTACAAGGATTATCCGCTGATTGAGATCCACCCGTGGGCCATGCATGCCGCCATTGACGGCAATTGCCTGGGCGAGCAGAATGCTCCGGCATACTGGGACTTTGCCGATTACATACACGCCAACCAGAAGCAGATGACAGGCAAATCGCGTACAGACGCATTCCAGAACATTGATAATCTGGCCAAGGAACAGGCACAGAAGCATCAGCTTGACGCGGACAAATTGCAGGCCTGCATGCAAAAGCAGGATGAGAGCGCCGTGCGCGCATCCATGGCTGAGGGTGATAAGCTCGGGGTGGATTCCACGCCAACTCTATTTATCAATGGAGAAAGGTACACTGGCGCGGTGCCGGAATCGGAATTGCGCGCTGCACTGGATCGTGCTTTGGCTGATAGTGCGCAGCAGACCCCGGCGAATGCAAAAAACTAGCCAGGCACGTTGAAGTCGGTTATCGTACCGTATCTGAATTGCCCATGGAGGCGACTGTTGATCCAGGCGCGTAAATTTCGGCGCAGTCTGTCTTTTCTCTTGTTGCTGGTCGCTTTGCCACTTATGCTGGCCGGCTGCACAGGCCGCGGCACCGATAAAGAAGTAGTGGCCAAGGTGAACAGCTACAAAATTTTCCGTTCCGAACTGGACAAGAATTACAACAGCCGGGTCGCCGGGTCGCCGCAAAAGCCCACCGCCGCGGAAGAGGAAGCCCTGCGGCTGAATATTCTCAGCCAGATCATCGATATCCAACTGCATCTCCAGAAGGCGGAAAAGCTCGGAATCCTTGCCACCGATGACGAGGTGGAAAGCAAATTCAGCCAGGCCAAGGCCCCTTATACGCAAGAAGAATTTCAGAAGCGGCTGAAAGATCTGGGCATGACGGAGGAAGACTCCAAGCAGGAGATACGCCGCAACCTCACGATTGATAAGCTGCTCAACAAAGAGATTGGATCAAAAGTCACCATCTCCGATGCTGACCTGCAGAATTATTACAACCAGCATAAGGCCGACTTTAATCTGATTGAGCCGCGATATTTCGTGGCCCACATCCTGGTGACGAACCAGCCAATGGGCCAGCCGGGAGAGAGTCCGGGCAAAGCGCAGAACGAGGCGGAAGCGCGTAAGAAGATACAGGAGGCCGAGAATCGGCTTTCAAGCGGCGAGGATTTTGCCAGCGTTGCGGCAAAGTATTCTGAAGATCCGGATACCGCACGCAATGGCGGTGAGCTGGGGCCCATGCCGGAATCGCAACTCAAAAACACTGATTCCGCGACCCGTGATGCAATCTTGAAATTAAAACCCGGCCAGTTCAGCGATGTGATTCCGGTTGTAAATCCAACCACGCATCAGCCATTCGGTTATCGCATTATCAAGTTGATTGGCAAAGAGACCGCAGGACAGCGCGACCTGAATGATCCCCAGGTGCAGCAGTTCATCCGCAATCAGCTGCGCAGCCAGCGCGAGCAGATTCTGCGCGCCGCGTATGATGAAGTGTTGCGTGACAATGCTGAAGTCCACAACTATTACGCTGAACAGATCTTGAAGAGTGCAGGGACCAAATAGAACGTGTTACTTCAAAATAGGGGAGTGATTCGTTAGGTAGCGAGATCTTTGAAATATATTTGTTTATAGACCTAAATAGGGCTAAAGATAGCAATTACATTGACTATAGCCTTAAATAGGGATATTAATTTACATATGATGGCAACCACGACGAGAGAGTGGGAGGCGGAACTCGGAAAGCAGATCCGCACCCTCCGACTCCGGCTGGATCTCGATCAGAAGCGGCTGGCAGAACGGGCCGGAATTGCCCTCAACGCGGTCAAGAACCTTGAGGCCGGGAAAGGCGCCTCCCTGCGTTCTCTCATTCAAGTTCTTCGCATCCTAAACAGAACGGATTGGCTCGGAACACTCGCACCTACCGTTTCGATCAGCCCGGTGCAAATGCTCAAAACAAAGACGCCACGACAGCGAGCATCGCCACGGCGGATGAAAACCAATAAGGCTTGACGGAGCCAGATTGTGTACCGACCTGTTCATGTTGTCGAGGTTTTCATTTGGGGCAAGGCCGTCGGGGCAGTAGCGCTCGATCCGAAGCTTGGCTACTACGCTTTTGAATATCTACCAGCCTTTCGCGAGTCTGGCGTCGATCTGGCGCCAATCACAATGCCGATCGCATCTGCTACAGAACCTTTTATTTTTCCGGACCTGGCGGAACTCACCTATCGACGGTTGCCGGGAATGCTCGCAGACGCACTGCCTGACGACTTTGGGAACGCCCTCATCGATGCATGGATGGCACAGGAAGGCGTGAACAAGTCACAGATAACTTCACTTGACCGTCTCGCGTACATGGCAAAGAGAGGAATCGGTGCGTTGGAATTTAAGCCAGCGCGCGGTCCTGGACGTTCGAAGTCAACGACCGCGATCAGGTTGTCGGCACTCGTCGAAAGTGCCAGGCGTGCTGTGCAAGGAGAGATTGATACCGACGCACACGCCAAGGCCGCATTCGCGCAAATCATTCAGGTCGGAACTTCGGCAGGAGGCGCTAGAGCAAAGGCTGTAATTTCGTGGAATCCAAAGACACACGAGATTCGCGCAGGCCAATTCGATGTTGAGCCCGGATTCGAGCATTGGCTTATCAAGTTCGATGGCGTTGGACCGGATGAACGTCTCGGCGTCAGCCAAGACTATGGACGGATCGAGTATGCGTACTACTTGATGGCGAAGGCTGCGGGGATCGAGATGTCAGAATCTCAATTGTTGGAGGAACATGATCGAGCACACTTCATGACGAAGCGATTCGATCGTGACGGGAACAAGAAGCACCACCTCCAGACGTTATGTGGCTTGGCACACCTTGACTATCGACAGAGGGCCACTCACGATTCCAGCCAGCTGTTCATGGCCATCAATCGCTTGGGAATCGGATATTCAGGTATGGAGCAAGCGTTCCGGCGAGTCACATTCAACATCATGGCCGCCAATTGTGACGACCACACAAAGAACACCTCATTTCTGCTTCGTGAGGGTAAAAGATGGGAGTTGGCTCCAGCCTACGATGTGACTCACGCCTACAACCCAAAGGGAGAATGGACGTATCAGCACCTGATGTCTGTGAACGGCAAGTTTGCCGACATCACGTGGGACGATCTTATGGTTGTCGCTGATCATTTTGGGATCGGAACGGCTGCCAAGGTGGTCAAAGAGGTCAGTGCTGCAGTTTCATCCTGGCCAGATTTCGCAAAGCGGGCTAAGGTGAGCCAGTCTGAAATTGCTCGCGTTCGGCAACACCACGTTCTTCTTTCGCGCTGAGCGGAGATGCGAATCTTCTTTCTCAGCCACGCTTAAATGAGGCAGGTTTCGCTCCAACCGCAACTCGGGATCTAATAAGAAGTGTTTGCTTTAATTTATGGTGCAATAGTGGCTATCTGTGTCGCGATATTTTAATCAGTTACGGGCTTCATCACCCCAGTCACACTCACGCCGTGGCTGAGCCGGAGCGCACAGCTAGTCGCTACTCCACTTCTGCCAGGCTCTGGCCTGCGTCCACGGCGGCCCCTTCCGCAACGTTAATCTTTTTCACCACGCCGGTCTTGGGAGCCTTCAACTCATTCTGCATCTTCATGGCTTCAATCACCAGCACGCTTTGACCCACTTCCACGGGTGTTCCCACGCCCGCGAGCACCCGTACAACTTTGCCCGGCATGGGCGCCTTGATCTTCATCACGCCCTGCTCGCTGGCGCCGGCCCGGCTGCGAGACCGAAACGACCGTGGATCGCGAACAGAAGCGGTAAAGCGCTCGTGGCCCACAACAATATTCGTCTCGGTTCCTACAATTTCCTGCTTTATTTCATATGACTTGCCGCCCAGCAGGAGAGAAAGAACCCCGCTCCGGCCATCAGTAACGTCGATTGATAGTTCGCGGCCATTCAGCAAGCACTTCCAGCGCTCGCCGACCTTCGTGAGCTCAACGCGATAGACTTTCTCCGCAAGCGTGACCTCATAAATCATTCGCCGCCAACTCCTTCACTGCGCGCCGTACGCTTCCACATCGATGTGGCGGATCGCTTTTCGTCGCCGGATTTCGACATCCCATTCTGCCCATTTTTCGGTTGCGCCGTGGCGGCAAACAGCGCAGCGGAAATAGCGGCAATCTCAGCCATTCCGTTTTTAGTGCTTGCCGGAATGGCGGGAGTTGCCAGCAGGCGGTCGAGAAAGCCTGTATCGATGCGCGCAGTGATGAAGTCTGGGTGCTCCAGAATGCGCCGGAACAGCGGCAGATTGGTTTTAATGCCGCCAACAAAGTATTCGTCCAGAGCGCGCCTCATGCGGGCAATGGCCATTGGCCGATCGGGAGCGTAAGTGATCAGCTTGGAGAGCATGGGGTCATAATCCAGCGGTACCGTCCAGCCCTCATAAACGCCGCTATCTTCACGCACGCCGGGACCTGAAGGACGCAAAAGCTGTGTGATTTTCCCTGGGGAAGGAAAGAAATTATTGTCGGGATCTTCAGCATAAATCCTGCATTCAATGGCATGTCCGCGAAGTTGGACATCTTCCTGGCGGAAAGGCAGCTTTTCTCCGCTGGCGATCCGCAGTTGCAGATGCACTAGATCCAGCCCGGTGACCAGTTCCGTAACAGGATGTTCCACCTGGAGCCGGGTGTTCATTTCCAGAAAATAAAAGTTGCGTTTGCCATCTACCAGAAACTCCACCGTCCCAGCGTTGGCGTATCCAGCCGACTTTGCGGCCTGCACAGCCACCGCGCCCATGCGCCGGCGCATTTCTTCGTCGACAACGGCCGAGGGCGCTTCTTCAATCACCTTCTGATGACGCCGTTGCACGGAGCACTCGCGCTCGCCCAGATAAACCACGTTGCCATGCTCGTCGCCAAGCACCTGTATCTCAATATGACGCGGGTTCTCAATAAATTTTTCAATATAGATTTCGCTATCGTTGAAGGAACGCAACGCCTCGCTTTGTGCGGTTTCAAAGCTGGATTTGAGATCGGCAGGCTTGCTGACCAAGCGCATCCCCTTGCCGCCGCCGCCGGCCGCAGCTTTGATCATTACGGGATATCCGATCTCCGCAGCCATTGCTTCCGCTTCGGCAATACTGAGGCCGCGCGCAGAGCCCGGAACCATGGGCACTCCCGCGGCCTGCATGGCTGTACGCGCGCGTGTCTTGGAGCCCATTAACTCCATCGCGGATGGCGGTGGACCAATGAATTTGATTCCTGCTTCAGCGCATGCTCGCGCAAACTTGGGGTTTTCAGACAAGAATCCATAGCCGGGATGAATGGCCTCAGCCCCGCATTTGCGGGCTACTTCAAGGATTTTGGTGATGTTGAGATACGATTCGCGGGCAGGCGCAGGCCCAAGCAAATAAGCTTCGTCCGCCTTGGAGACATGAAGAGACCGGCGATCAACGTCAGAAAACACAGCCACAGACGTAATGCCCATTTCGCGGCAGGCGCGCATCACGCGAACGGCGATTTCGCCACGATTAGCAATGAGGACCTTGGTGAACATAGCGGAAACTTTGATTGTAGAACAGCTACTAGCTGCTAGCCACCGGCCCTCAGCTTGATTCGGAGCACCCCCTGCAAGATTTGGTGGAGCTGGAAGGTAGAATGTCTTCCCGCATTGGCGACCACTCAGGTTTGAACTGATGCCGATTAGTCGTTTCCGAGCAAACGAGCCCAAATGCAGCTAGAAGCTAAAGCTCACAGCTAGCAGCTACTCAATAAAAAACCCCTCCCGCAGGAGGGGCCGTTAACAATGAAAAATCGTTTATTTCGATTTCGGCTGGTCCAGCACGATTCCGCCGCTGGTTTTCTTTGAAGCTTCTTCTGCTTTTTTCTTGCGCGCAGCCATGGCCTTGTCACTCCACTCATTGGCCGTCTTTACGTAATCCGCCCGGGTTTCCGCATCGTCACAGGTCATGTCGTTCGCTTTGCGGCGATAGAGCAGGTTCATATAGGCCATTGCGTCGTCATAGTCCTGGCGCTTGTCAATGGCTGTCTGGAGCATTTTCATGCCTTCATCCACAACCTCGCCATCTTTGCTTTTCAACTGATCGCAGAGCTTCTGGCTGCCTTTGCCCTTCAGTTCGTCTTCAACCTTCAGGCCTTCCTTGCTTTTTACGTCTGCCGCGTCTTTATAGGTCTGGGACCAGTCAATTACGCCCACGGAATAATAAGTTTCCGGATCGTTGGGGTCGGCAGCGATTGCTTTTTTGTAATATTCCCTCGCCTCATCAAATTTTTTCTGCTGCATGTAGAGGAAGGCGATGCCCTTGAGGCTGGTGACGTTGTTCGGATCGGTCGCCAGCACCTGCTTGTACTGATCAATGGCGAGCTGCGCATTACGCAGGTTTTCCGCTGTCTCTACGCCAGGCACATACTGCTGAGCATAAGCGGTGGCGAGATACATTTTGGCAACCTTGAGGTCGCTATCGAGGCTGACGGCATTTTGGAAATGCCCAATCGCTTCCTCATAATTGGCGCCGCGGAAGGATTGAACGCCCTTGTTAAGTTGATCGCGAGCCTTTAGTTTGTTGCAACCCGCCGTGCTCAGCAGCGCGGCTGCGACGGCTATTACCGTCACGAGTCGTGCGGTCCTATTCATCTTTGCTGCTCCCTTATCGGAGTGGAGAAAATTTTTTGCGCCCTGAGGTGGGTAAAACTCACGGGGATGAACGGCCATCCGATCATCCCCATTCTGAGGAGTTAAACCGTATTACTGCCCTGCTTCGATCTTTGCTGTGATGAGACCGATTCTGTCGATGACATTCGTGCCCCGAGCTATATCGATCACCTGGGCCACATTCTGAAATTCAACGTCAGGATCGCCTTTTACGAACATTACCCGTTCTGCGCGCGTCTTGAAAATATCAGTCAGCCGCTGCTGCAGATTTTCCTGCGCTACGTCTTCCTGATTGATCTTCAATTTTACTTTGCCGTTATCCAGTAGAACCTGCACCACCACGGTGCGGTCTGTCTGGGTTTCCGGCTGATGCGGCGGCGGCGGTTGCGGTACCAGCGCCTCAAGTCCTTTCGGCGTCAGCGGCGTGATGACCATAAAAATGATCAACAGCACCAGCAATACGTCGATCAGCGGCGTGACATTCATATCGCAGGTCTGCCCCCCGCCTCCTCCGCCAGTTGTCATTGCCATAAAATTAATCCTCTTCTGTTCTGGTTCTGGTCCACTACTGCGGTGGCTTGTTGGCGTCACGCTTCTGTTCAGTCAACAGGCCCACTTGGTCAACGCCGGCGGAGCGGACGTCGTCAACAACTTCGACCACCCCTTTGTATTTGGCGCGCGCGTCAGCTTTCACAAACACCTGCTTGTTGGTACGACTGGAAACGCGGTCCTTTACTTTTTGCGTTAACTCTTCAGGCGTTACCTTCTGCGTATCAAGAAACACCTGACCGTCTCTCATCACGGCGACGATCACGGCATCTTCCTTGTCCGCATCCGGCATAGGCATGGGGTTGGTGGCCTTGGCCAAATCCACTGACTGGCCTTTTTGCAACATGGGCGTGATGACCATGAAAATGATCAGCAGCACCAGCATCACGTCCACCATGGGGGTTACGTTGATATTGGAGTTTACTTTTACGCCTTCATTACGAACGCTTATGGCCATTGCTCAGCTCCCGGCTTACCGCCGCACCGTGGTAGCACCGCTCCGCTTCAGGAAGTAATCAACCAGTTCGCTGGATGAGTTGTCCATTTCCACGTCAAACGCTTCCACTTTGCCGGTGAAATAGTTGAACATCATCACGGCGGGAATAGCGACGAACAGTCCCAGAGCCGTTGTTACCAGCGCTTCAGAAATACCACCGGCGACCGCGCCCAGACCTGTGGCCTTCTGCTCAGAGATCTTCTTAAAAGCGTTCAAAATTCCGATAACCGTTCCGAACAGGCCGACGAAAGGCGCTGTGGATCCGATGGTGGCCAAACCGCCCAGGCCGCGCTTCAGTTCAGCGTGGACAATGGCTTCCGCCCGTTCCAGCGCGCGCTTGCTGGCTTCAATCTGCTCGCCGGGAATTTCCGTGGATTCGCCATGGGCCTTGAATTCCTGCAGGCCTGCGGTCACCACTTTGGCCAGATGGCTCTTCTTGTTGCGTTCCGCCACTCGGATGGCTTCGTCCAGTTTGCCTTCGCGCAAGGCGCCGGCAACCACGGGAGCGAACTGGCGGGATTGTTTGCGGGCGGCGCTGAATGCGATCCAGCGGTCAATCATGACGCCAATGGACCACGCCGACATAATAAAGAGAACGACCACGACGACCTGGGCAACCCAGCTCATCTGTTTCCACAAGTGGATGGGGTCCCATCCGATAGTGCCGGCATCATCGGCGCCTGCTGCCTGGAGCAGCCAGAAGGCCACCATATGCGCTTTGACGATCATAAGAGTTGCAATATTTGCGACAAGCATGGGTTTAAGTTTTCCTCCTCAGAACTTTTAATCAATTTATTTTCCGAGAGTGTTGCCCCCTCGCGGGGCGGGACAGAACGGAGAACAGCGCGCGGCTACAGGACGCGATGAACCTTCTTCATTCTCGGGGCCGGATGGCTGGCATTGACCAGCCATCAGTATTCGTTGAACTAACTGCTTTACATATGGAACTGGACTTTAATCGTTGTTTCCACTTCCACTGGTTCGCCGTTCAAGATGTAAGGTTTGTACTTCCACTGCTTCACGGCATCCATCGCAGCCTGGATGAGAATTGGATGCCCTGAGGTGGCATGAAGGTTTTCGATTACTCCAGTCTTACTTATGGTTGCTTGCAGCGTCACGTCACCTTGAATGTGGGCAATCCGGGCCATCTGGGGATACGTCGGCTGTACATCGTGGATCTTCAGTCCGTCAGCAACGCCAGATGAGACGCGTAACTTCTGCGGTGTGGCCACTTTTGGAGGTGGCGCGGCTGAGCCGATAATTCCGCCAATGACGCCTCCGGCCGAGCCGCCGGGCACGCCGCCAACCACTCCACCCACTACGCCGGAGTTCTGTTGCGGGGCCTCTTCATGCTCGATCATCTGAACTTTTTTGGGAATCTTGCTGGGCGTACGGAGCGACCCGTCTACGATTTCGCTGACTTTCTGCACATGCTGCTGAATTTGTGGGGCAGCCGGGGGCGGCGGTGGAGGGGGCGGAGGCGGAGCGACGAGCCACGTCGTCAGCTGTCCTTTGGGTAGCGCCTCAGTAAAGATCAGGGGCAGCAGTACCAGAAAACCCACCAATCCGAGCTGCACCAGAGTCGAAATCAACCCCGTCCACTTCTGGTTGGTCTTGATTCTGCCTCCGGATTCCATCAGGCTGTCTTCAAACATGCCGATATCTCCAATCCTAGGGGGACTAAGCGATTAACATATTGGACACCGGGACTGCTAGTTTTGCTCCCAACAACCGGAAAATTTTCCGGCCCTATACTTTTACGCGAACTTTGCCCTTCGCGCCTTGGGTAGGAAGAGGAATTGCTCCTCTTCCTGAGCTTTTTGAACGCCATTCCGTATAAGCCACGAGCATGGGAGCTGCTACGGCAATCGACGAATACGTACCTATTATGATGCCGACTACCAGGGCAAAGGAAAACCCGTGAAGTACTTCGCCACCAAAAAGATATAACGAGAGCACCGTCAGGAATGTAAGTCCTGAAGTCAGGATCGTCCGGCTCAGCGTCTGGTTGATGCTCTTATTTACAATCTCCGCCAGACTCTCCCGCCGCATGATCTTTACGTTCTCTCGAATGCGATCAAACACCACGATGGTATCGTTCATGGAGTAACCAACAAGGGTTAGAATCGCGGCGATAACAGTAAGGGTTATCTCCTGATTCGTCAAGGAGAACGCTCCCACTGTGATTAAAGTATCGTGAAAAACCGCTACTACCGCGGCCACGCCGTAGATCATCTCAAACCGGAACCACAGATACACCAGCATGGCGACCAGTGAAAACAACACAGCGAGTGTGGCCTGTTTCTTTAACTGGCTGCCCACTTGAGGGCCAACAATATCAGCGCTGCGAACTCCGAAATCACTGGTGTAAAAGGCCTGTTTTAGTGCATTCAGAACGGCGTCCGGAACCACGCCCTTCAGGTCGTCCATGGATTTAATTACACCGCCATGCTCTTTATCGCGGAAATCCAGCACGCGGCGTGCCTGCCGATCATATTCCGTAGGCTCGGCATGCAAAGGATCGGCGGCCAATAAAGCGTCCCGGACGGCGGTAAAGCCAATCCTGTCACTGTTATTGATGTTCTCTTTGCCCGGAACGGGATTGGTTTCCAGGGCGTTGATAATCTGGTTCTTGCCCTTGGAAAGATCGGCCTCGCTGGTTTCCTTCAAATCCAGCTTGATCACCACTTCGTTATCGACGGGATTGCCATAGCGCTGGATCGTCGCGTTGTGCAGTCCGGCCTTGTCCAGGGCAGCACGGGTCGTTTGCACATTTGGCGTGTTGACAAACTTCACGTACACCAGCGTGCCGCCGCGGAAGTCCACGCCCAGCGGAATGCCGTGCCAGAACAACATGGAAAGGATGCCAGCTATGCTGAATATCAGCGAGAAGCTGAGGAAATACCACTTTTTACCCAGGAAATCGATATTTGTATTGCGAAAAAATTCCACTTTGTTTTGACCTTTTGAACTAAATGCTTAAAGCTTCGCCTCGCCCCTTGCGGCTGAGGACAGCATCGAAAATGACGCGGGAAACAAAAACCGCGGTAAACAGGTTGGCCAGAAGGCCGAAAATCAGCGTAAGACCGAATCCGCTAACTGGCCCAGTGCCCACAAAAAACAGAATCAATGCGGAAACAATGGTCGTGACGTGGGTATCCAGAATCGTGGTCCAGGCGCGATCAAAGCCCTGGTCCACAGCGGCGGCAGCGGCCTTGCCGCTGCGCAACTCTTCGCGAATGCGTTCAAAAATCAGCACATTGGAGTCCACGCCCATACCTACAGTGAGAATCACGCCCGCAATTCCGGGAAGCGTAAGCACCGCGCCAAAGAACCCCATAAAGCCCAGCAGGATTACCAGGTTCAGAATTAACGCCAGATCGGCATTGACGCCTGCGCCACGGTAATAAATAAGCATGAAAATCAGGACGGCGGTCATTCCGGCAATCGCGGCTTTGACGCCTGCGCGGATGGAGTCGGCCCCGAGCGATGGACCAACGGTGCGTTCCGTCAGGTAATGGAGGCTGGCCGGCAGCGCTCCGGAGCGCAGCAGCATGGCCAGATCTTTAGCGCTCTCTTCTGTAAATCCGCCTTCAATAATGCCGCTATCGTTGATTTGCCCGTTGATGGAAGGAGCCGTAATTACCTTGTTGTCCAGCACAATAGCCAGATTGCTGGGATCGGCGCTGTCTTTGCTATGCGCTGCGGTAAACACCCCAAACTTTTTGCCCGCTGCCGCCGTCAGGTAGAAGTTAACGATCGGCTCGTTCGTGTCGGGTTTATTGCCTGGATCGGCGCTGCGAATGTCGGTTCCGCTCACCACAGGGACACGGCTCACAATAATGAAGCCGCCTTCTTGCTCGCCTCTGCGCGGTTTGCTCGGCATGATTACTGAATTCGCCGGCAGAATGCCGTTATGGGCCTGAAGCGCCGCTGCTTCAGTGGGGTAGCTTTGGCCGTGATCAAGCGCTTCACGCAGTTCCAGCCGCGCCGTTGACTGGATAATTTCCTTCACGCGTCCCGGATCGTCCACGCCGGGAAGCTGGACCAGAATCTGGTTGTCACCCAGTCCATTTTTCTGGATCAGCGGCTCGCTCACGCCCAGGCTGTCCACGCGGGTGCGGATCGCCTCAATCGACTGTTCCAGCGTGCGATCTTTCAAATCAGCCAGTTGCTGAGGCTTCATGGTCAGGATCCAGCTGTTGTCCGGCCCGGCAGCCACGTCATATTCCGGCAGGCGGTCGCTTACAATCCCGCGCACGGTTGAAGACGCATCCAGGGGAACACCCTTGATCACTACTTTTTCCGGCTGGTTATCCAGCTTGCCGACATCGGCATAGTTGACCTTGGCTTTTTGCAACTCGTCTTTCAGAATTTCCGTGGCGTGGTCAGACTGTGCGCCAACAGCGTCATTCACCATCACCTGAAGAATCAGGTGTGTACCGCCCTTCAGATCCAAACCCAGATGGATACGATCCAAAAGCGCCGCTTTGAATCCGGCTCCGCTAAGCAGTTTGGGGCCCAGCATGCCATAAACAAAAATTAGAAGGATGGCGACAATGATTCCGGTTTTTATAAGTAAGTTTTTCTGCATGTCCTAAACACTCTTACGATGGTTTCTTTTCTTCTTCTTCACGATTGATGGAGGTAATTGACGCTTTTGCCACTTCCAGCCGCAAATTGTCGGGCGGAACTCGCAGATGCACGGCGTCATCCTTGAGCGCGATAACCAGTCCGCGGATTCCGCCGCTGGTGGTCACCCGGTCGCCATTCTTCACGCTATTCAATACTTCCTGCCAGCGCTTGGTTTTGCGCTGCTGGAAATAAAATGTGGCAAAAATAAAAAGCAGGGGAAGCAGCAGGAAGATGCCCAGGCCGCCGCCCGCGCTACCGCCCTGAAACAGAAACATAGTTATTGCGTTATTCATCATTATTCTAGAATGATTGCCTTCACAGCCGCACGCACACTCGCCTCTCAGGAGTGTGAGAGCCTATACCCTGATTGTGACCGCTGATCAAATCCCGCCTGGGACTCCGCACATGACATGCCGGTGCAGGAGTATTTCGGAGGTTTGCTCTTCTTGACGCTTGAATCAGGGAGCTCAGGTCAAGGACACACTTCCTGACAGTATTCCTGAGAGGTCCCCAAGCGTTATAGCATGACGCACACTACGCATAGTGTCAAGGTAGAACGCGAGATTATGCACCGTGTTGAGCACGCCGGCCAGCGGCTCTGCTGAAACGAAAAGATGCCGCAGGTAAGCACGCGTGTATCGCGCACAGACCCGGCAGGCGCATTTAGGGTCGGCCGGGCCTTGGTCCTGCGCATAGCGCGCGTTCTTGATGTTGATTCTTCCCTCAGAGGTGAATAGCAAACCATGCCGCGCAGCCCGCGTGGGCAGCACACAGTCCATCATGTCCACTCCCATGGCAGCGTACTGTACGATTTCCTCCGGATACCCCACACCCATGACGTAGCGCGGCCTGTCCTTTGGGAGTAGCTCCAGCACAGTGGCGATCATTTCCATGGTCTTGGCCCGCGATTCGCCCACGCTCAGCCCGCCAATGGCGTAACCGGGAAAATCCAGCTCTACTGTCCGTTCGGCCGACTCGCGCCGCAAATCCGCGTACATGCCTCCCTGGACAATGCCGAATAGGGCAGGCGCGTCTGGTTTCCGATGTCCTGATGATCCGATGTCCCGATGCCCCGATCCAGTCCGTTCAGTTGTCTGCCCCGCAGATATTTGCTGGCTCCACGGACACTCATGCTTGTGTGCTTCAAAATAATCCTTCGACCGCTTGGCCCAGCGCAAAGTCATTTCCATCGACTCTCGCGCCCTCTCGCGCTCTGCTGGATGTTCGGTGCATTCGTCGAACGCCATCACAATATCGGCTCCCAGCGCTATCTGGATTTCCATCGACCGCTCCGGCGTAAACAGGTGCGACGTGCCGTCCAGATGCGAGCGAAAACTTACGCCCTCTTCCTTCACCTTGCGCAGTTCGCTCAGGCTGAACACCTGGAAGCCGCCGGAATCGGTTAGCAAAGCGCGCTCCCAGCTCATGAACTTGTGCAGTCCGCCCAATTTGCGCACCAGCTCATGCCCCGGCCGCAGATACAGATGGTAGGTATTGCCCAGAATGATCTGCGCGCCAAGGTCTTCAAGGATGTCCTGTGGAACGGCTTTCACCGTTCCCGCTGTGCCTACTGGCATAAATGCAGGCGTTTCTACCGGGCCATGAGCGGTGTGAATAACCGACTGACGGGCAGGGCCGGCTTGGGCCTGGATTGTGAAGGGAAGGGACACAAGAATCTATGGTACAAAATCTCTGGATCGCCAACCCTTTGAAACCCCAAATTCCAATTCATGAGCACTACGGTGAATTCAAGCCAAACCTGAACGTCCGTAGGATTATCGAGAAGCTGCTGGACTCAATCGATCCGGAGTATCTGCATGGACTAGGCAGCATAATTCTAACGAGCCAAGCGCAGTTGGCGCGCCGGGGTCGGCGCAAAAAATTCTTGAGCCGGGGCCGAAGGTATCCGGTATCGAGAGTACTTGGCTTTTATCGCCAGACTTGGAAGGGCCAGCCTGCGAGCATTGAGCTTTATGTGGATAAAATCCTGGCTCAAGCGCCAGGTTGGTGGGCACATGTTCCCCTTGTGGGTTTTTTCCTGTTTGGGCATGTCCTCTTCCATGAGGTTGGTCATCACCTTCACAAAACAAGGCGCCCCGAGTTTAAAGAGAGAGAAGATGTTGCAGAAGGATGGGAAAAGAAGCTGACAATCGCCTTTCAAAAACGATATAGACGTGTCATGCCTTTCTTAAGACTTTTGCGGGTGATCATTCGATTGATCCGCGGCAGACAGGAACCGAAGCCAACACCTTCAATCCACCCACCACGCCGCTAGCGCCAATACAATGTAAGAGCCCAGCGCCGTGTTCGCGGCTGCATGATCGCTTTGTCGGCGGCGGAAAGAACGCCAGAAGAACAGAAGTCCATAAGTTCAGGAAAAGTCTAGAAGAAAACTTCCGGCGAAACCTGAAAACGCTTACTGAGACGCTTAATATGTTCCCGCGTCATGTCTCTCTTGCCATTCAGTACTGCTGACACCGTGCTTTCAGCGCCAAAAATGTCAACCAGGTCCTTTTGTTTCAGATCGTTTGATTCCATCAGCTCCTGCAAAACCTCAATTGGAGTTGACGCCTTAAGCTGATAATTTTTGTCTTCAAAATTCTCAATTAACAGTGTCAGCAGCTCGGCAAGCCTTGCTTCTGCCTTGCTCCATTTTGAACTGCGATGCTCCAGTTTCTCAAGGACCGCAATGAAGTGGTCGTTTTCATCTTCAGAATGGATAACGCCCGGCAAGATTTGGGCGAGTAGTTTCGCATATTCTGGCGTCTTAACGGCTAGAGCACTCATTTTTCCATCCTCCTTTCGTGTACTACTCAATTTAGGATTGTGTGGCAGGACTTCCATCCACCCACCACGCCACCAGCGCCAGCACACTGTAAGAAACCAGCGCCGTAGTCGCAGCGGCGTGATCGCTGGGTGGCGGCGGGAAGAAGAACGTTCCAAAGACCTGCAAGGCCGCCAGGAAAACAACAAATCCAATGAGCCGACCTCTATGCGCCGCAGTTCGGTATAGCATCGCCGCGCCGCCGAACAACACAGCCATCTCCAGCGCAAACGCGGCACCGCGATAATTCCACAATCCAAATCCCATCTTGCCCACGCTGTCATAAAGCGAAAGATCGGGCCGGTGGACGATCAAGTCGAGAATCCAGTGGGAGAAGACCGCGCCAGCCACAATCAATCCCGTGTGTTTGCCGCGAAGAGTTGGAACGAACTGGCAGACAACATACGCCAGCGCCGACCAGCACAGGACGCCCAGCAGACTGTGCGTGTAAGGCATGTAATAGAGATCGAGCGCGTTGGAAGCGGTGATGCCGGGGACGATGCGCACCTTCTCAATTCCCAGCAGAACGAAGATGCTCCACATCACATCGATCCACTGCACAGCGAGGAACAGCAGCCAGAGGGGAATGCGCTTTTCTGCAGATTTACCAGCGAAGCTGAAGCTGTAATGTCCTGTGAACAAGCTGTCTCCCCAGATTCTCTTTCTGAAATCTCGAGCGGAGCGAGAGATCCCTATAAATCACCAAGGCCCTTTGTGATCATATGGATCCCTCCCCTTTGGCAAGCTCAGGGTCGGGATTTCAGAAGAAAATCCATGTTCGCCATATCAACGTTTGGCGTGCCGCTCCGCGACCTTTGCCGGATTCACAATGGCCCGCGTCACCGTCCCGCGCCCGATCTCGGCCTTGCCGTTGTGCGCGGTCACGCGAAAAATGTAGAACCGCTCGTTGTGCGACTCCAGCACCGCCTCGGTCTTTACCAGGTCGCCAATCGTGGTAGGCGCGCGGTGCTCAATGTTGATGGCCGTGCCCACGCTGATCTCGCCTTCATCCAGAAAAGGCAGCATGGCGTTTGCCGCAGCCCACTCCATCAGCCCAATCATGTTGGGCGTGGAATAAATTGGCGGCAGCTTGTCATGGTGATGGTGGAGCGTGTGCTTGTGCTCCACCGTTTCTTGCGCCTCGCCGCGAATACCCAGAGGGACCTTTTTTGCCATGCAGAGAATTTATCAAATCGCCGTTCGCGGGAAAAATGTCGCTGGAAAAAAGAAAAGGCCAGACGGCAGGAGCCTGGCCCAATGTAAAGATCGCACAGCATCAATCACTTCTTCACTTAGCGGAATTTAGCGGCGGTCATGGTCATGATCGTGATCGTGGTCCCGATCGCGATGGCACCGCGCGCGCACGTTTTCCAGATCACGGCGGCGGTTTTGCGCCTGGCGGCTGTGTTCACCGTGCTTGCGTTCCGCGTCGTGCAACTTGCGCTCCGCATTGCGGATCTGCTGTTCGCACCGTCTGTCGTCATCGTGATCGCGATCCATCGCCCGCGCGGGCACCGCTCCGCTCAGAAACGACAAAATCACAAACGCCGCAATCAGTGTCTTGACTCTCTTGAACATGCTTCCTCCTCGGCTTGCTTGTACATCCTACTCTTGGATGCGCCGCCCAGCCACGCAGCCCACCTGAAAAGAGGCATGAGTCCATGATGCGGGCGATGCAATCTATATAGCGGTATAATTAAGAATTGTCCTCATGCCATCAAAGCGATCAGTAAATTCCGCAACAAAACAGCTTGCAGCCAACAAGGCAAAAATCCGCTCCACCACGGTAGTGTGCGTGCGCCGTGGCGATAGTGTGGTCATGGCCGCCGACGGCCAGGTCACGCTGGGCGAAGGCGTAATCAAGCATACGGCGCGCAAGATTCGCCGGCTTTATAGCGATAAGATTCTGGCCGGCTTTGCCGGCTCGACCGCAGACGCCTTCTCACTATTTGCTCGCTTTGAAGCCAAATTGGAGCAGTATCACGGCAACCTGGGGCGCGCGGCCGTCGAATTGGCCAAGGAATGGCGCACGGACAAAATGCTGCGCCATCTGGAAGCGCTGCTGCTCGTTGCCGACAACACTTTGACTTTCCTCATCAGCGGTGCCGGAGACGTAATTGAGCCGGACGGCGGCGTGGCCGCCATCGGCAGCGGAGGATCCTACGCGCTGGCCGCCGCCCGCGCCCTGATTGAGAACACTGAGCTCCCGGCGCGCAAGATCGCCGAAGAGGCGATGAAGATCGCCGGGAAAATCTGCATCTTCACCAATGACAATGTCACCGTTGAGGAGCTCTCGTCGGTTCCGGAAAAGGCGGGCACATCAGCCCCGGCACGTTAAAGCCTATGGCAGGCTATTCAGGAACGCCGCTCATCCAGAAGATCGGGATCAAGCCCGGTCACCGGATCATCCTGCGCAATCACCCAGCCAGCTTTGTTAAGGATCTGGGCAAGCTTCCTGACGGCGCGCAAAGCGCGGACAGGCTTTCTGGCCATGCCAACGTTATTGTTTATTTCACTGACCGGTTGGCCGAATTGCAGAAAGATTTCGCGCGACTCTCCGCAGCTTTGGTTCCCGATGGCATGCTGTGGATCGGCTGGCCCAAGAAAGCCAGCGGACGCCCAACCGATCTGACGGAAGATATTGTCCGCCGCGTGGGACTTGAATGCGGGCTGGTGGACATAAAAGTTTGCGCCATCGACGAAACGTGGTCAGGATTGAAGTTTGTGATTCGTGTGAAGGACAGGAAGAGCAAATAGCATCTAGCAATTAGCCAAACCGAATCGGCTAGACACGAACCAAGCCGCGAGGCCCGTGGCCGCCGAGCGGCTTGGCGCAAGGCTGAGCCACTTGTTTCGCAAGAGAATGTTAGAGCGGTTTGGAGCGAAGCGACAGGAGTAATAGTCCCATGGCAATCTATCTACCCAGCGTGGCCGAAGAAAGTGACGTCCTGCTGGACGATCTTACCCCCAAAGAAATTGTTTCTGAATTGGATAAATACGTAGTTGGCCAGCATGACGCCAAGCGCGCCGTGGCCATTGCGCTGCGCAACCGCATGCGCCGGCAGAAGCTTCCGCCTGACATTGCGGAAGAGATTATGCCCAAAAACATCATCATGATCGGCCCGACCGGCGTGGGCAAGACTGAGATCGCGCGCCGCCTCGCCCGGCTTGCCAATTCTCCGTTCCTGAAGGTCGAGGCTTCCAAGTTCACTGAGGTCGGCTATGTTGGCCGTGACGTTGAATCGATGATCCGCGACCTGGTGGAAATCGCCATCGATATGGTTCGCGAGGAAAAACTGGAAGAAGTCACGGAAAAAGCCGAGGCGCAGGCGGAAGAGCGCTTGCTCGATCTGTTGCTGCCGTCAACGCCCGCAGCCGCAAATTCCACCGCCGGGTTTGCGCTGGTCACTGAAGAAAGCTCGACTTCCCGCACGCGGGAAAAATTGCGCAACCAGTTGCGTGAGGGCAAACTCGACGAAAACATGGTGGAGCTGGAAGTGCGCGAACGTTCCACGCCTGCGTTTGAAATCATCTCCAACCAGGGCGTTGAAGAGATGGACATCAACATCAAGGACATGCTGCCCAATATTTTTGGCCAGCGCACCAAGAAGCGCAAAATGAAAGTGAGCGAAGCGTTTGAGTATCTGGTGCAGGAAGAAGAATCGCGGCTGATCGATATGGACCAGGTAACGCGCACGGCCGTGGAGCGCGTGGAGCAATCCGGCATCATCTTTCTTGACGAAATCGACAAGATCGCCGGACGCGAAAGTGGTCACGGGCCAGATGTCTCGCGTGAAGGCGTGCAGCGTGACATTCTGCCAATCGTGGAAGGCACCACCGTCAATACTCGCTACGGCATGGTGCGCACCGACCATATCCTGTTCGTTGCGGCCGGCGCATTCCACGTCTCCAAACCGAGCGATCTCATCCCTGAATTGCAGGGACGATTTCCGATCCGCGTGGAGCTGAAATCATTAACCATGTCAGACTTCATTCTCATTCTGACTGAACCAAAGTCTTCACTGGTAAAGCAGTACACGGCGCTGTTGGAAACCGAGGGCCTGAAGCTGACGTTTACGCGCGAAGCGCTTGATGAAGTTGCCCGCTTCGCCTTCCAGGTGAATGAAGCCACGGAGAACATCGGCGCGCGCCGGCTGCATACCATCATGGAGCGCGTGCTCGATGAAATCAGCTTCAACGCGCCGGACATGCAAGAGAAGGGCGTCAACGTGGATGCCGACTATGTGAAGAAAATGCTGGCCGATATCGTGAAGGACCAGGATTTATCGCGGTATATCCTCTGACCTTATCCTTGAAGCGACGCGAGGGATCACTATCGCCGCGAAGGACCTTAGGGGTTATTAGTCCTGCTGGGAAAGAAGTAGCTCACTCCGCGTAGGGCAGTTGAACCGTCCGTATTGCTTCGCGTATCCTGCTGTACCACGATTAAAGTTAAAAGGAATAATGATGAATACTCAGGAATTCCGCAAAGAGCTTCATGCGCGCATCGTTCGGCACGACTTGTTGACGCATCCGTTTTACCAGGCTTGGGCCAAAGGCGAACTCACGCGCGAAGACCTTCGCTTCTACGCCATGCAGTACTTTCATCATGTCGCGGCGTTTCCGGATTACCTTGAGATGTTTGAGTCGCGTCCGCAGCTCGACGGTGAACTCATGCAGGCCGTAGCTGAAAACCGGGCCGGGGAAGACGGCCACGCAGAGCTGTGGCTGGATTTTGCGGAAGGTATGGGAGCGGACCGCGCCCGCGTGTCCAGCGAGCAGCCGCTTGCGGAGATCCAGGATTTGATTGATACCTTCCAGAATGTTGCCCGCGAGGGCTCAGCCGCAGAGGGGCTGGCTGCTTTTTACGCGTATGAATCGCAGGTGCCACGGATCGCCCAGGAAAAAGCCCGAGGCCTGCTGGAGATGTACGGCGCTGATGCCAGAACCTGCGCTTACTTCACCGTCCATCAAACGGCGGACGTGCACCATGCGCGCGTGTGGGACGAGCAACTGGAAAAACAGGTGCATGGTGACGCTGATGGCCAGACGAAGGCGCTGCAAGCCGCGGAAAGAATTGCCCTGGCGCTCTGGCGGGTACTGGACGGCATTGAACGGCAGAGATCGGCTAGAAGTAATTAGTTGGCATTGCGCCCTGCGGTAGCGGCCCAGGCTTGCAACAGCAGGGTTCGGGGATTTCCGGAAACGGCCAGCCTGATAAGATTTCAATTCGAATCTTCATGGCCATAGCGATCCCTCACCCCCTCGTTTGTAACAATGCGAACACCGCACAAGGCTTCCAGTCGCGGGGTTCGGGATTTCATGCAGCCATCCTTATCCTCGCCCTCTCCACTCTTCTCGGCTGCGGCGTCCCAGGCGCTCCGCTGCCTCCGTCGGCAGACATTCCTCGATTTGTGGGCGATCTCAAGGCCGTTCGCAAAGGAGACACGGTCACGCTGACGTGGACCACGCCAACTGAAACCAGCGATGGCGAATTGATTCGCAAGCCGGGCAAGATGCTGGTGCAACGCGCACTGCGGTCAGGACCGAATTCAGACCTTGTGTTCCAGACTATTTCCGAGTTGCCTTTGCAGCCTACCTTGAAAGAGGGTCGCGGTGACCAGGCTACCGCTAGAGACACGTTGACGAATGTTTTACATTCCGGCGGCCCTGACTTCGCGGTTTACACGGTGCTGGCGGAGGGCCACAACGGAAAATCGTTTGGACTGCCGAACCGCGTTTCCGTACCCTTGGCTCCCAATCTGCCGCCGCCCCAGAAGGTAGCGGCAAAGGCGGTTCCTACCGGGGTGATGATCAGTTGGGAGGAATCCGGCTCTGCCCAGCCAGTCGCAAATCCGCAAACGCAGTATGTCTATAAGCTGATGCGGCGGTTGCAGGGCGCAAAAGATCCTGTGCTGGTGACCCAACTTAATGTCAGTGACCACCCTGCAAGCTTTATCGACACGGGCATTGAATGGGAAAAGAGTTACCAGTACTGGATTGTTTCCGTCACGGTGTGGCAGGATGAAAATCGCAAAGGCGAAATCGAAGGCGAGGACTCACCGGTTGTCGATGTGTTGGCGCACGATTCATTCCCGCCAGCGAATCCTTCAGGGATTGAGGCCGTCTATAGCCCTGCGGCACAGAATTCTTTCATCGACATTACATGGACCGCCAACACTGAACCTGACCTGGCAGGCTACAACATCTATCGTCACCGTGAAAATGAATCGCCGGTAAAGATCAATTCAGAGCTGGTCAAGACGCCGCGCTTTGCCGATCCGGGAGTCCAGCCGGGAATGAAATATTTTTATTCCGTCACGGCCGTTGACCTGCGCGGCAATGAAAGCGGCAAGTCAGAAGAAACATCGGAAACCGTACCGAAAGATTAAGAGAGCGGGCGCGCGCCCATCCTGACGGACGAGACTGCTGTGGCAATCACTGATTTGACTGTCCTGCAATGGGTAAGCTAGCCTCATTAGCTGGCCTGTAAGCTCAATCGTAATTGATACAGGCCCTGCTCTTGGCGGCAAGAGTTGGCAGCGAGCAAGGCCAGCTTGCACCAGCTCATCGGAGTCCGCGATTCAGATGACAGTTCTGCGTAAACTTCTGATATGTAAGCTAGTTGTCTGCTGCATCGCAGCGGCTGAGCTGGGTCACGCCCAAGGCTTGCGGCCAGTCCATGCCCGCAAGGCCATGGTGGTCAGCATTCACCCGCAGGCTTCCCAAGTGGGCGCGGACATTTTGCGCCAGGGTGGCAACGCCGTGGATGCAGCCGTGGCCACAGGTTTTGCGCTGGCTGTCGTCCATCCTGCGGCAGGCAATATTGGCGGCGGCGGTTTCATGCTGCTGCGCAAAGCCAACGGAGAGCTGCACTTTCTCGACTTCCGTGAGAAAGCTCCCAAAGCCGCCACCCGTGACATGTATCTAGATGCGCAGGGAAATGTGGTTCCCAATGCCAGTCTCATTGGATACAAAGCCATCGGCGTGCCCGGTTCAGTGGCAGGACTGCTTTACGCGCAACAACATTGGGGCAAGCTTCCACTCCGCGCCGTAATGGCTCCAGCTATCAAGCTGGCGCGTGAGGGTGTCCGGCTGACATATCAGGAAGCGCACTCCATGCGCTATGAAGAAAATTCCACTACCAACCTGGAAGAAGATCGCGTGTTTCTGGGCGATGCCCGCCGGATATTCCAGCGTAACGGCAAGTTCTATGAGCCGGGAGAAATCTTCCGCCAGCCCGAACTGGCTAGAACGCTGGAGCGGATTGCCGCCAATCCTAAAGTCAATGAGTTTTATAAAGGAGCAATGGCGCAGGAATTGGCTGCAGAAATCAAGCGCGGCGGCGGACTCATTACCGCGGAAGATCTGGCTGAATATGAGGTGAAGGAACGGCGGCCAATTCGGGGAACCTATCGCGGTTATGAAGTCATCAGCGCTCCGCCGCCTAGTTCCGGCGGCATCACGCTCATGGAGACGCTGAACATTCTGGAAGGCTACAATCTGGCCAAGATGGGCAATCGCTCTGCCGATTCAATGCACGTTACCGTTGAAGCCTTTCGCCGGGCGTTTTTTGATCGCGCAGAGTTGCTGGGTGATTCCGATTTCAGCCAGATTCCCGTGGCCCAGTTGATCGACAAAAAATATGCCGAGGCATGGCGCGAGTCGTTGGACACGATGCGCGCCACAGATAGCAAAGACGTCCACCGGCCTTCCGGCTTTGGCGAGCTTGATCGTCCGGCCGCGCTGCATCCGCCTTTTACCGGCCGCGAATCGAACAACACGACGCACTATTCTGTGGTTGACGCGCAGGGGAATGCTGTGGCCGTGACGACCACACTCAATGATAGCTTTGGGGCTGCAGTGACTGCAGGCAAACTGGGCTTTGTTCTCAATGACGAGATGGACGATTTCACTTCCAAACCCGGAGTACCGAACGGCTATGGACTGATCCAGGGCGAGGCCAATGCAATTGCGCCGGGAAAGCGTCCGCTCAGCGCCATGGCGCCAACAATCGTGCTGAAAGATGGCAAGCTTTTCATGGTCCTGGGCTCACCCGGCGGTCCGCGCATCATCAGCACCGTGGCCAATATCCTGATGGGCGTAATCGATTACGGGCTGGATATTCAGCAGGCAGTCAACGCGCCGCGTTTCCATCACCAGTGGGAGCCGGATGAAATTGACATTGAGAAGAACGGAATCTCACCGGACACGATCAAGCTGCTGCAGGCGCGCGGCCACAAGATCAAGGCAGAAGGCTATTGGAGTGACGGCGAGTGCATAGCTGTGGATCCAAAGACCGGTGAGCTGCTGGGCGCGCCCGACGGGCGCAGTGGGGGAAAGGCGGTAGGCTACTGATGCTGCGCGCAATGTCGAGTCACGTGTATATCAAGCGGCGGCTGCATCCCGGCCTGCTGGACGCCATGGTCCGCGGCGGAGCGCAAGCGGTGGAAATTTTTGCCGCCCGTGGCCACTTCAACTATCACGATAAAGACCACGTGAAGGAGATAGGCAACTGGTTCAAATCAGAAAAGATTGAATTTCATTCCATGCACGCGCCCATTTACATGGATAACAATTTCCATTCCGGCGGACAGCCCGTCAACATTGTTGATCCGGACAAGCGGAACCGCATCGACGCCATGGACGAGATCAAGCGCGCGATTGAAGTGGCGGAGTACGTGCCTTTCCGCTACCTGATCCAGCACATTGGCAAGACCGATGAATATGACGATCCGCGCAAGTTTGAGAATGCGCTGAGCGGCATTGAACACCTGCGCGCTTTTGCCCGGCCGCTAGGCGTGAGCCTGCTGCTGGAAAATACCCCGAACGATCTAGCGACCCCCGAAAAGCTGAAAGAATTGATACGGCTCCTGCGCTATGAAGATCTGGGCGTTTGCTTTGACGTAGGCCACGCCCACATGATGAGTTCCGTTCACCAGGCGTTCAGCGTGCTTGAAGATCGCGTCCGTTCTACGCATATCCATGACAATAAGCGAGACAAAGACTCTCATCTGTGGCCGGGCGAAGGCACCATTGACTGGGAGCAGACAATGCAGTCGTTGCGTGCCGCTACCGGCCAACCGGCCATGCTGCTGGAAATTGAAGGCACGGAAGACATGGACGTCCCGAGAAAAATGGCGGAATGCTACGGGAAGCTGGAGAGCGCGGGCGTGGCAGCGGAATAGCCCAAGGCGTTTTTACCGCAAAGGGCGCGAAGGGCGCAACGGGATAGGTATTTGGTACTTAGTACTTGGTATTTGGCATTGCCTGGCCCAGACATTCCCGGGATGGCAAACAAAGCGGCGAGCTAAATACTAAGTACCAAGTACTGCTTTGCGTCCTTTGCGGTGAATCTATGCTCGCTAATTGACGATAATCTTTGAGACTTTGACAAAATGGAAACCACGACACAGGCACCAGTAACAACGATTGCAGAAGTTGGCCGGCATGACGGCCAGGCCGTCACCATTCGGGGCTGGCTCTACAACAAGCGCGAGAGCGGCAAGCTGATCTTTCCCATCTTCCGCGACGGCACGGGCGTGATCCAAGGGGTCGTCCCCAAAAATCAGGTCACGCCAGAGGTATTTGACGCGCTCAAAAATCTCACCGATGAATCAAGCGTGATCGTGACGGGAAAAATCCGCGCGGACCAGCGGGCTCCAGGCGGCTATGAAATGGATGTTGTGGACGTGAAGGTCCTGCAACGCGTGCCGGAAGATGATCCGTTTCCCATCGCCAAAAAGGAGCATGGCATTGATTTCTTGATGGAGAATCGCCATCTCTGGGTGCGCACACCGAGGCAGACGGCCATCCTGCGCGTGCGTGCGGAAATTATCCGCGCGGCGCGCAACTTTTTTGATGAACGCGGCTTCACGCTCACTGATCCGCCGATTCTCACCCCAGCGGCCTGCGAAGGTACGTCAACTTTGTTTGAGGTCGACTACTTTGACGAACAGGCTTTTCTCACGCAGTCCGGCCAGCTCTATATTGAAGCCATGGCCATGGCGCTGGGCAAGGTCTATTCATTCGGCCCCACGTTCCGCGCGGAAAAATCCAAGACGCGCCGCCACCTGACGGAATTCTGGATGGTCGAGCCCGAAGTTGCTTATGCCGAGCTCGATGACATTATGCAACTGGGAGAAGAGCTCATCAGCCATCTGGTGCAAAGCGCGGTAACCAACCGCAAAGCCGATCTGGAAACGATTGGCCGTGATGTAACCAAACTGGCCAACATCAAGCCGCCGTTCCCCCGCATCACCTATGATGAAGCTGTAAAAATGCTGCAGGAAGGTCATGCCAAAGGCCAGGTCGAGGCGAAGTTTGAGTATGGCGGCGATTTTGGCTCACCCGACGAGACATACCTTTCATCGCAGTTTGACAAGCCGGTGATGGTGCATCGCTATCCGGCCAAGGTGAAAGCGTTTTATATGGAGCCTGATCCGCAGCGTCCGGATTTGGCGCTTTGTGTGGACGTGCTGGCCCCGGAAGGTTATGGCGAGATCATTGGCGGATCGCAGCGCATTGGCAATTATGAACTCCTGCTGAAGCGCATACGGGAACACGACCTGCCCGAAGCGGCGTTCAAGTGGTATCTGGACCTGCGCAAGTTTGGCGGAGTTCCGCACTCCGGATTCGGCATGGGAATTGAGCGTGCCGTGGCCTGGGTATGCGGGCTGGAGCACGTGCGGGAAACTATTCCGTTTGCCCGAACATTGACCCGTATTTATCCATAGGAGTCGCCGCAGATTTCCGGCGATGAAGTGCAGATAAGAAAGTGCAGCCGCGAATTTCGCGAATGAACACAAATTCAGACGGATTTGAGAATTTTGAAACTAGAACCGCGAACCGTACGAATTACTGCATCTGATTCGCGTAACTTCGCGTTGATTCGCGACTAATTTTTCTGGCTAGTTGCGTTGAGGATCGAAGACTGGAAAAACCTATGACTCCGGAAACTACAACAACGGCGCCAGCAGCCATCAAGACAGAACCTGCCAATCCGCCTGTGGTGGCGGACAACATTGTTCCCAAGAAGATCAGGATTCTTGGCGTGCCGCTGGACCTTGGCGCTTCTCGCCGCGGCGTGGATATGGGACCTTCCGCGGTACGTGTCGCTGGACTTGAAGCGCGGCTGGAGCAACTGGGCCACATAGTAGAGGACGGCGGCAATATCGCCGTGGCGATTGCCGAGCAAAAAAAATCGGGTGATCCGCACGCCAAGTATCTGAAAGAAATTACCGCTACCTGCACCAAGCATGCAGAGCAGGTATTTAAAACCTTGGAAGCGGGAAAATTCCCCCTTGTCCTGGGTGGCGATCATTCAGTGGCAGCGGGCACAATGGCGGGCGTGGCCGAATTTTTCCGCCAGCAGCGGCGCGTGCAGGAGCAGAAGGTCGGCTTGATCTGGATTGATGCGCATGCCGATATCAACACGCCAGACACTTCTCCCAGCGGCAACGTGCACGGCATGCCGTTGGCCGCCATCATGGGACTGGGGCCTTCTGACCTGCGCGACATTTACGGCTTCTCGCCTAAAGTCCAGCCAGAAAACTGCGTGCTGGTGGGCGTGCGCGATGTGGACGCGCGGGAAAAAGAAAACATCAAGGAGACCGGAATTGAGGTTTACACCATGCGCGATATCGATGAGCGCGGCATGCGCACGGTGATTGAAGAAGCTCTGCGCATTGCCGGACGCAACACCGCCGGTTACCACGTTTCGCTCGACATGGACTGGATCGATCCAGAGGACGCTCCCGGGGTCGGAACACCGGTACGGGGCGGCGCTAGTTATCGTGAAGCCCATCTTGCCATGGAAATTATTTCGGACCACGGCCGCATGACCAGCTTTGAGATTGTTGAAGTCAACCCAGTCATTGATGAGCATAATCGGACCGCCGATCTGGCCGTAGAACTGGCGCTTTCAGCGTTTGGGAAAAAGATCCTCTAGTTTAAGCAATGTTTGATTACGGATCGTCACGAGCAGCGGGCGTTCCCGGCGGACATGAAAATGTATTTAGATCCCGCAGCGGCAGCGGAGCCGATCCCTCCGGTCCTGCTCGCAAGCTGAAGAAAACGCTTGCTCGCGGACGGATCTGTCGGGATGGCAACTCTGAGGGTAGCGGCATTTTCGACGAGACACGGTAAATCGAGACCGGGAACCGGCTAGTTCCCGCCTCTTGTTTCCTTCGTGTTTCAAGGTTTTTCTACTCTCTCTGAGAACTCTTTATAATCATCTGTCATCATTTTCCGGGTAGTTGGAGGAAGAATGCGTAAAGCGGGCCTGTTTTCGCTCATACTGTTTCTGGCTGCTTTGTCCTTTGCCCAGGACGAACCCAAAGACGAACCGAAGCATCCTCCTTCCACGGCTGCGGAACGCCAGCGGTTCCTGGCGTTGACGCGCAAGCTGGAACAGAACCCGCTGGATAAATCTCTATACGCGGAAAAAACCTGGGCTAAGAAATGGCTTGAGGACATTCCGGACATCAACGTGAATATCTGTGCGCCAATCCTGTTCGGCATGGACTTTGTAACGGAGCAGAACAAGTACACGCCGCAGCTTTCTTATCAGGCAACGTTCGGCAGCGCTGCCTACATCATTGAGCATCCGGACAAAGCCGGCGATACCGACTCACAGTTTATTGCCGGGGTTGAGAGCGCTCTCAAGTCTTATAGCGCGATCGTGAAGAGCGATCCCGATGCCAAGTCCAAGGCGTTGGACGCATTGCTGGAAAAGCAAAAGCAGGGCAAGCTGGCGGAGTTTGTGCGGTCAGCCAGCAAGAGTTGCGAAGACAAGAAAGAAGGAACGTAACTCTGCCTTGCCGCTGATCCGCAGACCGCCACGAAGTCACTCAACGCGCTTCTGGCCAAGCAGCGTGAAGGCAGGGTGGCGGACGCACATGAAGAGCTGCCAATAGAAGCTGCCTAGAAATCAGCAGCCTGCAAAAGCAGAAACTCAGCCGCGAATTTCACGAAAGAACACGAATTAAGAAAAGTCGATTCGTTCCATTCACTCGCTAAACTTGTGCTAGATTCGTCCCTTAATCTGGACTTATAAACGAGTACCACCTTACCAAGGGGGCAAGTGTTCTGCGCACGATGTGGTCGAGAAATTGACGATGCCTCTGAAATTTGCCCGCAATGCGGGCGTAAACCTACGTTAAGCCTGCCTCTTTCATCTTCTGTGACGACGCAGCAATCAAGCCCCTCGGCTGTGCCGAACCTCATGCCGGCAGCCATACCTCCAGCCAACAGAAAGGAGATCGGCGGCTGGCTCATGTTTTTTTGCATTCTGTTGATTGTCGTCAATCCGCTTTTCGTAATGCTCATAACGTGGTCTGCGGACGCTGGGCCGGACAATGCCTCCTATATTGTGTGGGCCGGTCTGGGAATCACGGCAGGAATAATGATTTGGAATTTGTACCGGCATTCATTTGTATGGCTGTGGATTTATTTCGGAGTCACAGCTCTACTTCTAGTCATGAGAATTGCCGATTTGGCTTTTGTGGAGTCAAACCAGAATTTTCATGAAATCGCTCTGATTTTCCGCAGTGCGATTTATTCCATTGCCTGGTTCCTTTACTTTAAGCGCTCAGACCGCGTCAAGAAAACATTTGGACGAAATCTGTAATCACCTGCTGACGCATCAGTCCTGAGTGCTTTACAGTATTTGGTGATGAAGAAACTCAGAGTGGGAATTCTCTTCGGCGGGCGTAGTGGCGAGCATGAAGTTTCTCTGCTTTCCGCAGCGTCAGTCCTCAACGCCATTGACAAGCAAAAATATGAAGTGGTGCCGATCGGCATTACCAAGGAAGGCCGCTGGCTGACGGACAGTTACGCCGAACAGTTGCTGCGTGGAGAAAAAGCTTCGCATGAAAGCTCCCGCCATCTTCGTGCAGGCGACCCGGAAGCCACACCCGGCGCAGTGGTGCTGGCCAAGGGCGAAGCGGTGATTGTGCCGCCGGTGCCGCAGGCGCACGGACTGGTTCCGTTTGAGAGCGCAGCGGTCGCCACGCAAAAAGGTATTGACGTGGATGTGATCTTTCCCGTACTGCACGGCACGTTCGGCGAGGATGGAACCATCCAGGGCCTGCTGGAACTGGCGGACATTCCTTACGTTGGCGCAGGCGTGCTTGGCTCAGCGGCGGGCATGGACAAGGACATCATGAAGCAGCTCTTTGCCTTTGCGGGGCTGGAAATCGTGAAGCACGTAACGATCCTGCGCAGCCGCTGGGAAAGAGATCCCAAGAAAGCCATCAAGCTGGTTGAGAGCAAGCTAAAGTATCCGGTATTTGTGAAGCCGGCGAACCTGGGATCGTCAGTCGGAATTTCCAAGGCACATGATCGCAAGGAACTGGGACCGGCGATTGAAGAAGCCGCCAAATATGATCGCAAGATCGTGATCGAGCAGGGCGTGGGCGGGAAAAAACACAAGGCGCGCGAACTTGAATGTGCCGTGCTGGGCAACGACGAGCCACAGGCATCCACGGTGGGTGAGATTGTTCCGGCAGCGGAATTTTACGACTACAACGCCAAGTATATTGACGAGGGATCGCAGCCGGTGATCCCGGCAAAGATCAGCAAGAAACAGATGGAGGCGGTGCAAGGAATGGCCATCCGGGCGTTCCAGGCAGTGGATTGCTCAGGACTGGCGCGGGTTGACTTCCTGATGGACCCAAAAAGCGGGAAGCTTTACTTAAATGAGATCAACACCATGCCGGGGTTTACTTCGATCAGCATGTATCCCAAAATGTGGGCGGCTTCAGGGCTTGAGTATCCTAAGCTGATCGACAGGCTGATTCAACTGGCGCTGGAGCGGTATAAGGAAAAAAAGAAAAACCAGTACAGCAGAGGTTAACCGGCCCGAACTGAAATCAACTCATCAATCCCCGCCCTCGCAGGAACAAGGCCGGTTCCGTACATGTCCCAACGTGTCTTGGACGTAGGTGTGAGATCAACGCATAATCTGCCTTGGCTTTAGATTTCCCCATGATGAACGGAGATAACTTCATGAAGCTGATTCGAGTGGTGCTGGCAGGGCTCCTGGTTTTTGCCGTGAGCGCAACGGCTCTGGAAAAGCATGACCGGGACAGGGACGACGATTCAAGGCATGGAAGAGATCGCCATGAAGACTGGGACCACCACGACCACCATCGCGAACATGACGCGCGTTTTGTCCGCTATGAAGAGCACGAAGGCCATCATCACAGGCGCATTCCAGAAGATCACTTCAGGGCACATTTTGGACGGGAGCACTGGTTTCGCATTGGTCACCCGGTAGTTGTCGCCGGACATCCGCGCTTCCAGTATGACGGGTATTGGTTTGTTGTTGGCCGGCCGTTGCCTCCCGGCTGGCGCTACACTGACACAGTTTATGTTGACTACGTAAACGACGGCTACTACATGTGCAGCCCGGCACATCCGGGGATTAGGGTATCGATTGACATCTTGTAAGGCTGCCCTTAAGCCAGTATTCGCCGGAATTAAAATTTGAGGGCCGTTGTAGCGGAGAACCTGCCGCCGATGGCCCTCTCATTTTTTATCTTTGGTACAAAAACTCCAATAACTTTGCTTCCTTGGGGCGGGTCATTTAATCTAATACACCTCTCGCGGGACGCCTGATTTCGTACGTCAGTACAGCGATGAAAGGTGGAGAGATGAACATTTATAAGAATATTACACAGACCATCGGGCGGACACCGCTGGTTCAACTCAACAAGCTAACCCAGGGCGCCAAGGCAACAGTGGCAGTGAAACTGGAAGGCTTTAATCCATGCCACAGCGTGAAAGACCGCATTGGCGTGAGCATGATTGATGAAGCGGAAAAAGCCGGGCGCATACAGCCAGGCAAAACCGTGCTGATTGAGCCCACCAGCGGGAACACCGGCATTGGGCTGGCATTTGCCGCGGCGGCCAAAGGCTATCGGCTGATCCTGATCATGCCGGATACCATGAGTCAGGAACGCCGCGTGGTGCTGCTGGCGCTGGGCGCGGAGATTATCCTGACGCCCGGGGCAAAGGGCATGAAAGGCGCGATTGCCAAGGCCAATGAACTGCTGAAGCAGACTCCGAATGGGGTGATCTTGCAGCAGTTTGCCAATCCGGCGAACCCGAAGATCCATCGCGAGACGACCGGGCCCGAGGTTTGGAATGATACGGACGGCAAAGTTGACATCTTTGTTTCCGGCGTGGGCACGGGCGGCACGCTGACCGGCGTGGGCGAATACATCAAGCCCAAGAAGCCGGGCTTTAAGGTTGTTGCCGTTGAACCGGTTGAGTCGGCGGTGCTTTCCGGCGGCAAGCCGGGGCCGCATAAAATCCAGGGGATTGGCGGCGGATTTGTGCCGGACGTGCTGAAGACCAACCTGATCGATGAGGTCATGACGGTCACGCTGGACGAGTCACTGGACACGGCGCGCCGGATGGCGAAGGAAGAAGGTATTTTTATCGGCATTTCCGGCGGGGCCGCGGTTTCACAGGCAGTGAAGCTGGCGCAACGCGACGAGAATGCCGGCAAGCTGATTGTGGTGGTGGTCCCGGACTTTGGCGAGCGCTACCTGAGCACTATCCTTTTCCAGGGCCTGAAAGACGAAGCCGCGAACCTGCCAACCGTGGACGCCGATGTGGATACGTTCTTTATGATGAAGTCGGCATAGACAGGCTGCGCTTGAAGCGAAGTGTTTGTGCAAAGCGGGGAGAAATTCAAAGCTCCTCGCTTTCATTTTTTTAGAGATCGTGCAATGGGGGCTGGAAAAAGTTTGCGGCCCTGCGCAGCGCGGCTGAAAACGGCATTTCAGCGGGCGATTCGCGAGGCGCTTCATTTAGAATTTATCTATAGCGTAACTTCTTGATGCGAGTTGATTTCATGGGAAACCGTCCTTTACATTTTGTGACTTTGTCGGGCGTGCCGATCCACGTCTCCGAGTTGAAATGGCCTTTTCATCCGTCCACTTCCGGGGCTGACTGGCATGTGCTGCATGGCCGCGCTGAGTTGATGGGCAATGAAAATGGGTTACACGTGGAAGTAGCTGTGGGAATGACTCAGACAATGAAAGATGCGCTGGGTTCGCTGGAGCCGGAACACGCGGAAAGCCTGGTGGTGAACTCGATTCGTAAGACGATCGACAATGGGCAGCTTGCGTTTGTGAAGTCCGGCAAGCTTCAACCGGTGCACGTGACCAGCCGGTTTTATAGCTTCAGGGAGAAGAGGATCGAGTTTCCCAAACAGCAAGAACAGGACGTGAAAGAGATGCTGAAGCGCCGCATCTTCTGGCTGAGCGCCAAAACCGGCAAAGGTCAACCGATGAGCGTGGCGCATCCGTATGATTGCCAGTACGTGAATTTCTCGCGGGAAAAGATGCTGGAACTGGCCAAGCAGCTTGCCGCCGAAGGCTGGCTGAACGTGGAAAGCGAATTTGCCACCGCAACTCCTGCGCTGCTGAAAGAAGAACCGGCGTTTGTCGCGGCGATGCACAAAGGCGTTGAAGCGGGAATCGCGGCAAATAAGGTCAGCGCGTAAGCAAGTTACTGGCGATGGTTGAGCTTGGCGGCAATCCGGCGGCGCACTTCATCCCATGGAATTGTTTTAGCTTTACCCGAGTCGAGTTCCTCAATGCGCCGAGCTATTTCATCGTCCCAAGCCCTTAGCGCATCGGCTTCGTTAGCTTTGTTAGTCACGTTCGAATTTTAGGATAGTTTTAGCCATTGCTTCAAATCCAATTGCGAGGATATTTCGGATCCCCTCTCTCCTCCAAGTCGAGCACCTGAACGTAAGCTTTGCCACGCAGACGGGCGAAGTAGCTGCGGTGCGCGACGTCACTTTCTCTATCCCTGAATCAGGAACGCTCGGATTGGTGGGCGAATCAGGCTCGGGAAAATCTGCAACATCTCTGGCGATCATGCGTCTGCTGCCGCCGCAGGCACGCACCACCGGCAAGATTAACTTTGTAGGCGCAGACCTGCTCGCCTTGCCCGATGACGAAATGCGGCGCGTTCGCGGAGCGCGCATCAGCATGATTTTTCAGGAGCCCATGACCGCGCTGAATCCGGTGATGCGCGTGTGCGATCAGGTGGCTGAAGCAGTCCTGGCACACCATCGCGTGAGCAAGGCCGAGGCATGGACGCGCACCGTGGATGCGTTGCGCGAGGTTGCGATTCCTGATCCTGAGAAGCGTGCGCGCGATTATCCGCACCAGCTTTCTGGCGGGCAACGCCAGCGCGTGATGATTGCCATGGCGCTGGTGAACAATCCACAGCTCCTGATCGCTGATGAGCCGACGACGGCGCTTGACGTCACCATCCAGGCGCAGATCCTCGATCTGCTGGCGGCATTGCGAGAAAAGCACCGGCTGGCCGTACTTTTTATTTCGCATGATCTGGGCGTGGTTTCACGCGTGGCGGAACAAGTAGCCGTGATGTATGCGGGAGAAATTGTCGAGATGGGTCCCGTAGACCAGATTTTTTCTTCTGCTCGACACTCTTACACGCGCGGACTGATCAGCGCCATTCCCACGCTGAAGACTGATCGTGCATGCCCGCTGGCTATGGTGGAAAAAGATGCACGTCCGGTGGGCACTATGCCGTTGCTGGAAATTGCGCCGGGGCATTGGGCCCGCGTCTCACCGCAAGCGACACCATAAATATTGATACACTCATTGTTTATCTCATTGAGGACTGCAAAGCACCTTGCGCGTACTGATCCTGTCTGACATTCATGCCAACCTTGAAGCGCTGGAGGCTTGCCTGGACGCCGCCCCCGAGTACGACCAGGTCTATAACCTGGGCGATATTGTTGGCTACGGCGCAAATCCCAATGAGGTGACGACGCGCTCGCGTGAGCTGGGATCGATTTTTGTCCGCGGGAACCATGACAAGGCCTGTTCTGGCGTGACTGACTTGAGCGACTTCAATCCCATTGCGGGCCTCGCGGCGCTGTGGACGCGACAGAAACTAACGCAAGATCACCTTGAGTTTCTGCGCGAGCTGCCGCATGGTCCAATTTCGCCGATAGAAAATGTGCAGCTAGTACATGGGTCGCCGCGTGACGAAGATGAGTACGTGCTGATGGCCAGCGACGGTTATGCGATCCTGCAGGACGCGGCGGTGCCGCTGACGTTTTTTGGTCACACGCATGTCCAACGCTGCCTTCTTCTTGAAGACAGCGGACAGGGAAAGTCGTTCGCCCCGGATTACAAGTCTCCCAAGGGCAAGCAGACCTCTAGGCTGGAGATAAAACCGAAGACGACGTACATGGTGAATCCTGGATCGGTAGGCCAGCCGCGCGATGGCGATCCGCGCGCCGCATTCTTGCTGTATGACACGGATGCTGGCGTGATTACGTTTTATCGCGTGCCTTACAACATTCAGGGCGCACAGGAAAAAATCTTTGCCGCCGGTTTGCCGGAACGGCTTGCCATTCGTCTGGAGGAAGGCCGTTGACCCAGAAGTCACTTTTTGACAAACCGGAGTTTGAAAAGCCGCAGCCGGAACCGAAGCCTCGCAGCGCCTCGCACGCAATCAAAGCAAATATCGATGGCGGTGCGCGCGGCAATCCCGGTCCTGCGGCTTACGGCGTGATAGTGCGCGATGCCAAAGGCGAAGTCATTGCCGAGCTATCCGATTATCTGGGCATACAGACGAACAATTACGCGGAATATTCCGGGCTGTTGGCCGCGCTTGATTTTGCCGTGCGGGAAAAACATCTGTCATTAAAGGTGTTGAGCGACTCTGAGCTGCTGGTGCGGCAGATGCAAGGCCGTTACAAGGTGAAGAGTCCCGGGTTGATTGACCTTTATGATCGTGCGCGGGCGCTGGTTCGCAAGCTTGAACACTTTTCTATCGACCATGTTTTGCGGCAGTACAACAAAGATGCTGACGCATTGGTCAACCAGGTGCTGGATAGCCGGGGGAGAGGAGCACGTTGATGGCGATTACGCGACAGAACTTTGCGAGCGGAACAAAATGGGAGCCAGTAGTTGGCTACTCCCGAGCGGTGCGCATGGGCAATGTGATTCATGTTTCCGGCACCACAGCCACGGACGCAAGCGGAAACATCGTTGGCATGGGCGACGCCTACGTGCAAGCGGTGCACACGCTCAAGAATATTCAATCGGCATTGGAGCGCGCCGGCGCCAACATGAAAGATGTGGTGCGGACACGCATGTACGTCACCAACATTTCCGCTGACTGGGAAAAAGTTGGTCGCGCCCACGGCGAGTTCTTCAGTGAGATTCGTCCGGCAACCAGCATGGTGGAAGTATCAAAGCTGATTTCGCCGGAGATGCTCGTAGAGATTGAAGCGGAAGCGATCGTGGTGGAGTGAATCGGCGTACTGCAAGACTCGAGCGCTGAGTATTTCTGATCAAGAGTTTCTTTCAATCGGGCAGCAAGCCCGGCTTGCGTGGCGAGCTGCCTGCGTCAGGCGCGGAGGGATTTCTGGTCGGAAAACTCTCGCGCGTTTGGAACGCAGCTATAAGCTTTGTTAAATCGACCAGCAGCAAGCCCGGCTTGCGCGGCGAGCTGCCTGCATCAGGCGCAGAGGGATTTCTGGTCGGAAAAACTCCCAAGCGGTTTGGAGCGAAGCGACATAATAAAAAGGCCAGCTCATATCGGCTGACCTTTGGAAATTACTATGTAAAAGAAGTTACTTCTTCGGAGCGATTACGTCTTTCACGGCCTTGGCAACGCGGAACTTTACCACGGTCTTGGCCGCGATTTTAATGGGTTCTCCGGTCTGCGGATTGCGTCCCATGCGCGCTTTCCGGTTGGACTTTACCAGGCGTCCCAGGCCAGGAATCACGAACACACCGTTCTTTTTTGTTTCCTTGATCGCGGTCTCCGCCAGCGTTTCCAGGAACGTTGCTGCGGTCTTGTTGTTCGTTTCCAGTTTCTCCGCCATGTGACGGACGAGTTGGGTCTTGGTCATGCCTGCTGCCATCTTTCCTCCTTGAAAATTGAACACTTGCGTCGGAATATGAGCACGTTTTGTTGCACTCATTGGGTATATTACATCAGCAAAGGGTCGATGCAAGCATTTTCACCTGATTTTATGCGGCTTTTTCTAGGGCCTCTGTGGAAAACAGGCATAAACAGCGGTGATAAACGATTGCATAGGTCTAGCGCCTATAGAAACTCAGGACGGCGTCACCCTGCCGCAACGTCCGATGCCGCCGCAGTGAACCAAATTCATTGCCGGGATCGAAATGCTTGTCATGCTCGGCAATCACCTGGCTCTCCGGGGCCAGCAACTGCGATTGGGACAGAAATCCAAGCACCTGCTCATAGTCGCCCACCTTGCGGTACGGCGGATCGAGAAAAACAAAGTCACACGTCACCGCTTGTGAATCCAGCATGCGCAAAGCGACCGCCGTATCACGTTCGATCACCTCTGCGCGTTCATTGATCCCCAGAGTATGCAAATTCTTGCGGATTGTCCGGGCCGCGGCGCTGGCAGACTCCACAAAATAGACGCTGCGGGCGCCTCGGCTCAGCGCCTCGATTCCGATGGCCCCGCTTCCGGCAAAAAGGTCGAGCCACACGGAATCAGCAACCATAGGCGCAACCACGTTGAAGAGTGTTTCCCGCAGACGGTCAGAGGTCGGGCGCGTATGCATGCCGGCAGGCGCTTCCAGCTTCCGGCTTTTAAATTTTCCCGCGATCACGCGCATGGCCAGTACTCCGCTACCTGACATCTAATCTACCGTATAGAATCACAGATTGGCTGGCGGTTCCGATTTACGCTGGATGAGCGAGCCCGACTTGCGCGGCGAGCTGCCTGCCACAAGCGCAGAAGGATTATTGGGCCACAGTTGCAGTCTAGCGGTTTGGAGCGAAGCGACAAGACTAATGAGAAATTGGTCAATATTCACGGTGCGATTCAGCGGAAGAGAAGTCCGCATTCACCTCACGTTTGTGGTCTTGCTGCTCTTTCTGCTGCTGGTGGAGGTGAACCGCAATGGCCCGCGGGTGGTCACGCGCGTTTTCATTATTACCGGATTGATTTTTCTCTCGGCCCTGTTGCATGAGTTCGGCCATGTGTGGGCTTCCGCGCGCCAGGGATTTCCCATTAAAGGCTTTGTCCTGCTGCCTATTGGCGGACTCACCATGGGCGACCCCAGCGCCCAGGAAGAAAGCGCCCGCAGTCTGCGCAAAGAGATATCCATCGCGCTCGCCGGACCGCTTGTGAATGCCTGTCTGGCGGGCATAACGGCATTGGCCATGCTGGCGATAGGCAAAGCGCAGATGCTTCGCCTCACGCCCCTGATTACGCCATTGAACCTCGCCACCAGCTTCTTCTGGATCAATGCCTGCCTTGTCGCAGTGAACCTGCTGCCGGCCTACCCAGTCGATGGCGGACGAATCCTGCGTGCGGTTCTCGCGCAGCGCATGGATTTTCGTCTGGCTACTCGCCGGTCGGTCAGCCTGGGCCAGATCTTTGCCGGGCTGTTCATGCTGGCCGGGGCCGCGCTCAATATCCAGGGGCTGATGCTGATTGGCTTCTTTATTTTTATCGCGGCGCAGATGGAAGAGCGCACCGTGATGTTCCAGACCGTAGTGGAAGCGGTACAGATGGAAGATATTATGCTCACGGAATTCTCCATCCTCTCACCGGCAGACACGCTGGAAGACGCGCTCAATAAGGCCGTCCACTGCTTGCAGGACGATTTCCCCGTGGTCAGCGGCGGCGATCTGGTAGGTGTAATCACGCGCCAGACGATTGTGGACCGTCTCCGCGCGGAAGGAAACGGCTACGTCCAGGGCGCAATGAGCAAGGCCTTTGAGATCGCTTCTCGAACGGAATCGCTCGGCTCGGCCTTCCGCAAGCTCACGTCGCGTGGCCTCAGCTTGATTCCCGTGGTCGATCAGGAACGGCTGGTAGGGATTGTCACTCTCCAGCACCTGATGCACAGCATGGGACTGCTGAATGAATCACGCAGGCTGAGAAGACGGATGGAAGAGCAGCCGTAAACAGCCCTCGGCATTCAGCCGGGACTATTCACCGCAAAGGCCGCAAAGTGCGCGAAGAAGAGTTTCAATTATTGCTCCAGTTCCTTTGCGTCCTTCGCGTCCGTTGCGGTAAATGGCTTTGGCTGACTGATGATCGCAAGTGTTACACTTCTCCGTTCTACCCACCTTGGAGAGTACCCGTGAAGAGGCTTTTTCTTTCTTTTTTCCTGATAGCGGCAGTTTGTGCCGTCGCCGCCGCGCAAGAGCTGACCATCGAATCCATTTACGCCCCCAATGGGCTCACCGGGCGCGCGCCGGACACAATTGAGTGGAGTCCTGACGGCAAGAAGGTCTCATACTTTCTGCATCAGGAGCAAGGCGACAAGGCCGACCTCTATTACATTGACGTGACCTCAGGCAAGCCGGCCGTGCTGGTGGCTTCAGAGAAAATTGCCGCCATGAAGCCGCCTGTCACCGGCTCCAAAGACGATCGCGAGAAAGACAATCGCGCGCGCTATCACGTTGCGGGATACCACTGGGCTCCGGATTCCGAGCATATCCTGTTCGACGCTAACGGCCAGCTCTGGTACTTCACATTGTCGTCTGGCAAATACATAGCCGTGAGCGCTCCCGGAGAATCCGCAACGGACCCCAAGTTCTCAGCCGACGGCAAGAGCGTTTCTTATATTCGCAAGCACAATTTGGTTGTGAAGCATATTGATGGCGGCGTGGAAAAAGCGCTCACCACGAACGGTGACGACAATCTGCTAAACGGCGAAGTGGACTGGGTTTATGGCGAGGAACTGGAAGTCCGCAGCAATTATTTCTGGTCGCCGGACTCGAGGAAGATTGCGCTGCTGCAAATGGACCAGACAAAGGTCCCTACTTATCCCATCACGGATTTCATTCCCCAGCACCCGACTGTTTACAACGAAAAATATCCCAAGGTTGGCGATCCCAATCCGCAGGTACAGCTTGGCGTGGTGAACGCCGGCGGCGGGGCCGTGAAGTGGTTTCACCTGACCGATGAAAAAGACATGTACATGCCGCGCTTCGGCTGGGTCAATGACAACATAGTGTGGGCCACTGTGCTCAATCGCGCACAGAACCAGTTGGATCTCTATTTTGTCGACGCAGCCAGCGGCAAGTCGCGGCGGGTGCTCACCGAAAAGAGTGACACATGGATTGAAACCGACAACAATCTGCAGTTCCTGAAATCCGGCGACAAGTTTACCTGGCCCAGTTGGCGCGATGGCCACACGCATCTCTATCTTTATTCCTTTGACAAAGCCAATCCTCTTTCCTCAGACGCCAAACTAGTGAACCAGATCACCAAAGGCGATTTTGAAGTACAGAAAGTCGCAGGATTTGACGACGAGGGCGGAACGGTCTTCTTCACCTCAAATGCGGGAGATGATCGCCAGGGACATCTTTGCAGCGTGAAACTGGATGGCAGCAACTTCCAGATTCTGACACAGAGCAAGCCCGGGATGCATGATGCCGTGCTGTCTCCCAATGCCAAAAACTACGTCGACCATTTTTCCGCGCTCATGACGCCTCCAGAGCTTGCCTTCTGCCGTGTGGGTGGAACCTGCGAAACCTTTTGGCGATCCAAGAGTATTGATTCCCTCAACCTGGTGGCGCCGCAATTCGTCGACTTTAAGGCTGAAGATGGAACAACATTGCATGGACTTTTGTTCCTTCCTCCCAATAGCGAAGGTAAGAAGATTCCGCTGGTCAATAATCCTTACGGAGGTCCGCATGGGCAGAGCGTGCGCAACGCCTGGGGCGGCGTTAATTTCCTCTTCAATGAGATCCTGATGCGCGATGGCATCGCCGTCCTGATCGTCGATAATCGAGGCATGGGCGCTCGGGGCAAGAAGTTTGCTGCAGCGTTGATCCATAACTTCGGCGAAGTCGAATTGAAGGACCAGCTCGCTTCCATCGATCAGGCGCTGCAAAAATTCCCACAACTGGATGGATCACGCATGGGCTGGTGGGGCTGGAGTTACGGCGGCTATATGACGCTTGAGGCCATGACGCACTCTGACCGTTTCAAGGCCGGAGTTGCTGTAGCGCCCGTAACAGACTGGAGAGATTACGACTCCATCTATACGGAGCGTTATGCTGGCTTGGTGCCGCAATATGAAGAAGGGTACAAGAAAGGCTCGCCCATTACGTACGCGGCCAACCTGAAAGGCCATCTGCTGGAAGTCCACGGAACCAGTGACGATAATGTGCACATGCAGAACACCATGCAGATGATCAATGCCTTCATCAACGCGGGCAAGCAGTTTGATTTGCAGCTTTATCCGCGCAAGACGCATAACATCTCCGGGCCAGGGACGCGCGTCCATTTGTATACCCGCATCCGGTCGCATTTCCACCGCGAACTCCTGGGGACGGAGTAGCCGACATTGAAAAACCAAACCATCACCCTGGGTGATTTTGAACTGACGTCCATCACGGACGGAACGTATGTAGCCGATGGTGGCGCTTTCTTCGGCATCATTCCCAAGGTTATGTGGCAGAAGAAAGTTCCAGCGGACGAGCTCAACCGTATCACCGTGAACTGCAATTCTGTTCTTGTCCGCACGGGGAAGCAGAACATCCTGATTGAAACCGGCATCGGCAATAAACTGGAGGAAAAGAGGAAGAAGATTTTTGAATCGCAGGAAAAGCTGTTGGAAAATCTGCGCGCCACCGGTGTTGCCCCGGAAGAAATCAATATTGTCATTAACTCTCACCTGCACTTCGATCATTGCGGCTGGAACACCGTTTACAAGAACGGCGCAGCCGTAGCCACGTTTCCCAATGCAAGATATTTCGCGCCAAAGGGCGAGTGGGAACATGGCAAGCTGCAAACGGAACGCGACCGCGTAAGCTATCTCAGCCCGAACTATGATCCCTTAATCCAAAGCGGCCAGATGCAGCTCATTGACGGCAACGCGGAAATCACCCCGGGAATTTCCGTGGAAGTCTGGCCCGGGCACACACGCAACATGTGGGCCGTGTTCCTTCGCAGCAGCGGCAAGACTGCTTGCTATATCTCTGATCTCATCCCAACCACATGGCACCTGGATCCCGTGTGGGCAATGGCCTATGATCTGTTTCCCATGGAGGTGCTGGACAATCGCAAGCGATATTACTCCCGCGCCATTCCAGAAAAGTGGCTCACTATGTTCACCCATGATCCCAACGTGCCGTGGGCCTATGTGGATAAGGTTGACGGCAAGATGACTTTCAAAGCCGCATAGCGCACGTGTCCATTTGGAACACGGGACTGCATCAAAATAACCCATAGATGCGAACAACCGACACGTGGCGCATCCTTGTCTTTTCTTAGCTATACTACCGCTTGGTCGATGGGTGGTTAATTGCTAGAGACTCTCTTGTAGTTTCTGCGGTAAACATAGTTCTCATGGAAGGTTAGTAACATGCGGTTGAAAACTATTTTTAGTATCGTTGTCGTCGCGGTCTCTCTGTTCGGAGCGTCTGGGCGCGCGATGGCCCTGCAGGGAACACCGGCCTTCAGCGCGACGCCATCTTCAGTGGATATGGGGCCTGTTGCCGTAGGCGTCCCCACGCCGTTTTTTGGTGCTCCGCCTCCATTTTTTCAGCCATTGCAGATCAATAATTCCGGCACGGCGGATTTGACGGCCACTTTCAGCTTCAGCTCTTCCGATTTCAGCTTTGATCCGGCCACCCATTTCGTTACTCCTGTAACGGTGGCGGCTGCGTCGAGCGTTATGGGCGGCCTACAATTCAAGCCGTCCGCCGCCGGTCCCAGGACAGGACAATTCATCAGCACCGACAATGCTCCTGGAAGTCCGCACACGGTTCAACTGATGGGGACCGGAATGAACATCGCCAGCAACGACTTTGGCGTGGTTCTGGACCCCGGCGCGCCGACGACGATTACCGTAAGTCGGGGACAAACAGCCACATTTACCGTTTGGTCCCTGGCCGGACCTGGATTGAACACGCCAATCAGCGCATTCGCCCAGGTCCAATGTACTGGTGGCCCAACCGGGACCATGTGTACAACGAACCCAACGGGGTTCTTCGCCTTGAATACGGGCAATCCACGAGCAAAGATAACAGTCTCGGTGACTCCGCCTGCTGCTGCGGCATTGTTGCATCGGAGCTTGCCTGTGTTGTGGGGTCTGGTGTGCTTGTCGGGAATCGTACCGGTCTTCCGGCGGCGCATGACGTGGGCCACGGCTGCTCTGGCCGCAGCAATGGTGTTTGCCGGTTGCCTGGTTGCCTGCGGAGGCAACTCCAATGGAGGAAACACGACGCCTCTTACAATCACAGTTGGCCAGCAGGTTGGTTCGACCGGAGTAAGCCATACGCTTACTGTCCCAATGAATGTTCAGTAACTGCTGGCGGTGGCCCGTCGATTTCAAGACCTTCCCACTTGACGTGTAAGATAGCTTGACCATGCGCGGGAAGGTTCTGATCCACCCAGTCCTGATCCTAATGTTGTGCGCGGCCTCTCCGGCGCAGAAGGTCCAATTTACTCCTGCCGAAAAGGCCGCCGTTCTGGAACGCATGAAGACCATTCCTGAGACCAATGCGGACCGGGCGGAAAAATTGGAAGAACTCTTCAGCAACGCCGGCTGCAACGGAAAGTCTCTGATGGAGCAAAAGGTGGATGGCGTTGATACACCCAACATTATCTGCCGGCTTGGCACTGAAAATGAAGATACGGTGATTGTGGGCGCGCACTATGACCGCAATTCATCCGCGCAGCGCCCGCTCGACAACTGGAGCGGGGCCGCAATTCTTCCGGCGATCTACCAGAGCCTGCGCAACAGAAAGCGCAGCCACAGTTTTCTATTCGTGGCGTTTGCGGATAGCGGCGCGAATCCCCTGGGCGCTCAATTTTTTGTCAACCACCTGGGCCGCACGCAGCTGGAGCGGACTGAGGCCATGATCAACGTGGATGCACTTGGCCTTTCACCAACAAAGATCTGGAGCGCGCATTCCGATAAGGACCTTGTCCATTCCCTGATCGTAATGGTCTATGCCTTGAAACTTTCCGCCAGCCAGATTGATATGGCGGCAGCAGGCACCACGGATTCCGATCCGTTTGCGGCGCGCCACATCCCGCAGATAACAATCCATTCGCTGACGCAGCAAAACGTCACCACTGGCGCGACCACGCAATTCCGTCCCAATAATTATTACGATACCTATCGCCTGCTGTGTGGTTACCTGGCTTATCTGGACCAGACGCTGAAGCCAAGGCAGCGCCCGGAATGAATGCTCTAGGGCAGTTCTTCAAATTTGATCGGCACGGCACCACGCTGTCGCGTGAGGTCATCGCCGGGCTGACCACATTTACTACCATGTCCTACATAGTGGTAGTGAATCCCGCGATCCTGGGCAATGCAGGCATTCCCGCAGGGCCAAGCTTTGTGGCCACGGTAGTGGCGGCGGCGTTTGGCTGCGCGCTGATGGGCCTTTACGCCAACCGTCCGTTTGCCATTGCGCCGTATATGGGTGAAAACGCGTTTATTGCGTTCACCGTGTGCGGACAACTTGGCTATAAATGGCAAACCGCGCTGGCAGGAATCTTTGTTGCCGGCGTGCTCTTTGTGCTGCTTACCGTGTTCCGCCTGCGGCAATGGGTGGTGGAAGCTGTACCATTGTCTCTGCGATACAGCTTCGCCGTTGGGATCGGCTTGTTCCTGACTTTCATCGGCCTGAACCAGACTGGGATTGTTGCGCTTGGAGTCACCGGTGCGCCGGTCCGCGCGGGGCATCTTACCAGCGCGCCAGTGCTGGTTGCGATCAGCGGTTTTCTGTTGCTTTCAATTCTGGTGGTCCGCAAAGTACGTGGCGCAATCTTGCTGGGTATTGTCGCAACGGCCATGATTGCCTTTGTAGCCCGGATCGTCGCGCCCCCTGCTCATCTGGTCAGTCTGCCACCGGGGCTTGGGCCGATCCTGTGGCAGCTTGATTTTCGCGGCGTATTCACATGGAGCGCTTTTCCCGTGGTGCTTACCATCTTCATCATGGCGTTTGTGGACACCATGGGAACTTTGATTGGCCTCTCCGCTCGCGCCGGCTTTCTGGATAAAAACGGCAACCTGCCGCAGATTGAGCGTCCCATGCTGGTGGACGCGCTTTCCACATGCCTGGCTCCCGCCGTGGGCACAACAACGGCCGGCGCTTATGTGGAATCAGCTACCGGAATTGAGGCGGGCGGGCGCACCGGATTAACCGCTCTGGTGGTTGCTGGCTGTTTTGCGTTGACGTTGTTTTTTGCGCCGTTTGTCACGTCGGTGCCTCCGCAGGCATACGGGCCCGCGCTGATCATCGTGGGACTATTCATGCTGGAGCCGATCACACGCATTGACTTCACTGACTATTCTGAATCGATTCCGGCGTTCGCCGTGGTGGCCTTGATGTGCTTCACGTTTAATATCGCTGTGGGCATCAGCGCCGGCTTTGTTCTTTATCCATTGTGCAAACTTGTTGCCGGAAAGATTCGCCAGGTGCGGCCCGGGCTTTATGTGCTGACCGCTCTTTGTCTGTTGTTTTTTATCTTCTATCCGTACGGATGATTTTTCTGGCGATGCACGGTGCAAGAAGCGCACAGGAGCAGGATGATCGACAGGGAGCAGAATGAACCGTAACGAACTCATAGATAAAACGATCCAGTTGGCGATTGATAACGTAAATCGTGGCGGCGGGCCATTTGCCGCGATTGTGGTCAAAGATGGAGAGATCATCGCCAGCGGAGTAAATCAGGTTACGCCAACTCTTGATCCCACGGCCCATGCTGAAGTTGTGGCCATACGCGCTGCGTGCCGCGTGTTGAACCATTTCGAGCTTAGCGGATGCGAGATTTATTGCAGTTGTGAGCCGTGCCCCATGTGCCTGGGCGCGATCTATTGGTCGCGTCCCGCGCGCGTCTTCTTTGCCGCCACCGCAGGTGCTGCCGCGGACGCGGGCTTTGACGATTCATTCATCAAGACGCAAGTGTGTCTGCCTTTGGCACAGCAGGAATTGCCCATTGAGCAACTTATTGATGCAAAGGCGCTGGCGCCTTTTGAAGCGTGGAAGTCCAAGGCGGACAAGATAACCTACTAAGCTCAGGATGGCTGTAAACCATCCGTACACAGCTTAATCTATAAGAAACTTAGAAGGTAGAACCAACCGCCTCAGGCTTGAAATCTGAAAGTTGCTGAAAGCCCCGTATAACCTGCATTTGCGACGGTTTTCTCTTGACGAGCAGGAACTCTGCTTCGTACACTCCTTGACCTGCCCTGAAATGTGCCCTGTTGTCCTGCGCAGCTAAAGGAGTATCTGTGTTCAAGCCCTTGTTCGGAACACCCGTTTCTGGTCGTTCTCTGGCCGCAATGTTTGGCCCGCGAAGCCTCACGTTTGTCTGCACCGTCATTGTTGTGCTCTTGGGATTTCTGAGCAGCGCTTTAGCCCAGGACAAGCCGGCTGATTCGCAGCCAGGCGCTTCTGTCGCAGCCGGACAGACCTCATCCGGCGATTCATCGCAGACCCAGGCCGCTGCCGTCGTCGGCGCAGGGCAGACGCAGCGTTTAATCCACATTGTGCCGTTTGGAAAGGTGGGAAGCGCAATTCAAAAAGGCTTCGCTCCAGCGGGGGCGCACCTGACGTATTGGGGCGGGCCGGTGATCTCAAATATCCACATAGTGGCCGTATTCTGGGGGCCCAACGTGAACGCAGCCATTACGGGCGCTCCGGGCATTGGGCAGTTCTTTACTGATATCACTACGAGCAGATATTACGATTTGCTTTCAGAGTACAGCACGGTGGGAATCACGGGATCTGGAATCCCGGCAACGAGCAGCAACCAGAATATTGGACATGGCGTCTTTGACGGAAAATTCACCATTACGCCATCGACTTGTCCCGGGCCGACGGCCTGTACCGTCTCAGATGCCCAAGTGGCGGCTGAGTTGACGCGCCAGATCATTGCCGGAAATTTGCCGCAGCCTGTAAGCGATATCCAGGGCAATGTGAACTCCTTCTACATGATCTACTTCCCGCCCGGAGTCACCATTGCCGTTGATGCAGCCACAAAAAGCTGCGTACAGTTCTGCGCTTATCACTCCAACACTCCTGCCAGTTTCACGCCAAAACTGGTGCCGTACGGGGTTGAGCCGGATTTTGCGCCTCCAAGCGCGTGCGCTCTTGGTTGCGGCGGCAATCCCGCCATGTTCGATAACGTAACCGAGGTGACCAGCCACGAAATGTCTGAGGCTGTTACCGACGCGCAGGTTGGATCCGCCACCACTACAGCGCCTCCATTGGCCTGGTATGACCCTGATCCGGCTACCAATCCTCTGGGAGAAATTGGGGATATCTGCGTTGGGCAGGGGGCCATTGTGAATGCCGGTAGCACCACTTACGTGGTGCAGCAGGAATTTTCCAACGTGCAAAATGACTGCGTGGACGCACCGCCGGTATTCAACATGGCCAGCCCTGCCGCTGGTGTAGCGCCATCGTTGCCCTTTAACATAACCCTGACGGTCCAAAGCAGCGCGAACCCATTCACGCTGACCGGTTACACCGGAACGGTCCATTTCACCAGTTCAGATACCCAGGCTATTTTGCCGGCTGATTACACTTTCCTGCCATCCGATGCAGGCACGCACATATTTCCTTTTACCCTGAAAACGCTGGGTGACCAGACGATCACGGTCACAGACACGCGTTCGGCAGGCTTTACCGGCACCGCGACCATCAATGTAAACACGACTCCTGACCTGACAATCAGCAAGAGCCACGCAGGAAGCTTTTTCGTCGGGCAAACGGGCGCCACTTACACGCTCACGGTTGCCAACACGGGACATGGCCCGACTTCAGGGACCGTTACGGTGATTGACAACCTGCCCAGCGGGCTGACGGCCACAGCAATCAGCGGGACCGGTTGGACTTGCACTCTGGGAACGATCACTTGCACGCGCTCCGACGCACTTGTCGCCAACAACAGCTACCCTGCAATCGCTCTGACGGTAAATGTTTCCGCAAATGCGCCTTCATTGGTCACAAATACCGCCACGATTTCCGGCGGCGGCGAGACGAATATCGCCAACGATACAGCCTCTGATCCTACCAGCGTGTTGGCTCCTGACCTCATGGTGGCCATGGGTCACTTCGGCCCTATCAATGGGAACTTCTTTCAGGGGGAAACCGGGGCCACGTACATCATCACCGTTCAGAACCCGGGAAACCTAGCAACCTTTGGAACGGTAACCATGGTGGACACACCGCCTGTTAGTGGTCTGATTCCAACAGCAATCAGTGGAACGGGATGGAGTTGCACTTTGGCAACTCTTACATGCACGCGTAACGATGTTTTGGCTGCGTTCTCTTCCTATCCGCAGATCACCGTAACCGTGGATGTACCTCTGGGTGCACCAGCCAATGTAATTAATACGGCGACAGTTTCCGGTGGCGGCGAGGTCAATACCGCCAACGACGTAACACAGGACCCCACCGTGATTCTTCCGCCGCCCAATCCCGACCTCACCCCCTTCATGGACCATTCATTCAACAACTTTGTGCAGGGCCAGAGCGGCGGCTTTTACAGGATTGATATCACCAACGTGGGAACGGCCATTACTTCCGGCGTGGTCACTGTCTCTGACACTCTGCCAACCGGCCTGACGGCGACAGACGTGAGCGGAATCGGTTGGACCTGCACGGCGGGCGTCACCTCAATATGCACGCAGTCGACCCCCCTGCAGTTCAACAATAGCTATGCCCCGATCTTTATCACGGTGGCCATTGCCGCCAACGCGCCCACTAGCGTCGTTAACACGGTGACGGTTTCCGGCGGCGGTGAAGTGAATGTGGCAAACGACACTGCCAGCGATCCCACATCAATTGCGGTTCCGCTCGTGGACCTGTCGCCGTCGGTAGCTGGAAACGCATTTCAGGCGGAAGGGGACACCGGCGTCAATTACCCCATCCTCATTCAAAATAATGGAAACGTTTCTTCAAGCGGAACCATGACTGCCGTTACGACTCTCTCTACGGGTCTTACCGCTTCGGCGATCAGCGGCACCGGATGGACTTGCACCCTGGCCACGCTCACCTGCACCCGCTCGGATGCTCTGACACCTTTTAACATCTTCACGATCAACGTTACGGTGAATTTCGCCAAGAACGCACCGGCCAATGGCAGCGTGAGCGAAACCGTTTCCGGCGGCGGCGATGGAAACAGCGCCAACAACACAAGCTCTGAGTTCGTGAATATTCAGCCCATGCTGAGCATTAGTCCACTTGGGAACCCTCAGACAGTCAACGCCGGAACATCGGCCGCCTATTTGATCCTGGTGAACCCCTTGCCGATCGCCGGTCCCGCCACCATGAATTGCAGTGGATTGCCGGCCGCAACAACCTGCACTTTCAGCCCTGCCACGGTGCCAGCCGGAGTTGGCGGTGTGGGAGTCACTCTCACGATTAACACCACCGCGAGGACGGCGGCCGTCATCGATCCTGGCGCAGGCCCGCGGAACTACAGGCCCCTTTTCCCGCTACTTCTCTTGCTTACAACGGTACTGGCTGCCATCAGCCTGCGCCATGGCCTGGCCCAGGGTAGAGGGCTTAAACCGGCGCTGGGATTACGCATGAGTGTGGTGGCCGGGCTCTTGCTGCTTGCGGCGCTCTCCGGTTGCGGTGGAGGCGGAGGCAGTAAAAACACTACGATTGTGCAGAATCCGCAAGGTACTCCGGCGGGCACTTACACGGTTACGGTGAATGCAATCAGCCCGAACGCGAATGCCTCTGCCCCGGTGACCCTGATTGTGAAATAGTTTCAGCCTGGTTGATCTGATTGATGAGAACCTCAAATGGGGCCTGACCTGCTCGCACGTTCACTTCAGGAATTTCTGGCTGCCTCGCGCAACGCCGTGGTCCTGGAAGACGGGCAGGTGTTATTCGATCTTGAAACAGCGCAATATTCTCTGTCATCGGAAAAAGGCCGGTGCCTGCTTCATCTGTGGTCGCAAGAGCGCAACACCGTGCGCCACGTGCTTGATGCCGAATTGAAAAATGGCACGTTGACGTTGACCGTTCGGCGCTTCGGACAGGCGCGCCCGATCAAGATGGAGATATGCCGCGACCGCGATCGCCGTCCCCCGACGGCGCAGAAAGCTGCCCGTAGCCGCTATGCGCGACTCCTGGAGCACACTTTGCGTCGCCAGATGCCGGGCTGGTCGCTGGATAAAGGCAGACTTTCCACTTCCATGGACCTGGAGCGCAGCTTTTCTCCGGTGTACGCGCGCGGCTTGGTGCGTAAAGACCGAAGCGCCTTTGCCGTGATGGGCGTGAATCAGCAGGAGACGCAAGGCTCGATTGACGCGGGGCTTACCTTCGGCCTGCTCTGGCTGGATGCATGCCGGGAGCGTGAAGCTGGACGCTCTGTTGTGGAAGGCTTGCGGCTTTATGTTCCGCCAAAAAGTTCGGCGACATTGCAGATTCGGCTGGCGCATCTCAACCATGCAGCCGCAAAGTTTCAGCTGTTTGAATTCGACGAGCGCGACGAATCTTCAACCCAGATAGATCTTGCCGATCACGGCAACATACAAACACGCCTTGTGCGGCTGCCGGACGCTGCGCAGGTACGCTCACGTTTTGCCGCGACCATAAGCAAGATCATGGCGCCGGCACCGCAAGCGGAGATCACTCTCGTCTCTGCGACTGAACTGTCTTTTCGTCTCCACGGATTGGAGCTTGCGCGCGTGAGGCTGGCCAATGCTCCGGGAACATTTCAGGTGACGGAAGAAGTTATCTTTGGCCCGCCCGGCTACGAAACGCGATTGAACGAAGAAACCTCGCCTGCTTTCGAAGAGTTCATAAGAATCGCGGTGGAAGGTCGCAGCCCGAGTGGCGACCGTCGTGATCCGCTATGGCGCATGTATCCGGAGCGCTGGCTCGAATCGCTGGTGTTCAAGAACGTTGCAGCCATTGATTCCCGGCTGGATCCCGCTCGTGTGTATTCGCAGGTGCCGGCCTTTTCCGCCTCCGATCGCGCCATGATTGACGTGCTGACCTGTACGCGTGATGCGCGGCTTGCCGTCCTGGAGCTGAAAGCGGATGAAGATATGCACTTGCCGCTCCAGGGTCTAGATTACTGGGCGCGCGTGCACTGGCACCATAGCCGCGGCGAGTTCCAGCAGTATGGATATTTCCCCGGCCTTCAACTTTCGCCTCAGCCGCCGTTGTTGATGCTCATCGCGCCATCATTGCGCGTGCATCCAGCCACGGATACTGTGTTGCGATATTTTTCGCCCGCGATTGAATGGTCGTTGATCGGCGTGGACGAACGCTGGCGCGAGGGGATCAAGGTGATTTACAGGAAGAGTTCTGCACAAAGGATGACGGCATGAATGCTCCTGAAATGAGTGCGACCCCGCTTGCTGTGAATGAAACTGATGCAACCTGGCGTCGTTTGTTTTTGCGCACATATGAGATTTACTGGGAGCAATTCGCGATATTCTTCCGGATGGCTTTGGTTCCAGCTGTTGTTGCATACGGCTTCACTCTGTTCTGGCGGATTGCTACGCGATGGGTCCTTCATCAGCTTCCGTCCCGTTCTGTCCAGCGGGGCCTGGTGGGAATATTGAATGGGTGGGGTTCTGGCGCTGGGTATTGGATAATAAGTGCATTCTTCTTCGCTGCCGTTGCCGCTCACGTCCTAGCGCCGAAATCGCTTCATGAGTCGGCGATTTCCGACGCTTATTCAGTTGCCAAAAGCCGCCTGGGAGAGCTCGTTACAATCGCATTGCTGACGTGGACACTTTTTTGGTTTCTGCGAGGGCTGGCAGCGTTTGCGATTCTTTGGCCGCTCCTAGGGCGGATTTCCTCTCGATACAACTGGCTATTGGAGTTACTGCTCGGCTTACTGTTGGTCGTGATAGGAGGTCTGCTGTCCAGGCTAGGACTAGTTATTCCTGAGCTAGTTCTGCACCCCGACACGCAGCTCAAAACAGCAATCAAAAACAGTTTGAGAAAAAGCGAGGGTTGGGAACGCTTTTTCATTCTGCTACTGGCCAAGTCTGCGGTCATTGCCTATTGCGCTTACTGGCTACTCGGCATTGGAATGGACTTTCTCTGGGAACGAAGCCGTGTCGCCCCTGATGTCTACTCCTGGTTGGAATGGGTCCTCTATATTGTCACAGCGGCAGTTCTGGAGCCGCCATTGTTCATTGCATTTTCCTTGCTTCACCGGGAAATTGAGAGCAGCACGAATCAGACGGAATCCGTCGAGGCTTCAGCTGAAGGCTGCAATACGTCTTTCTCTCCGCGATAGACCCTCATCGCACCACGCGCTATTCTGCGTAGAGGTAGTTCACCGCGATCATTGGCAAAGAATATTTCTCCTACTTTGTGGGTGCGATAGTACCAACGTTTGAGGATGGCCAACTCCTGGCTGAAACGCTGTGCCGACGAGTTTCCTTTGGTCACGGTCGATTCTAAGGCGGCGCGAAGGCGGCTATCGAGGACTTGGGCGGACAGGGGCTCCGTTAGTGCCGGCTGCGGTGGCTTATCGGGATCCGGAGGCGGCTCCTGGTTTTCAGGCTTGAGATTTTCTGATTCCTTGTTTTTTGATTCGACACCTTCTGGTCCAAGGTCTTCCGATCCCGCCGTATCCGATTCCATTGGGGTCGGTTGCGGACCGACGAGTTCACCGCCATGAAAGCGAAACAACGCCACAGACTTCGCTTCAGCCGATGGCTGAATGATCACCGCGTCCAGGCGATCCAGGCGGCCACAAATGTCGTCGCAGGCGGAGAGAATAGTTTTGACCTTGGCGACTTTGGCGTGTTGCGCCGCGGCGCCCTCAAAATCCAGGGCAGCTGAGAGCCGTTCCCGCTCGGCTTCCATCTCGCGCAGCAGAGACTGTCCGCCGGAATCAAAATACTCCTGCACCCGCGCAACTTCGGCCGCATACGCTTCGTCGGTACAGCCCTTGAAGCATGGCGCAAGACACATTTTCATCTCTGAATAAACGCAGCCGGGAAAACTGGGATCGGGATTCAGATCAAACGTGCAGCGCCGCATCTTAAACAGGTCGAGCGAATCGTTGAGAAACTTGTCTGCCACGGCGCGCGAACGGAATGGGCCGTAGTAGAGCGAGCGTCCGCCAAGCTTGCCGATGCGCGTGGTTACATAAGCGCGCGGATATTCGTTTTCTAGATTCAGGCGGATGACCGGGGCGGGTCGAAGGCGAAGGCGTTTCTGGTATGTGTCCGGAAACTCCTGCCGCAGGGTTTGGTAGAGCAACAGCACGGACTCAAAGTCAGATCCGGTAAGGGAATAATCGATCCTGGCGGTGCGCTCGCGCAGATTCAGGCGCTTGGACTGTGATTCCGGCGGAGCCAGCAGCCGCTGCAGGCGTTTTCTGAGGTTGGTGGTCTTGCTGACGTAAGGCTCGGCGTCTTGGTCGGCTCCGCGCAGGGCGAAGACTGCCGGCGCCGCAGGGAATTGAGCAAAGAAATCCGCAGCATGATTAGCCGAGAACGAGATGGAATGCGCTAGCAACTCCTGAGCACCTGATCACAAAACTACATTGATCTATTCAGTCTGGCACAGGGCAATGCTGGTGCGCATCAGGAATGTAAATGGCAGAGAGACTTTGTTTGCGAGTTTTCCAGAACAGGATTCATGGAGCTGCGGAAAACGTGCACGCGTTATCTGGGCGGCTTTACAGGCTGAGTTGATGTGTCGGTCGCGATTTCCACGGCTTCCTCTGACCGATGGCTTCTGTACTGTGGATTTGGTTGGAAAGCGAAGCCGCACGCGACTGCTCCGGCGTTTTTCTCACACCGTCATCAGATCCTAAGTCCTCTTCTTCACAGCCTGTGCACGATGAATCGCCAGTATCCATCACTGTTTGCACGATATCCGAAGCTTCCACAGGCATCGGCTACTACTACTGTATTTATATAAATATAAGTCTTTATATTCTTAGAAGAAGTAAGCGACAGGCGTTTCACAAGGAAGGCCGGGGCGTCCGTATCGGAGACTTTAATTTCAGCAGCAAGTCTTAGTCTTTATAAAAACGAGAGGGAACCAGATTAGGCTCTGGTTTTGTGGAGCGTCCTGAAGTCTGGGCCCTTCATGGTGCGGACGCGGCACATATCATGCAGGCGTGAGCGCATACGGTCGGTAATACGGTCTCCCAAAGTTTCCTCGCGCGAGGCAGAGCGGGCGTCTTCTTCTTCGCGGGATTTTTTGAGTCGTGAGATTTCCTTTTCCGCCTTGCCAGATGGCCCATCAGGGAAATTAGTGGTGATGATGGTAGTCTTCTGTTCGTTATAGCGGCTGTTCAGGATGTAGCTGACAGTGTCCCAGACCCACTCTGACGATTTCACCGCGCCGAGTTCGTCCAGCACCAGCACTTCAGCTTCAAGAATCGGCCTGAGGATTTCTAGCTCCGTGGCCTGGACCGCCGGATTGTAAGAGTTCTGGATTTCCTTGAGCAGCTCGCGATAGTCGCAGAAGCGGCAGGGGACGCCTTTATCCTGCATTAAAGCCTGAATCATTCCCACCGCCAGATGCGTTTTGCCTACGCCGATGGAGCCGATCAGCAGCATGCCCTGCTTTTCCAGCGGATACTCCTGCACAAAACGCAGCGCGTCACGATGAGCGTTCCTGACTGAAAGTGAGATCTCATGCAGCTCGAGGTTGAAATTAGCCAAAGAGCAATTTTTATAGCGGGCAGGGATGCCGGCTTTTTCCAGTAGTTGCTGGTTGCGCGCGGAGATGCGGCAATCACAGCGCGTCATGCGGCTGGCTTTGCCGGGAACCGCGACTTGCTTCCAGCCAGTGCCGTCACAAACGGGGCAAGCTTCTGCGGGCTGCGATTGATGCTGCGTTGCCATGATCAGGGAACAAGGTCTCTTTAAGAAAATACCACTATTCGGACAGATAAGGTGAGCTTCCGCAGAGAGAGAATTCTACTTGTGCACAGGATTTACACAGGCGATGCACTGCAAGCGGGCGTGTCTTACGCTGAAATAAAAACGGCGGCCCACAAGAGTGACCGCCGTAATTAATCCCGCGTGCTGGCTGCTAGTCGGCCGCATTTCCCTTCGACGGCGCAATCTGCTTTCCGCCTTCAGGGAAGATATCGAACACGTAATCATGTGCCGCGAGGGCTGCCGAGCTCAGGGTGCCTGCCTGGACGCGTTTAACGGCCTCTTCTCGCGTCAGGTCAAAGATGGCTTCGAGCATTTGCTTGCCTTCCTGCTTGTTGGCCTGGCCCACAACGAATAGCACGCGCGCGCTGTGCTGGATGTAGCGCGGCGAGGGCAGCTGCTTCATTAGCATTTCCATGATGAGGTTTGCTTTCTCGCGGTCAAAGCGGCCACGTTCGTTGCGGCGGTCTTGCTCGGCAAAGAATGCCTGCGTCCACTCATTGTGGTACTTCCAGAGTTTGTCGAACAGGTCTTTGGTAAAGCGCGTGCCGGCTTTCACGTGGTCGGCATTCTCCGCTGGCTCAACGCCGTCTTCAGTCATCGCCGGACGCTTAAGGTAGCCATCCTTGGTGATGGCGGCCTGATGGCGCAGCAGAGTCCAGAGCCAGGAGACGTCAATGCGGTACGTGGCCAGATCATTCATGAAGCGCAGCTTGAGTTCGTAGTCGTCAATGGCGGCGGCGAAGTTGCCGTTGAGAATCTGGAAGCCGTAATTCGCCGCCATATAAAACGCATGTTGAATGCGCTCAATAGTGATATCGCCCTTGGGGATGCCATAGATCGCTTCCCATCGCTCTGGTGAGAGAAGTTTTTCCGGCGTATCGAGCGATTCTTTGGTGATGACCTGCGGCGTGATCTTGCCTTGCAGGTTCAGCAGGCCGCGCGACTCAAGCACGCTGCGCTCAGCATCACTCAGGCCGCTGGTTGCGGTGGGCACAGCCTGCTCTTTTACTTTGACCATGTCTCTTGGCGCGTCAAGGATTGATTGAAGTTGCTCAACCTTGGCCTGCAACGGCGCATTGCCAGCAGCGACGTAGTCTTTTTCAGGACTGGCGACCCAGCTCTGCCGGTAAACGTCATAGAGATGGCCCTTGACGCGCTTCGACAGAATGTCATCGAGCGTGGGTTGCTGGTTGGGTGCAAGAGGCTCATCGGGGACAAAGATCAGGCCGAGCAGCCGCTCGCGCAGCTTGTCGATCACCATGGCGCGCAGGGCTAGCGGGTTGTAGCGGGAGCGTCCGTAGGGATCGCCAGCCTGATAAATCATTACGGCAGCCATGCCGCCGATAGGCGCGGCATTCTCCAGTTCGCCATTTTTCATCCCGCCCATCAGCATCATGAGCGCGTTGAAGCGCTGGTAGGCAATCATGTTGGGCGAGGCCATGCCGATGGATTGCGGGTCGGGATAAACGCCCTTGGGATCGTCCTTCCACATTTCAATCAGGCTGCCCAGGTAGTCCCAGCGGCCCACGTTGGTGCCCAGCAGACGGCGGCGCAGAGTCCACGCGATGGCAGGCAGCGTGCGGCCGGCGTTGCCTTCTTCATAGAGCATCTTGATCTTGATGGAGCCTGCGACAATGCCGATCATGCCTTCCAGGCGCGAGAGAATCTTTTCAACGATCAGAGCTTCTTTGGGCGTTTGCAGTTTGGGGATGTAGAAATACACGCCGCTACCCGCGTTCTTGAGCGAGTCATAATTGTTGAACGCCCAGAGAGTGGCGACCACGATGGTGGCTGGCGCGGGACGGCCGTCGACCGTGACGTGATCGTAGTTGATGTGAAGTCCGGGTGGGCGGCCAAAGCGCGTGGGCCACTGTGCCGGAGGCTTGGTGATGTTGTAAGCGCGCGTCTTGCCCTTCTTCACTACTTCATAGGGCTTGCCGGTCCAGTTGCCGGCAAAAATCTCTTTCGCATTCTGCAGCGCGGCAAATACGCCAACAGGCACGTTGCTGGGCGTGCCGTCAGGCAGGAAATGCGTAGGCGAGGCGTCTTCAAAGTCCGGCATGTTCATGGGCGCGGGGCTGTTGAGCGCGTTGAAAGCCATATCCAGCGGATGCCACGGCCCGGTGAGCTCCAGGCCGGGATTCTTCAGAGGATGAGCGTCTTTGGGGATAGGCACTTCATCATTAAGCCGCCAGCGCCACTCGGTTTCACGTCCCAGAAAATTGTCGATCATCCCTTGGACGATCTGGCGATAGGTCCACGTTCCGCCCTTGATCGGGTCTTCAAACTTCTCTTCCCACCTGGGCCAGGCATATTTCTCACGCACCGGCGCAGGCGATTCAAGAATCTGGCGGCGCGCGGTCAAAGCAGTGGCGATCTCCGGTCGCAGTTCACGGGTGAGCGTGGTGATGGTCTCCTGGACGTTGACATCGCGGCCATTCACCTTCTTGGCGCCGAAGAGGTCAGGGAATTTTTGAAGGATGTCACTGCGGATCATGGGCAAGGGCTCCTGGGCTGGCGTAATCACTAGGCTAAATAATCGATTTTACGCCATATAGAGCGATTTAGAATGTTTTAAGCAGCGCCAGCAGATGGAAGCCGCCATTCGCCAATACGAGATTCCAGTTCCGCAGATCAAGGTGTCTTGGTGGAGACGGATAGCGCTTTTTCTTGGTATTGGCTGCTTCACGTTCATTTTCCGCTGGATAGTGGAAGGCATTTTCCATTGGGGCCGCCAACCCATGCCTAGATCTCTGTTCATGCCCGTGGTACTTGGCGCTGTTTTAGGCTTGCGCTTTCCCAAATGGCTCTCTAGGGGCGGCAGCCTAATCATTGGGGAAGATTTCTTGGAGGGCCGTACACGAGCGCGGTGGTTTACCTACAAGAAGCGCATTCGCAGGGAACGGATCAAGTCGATTTCGGAAAGTAAGCGTGGCTTGTGCGTAATGGATCGCGGAGAGTTTGCCGCCAGGATGCTGGGATTTGTCTTTATTCCCGCTACGATGCCCGAGTACCAGGAGATCAGGTCACAACTGGCACAGTGGGCTCCCATAAAAGTGAAGAGCTGAGTAGCCACACTAACGGGGTCAACGGTTTGGGAGCCTTGAATCTTTTACCGACGCAGTCTCATCAAAGCAGGTCGGCATATCTAGCCAAAATAAGCTAATTTCAGGTAAAATAAGGCTTTACCGCGAAAGGTATCGAGAGGCAATGAAGGCAGCGATCCATCCCAAGTATGAAGAAGTGCGCGTGCACTGCGCATGCGGAAACACGTTTACCACCCGGTCCACCCATAAGGGCGCCATTAACCTGGAAATCTGCTCGAATTGCCATCCGTTTTTTACCGGCAAGCAGAAGCTGGTGGACACCGCCGGACGCGTGGAGCGCTTCCGCCGGAAATATGCGAAGTCCGATGCCGGCAAGGCCCAGGCAGCGAAGACCGCAGAGGCCAAGCAATAAGGCCGCAAGTTTGATTGAGGCCTCCGCCACGGCGGAGGCTTTGTTTTTGGCGTGAAATCTCTCGCAGAGCGAGAGACCCCTTTTGCTTGCAAACATTTGAGGCTTGGGACGATTGGTGCTTGATTGCTGGTGAAACCCGAGACATCATAGAAGCACATAGGGTTCCCTCACTACGCTCGGGATAAAAGAACGTATGAAGAAATTCTGGGAAAATCCGGCCGACTCGACCGTCGCACCGCAGGGGGCGCAAGTGCCGGACTCTCTCCAGATAGGCAATGTGCGCATTGCTCCGGCAACGATTCTTGCGCCCATGGCGGGCGTGACGGACACGGTCTTTCGCCGGTTTATCCGCAATGCCAGCTTTGTACGTCCACCGGGCGAAATCATGTCCGCGCCGGAAGAGTGCGAAAGTGAATTGTCGCACGCCGAACTGCATCAAGCGCAGATCACCGTCGGTGCACAGCAAAACACCCAAGCGGTTTCCAAAACAAACGAGATTTCCGGTTGCGGCCTGCTGATGACCGAGTTCACCTCGGCCGACGGGCTCTTCCGCACCCGCGAATCCAAGCGCAAACGCTATCTGACTTTTTACGAAGACGAGCATCCTATCTCCGCCCAGCTTTTTGGCAGCGATCCGTACACGCTCGCGGAGTCGGCAAAGATTGTGGAAGACGCTGGCTTTGATCTGGTCGATCTCAACCTGGGCTGTCCGGCGAAGCGCGTGGTCAAGTGCAATGGCGGCTCAGGGTTGCTGAAAGACCTGCCGGTCATCAAGACGATTTTTGAATCGGTTCGCGCTGCGGTGAGAATTCCTTTTACCGTGAAGTTCCGTTTGGGCTGGGACGATGAAAATATTGTCTGCGTTCCGTTGGCCAAGATGGCGGAAGACTGCGGACTGAGCGGCGTGGCGCTGCATGCTCGCACGCGCGAGCAGGGCTACAGTGGCAATGCGCGCTGGGAATGGATTGCCGCGGTAAAAGATGCGGTGAAAATTCCTGTAGTTGGGAACGGTGACATCCGCACGCCGGAAGATGCTATCGCCATGGTGGCGCAGACAGGCTGCGATGGAGTGATGATCGGGCGCACGGCTGCGTCGAATCCGTGGATCTTCCGCCAGATCCGCCAGCATGCGGAGACCGGACGGTACGACCAACCCACCGAAGCTGATCGCTACCAGATGATCCGCACGTATTTCAAAATGCTGGTGGATGAAACCATGCACGGCTCACCTGGCAAGATGAAGCAGTTTGTGGCCTGGTTCACCCACGGTATCCCGGGCGGAAGCGCGCTACGCCGCGCTTGTTATGACGCGCATACAGGGCCGGCAATTCTGGCGAGCGTGGAGCGATTCTTTGAAGAGCTGCTAAGCGGAAACGCGCCTCAGGCTGTGCCGGTTGCGGAAAAAGAGATGGACTTACTTCCTGCATGCGACTGAAACGGCTGAAAAAGTCATTTGTGAGCAATAGCTACGAAGAACGAGCCGTCGCATGCTTCAAGGCTCTCGCAATTGGAGACGCCATCGGCAAGCAAACTGAAACGCTCTCCTATTCAGATGTAGGGTACTGGTATCCAGACGGAATTTGCGGATTCCAAGGCTCTGCCGGGGACATCATCCCACGGTACGTGGGCAACCGGAAATATAAATGGCGGATCGGCGAGACGACCGACGACACTGAGCAAACTATAGCAGTAGCGAGGGCAATACTCGGCCAACAGGAAGTGTCTCACACCGCGATTGGTCGCGAGCTGCTAAAGTGCCGTAAATCTCTGCATCCCGGTATTGCGTCATTTTGGACATTTCATCAGATAGGCGATCCCAATCGCGTAACATCGGAGGGCGACGGCTGCGGTGCAGCGATGCGTGTCGCGCCTGTTGGAATACTTTATTCGCCAAAGCGTTTAGATGAATTAGTTCGTGGCGCGTATGAATCATCCATCCCGACCCACGGTGGTCAATTGGCCATATGCGCTGCAGCGGCCGTTGCCGCGGCAATCTCTGCGGCCCTGGAAGGGTTTCCTGCAGCTCAAGTGTTGGAACTGGCCCTGGCAGCCGCTCGTAAAGCCGAAATCTTCACACCTTTGGCCGGCAGCAACGCTGGATTGAATATCGCCGAATCAATCCTGGAAATGCATTCAGCGCTTTCGAAGCCCGGTGCGTTGATGGTAAGGGAGCTTGCGGAGAAATTCTTCCCGGACGGGCCTGGAACCAAGGTGCCTCTAGCAATAAATCTTGCTTTAATCACGGAGTCTGCTGAACAAACGACGTTGCTTGCTGCAAATCTTGGCGGTGACTCAGATTCGGTAGCATCGATAGGTTCGGCAATCGCAGGGTCGCTTCGCCCGGAAACGGTCAACGAAAATTGGTACCGCGTGGTTCAGTCTGTAAACGGCGAGGAACTCATTGACCTTGCGCAGGCTCTTGCCAAGCGCCGCTTGGCTGGCGCCTTCAAATAGGCGCAATTCTTTTCAGCATTTTCTTTCCAAAATCATTTGACCGGGATCACGCCCAGCGCCTTATCCATATCTGCCACCTGAAACACGATGCCATCTTTCACCACGGTCTTTACGCGTCGAATATCGCTGATGTGGGTCGCCGGATCGCCGTCGACGAGAATCACATCTGCGAGCTTGCCCGGAGCGATGGAGCCGAGTTCACCGTCACGCTTGACCACGCGTGCAGCCCCAAGAGTGGCAAGCTGGAGAACTTTCGGCGCGGGAATGCCGGCTTTTACATAAAGCTCAAGTTCGCGGTGAAGAGCAAAGCCGGCGAGGGAATCAGTACCTGCCACGATTGGCACGCCGGAGTCATAGAACGCCTTAGCCATGTCGAGCATACGCTGAAAAGAATCCTGATAGCGCTGGTCCTGGCCGGCAGGGACTGGCAGCCCGCCATAGAGAAAGCCACGCCGCACCTGCGCCGGCATGGAATCTGCCACGGCGGCGTAGCCTTGCGCCATTTTGCCGGGACGATCATCAATCATGCTCTCAAAGATGCTGAGCGTGGGATCAAGAACGATCTTGTGCTCTTTCAAAAGCTGAATGAAGTCCTGTACCTGCTCTGATTTTGGATCGATCTCAGCGCCGTGAGCGGCGACCTCAGTAAAGCGGGCCGGGGTGCGAGTGTCTTTTAGCTGTGGCATGAAGTTCAGGAAGATGAAATTCATGTGCTGAATTTCGTCTACGCCATCACGCACGAACTGCTCCGCATTTATTCCTGAAGGAACGTGTCCGCTCACGCGCATGCCGTGGGCATGCGCCATCTCAACAATTTTGGGCAAGAGCTCAGGCTTGAGCGAGCTATAGACCTTGATCTGGATATAGCCGAGCTTGGCATAGTTATCGATTGCGGCTTTGGCTTCTTCTTCAGTATCGGCAAAAACTTTGGTTGGCCCCTGATAGGGGCCGCGACCATCAATGAATCCGGCCATTACGATACGCGGGCCGATTTCTGTCCCGGCATCGAAGCGGCTGCGCGTCTGTATGAGGAAATCAGTATCGTTGGCCAGGTCGCGGACAGAAGTTACGCCACAAGCCATGTGCAGAAGGCCATCACCGGGTGCGACGTGAACATGCATATCCCAAAGGCCGGGCATCAGGGTTTTGCCGGTGGCGTCAATGGTCTCAGCGTTTTTCGGAAGCGGCACCTGGCCGTCAGCGCCGACAGCAGTGATCTTATTGCCCGTGATGACCACAGTGCGATTCGGCAGCATTTGTGCTGATTCGGAATCGAACAGGTTGGCGTGCACGAAGACCAGAGGACTTGTTGGTTTGTGGGCAAGAGTCTGCGCCAGCTTCTTTGAGCGCTCATTGTCAAATTTGTCCTGCTCTTTAAGCAGATCGGCAGCGGCGCTTTCCCAGCCTTCTGGAATCACGGAATTCCAGGAGGAGACAAAAGCGAAAAACTTTCCGTCCTGTTCCAGCCAGAGTGGGACGGGAGAGAACCCAAGGCCGCTGATGGCGTATTGAGCGACGGTACGCGACTGGCCATTGGCGTTGATCTTGAGATCGCCGCGCTTCTCAATGGAGGCCTCGCCTTCAGGAAGCAGAGGTAGTCTGTGTCCTGGAGCGGCGAGCAGCACCTGCGCCAACAGGCCTGTTTCTTCAGTGGCGCCGGAAATGCTGGCATAAAACGCTTTTCCGTTTGTGCTTTTGTGTCCTTCTTCAGACCGGTTCTTCCAGCTTGCGACGCCTTGCTTGAAGGAGAAACGCTCATCGACAGGCGCTTTGAGGTAGTCAACGCCGGTGATTTCAATTTCAAGCGGAATACCATCTTTGCCGATGCGAATCTTTTCATTGACGTTGGGCCCGCGGCCGCGATCGTTGAATTCAAAATGGACTTGCAGGCTGCCGTCAGGATTACGCGTGGAACTTTCATACCCGGCTTTGTTGCCCGAAAGAATAAACGTGTATCGAGCGGACTTTGCCGCTTCAGATGACGGAACCGCAGTGGTCTGAGATTGAGCGAGGGCAGCAAATATGGGGAAGAGAAGAAGGAATTTTTTCATAAGAAGGTCCTAGTTCAGCTAAAACCTGGTTCAGCTAAGGATTGTAATTCGGCACACTATTGGGCAGTAGTTGGACGTACCAGATCAGTCTTCCGGTAGCTCGGCAACGGCCGCACCGCTGCGATTGGATGGCCGCGGCTTTTTGGGGGCAGTGACGTAGGCGTAAGGATCGACGGGAGGCGGATCAGGTTCCTTACGAGCGCGTTGGGGAAGCCAGCCGGTCAGTCGACGCAAAAGTTTACGAAGCCGGGAATGTTTTGACTGCGGCATAAAGGCAGCTCCTGCCCCAAAAAATCGTATCACGAGAGCCGAAATGGGAACTAAGTATCTAAATTATGGGACTAACTGTGTTTAAAGCAGGCGATTTTTGACTTTCCGCCTATTTTTGCCAAGGGCCGTTACTCTTACTATCGACAGAGGGGAAAAGTGCGACAATAGGAGTTAAGAACTGGTCCTTTTCTGGCTTCCGGGGCATCCAATAAGAGAGCAATGACACAAAATCAAAATCTTTTCTTTCAGAAATTTGGCATTACTCCAAACGATCTACAGCGCTACCTGGGCGAGGCGCTTTCCGCCGGGGGCGATTATGCCGATTTGTACTTTGAATACCTAACATCCACTTCCATCAGCGTGGATGAGTCGATCGTGAAATCCGCATCGCAGGGGATTTCCGCCGGCTGCGGTGTGCGCGTATTGGCCGGCGAGCGCACGGGCTATGCCTATACAGACGATCTTGCCCCGGAAAAAATTCTGCGCGCGGCACGGACTGCGGCGCTGATTGCGCGCGGACCGGCCAAGAGTCCTATTGAAGGATTTAAGGAGAATTTGAATCACCAGCTATATCCCGTCGCTTCACCTTCTGCCGATGCGGACATTGCAGCGAAGCTGGAGCTGGTGATGCGAGCGGACCGCGCCGCGCGAGCTTATGATCCGCGCGTGGTGCAAGTGCGGGCCGGTTATTTTGATGAGATGCGCCAGATCCTGGTGATTGGCTCAGACGGGACTTTTGCCACTGATCTACAGCCGATGGCGCGGTTCACCGTGAACACGATTGCCAAGTCTGGCGAGAATTCCGCCAAAGGCGCAGCCGGTGGTGGCGGACGTGTAGGCATTGATTTCTTCCTGACCGACAAGACCCCAGAGCACTTTGCGAAGGATGCCGCGCGGCAGGCCATTATTCAGTTGGGCGCGGTTGAAGCTCCTGCGGGTGAGATGGAAGTTGTGCTGGGACCGGGCTGGCCGGGAATCCTGCTGCATGAAGCCATTGGTCACGGACTGGAAGCGGATTTCAATCGCAAAGGGACATCGGCTTTTTCCGGCATGGTGGGCAAGCGAGTTGCGTCAGACAAATGCACAGTCGTCGATAACGGCACGCTGCCTTCGCGACGCGGATCAATCAACGTGGATGATGAGGGGTCGCCGACGCAGAACACCGTGTTGATCGAAAAAGGAATTCTGAAAGGCTACCTGAGCGACAAGCTTTCCGCGAAGCTGATGGGAATGCCAGACACCGGCAATGGACGCCGTGAAAGTTACGCGCATATTCCCATGCCGCGCATGACCAATACTTACATGCTGGCGGGCGATGATTCTCCGGAAGACATTATTCGATCTGTAAAGCGCGGCGTTTACGCGGTGAACTTTGGCGGCGGCCAGGTGGACATTACCAACGGCAAATTTGTCTTTTCCGCGTCTGAAGCTTACATGATTGAGAACGGTCACGTAACCGCGCCGTTGAAAAACTGCACGCTGATTGGCAACGGCCCGGATGCACTGACGAAAGTCTCAATGGTGGGCAACGATCTTGAGCTTGACGAAGGTGTTGGCACTTGCGGCAAGGATGGACAGTCCGTGCCCGTGGGCGTGGGCATCCCCACGCTGAAGCTGGACAGCATGACCGTGGGCGGCACCGCAAGATAATGGCAACCAATACGCAAACAATCACTGAAGTTGACGCAGAGCTGCGTGATCTGGCGGTCAGCGTGGTCTCACGCGCCATCAAGGCTGGAGCAACCGCGGCTGACGCTGTGGTCCGGGAAAGCTCGGAGTTCTCCACGGTGGTGCGCATGGGCGAAGTTGAGACTCTGAAAGAATCAGGATCGCGCGCCATTGGGCTGCGGACGTTTCTTGGACATCGCACGGCGAGCACCTATTCCAGTGACTTCTCTAAAGACGGAATCCAGCGGCTGATCAACGGAGCGCTTGAGCTGGCGCGCGTAACTTCTGAAGATATTTACGCGGGGATTCCGGAGCCGGACCAGCTTGGCTCTGTGCCGGGCGATCTCCAGCTTTATTACGACGATGTTTATTCTCTTCCGCCTGAGCAGCGCATTGACTACGCGCGACGGGCCGAACGCGCAGCGCTGGAAGCCGATCCGCGAATGAAAAATTCTGATGGCGGCACCTTTGATGCTGCCATTGGTCACAAGGTGCTGGCCAACTCGCATGGCTTTGTGGGCGAATTTCGCCGGTCGTATTGCTCTGTTTCTGCCGCGCCGATTGCGCAGGATGAAAACGGCAACATGCAGCGCGATTCCTGGTACTCGTTGGCCCGCACGCTGGCAAAGCTGGAATCTCCTGAATCCGTGGGACGTGAAGCGGCGCGCCGCACTTTGCGCCGGCTGGGCTCGCGCAAGATTGCTTCCACGCAGGTCCCAATCGTGCTTGATCCCATGGTTGCGGAATCGATTCTGGATAACATTTTTGACGCGGTTGATGGCTCGGCGGTTTATCGGCAATCGTCGTTCCTGGCCGGCAAACTGGGAGAGCAGGTAGCGGCCAGCAACATTACGGTCGTTGACGATGGCACAATGCCTGGCGGATTCGGCACTGAACCTTTTGACGGCGAAGGCGTACCCACACGGCGAACCGTGGTCATCGAAAATGGCGTGCTCAAGTCTTACCTGCTGAATACTTACACGGCGAAAAAATTGGGGATGAAGACTACCGGCAACGCTTCGCGCGGGTTGGCGGCAACGCCGGGGATCGGCAGTGGAAATTTTTATCTGCAAAAAGGTGATCGCACGCCGCAGCAGATTATCGGGAACATTAAGCAGGGACTGTATGTGTTCCAGTTTCTCGGCTTTGGCGTGAACATGGTTACCGGCGATTTTTCCCGCGGCGTGAGCGGCCTGTGGATTGAAAACGGCGAGCTTACTTATCCGGTGGAAGAGGTCACTATTGCCGGGAATCTTAAGGACATGCTGAATAACATCTCTGAGATTGGCAATGACCTGGAATTTCGGGGCTCGACCGCCGCGCCCACGCTGCGGATTGACGGCATGACCATCGCGGGAGAATAGATTAGAATTTCCGCCATGGGCGATTCCGAAAACGAGCCGGTATTTTCTCCTCCCGCCGAACAGAGCGAAAAACGCAACTGGATTCCGATGGTGGCTGGGGTAGTGTTTGTGCTGGTGCTGATCATTGGCGTGGTCCTGCTTACGCGCGCGGGAAAGCCTGCAAACACTTCGTCCGGCGATCCTAATCTAGCGAAGCTGCAGGTTTCCGGACTGCATATGGCCACGGCGGAAAACTTTGCCGGCGGATCGGTGACTTACATCGAAGGCAAGATTGCCAACGGCACCGATCGCAAAGTTACCGGCGCGAGCGTGCAGGTGATCTTCAAGAATTCTCTGGGTGAAATCGCGCAAAAAGATACGCTCCCTGTAACTGTCCTGCTGCCCAATGTTCCTTACGTCGATTACGGATTGATCGACCGCGCGCCGCTTGCACCGGGCCAGACACGCGATTTCCGCCTTACGCTGGAGCACGTAACCACCGACTGGGACGGCCAGGTGCCCACGGTGAAAGTCGTGACGATTGCTTACTAGCAGTTGGCAATTAGCAATTAGTAATTAGCCAAAGCAACTGCAAAGCCTTAACGCAGATTTCACGGATTTTCAGAACTATTTACCACTGATTCTCACTGAGAACACTGATCAGAAAACCTCTGGCATCGGGTGACAAACCTTACCACGGATGAACACCGATTTCACGGATCGATTCATTGCTTAAAAATCAAATTCCGCCAATCCGAAAGATCCGTGTTAATCAGTGTCATCAGCGTTCATCAGCGGTAAGGTTTGGCTTTTGCCAATTGCTAACTGCTAGCTGCTAACTGCCAACGTCGCCGCAGTCATGCTTTAGAATGTCCATGATGGCAGAACTCAAAACAATCCGGCTCACGGAGCAGGTAAAAGCTGCGGGTTGAGCAAGCAAGCTGAGTCCGGCGGCGCTGGACGCGGTGCTTGGGAAATTAGCCCGGCAAAATGATCCCAATGTGCTCGTTGGCTTTGACACAGCCGACGACGCCGGAGTGTACAAAATTTCCGCCATGGGCGGACGCCCCTTGTCCGCGCTGGCCATCGTCTGCTTTCCCGATAAAGGCGATCTCGACGTGCTGGGGCAAATTCTTGCCGGCGGCCTTTCCAAGATGATGGAAGCCGGATGCGTCGTGATCGGCGGTCACAGCGTACGCGATCCTGAAATCAAGTTTGGCTACTCGGTCACCGGCATGGTCGATCCGCAAAGAGTCTGGGCCAACTCCAACGCGCAGATCCTGGACGCGCTCATCCTCACCAAGGGCCTGGGGACGGGCGTGATATCCACGGCCATCAAGCGCGGTGAGGCAAAACAGGCGTGGATTGATTCCGCCACGCAATCCATGACCACGCTGAATGCCCGCGCCGCTGAAGTTGCCGCGTCCGGCAAGTTCACGGTGCACGCTGCCACGGACATTACCGGCTTCGGCCTCATCGGCCATGCGCGGGAGATGGCCGCAGGCAGCGGCGTTTCCGTGCGCATCAACTCCGCCAACGTTCCTCTGCTGGCCGGGGCCATGGACTGCGTGCGCGCCGGCTTCATCCCCGGAGGCCTCAACAATAACCGCGACTTCGCGGAATGCCTGGTCAGCTATGGTGAGAGCGTCCCGGCAGAAATCCGGACCATTCTTTTCGATCCCCAGACCGCCGGCGGGTTGTTGCTCTCCGTTGCCCGCGCCGATACCGCCGCCCTGCTCGATGCTCTAAAGACCGCTGGCGTGCCCGCGGTGGAGATTGGCGAAGTGCTTCCGCCAGGGAAGCCGTTGATTCAGGTGGTGTGAACTCGCGTTGGCGTCAGCCACCCGCTCAAGTTTCACAGGGCTGATTTTACCAATGTTCGTTTTTCGGTAAACCCTACAACTTGAGAACGAGGCAGCCAGCCATGCCAGAAACGCTGTACACTCAACCCCTAGCCGCCACTTGCGGCAAGGAGATACTAGGTGAAAATCACACGCCTGCTCGTAGTCTTCTTTATTCTGTTCGGATCGGCTATGCCGCTCACTCACGCCGTAAACCAGCCAGTCCGTGCCGCCAAGCTGTCGCCGGCCCTCGACTGCTGTTCAGTCTGTCCGCCGCTTTGTCCGCCACAATAAAGATCGCCGCGCCAATATAAATCTGCTCTGCGTTCCCGCGCTGATGCCGCCGCTCTGCTCGATGCTCTCAAGAGTGCCAGCGTGCCCGCGGCGGATCGTGAAGTGCTGCCGCCAGGAAAGCCGTTGATTCAGGTGGTGTAACGACTAACGATGCTCGTGTGGCACAGCCCCGGGGTCCCCGATAAGCCTGCTTTTGGCTTGGTGGGGTGGAGGTGCTCTCGGCTGTGAGTTTTGGGTTTTTCCGATCATCGGCCATCACAGAAGCTACGCGGCGGAAAATCGTCGCGCCTCAATCTGTCATCCTGAAGAGCAGCCGATTCTGCCGCGAAATGAAGGACCAGCAGTATTGCGCCGCTATTGTAGGAAAAAGACTGGTTCCTGTCCTTCATGGATCGTAGTAAACTTCAGCAGACACACTGCTTGCTCGCGCACGGCTTCATACCTTCATATATGGCAGGGTCCGGCCTTATCCGCTCGAAAATTACGGCTTAGGAGATCATGAATGGTGCAGCGAACACGTCACCCCGCGTGGATGTTTCTTTGTGTAGCAACCCTGGTGCTTTTCAGCGCCCTCTCTGCCCTGGCGCAGGTAGCCCCGGTTGATCGTACAGTCGGCACGGATGCAGCAGCGCAACAGCCGGCAGCGGCAACTTCAGCCCAACAGGCGCTGCCAAATGTGCCTGCCCGGCCCAGATTGCACATTGTTCCGGTGCTCGATCCCAATAATCCCAATGCGGCCGCCGTGGGCTTTGCGGCACCCGCAGGCGCTCACCTGAGCTACTTTGGCGGACCGGTGATTTCGAACGTCCACGTGGTGCAGGTGCTATACGGAAGCGGCTCTTATAACGCACAAGTTGCCGGCACCACCAGCCCCACCATGGGCCAGTTCTATGGCGACCTTACCGGGACCAACAGCGGCTACACCTCATTGCTGACCCAATACAACACTCCAGTTTCGGGCGGCACCAATCAGGCGATCGGGAACGGCACGTTTGACGGACTGTTTCAGATTGTTCCCTCGGCCGGCAACAACGGCTCCACGATCAGCGATGCGCAAATCCAGTCTGAACTTCTGGCCCAGATTACCGCAGGGCACCTGCCGGCGCCGATCCTTGACGCCGCAGGCAACGTGAACACCCTTTATATGATCTTCTTCCCACCGGGAAAGACCATTACGCAGGGCGGGTCATCAAGCTGCGTGGCGGGCGGCTTCTGCGCTTATCACGGCACCACGTCAACCCTGCTCAATGGGAAAAATGTTCTTTACGGTGTGATGCCGGATATGCAGAGCGGCCTTTGCTCCACCGGCGGGTGCGGCAGCGCCGGCGTGTTCGGCAACTACACGTCAGTTACCAGCCATGAATTAACGGAAGCGATTACCGACGCGGACGTAGGCATTGCAACCACCTTTGCGCCTCCGCTGGCCTGGTATGACATGGTCAACGGCGAAATTGGCGACATCTGCAACGGCCAGCAAGGAACATACACTGCCAACGGCACCGCGTACACCATCCAGCTGGAATTTTCGAATGCGGCGAACAATTGCGTGCTGCCGCCACCTCCGTCCGGGCCAAATTTCTCCATCGCGGCAACACCGGCATCGCAGACGGTTACAGCGGGCGCAGGCACTTCATATACCACGACAGTCACTGCATCCGGGGGATTTACGGGCGCTGTTGCTTTCAGCGTCAGCGGCCTGCCCACCGGCGCAAGCGCCAGCTTTAATCCAACTTCGGTGACCGGTTCAGGCTCGTCAACCCTGTCAGTCAGCAGCAGCACTACAACTCCGGCCGGCACTTACACGCTGACAATCACTGGAACCAGCGGCACCCTGAGCCACTCCACCAACGTCAACCTGGTGGTAAATCCAGTGGGTGGCGTACCGGACTTTACTATTTCGGTTTCGCCCGCCAGTCTCAACGTGACCCGTGGAAATACGGGAGGTTACACGGTGACGATCGGCGCAGTGAATGGATTCGCCGGCACGGTAAGCCTGAGTGTTAGCGGATTGGGCTCACGCGTGACAGGAACCTTCAGCCCCACATCCGTCAGCGGATCGGGAACTTCAACGCTCACGGTGCAGGCGGCCCGTAATGCGAGCAGAGGCGCCCGGACCATAACCATCACTGGCGTGAGCGGCACTCTGAGTCACTCGACGAGCGCCACGCTGAATGTTCAGTAGCATGGGTACGACGCGAAACTCACATCCGGCTTGAGCAAAACTCGGGCCGGATTTTTCTGCCGTGGCAAACTTGGGCCAGCCGTGTTAGAGGTTGTTTGAAAAGCTTGAAGTAGTGCGTTCGAGCAGCCAATTGCTATTTGCCCGCTGCTGTGACGTGGCTCACAGCCACTGCCGCCTTTTCGTCTACAATCGAAATGTGGTTCCTGTCGGCAAACCCGTCTGCTTGTTTCTGGTTCTGCTGGTACTGTCAGCGCCGCTGATAGCATGTGCTCTGCCTGGCGAGGAAATGACCAAAGCAGAGCAGGACTGCTGCCTGCAGATGAGTGATGAGTGCGGCGGCTCGCAAATGTCAGACTCTCACACCTGCTGTACCAAGACTCCGCAAGTGGAAGGAAGCACGCTTAAGGCCAGCAGCAAATACTCTCCAGCCGCGCCTCAGGCGGCACCGCATGCCTCGCTTTGCTCGGCGCCGGAGATGGCCGCTAACCGGCTTCCTGGTACGCACAATCCCTGCAATGATTCCCCGTCGCCACCTGGTTCCATCTCCATTCTAAGAATCTAGTCTCGCTTTCGTCTGTCCGGCGTCCGCGGAAGTTTGCGAACGCGTGTCTCTCTTTCTGCATTCGAGTGAAGAGGTCAAGATGAAAGCGTTATATCTGTTATTTTTTTTCGCCGGCGCGGCGTGTGCCGCGCAGGATCCCATGCCGCCAGCGCCTCCGGCCCCGCTGGCCACGCTGGTGGAAGAAGCGCAGCATAACAATCCTGAGATTCAGGCTGCGACGCACGGAGCGCAGGCTGCTGGTCACGCCGCCAAACAGGCCGGTGCATTGCCCGATACGCAGATCATGTTGCAACACCTGAGCGTGGGCAGTCCGCGCCCCTTTGCTGGATACACCAACAGCGATTTTGCCTACATTGGGCTGGGCGCGTCACAGGAGTTGCCCTGGCCGGGCAAGCGCGCTCTGCGAATGCAGGTCGCGGGCGCGCAGGCCGACGCCATGCGCACACAGTCGGGTGCGGTCAGCCGCATGGTGGTGGAGCAGGTGAAGATGACCTACTTCAAGCTGGCATACCTGCAAGCCACGCTCGAAATCCTGCTGCGCGATGACAAGCTCCTGGGCGAGATGGAGCAAATCGCCGAATCGCGCTATCGCGTGGGCCAGGGCAACCAGCAGGAGGTGCTCAAGGCGCAGTTGCAGCACACGCGCATTCTGCAGGAGATCAACCTTCACCATCGTGAGCAGGGCCAGCTTCAGGCGCAGATCAAGCAACTGCTGGCGCGCGCGCAAGATTCGCCGGACATTGTGACCGAGCCTCTGCGCGAGCGGTCGCTTCCTGAGAGTGCGTCTGAGTTGTTGCAACAGGCGCGGCAAAACAATCCGGAGATCAACGCGCGCGAGCGGCTGGTGCAACGCGCCGATCTTCAAACAGAACTGGCGCGGAAGGAATTTAGGCCCGACTTTGGGCTGCAATACCTGTACCAGAATACTGACCGCAAGTTCCGCGACTATTACATGCTGACCTTTACGGTCACGCTGCCCAACCGCGGCCGCCGCCGCGCGGAACTGGCGGAGGCCGCCGAGAACCGGCAAAGCGCAAATGCCGAACTGAATGCAGAGATCCAGCGGCGCCAGGCGGAAGTGCAGGACCAATATGTGATGGCCAAAACTTCCGCCGAGCAGCTCAGGATTTTTCGCGAAGGACTGATGCCGCAGGCCGAAGCGACATTTCGCGCGGCAATGGCTGCCTACCAGGCCAACCGCCAGGATTTTGAAACGCTGCTTTCCTCCTTCCGCGATGCGCTCGATTTCGAAGAGCAATACCAGAAAGAACTCAGCGAGCATGAGTCGGCGCTGGCGCGGCTGGAGTCGCTGACAGGAGTAATGCTGCCATGAACAACAGATCCGGTTACAAGATCGCATTCTTTGCTGCGCTGGCGGTGGTTGTGGCGCTTGCCGGCTGGCTGGTTCTGGATTGGCGCAACGCACATGGCGATAAGAGCAGCGTTGCCGCGGAAGCCACAACGAGCGTCTCTTTACCGGCTCCTTCACCCGCTGCGAACGTTACAGATGCCCCACTATCACCCGTGCAGCTTACTCCCGAGCGCATGCAGTCCATCGGCGTGAAGCTGGGCACGGCGGAAATCCAAAATGTGAGCGATGCTGTCCGCGCCACCGGCAACGTTGAGGTCGACGAACGACGTGTTGCTTCTGTGCAGACACGTTTTCCCGGCTGGATCCGCAATGTGTACGCCGATGCGAGCTACCAGTTCATTCGCAAAGGCGAGCCGCTGTTCACCATCTATAGTCCTGACCTGGTCACTACCGAGCAGGAATATCTACTGGCGAAAAAGAACGCCGAAGCGGTGCAGTCCAGCAGCGTGAGCGGCGTGGCCGCAGGGTCGCAGAGCCTGCTCGCAGCCACGCGACAGAGGCTGGAACAATGGGAGGTTCCTGCCAGCGAGATCCAGAAACTTGAATCCACGGGCAAGGTAATCACCGATCTCACTTTCAACTCTCCTGTCACCGGTTACATCACTGAACGCAACGCGCTGCCCAATATGTTTGTCCAGCCGGAGACGAAGCTCTATACAGTGGCTGATCTTTCCAGCGTCTGGGTGTCGGCACAAGTCTTTCAAAGCGACCTGGGCCGGATCAAGCCGGGCGATCCCGCGGCTGTCACGGTGGACGCCTATCCGGGGCAAACATTCAACGGTCGCGTCCGGGACATTCTGCCGCAGGTGGATATGAATACGCGCACGGCGCGCGTGCGCATTGCTCTGGCGAACCCCGGACTCAAACTCAAGCCGGGCATGTATGTGAATGTCGCGCTGCAAATCCCGCTGGGACGCCAGCTGGTGGTTCCCGCATCGGCTGTGCTGCATGCCGGGATGCGACAGCTGGTTTTTGTCAGCGGGGGCGACGGCTTGTTCCAGCCGCGCGAGGTCCAGACGTCGGGACAGGCGGGCGACAAAGTGATCGTCACCAAAGGACTCAAAGCCGGAGAGCGCATCGTGATCTCAGCCAGCTTCCTGATCGATTCAGAAAGCCAGTTGCAGGCCGCCGCCGGAGCGTTTGTGCCTCCACCGCCGGGAGCTGGCGCGGCCGCCGCGATGAACCAGACCACAGCCGCGCAGACAAAGCTTGAACTGACCACGCAGCCTGATCCGCCGCGCAAAGGCAGCAATGTTTTTCGGGTGAAGCTGACTGACGCCGCCGGCTCGCCGATCATCGGCGCGCAAGTAAACGTGACCTTCTTTATGCCTGCCATGCCGGCCATGGGCATGGCTGCCATGAAGACCAGCATCGATCTCACCGACAAAGGCGGAGGCATGTATGAAGGCGCAGGCGAACTTGGCTCCGGCGGAACGTGGCAGGTCACGCTTACGGCGCAGCAGAATGGTCGCGTGATCGGCACGCGCCATTTCACGCTCAACGCTGAAGGAGGCATGTAGCCATGATCTCCCGAATCATTGAGGTGTGCGAGCGTAACCGTTTCCTGGTTTTTACCGGGGCAGTGCTGCTTACGCTGATGGGCATCTGGGCCATGGGCCACATTCCGCTTGACGCACTGCCGGACATTTCTGACGTGCAGGTGATTATTCATACCGGTTGGTCCGGCGAGCCGCCCAGCGTGATTGAGGACCAGGTTACTTACCCCATCGTCTCCACGTTGCTGGCCGCGCCGCGTGTGAAGGCTGTGCGCGCGCAGACCATGCTGGGCGATTCTTACGTCTTCGTCGTGTTTCAGGATGGCACCGATCTCTACTGGGCGCGTTCGCGCGTAATCGAATATCTACAGCAAATGCGCGGACGCCTGCCCGCAGCCGTGAGTCCCATGATCGGCCCTGACGCTACCGGCGCAGGCTGGGTGTTTGAATATGCGCTTATAGACCGCAGCCACAACCACAGCCTGGCCGACTTGCGCAGTATCCAGGAATGGCAGCTCCGCTATCAGCTGGCGACTGTTCCGGGTGTTGCCGAAATCGCCAGCATCGGCGGATTCGTCAAGCAGTATCAGGTCAGTGTCGATCCCAACAAGCTGCTGGCTTACGGCATTCCGCTGTCTACCGTGATTGAGCGCGTGAAGGCCAGCACCAATGAAGTTGGCGGACGCGTGCTGGAGCTGAACGGCGCCCGCTACATGGTTCGCGGGCTGGGATATCTGCGTTCCCTGGCGGACTTGGAAAATGTTCCTGTCATGAGCAAGAACGGCACGGCGGTCTTGATCAAAGACCTGGGCACCGTCTCCTTTGGGCCGGACACTCGCGAAGGCGTGGCCGAGTGGAACGGTGAAGGTGAAACCGTGGGCGGAATCGTCGTGATGCGCGACGGCATGAACGCGCTCCAGGTGATTGACGGGATCAAGCGCAAGCTCGCACAGATCAAACCGTCGTTGCCCGCCGGAGTGGAAGTTGTGCCGGCATATGACCGCTCTGGGCTGATCCATGATTCCATCCGAACGTTGCAATTCAACCTGATTGAAGAAGCGGTGATCGTCAGCCTGGTCTGTATCTTCTTCCTGTTTCACTTCCGCTCCGCGCTGATTCCGATTCTCACCATTCCGCTGGCCGTGCTGATGGCGTTTATTCCCATGTATTACCTGCACGTCACATCCAACATCATGTCGCTCGGCGGACTCGCGCTGGCCATCGGCGTTCTGGTTGACGCTGCCATTGTGATGGTGGAAAACGGATATCGCCATCTCTCGGAGCATCCGCTCAACGCCAGCGGAGTGCCCGAACCGGAGCGGCGGCGCATCCTGATCGAGGCCGCAAAGCAGGTTGGCCCGGCGCTATTTTTCTCGCTGCTGATCATCGTGGTGTCATTCCTTCCGGTCTTCTTGTTGGAGGCGCAGGAAGGCCGCATGTTTCGTCCGCTGGCCTGGACCAAGACGCTGGCCGTCGGCTTTTCTTCCATCCTGGCCATCACGCTGGTTCCGGTCCTGATGGTCATGTGGATTCGCGGGCGGTTGCGCCCGGAAAGCCAGAACCCATTTGCCCGCGTGTCGCAGGCGATTTATCTGCCGGTGCTGCGTTGGTGCCTGAAGTATCGCAAGACCACGCTCGCGCTGAACCTGATTTTTCTTGTCGTCACCTTTCCGCTGGCGTTCAAGCTGGGCAGCCAGTTCATGCCGCCGTTGTATGAAGGCTCAGCGCTGTATATGCCCACGGCGCTGCCCGGCATCGGCATCACGCAGGCCACCACGCTGCTGCAGGAGCAGGACCGCATGATCCGCAGCTTCCCAGAGGTGGAGACTGTTTTCGGCGCAGCAGGCCGCTCTGACAGCCCAACTGACAATGCTCCGCTCGATATGTATGACACCACCATCGTGCTCAAGCCGCGCGAGCAATGGCGCCCCGGCATGACCTATGAAAAACTCATCCAGCAGATGGACGGCAAACTGCAGTTTCCCGGGCTTTCCAATACCTGGACCATGCCGATCCAGAACCGGCTGGACATGGAGCTTACCGGCATCAAGACGCCGGTTGGACTGAAGATCCAGGGACCAAACCTGGAAGGCATTCAGCAGCTCGGTTCGCAGATCGAGCAAATTCTTGCCGGCGACTCACGCGCCCGCGCCGTCTTTGCCGAGCGCGTCTCCCAGGGCTTCTATATCAATGTCGACGTCAACCGCACCACGGCCGCGCGCTATGGCCTGACCATTGAAGATGTACAGCTCGCGGTCACCTCGGGCATCGGCGGTGAAAACGTAGCGGAAAACGTTGAAGGCCGTGAGCGCTATCCCATCAACGTCCGCTATCAGCGCGATTTCCGCAGCGATATTGACAGCCTGCGCCGCGTGCTGGTCAGCGCCCCGGGCGGCGCGCAGGTTCCCATCGGCGAACTGGCTTCTATCTCGTTTTCGCGCGGCCCGGCCATGATCCGCGATGAAGACGGCCTGCTCACCGGTTACGTTTATCTTGACCTCAACACGAAAGATTACGGCGGCTTCGTCTCCGCCGCCACGCGCCTGCTCAACGCGCGGCTCAAATTGCCTGCCGGCTATACCTACCAGTGGTCCGGAGAGTATGAGTTTGAACTGCGCGCGCGGGAGCGGCTTAAGCTGATCCTGCCCATTGTTTTCTTTGCCATCTTCATGCTGCTCTATATGGTCTTCCATTCCGCCGTGGAAGCCCTGGTGCTGATCTTTCCCACGCTTTACGCCATGACCGGCGGTCTGCTGCTGCAATGGATTCTCGGATACAACTTCAGCGTGGCCGTCTGGGTGGGCTATATCGCCTTGTTCGGGATCGCCGTGGAAACCGGCGTGGTCATGGTGGTGTACCTGCATGAGGCGCTGGAACGGCACATCGCTTCCAGCGCGCCCATCACGAAGCAGGCAATTGAGGATGCGGCCATTGAAGGCGCCGTCCGGCGCCTGCGTCCCAAGCTGATGACCGTCACCGCGGTGCTGGCCAGCCTTGTACCAATCCTCTGGGAAACCGGCGTGGGCTCAGACGTAATGAAGCCCATCGCCGCTCCGATTGTCGGCGGCATGATCACATCGACCATTCACGTCCTTATTCTGGTTCCGGTATTTTTTGTGATGATCAAGGAGCGCGCGCTCAGGAGACAATCCCGCCAGGAGAATAAGGAACTGGCAAGGGTTTGAGTGGGTGCGCCGCTTGTTTTGTTACGAGAGCGCCCCGGCAGAAGGCCGGACCATTCTTTTCGATCCCCAGACCGTTGGCGGGTTGCTGCTCTCCGCTGCCCGCGCCGACACGGCTGCGCTGCTCGATGCTCTAAGGAGCGCCGGTGTGCCAGCCGTAGAGATCGGCGAAGTGCTTCCGCCAGGGAAGCCGTTGATAGAGGTGTGTAGGGAAACGAAGGCAACTCATTTCTCATCCTAAATTCCCGTGAAAACAACCCCACTGAACTTTGTATCTCGGGGGGCACGTTCCAGTAAACTTGATTCGAAAGGTTCGGTTTTTGTGTCGTTTAAATCGCAATTTTCAGCATCGCAAGACAAGGCCCACAGCCGTAATATCGCGACGAAAATTCATGAGGAGATGGCGAAGCTCCGGGCTAGCGTAGATGCATCGCCCACGACGCAACGGCGTTGGGTCTGGGAGTTGATCCAGAACGCCAAGGACGTGAATATCGACGGAAAGGTTCGCGTTCGCATCGAAGCCGACCTAGAAGGAACGGATGCACACGTCACTTTCAAGCACAACGGTGGGCCGTTCTCACCGGAGAACATTCGCTTCCTTATCGAGCAGGTATCATCGAAGGACCGGACGAATGACAGCGATGGGCGGCCCACGACGACAGGAAAGTTCGGCACGGGATTTCTCACCACTCACCTCTTGTCCGAACGCGTTCTTGTCAGGGGTGTTGCGGAGGGACGAGGCTTCACCCCGAGGAAGTTCAAACTGTCACTGGATCGCAGCGGCGATGAGTTGCAAGACATCATCGATGCCGTACAAGCCGCGAAAGATTCCATCCTGGACCTAGACGACCAACCGGAGTACACAGGATACGTTCCCGGCAAATTCAATACTGCTTTCCGCTATGAACTCGCCGACAAGACAGCTAGGAAAGTAGCAAGCGCTGGTTTGGCTGACCTTGATATATGCCTGCCCTACACGCTCTCGTTCGTGCGGGAGATCGAGAGCATCGAGTACCCGAACCGTAGGTTGAACCTGCAAAATTCTGACGGCGAACAGCTAGACGGCGAGGTGCAAATCCTTTCCGTGACCGCCGCGGATCCCGAAGGGTTTGCCGATCCTGAAGTTTTCTCGATCGCGGTATTGAGCAGCGGCCTGACGACGATTGCCTTACCGGTTAAGCAGACGAGCAACGGTGTGCTCATCCTCCCGCTCGGCCCAGACGTGCCCCGACTATTCTGCGATTTTCCGCTGCTAGGCAGGCGAGGCGTTCCCGTTCCCGGTGATCATCAACAATCCGACATTCAATCCGACCGAACCACGGGACGGCGTATTCCTCACCAGAACGGAGCGCTCCATTTCTCAGATCGACCACAACAAACGAATTATCGAGCAGGCGCTCGGGCTCTACCTCTCGCTGCTCGAATACGCGTCGGACAACGACTGGCAAAATCTTCATTTCCTCGCTGCGGTAAAGCCGGTTCCCGCGGAGCTCGCGCGGCTCGATCAGCAGTGGTACAGGACCGCGATCCTCAAGCCGATACGGGACACGCTCCTGCGTACGAAGATCGTGCGGACGGCCGCGGGCACGCTGGCTTCCATCCATACGCCTGGCGGTACGAACAACATCTGGTTTCCGACGGGTGCAAATGACAAAATCCGACGTGCCATTTGGCTCTGCTGCAAGACATGGATTCCCGGACAGCTCCCAGCGCAATCAGACATCGAAGTCTGGCATGAGATCATCTGGCAGGAATGCGACGAATTGACGCTCGATCAGGTTGCCATATTCATAGAGGAAGACGGAACGACGGAAAAGCTGGCATCCGAACTCCAGCAAAAGGACGTACACGAATGGCTGATGGAGTTCTACGACACATTGAAACTCGAGGAGGCGTCCTTCCAGGCAGTGATCACCAAGCGTCGCATCTTTCCGAACCAGAACGGAACATTCAAGCGAAAAGCCGAGCTCTCCCGCGACGCAGGCGACATAGACCCCATGCTCATGGAAGTCCTCGCACTATTGGGGACCGACCTACGCGATCAGCTGCTGGATACAGAGATCACGACGCACCTTGATGATCTGTCCAAAAAGGACGGCGCGTTCGTGGTCAAGGAAATCACCGCAACTATCGAGAAAAACCTCAACGATAGGGCTGCTACCAAACGATTGCGCCCGGCACTTACCAAGCTGCTGCGGTGGTTCCGCGAAAACACGTCCCACGCAAGGAAGCTCTTTCCTATACTCTACGACCAAAAGCACCTACTCTATGACGATGAGGAAATCCAAAATAACATTGAGCGCGCCGAGGAGTTGAATGAGCTCCTCACCGAATACAACGTGAAGAATGTTACTGAACTCCGGGCTGTCATCGAGCAGTATGCTACGACCCCGAAGCTCTTGCCTGTAACGCAACAGATCATCGCAAGCTTGGGAATTACTTCTGTAGAAGAGTGGACGAAAGCGCTCGAAGACGAGAATCTGGCTGCTCTGTTCTCTCACCAATCCACACCCACGACCGACATGTTCGTGTATGCGCAATCGTTGATTAGGAAGGCCAAAGCCCGCGTGAAGGCCCACTTATTAACTCTCCCAGAGTACGACCTCTCCGAGATGGATGAGACGGCCATCACCGTCCTCGCGGGAGTCAAGCATGATGGCCGAGATGTGAATATTGTCGTTCGGCCCGCGTACGATGGCACTGTGATCATCTACTACCAGTCCGAACGAGACGTGCTTGACTTTGAAGACCACGAACTCTGGGTAGATACGGGCACGGACGTCCGGCGGATCACGTTCGGCCATATCCTGAAGAAGACGGGCATCCGACGATTCCCGATATAACTCTATGGACATCGCTCAAGACATCTTGGACAGCATCGGGCAGCCCGAATCCGAGCAACTGGAATACAAGGCGGTTCTGCCGCCCGCCGCGACCGTTGCGCAACTGATCTGTTCTTTTGCGAATTCTGGCGGCGGAGGCATCGTCCTCGGCGTCGTCGAAGATGGCAAGGAAATACGCATCAACGGCCTCAGCGATGAATTCCGCGCTGTACAAATTACTCGTAAAGCAATCGATCTCCTCTCACCACCTCCCACGGTGGCGTATGACTATGTGGCCCATCAAGGCAAGCGCCTGTTTGTCATCAATGTGAAGAAGTCTGACGTACCAGTCTCGCTTGGCGGAAAGACCTATGTCAGGATTGGCGAACGGACAACGCTCAAGCAAGTAAGCCCTGTTAAAGCTATCCGCGAAGCCGGCATTGCCCGCCTGTCGAAGGAATTGGAGAAGGATCGCAAATCCTGCACTGCCGCTAGAGCGAAGCTGCTCGACCATTACGAAAGCGTACTTCGCATTCTTGACGATCTCGGCAACCTCCTGTATCCAAAAGGGTCCGACATCCCGACTGATAACCCTGAAGGCAAGATGCTTATGCGTATCCTCTTCTCATCCTGCGCCGATACGTTCGAAATCTTCATCTCAGACCTGCTCTACGAGATTTACCTCGCGAAGCCGGAGACACTCAAATCAAACGCACAAGTGACAGTAAAAGAAGTTCTTGACTGCTCCGACATGCAAGAGTTCATCAGCCGACACGCCAAGAGCAAGCTCAAGAAGCTGCAACGCGGGAGCGTCAAAGGATTTATAGCGGACAACAAACAAATAAAGTCACTCGGCGTGTTCGACGCGCGGCAGGAAGAGATCGAAAGAATTTTACAGATTCGACACCTCTATGCCCACCAGAACGGACTTGTTGACGACAAGTTCCGGGAATACTTTCCTACCGCTAACCTCAATGATGAATACCCCATGACACTTGATGAGTTCCTGACACGCTTCGAGTACCTCGCTCAGGCCATCAATGCCGTTGATGAAGCAGCGCGCAAGGACTACCAACTCGCGTCCTTTTTGTGAGATTTTGGCACACGGATGTACGGTACTAATTCGCCATTGATATGGGCGAAGAAAATAGCTATAGTCAGGCAGCGCCTCAGGGTGTGAAAGTCGCAAGAAAGCTCTTTGAAAATTGATCAGCTAGCAGTTAGCAACTGGCAATTGGCCAAAGGCCCTAAAACCCATTATGGGGAGGAAATGGGGAGGAATGACGTAACCCTTTTGTCTTCAACATCGACTGAATGGGGACACATGGGGAGGAAACCCCTAAGTCCTTTAGAAATGGGGACGAGGGGAGGGGTAGGGGTATACCCATGATCCCCATGAAATCGCGCAACTCTAGGAAAACCCCAAAATCTCTACCACAGAGGACACAAAGGAACACAGAGAAAAAGCAAAATCTCACCGCTGATTAACACTGATTACACTGATCGGAAAAGCCACAGCCGAGGGCGCCTCCACCCCAGCAAGCCAAAATCGGGCTTGCCGGGAACCCCGGACTGTGCCACGTGAGCAACGTCACCCCCGAACGTCCCAACACTCACCCCGATGGTTCCCTGACCCTTTGTAATGCGCTGATTCGCCTAAAGTAACGCTATTCTTGGGGTTACTTGAGCATCGGACATGATTGAGCGTTGTGTTATTGAACGTTTTGTTTTGAACCAGTGCTCTATCGCGAGGGAGAATTTTTAGAATGAAGAACCGCCTGGCCGCCAAAGTCTTGATTTCCGCCGCAGCCATTTTGGTAATGATGTTTGCCCTGGGTTACAACCTGTCTGCGCAGGCGCGCGGCGCCGACTCCGGCCGCATGGACCTGAACTCGGCGCTGATCAGCCTGGACCGCGTATCACAGGCCACCCAGAATGACATTGCCAACATGCGCGTGGAGAGCTGGAAATCCGGGTGGAAGCCGGGCTTTATGAAGGGCAATTCACACCAGGCGGAAGCGCAGCAGGCGGCAACTTCATTACAGCGCAACCTGCGCTACGCGCTGCCGGAGCTGATCCATAACGTGCAGAGCTCGCGCGGAAGCATGTCCACCACGTTCAAGCTCTATGACGATGTAAGCCTGGTTTGCGAGGCCGTGGATTCGCTCATCAACGCCAGCGAGGCCGCCGGCAAAAAGAGTGAAGCCGCGCCGCTGGTGGAAGATTACACGGCCTTAGCGAAGGTCCGCCGCTCGCTTTCAAGCTATATCCAGGAAGCCTCAGCGCAGTGGGAAAATCACGGCAAAGCGCCTTACGCCGCGCTTTCCGCGACGCCCGCTCAGCCGCGACAAACAGCTCAGCAGCGCACGCAGTCGCGCTCGCAGAAGGCCGCTGCTCCTGCAACGCAGGTGGTCGATGATGGCGGCGTGAAGAAGATCATTGTGGATGACACCATCCCGGAAAAGAAGACCCCGCCGCCAGCCAAGAAGAAGCCGGAGACTTTCAGCAATTTGTAATCGAAATCTCACCGCGGAGGCGCGGAGACGTTGAGAAAGAGCAAGAATCAACAGTCAAACGGATTTAATAAAGTCAAAAGTGGTCCGATTTGAGCTTTTTGATCCGTGCAAATCAGCGTTATCAGTGTTATCAGCGGTAAGCTTTGGATTTGGCAGGCCTTCGCCGCGCTCTAACCCGCAATCGGCGCGGAGACGCTGAGAAAACCTCAAGAGCAAGAATTAACGGTCAAACGGATTTATAAATCCAAAAGTAGTCCCATTTGAACTCTTTTGATCCGTGTAAATCAGCGTTATCAGTGTTATCAGCGGTAAGGTTTGGATTTGGCAGGCCTTCGCCGCGATTTCCGTCTGTAACAAAAATTGTAACCAGATTACAATAAAGGACATCCTTCTACTTGCTGTTTAGAAAGGCCTATGTCCTCATTACCTTTTCCAATTACCGCGTTCCTGGCCGGGATCGTCTCATTCTTGTCGCCATGCGTGCTGCCGCTGGTTCCCGGATACGTCTCTCTGATTTCCGGCGCCAGCGTGGAAGAGCTGCAGTCTAAAGACCGCAAGCTGTTGAATACAGTGCTGTTGCACTCGCTCATGTTTATTCTGGGCTTTACCGTGGTGTTTGTAATGCTGGGCGCGGCTGCCACTGGCATTGGCCAGATGGTCCATGAATATAAGAAGTACCTGGAATGGGTGGCCGGCGCGGTGGTGATCATTTTTGGCCTGCATCTGACCGGCATCATTAAGATCAAGGCCCTGTATGCGGACAAACGGCTGCATTCGGTGAAGGGCGGCAAGTCTCCGCTGGGGGCGTTCGTTGTCGGTTTTGCCTTTGCCTTTGGCTGGACGCCGTGCCTGGGACCGATTATTTCCGCGATCCTGATCATGGCCGGTTCGGCGGATACCGTGAACAAAGGCGTGCTGCTGCTGTGGATTTATTCGCTGGGACTGGCGGTACCATTTCTTTTGACGTCGCTTCTGATTGACCGGTTCCTCGGCTTTTATGGCCGCTTTCGCCGGCATCTGCACACGCTGGAAGTTGTAAGCGGCGTGTTCCTGATGGTGTTTGGCGTGTTGATCCTTACGCGACACTTTGCCGTGCTTTCAAGCTATCTAGGATTTTTAAACCGCTTTACCTTGTGAGGAAATTGTTTTGAACCGTACCGTTGTTGTAGTGCTATGTGTGGTGGTTGCGATCACCGCGTTGCTTCTGCTGGGCAAGAAAGCGTCCAAGCCAAAGGCTTCCGCTGATCCCGCGAAGCAAAACGTCAGTGGCTCACAGGAGCCTTCCGGCGCCGATCCTGCCATTGGTTCCATTGCGCCGGAATTTTCCTTAAAGAGCGTTCCAGACGGCAAGACCGTAACGCTTTCTTCACTGCGCGGCAAAGCCGTGCTGGTAAATTTCTGGGCCACCTGGTGCGGTCCGTGCAAGTTTGAAATGCCGTGGCTCATTGACCTGCAGAAGAAATATGGCGATCAAGGCCTGCAGATTGTGGGCATCACCAAGGACGATTCCAACGAAGAGACCATCGCCAAGTTTACGAAGAAAATGGGCGTGAACTATACGGTTTTGGTCGGCAACCAGCAGGTCGTGGATCTCTACGGCGGCGTTGGCGGCCTGCCGACATCGTTCTTTGTGAATCGTTCCGGCAAAGTGGTGCATGAGATTATTGGCCTGGATAGCGAATCAAAAATTGAAGACGCTATTAAACAAGCGCTGCTCTAACGGTTGATCTCAGCGCAGCAAAAGCTATTTGAGGATTTTTTGTGGATAGAAGAGTTGTCCTGATTCTTGCTCTGGTTGTCGCGTTCACCGGCGTGGTGATGGTGCTGAAAGGCCACTCGCGCCCGAGTAACGTTGTGGATCTGAGCGCCGCGCAGCCTTCTGGCGTACAGCAAGCCGCGAGCCCGGATGCTCAGGCACCACCGCCCGATTTCCCAGAGCCGCCGAAAGGCTCCACGGCCCCGGATTTCGCGCTGAAGAGCGTGCCTGACGGCAAAGAAGTTCGCCTGTCTTCTCTGCGCGGCAAAGCAGTGCTGGTGAATTTCTGGGCAACATGGTGCGAGCCCTGCAAACTAGAAATGCCGTCATTGGTGGATATGCAAAAGAAATATGGCCCGCAGGGATTGCAGATTGTGGGCGTGGCCATGGACGACGCCGATGACAAAGAGATCAGCACGTTCACGCACAAAATGGGCGTGAACTATATGGTGCTGCGCGGGACAGAAAAAGTTGGCGATCTTTATGGCGGAATCCAACAACTGCCCATGACGTATTATCTTGATCGTTCCGGCAAAGTGGTGGACTCAACCCTGGGCATGGCGGGTGAGGCGACATTTGAAGAAGCTATCAAACGCGCATTGGCGCAGGGCAATTAATACAGGAGCGGAATGAGACTTCATCGACTAATTTTGTTGGTAGTGAGCGCAGGCTTGTTGAGCAGCGCGCTGGTTAGCCTAACGAAAGCGCAGGAGCCAGGCGCTCCCAAGCCGCGCACGTTTGTTGATTTTGTTGCGGCCAACAACATCGTTGTCTCACCCGGACACTCCGCGCCGGTGCAGTTCACTTTTCACGTCCAAGACCCGTATCACATCAATTCCAGCCAGCCGCTTACAGAAGAGTTGATCCCCACGCAGCTGCATTTTTCGCTGCCGCCTGAAGTTGCGTTTGGCAAACTGCAATATCCCGCGGGAAAGCTGATGAGCTTCCCGTTCGATCCCAGCACCAAGCTCAGCGTTTATTCCGGCGACTTTGTGATTAAAGGCATTGTCATGGCGCCCGGACAGGCGTCATCGGGGATTTACACCGTTCACGGCGAGCTGAAATATCAGGCCTGCGATAACAATGCGTGCTACCCGCCAAAGAAGTTGCCGTTTACGTTTAATGTGAAAGTGGGCAGCGGCGGCAAGAGCGTTCCCAAAGCGCGGCCCACGAGGACGAGCCCGCATATTCATAATTAGCAGTTGGCCACTAGTGTCCGGTTAAGGATCCGACGTTTACGTGTAATGTGATCGGCAGCAAGGCAAGGAGCATGTTCCGCCGAGGCTGAGCAAAGTCACGTTCCCTGCGTGATGGTACCCTCTTAAGAGGCTCCTCTATGACAGAAGCGTCGCGCAATGAGGGAAGTATATGGCAAGGACTGTTGCTCTGCTGGGGAATAAACTTTGTGCTGGCCTTCACCGGGTGCTCCGTTGCGATGATCGAAGACGAACGTCCCGGAGGCTCGAATGCACTCGTCCACGCCGCAATCGTGATGACGCTCAGCACCGGCCTGCTTCAACTTCTCTACGTCATTCCTGTCTGCCGGGCTATGAACAAAAACGGGAAAATCCGCACCCTGAAAGGTGTAACAATCGCCGCCTGGACTACGGCCCTCCTGAATGCCGCATGGCTGATGCTCAAAGCCGCGCAAAATAGCTGATAACTACCTTGTCGTAGACCGTGTGGCAGAGCCGCCTTCGGCTGTGGCCAATCTTAGAGCTTTTATGATGCGATCTTGGCAATTTCCTCAATCCTGACTCCCCGGACCTCCTGGAGCTCCGGCAATTGCCGCAGCTCTTCCAGCACGTCTTCGGGAGCAGCAGAATCGACCTCAACCACGGCGATGGCTTCGGCGCCGCGGCGTCCCAGGGCAAAGTTGCCGATGTTCACATTGTGCCGGCCCAGCAATGTTCCGATTTTTCCTACAACGCCCGGCACATCCAGATTGCGAAAGAAAATCAGATTGCCGCCCAGCGGCATTTCAATATCGATTTCATCCACGCCCAGCAGCCGCAAAGAATTTCCGCGCAACACTCCGCCGCGTACCTGCCGTTCGGCCTGCGTGGTTTTGAGCGTCAGGGCAATCACGCCCGTCACGGTGCCGCTGGCGACTTCAGGTTTCTTGCCTTCATGCACCTGTATTCCGCGTTCGTGCGCAATGGCTGCTGCGTTCACCACATTGGCACGTTCTGCCCCGCGGTGGTTTAGCACTCCCTGAATTGCGGCGTTGCGAATCAGCTCCGTGTTCCACTCGGCAATCCGTCCCGTGTAGCGGATAGAGATTTCCTCTATTGATCCAGCCGCCGGAACAATGTTGGCCAGAAACGCGCCCAGTTTTTCCGCCAGCGCAATGTACGGCTGCATCTGCGTGTACTGCTGATGATCGATTGATGGCATATTCACGGCGTTCTGGATCACGCCGCGCTTCAGGTATTCGCGTACCTGACTGGCAATCTGCAAGCCCACTGCGTCCTGCGCTTCGTTTGTCGATCCTGCAATGTGTGGCGTGGCCATCACGTTCTCCAGCGCCAGCAGCGGTGAATTCTTTGGCGGCTCTTCCGTAAAGACGTCCAGCGCGATTCCGCCGATTTGCTTGCTCGCCAGCGCTGCGGCTACTGCTGCTTCATCCAGCAGCTCGCCGCGCGCGCAATTGATGATGCGCACGCCCTTCTTCATTCGCGCCAGCGATTTTTCATTGATCATGCCGCCCGTCTGCGGCGTAAGGCCGACGTGCAGCGTCAGGTAGTCAGCCTGCGCATAGACCTGGTCCAGCTCCGCCAGCGCAATTCCTTGTTCGCGCGCCACTGACGCAGAAACGAAAGGATCATGTGCGATTACCTTCATGTCAAAAGCTTGTGCGCGCCGCGCCACTTCTATCCCAATGCGTCCCAGTCCCACAATTCCCAGCGTCTTGCCGCGCAGCTCCGTTCCTTGCAGTGATTTCTTTTCCCACTTGCCTGCGCGCGTGGTTGAATCTGCCCGGCAGAGATGCCGCGCCAGCGCCAGCATCAGCGCGATGGTATGTTCCGCCACGGCCACGGCGTTTGCGCCGGGCGTATTCATCACGGCGATTCCTGCTTTGGTCGCGGCTTCCAGGTCGATGTTGTCCACGCCTACGCCAGCGCGCCCGATCACGCGCAGTTTCGGCGCGCTCCGTATCACTTGCGCATTCACATCTACGGCCGACCGCACAATCAGCGCGTCCGCATCTTTCAGCGCCGCTTCCAGGCCATTGGGGAGTTGATCATGCGTAAGCACGCTCCAGTCCGCTTCGTCTTTCAGCAGTTGAACGGCATTGGCCGCAACTTTTTCCGCAACCACTATCTTCATCTTGTCGCTTCGCTCCAAACCGCTACAGTATGTTCTGCTGGCAGACTTAGTCGTGCTCCTGCAACTTCCCGCTCAGCGCCAGTAGCCTTGAGTTCGCCATTACCTCGTCGCCAACGCCGGCTGTGTCGCTTCCGCATAAACCTGCTGCGCCGCTTTCAATCCCGCACCTAATTCAATCGGAATGCCCATCTCTGCCAGCACCTGCTCCAGCGCACCAATCGCGGCGATTGTGTCCAGATAGTCGTAATAGCCAAGATGCGCAATGCGGATAAGCTGTCCTTTCATCTCGCCTTGTCCATTGGCCACAATCGCGCCAAAGCGATTGCGAAACGCTTTTACTATGTCGCTTGAATCCACGCCATCCGGCGCAGCGATTGCCGTGAGCGCCGCGCCCGGTGAACTGGCAGAAAAAAGTTTCAATCCCAGAGCTTTGGCTGCAGCGCGGGTCATCGCTGCTGCGGTTTCCGCGTTGTCGATCAAAAGTTTGCGTCCGGCAGCCAGATCTCCGCCGCCTTGTTCGCGAATGTAATCAAGCGCCGCTGCCAGCGCCGCTACCAGCGCGGTAGAAGGCGTATAGCTGGACTCGCCTTTCGCGCCGTTCTTTCTTTCCTTGCGCAGATCAAAGTAGTAGCGCGGATTCTTCGTGGTTTCCATGCGCTGCCATGCGCGTTCACTCACGGAGCAATAAGCCAGCCCCGGCGGCACCATCACTGCCTTTTGCGATCCTCCAATCAGCACGTCAATGCCCCAGCCATCCGCATCAAAATGCGTGGTGCCCAGGCCAGTGATCGCATCGACGACGAGCAACGTGTCCGTGGCTTTCACCAGCCGCGCAATTTCTTTAACATCGTGCCGCACTCCGGTGGAACTCTCAGTGGCCTGTATATAGAGAACTTTATGCCCGGGTTTCAGCGCTTCGCGTACCTGTTGCGGCGTCACCGTCTCGCCGTAAGGCGCTCGGACAGTGTCAAACTGGAGACCGTAAGCCTTGGCCAGCCCTTCCCAACGTTCGCCAAATTTGCCTGCGGAAACGATCAACACTTTGTCTCCGGGTGAAGTCAGGTTGGCCACGGCGGCTTCCATCGCGCCGGTGCCGGAAGCGGTAAACATCACAACATCATTCTTTGTGCCGACAAAGATTTTCAAATCCGCCAGCACACGGGTATACAACGCGCGGAACTCCGCCGTGCGATGGTGCATAGTGGCGGCGGCCATGGCGAGCTGGGCTGAAGGTAAAAGCTGGGTTGGACCCGGAGTAAAAAGACGGCCTTTGCGAATCATATTTAACTGTTCCTGTTCTTGAATTCTGTTATTGCTGAGCCAGATCGATTTTGTTGAAGTCTGCGGGACGGGCCGAGAGGGTTTGCGCGCCGTGTCTCAACAACACCACGCTTGCGGTTGGATCGTTCGCATTTTGCACAACCAGTAAACCATCGCCATCGGGAGATAACGGAGGACCTGACGACATCCATTGTATCTTTCCCAGCGTGCTCTTGGATATGCGCGCCAGAAAATCCACTTTGGGAAAAAGTGCGTCGTAAGCCACTGTTCCCCTTGCCAGCATGCTCACACGTTTCCGCCCTGTGGTATCCACCAGAAGATAGGCCGAGTCAATGGCGCTGCCACGCCCGCTAAAATCGGCCACAATATGCCCTGAAGGCTCCAACCGGCGTTCTTGTAGGTAGCGCTGCACTGCGGCAGGGAAGTCGTCTCTTGTCGCTGCGTGCCATCCTTGCAATTGTTGCAAGCGGATCGTGTCACCCGGCGCCACGCCGGTAGGCGGCGCAGTGGTATTTGCGTTCGCGCTGGCGCCCGGCATTCGGCTGTAAGGTTGCGTGAAAAGCAGCGCCACCAGGCACACCAGCCCACCGGCCAGCGCTATCCGCACCGGCCAACTGCTGCCCCTTCGCGGCAGTGGATCAACCTTGATGCGGTCTGCTCCCGGCATTTCGTGTATGGCTTGTGCCAGCGTCAGCATGGATTGCAGATGATCAAAAACATGGTTCGCGGCAAATGGCGGTATGGTGAGTTCACTCAGTTCAATCATGCGATCACGGACGGTGAGCCCAGTTTGCGTTGAACAGCAAAGCTGCTCAAGGCCGCTCTTTATGGCGGCGACCGCGGTGAGCATCATGAATTCCATAGGATGGTCCGTCCGGGCGTTGAACCTTCTGTCCAATGCCGCGCTGCCGGTGCGCATCAGCACGCGTCCCTCATTGGTGGCAGGAATATTTTTGGGGACCAGGAAAAAGTTAATGGCTGCCGGCACGCGCATCTGGATGTCGAGCCCCGGCGTATCCACGCGATGAGAGAAGCGGACAATCGTGGGATTGCCGCCGTAATGCCCTTCCAGCACCACATCACTGCGATCACGGAATGGCTGCGCCTTCAGCAGCTCCGCAATCTTAAGTACGTCCGGCTCAATGGCTTTATAGCCCAGAAACACGGCGAATCGCCGTACCCAATAAACCACGATCCCCACAATGCCCACAACAATGGCAATGTTCAGGATAAGGGCGAGCGGCTGCATGATTTCTCCGGAGGAGTTCCGATCATAATTCGCCCGTAGGGCCGGAATCAAACGGCTCAGCTTATAATTCTCTTTCTCCATCTCTGTGAGGTTTCCATCAATGACGATCAGCGAGCAGATCCAAAAAGACATGGTTGACGCAATGCGCAGCCGCGACGAGTTGCGGCTTTCCACCTTGCGCATGGTCAAATCCGCGCTCAGTTATAAGGAAGTTGAAAAACGCGCGCCGCTCGATGACAAGGAGACGCAGCAGATCCTGAGCACGCTGATAAAACAGCGCCGTGATTCCATTGAGCAGTTCACCAAGGGCGGCCGCCAGGAATTGGCGGACAAAGAAGCGGCGGAGATTAAAATGATCGAACACTACCTGCCGAAGGCGATGGGTGAAGAGCAGATCGCTGAAGCCGTAAAAGCCACTATCGCTGAGATGGGATCACCGACGATGAAAGACATGGGCACGGTGATGAAAAACGTGATGGCAAAACTCCAGGCCACCGGCGCGCGCGTGGAAGGCAAGACCGTAAGTGAGCTGGTGAAAAAAAGTTTGGGTGGATGAGAGTTGAGCCGTTTTGCGGGCGTACGAGCCCGCAGGCGAAATCCTGACCCTGAGCCTTGCCGAAGGGGAAGATCTCTTTGCTACCGGTGCGACGTAGAAGAAAAAGACTGAAAAAAGTTTGGTGGATGAACGTTCCGTTCGCTTAGTTGCTTGCTCCACACGGTTGTTCATTGTCCCTCTGCTTTTTAGCACTCTATTCGTGCTGCTGCCAAAGTGCGGAGTTACCTCACAAATTACTTGCTTCAGATAACCCAGAGTACTCATACTGCACTCATATTAATCAGCGTTCCCCAATTTGCTTTGCGTGTTAAGTGCCGGGGCGGTGACGACGTAACGGCATAAACGGCGTAGTGCAGGGAAAAGGGGTGACAAGGTGATACCTGAATCGAATCCGTTACAGCGGTTTTTCAAGGAAGTAGTTGAAAGAAATTATGGTGAGATTGGCGTGCGCAGTGCAGAAGTGCACGACTACGTAGCCAACCTGCTCACAGAATTCTGCGAAGCAGAAACTCTCTACAAGATCAAAAACGCAGACGGACGCCCGCTATGCGATGTAGGCGAGATGCTGTTGGAGTCCGATCCCGTTTACGGACCTGCTCCGTCCTTTGATCGCGAGCGCCAGGTGCGCAAGCATATTGGCGATTACTCGCTCTTCTTCACTGGTATGTTCCCGCAGGGCCTGAACAAATATCGCCTGCGCCGCACCCGCATGGAAAGCCTCATCGACTTTGTGAAGGCTGGCAAAGAGAGTTACTACATCGTCTCGAAGTTCGAGCACTTTGAGTATGCTAAGGTCGCGCCGCTCTTCCGCAGGATGTCCCATGATTTTGAGCAACTGGTGTATGGCCTGAACCACGTCAAGAATGAACTGGAAGAGATGCAGCATCCCATCACGCGGCAGACGAATGAATTTTTGATGTAACTTCAGAATCGACGTTAAGAAAACAGGGCACGCAGCCAGTTTGGCGTGCTCTTTTTCATTTTGGTATTTAGGTTTTACTGTGTCCCAACCTTTACTGTGTCCCACAACGGGGTGGAGCAGGTCTTTAGACCTGCGGTAAAGTTTGATTAGACCCTCTGGCTTCAGCCGCTGAGGTACATGGCACGCGGGTATCTTAAAAAAGTATGGCTATCTCTTCTGCCACGCCAGCCGCAATCCCAGTCCCACAAAAATCAGCCCGGTAAATCGCCGTTGCAACCGCGCAATGGATTGATTCCGGCGCAGTAATTCACCCAGTGTCCCACCCGCATATGCGACTGCAAGATTGACCAGAGTTCCGCCTACATTGAATATCAGCCCCAGCACTATAATCTGCAATGCCACGCTGCCGCGGCGCGCATCAATGAATTGCGGCAGGAACGCCAGAAAAAATATCGCGACCTTGGGATTGAGCATGTTCGTGATCGCGCCCTGGCGGAAAATGCTGGTAAGGCTTTCCGACTTGAGCTGCTGCGCCGCGAGGTCGGTTTTCTGCGCCAGCATTTTTATTCCCAGATAGATCAGGTAAGCTGCGCCCGCGTATCGCACCAGATTAAACGCCATCGGTGAGGACCGCAGCAGCGCGGCAATCCCAAAAGCCGCAGCCAGAATGTGTACCCAGCAGCCCACAAATACTCCGAGGGATGAAACAATTCCGGCTCTGCGGCCTTGGCTCACACTACGGCCAATTACGTAAAGCATGTCTGGCCCCGGCGCAATGTTGAGTGCGAATGCTGCGATCAGAAAAGCGAGAAAGGCGGCTTTCTCAGGCATGAAATTGACCTCGATCAAGTTGTATCAAGAGATGTTGGCGCCTGGACGCTGGAGGGAAAATAATTTTATATCCGCGCCGGTAGGTCGAGATCCAGGGCTGGTAACAGAATAAGATGACAGAACCATTTATGAGAAAGAGTCCCACATGCGCCTGACCTCGTTGCTTGGTTTCATCGCCGGAGCATTGACCACAATTTCATTCGTCCCGCAGGTGCTGCATGCATGGCGTAGCAAGCGCTGTGACGATCTTTCCTGGGCCATGCTACTTACTTTTTCCGCCGGAGTGGTGCTTTGGCTCACTTATGGTTTTCGGCTGTGGGCCATGCCAATCATCGTGGCCAATGCCGTCACGCTGGCACTGCTACTGATCATCATGGCGCTAAAGACCCGTTACGCCTCGCGTTGATTGCCAGAAGCTTCAAATAATAGTCATTACGGCTACGCCGGCTTTGGATAAATATGTGCGCGCCTCCTCAAGAGTTTCGGAATCAGCGCCGTTTGCCCGAAAATACCGCTCGGCCTCCTTCCAAACTGGGAACCGAAGTGCAGGCACCATTTTCGGATCCTCGGTTCGCCTACCGTTTTCAATTCCGAATTGCGTAATATCTACCACTAGGATGGTATGCGATAAAGAATGAATCAGAAACCGGTGTTTCATTGTTATGAGGCCCTTTCTCCGAGCTTGTAGAATAAGCCTCCTGTCAATCCGCTTCGTGACCGCCACAGGATGAAGAAATTCGATAGACTGTCAGGTGAGCTCGCATTTCATCCTTCTTTTTCTCGCTGCCGCAGCCGGTGGCACGGTGAATTCTGTCGCCGGAGGCGGCGGGTTTATTGCCTTTCCCTCGCTGCTTTTTTCCGGCGTGCCTTCCATCAATGCCAATGCCACTGGCACAGTCGCCCTGTGGCCCGGGACGCTGGCTTCCACTGGCGCATATCGCAAGGCGCTAAGCGCGGAACTGTTCAAGCGCATCCTGCCCCTGATCATCATTACGTTTCTCGGTAGCATCGTCGGCTCGGTGCTGCTGCTCAAGACTCGGCAAGCGACCTTTGACAAGATGATTCCCTGGCTGCTGCTGGGCGCCACGTTGTTATTTACCTTCAGCGGCAAAGTCACCTCCTGGATCAACCGCCACCACTCTGAAGGTGGCCCTTCGGCGATGCGGGTGATCGGCGTCACCCTTTTGCAGGCCTGCGCCGCTGTTTACATCGGATACTTTGGCGCCGGCGTCGGTATCGTGATGCTTGCGCTGCTGGCGATGATGGGCATTGAAAACATCCACAGCATGAACGGTCTCAAGACCCTGCTGGCCACCTGCGGAAATGCCGTTGCCGTGACGGTATTCATCGTGGCGCGGGCCGTCTTCTGGCCGCAGGCCCTGGTCATGATCTTTGGCGGAGCTCTGGGCGGATATGTGGGAGCCTGGTACGCGCAAAAGATGGATCCCAAAAGCGTGCGTTACGTTGTGATCACTATCGGCTGCAGCATGACGGCCTATTTCTTCTGGCGGGTGTATTTGCGAAATGGGATTTGAATGGTCTGGGGTGGGCAGCCCTGCCATCAACTTCCGTATTGGGCAATGCGCTGAGGTCGACGAACAAAGTAGTAGATAAGGGCGCCAATCACTTGCGCGAAAACGATGATCACGATCCAAACAATCTTGTCGTTTCCCTGACTAGGCTCTTTCGTCGCGCACTCCACGATCATCCAGATCCAGAAAATCAGGGCGGTGACAGCGAGACAGAAAAAGAACAACATGAAGCTGGTTCCAGCCATTGGCAACCCCCACTCGAACGGATCCGATCCAGCTCGGCGGATTCGGAAATTTCAGACGGCCATTGTAATACCGCACGTTTTAGAACGCTTTCCTGTCCCGGCTTGCCGTGGAATTTTTTCTCCTTCACCCGCTGTCCGCGTGGAGAGCACCACATCCGCATGCCTTTGGCTACCTCTGGCTTTTGTGCCGCGCCAATTTGACCATATCCCCTCTATCACGTTAAAATTACAAGGTTTGCCACTGGTGGAAATTCCTGCCTGTTGAGCATGGCTGCTGAGCAATCTTACAAGTCAATATAAGTCCTTTCCGGCCAAGAGCTTTGAAGGGGCAATGGGAGAGAGTTATGTACGCGGTAATTCGCGCCGGTGGAAAGCAATACCGCGTCGCACCCGGCGACGTAGTGAAAATGGAAAAGCTGCCCGCCGCTGATGGCGACGTGGTTGAATTCAATGACGTTCTGGCCGTTTCCGGGCAGGAAGGCACCATCGGTCCCGGTGCCGGTGCAGTGGTCAGCGGCCAGGTGATGGAAGGCGGCAAGGCTGACAAGATTCTGGTCTTCCACTTCAAGCGCAAAAAGCAATACAAGAAGATTTATGGACATCGCCAGCCCTTTACCGCGGTAAGGATCACTGAAATCGCTTTTGACGGCGAGCGCTTTACCGCTCCCGACCTGCCGGCCCGCAAGCCCAAAAAGGCAAAGCCTGCATCAGCCGAAGGCGAAGCTGCTCCGGCAAAGTCCGCAAAGGGCAAGTCCAAATCGAAAGCTAAGCCGAAGGCTGCCAAGAAGAGCGCGGCTAAGAAATCGGCCAAAGGCAAGAAGAAATAGAAATTAAGATGGGCGGCGCTTTGTTTCGCACGCCGCTGCTGTTTGAATCGAGATCACATAACAGGGCATGACCGCAGTCGTGCCGTCAACAAATTTTACGACCGGGGCTTTAGCCCCTGAGAAACAAAAGGGATTTATGGCACACAAAAAAGGTTTAGGCAGTTCCAGAAACGGGCGCGACTCCAACGCGCAGCGGCTTGGCGTAAAAGCATTCGGCGGACAGCTTGTCCCCGGCGGCACCATCATCGTCCGCCAGCGCGGCACCCGCATTAAGCCCGGCGCAAACGTCGGTCGCGGCAAAGACGACACTCTTTTTGCCAAGGTCACCGGCACCATCAAGTTCGTGGACAAGGGCGGCTCCGGTCGCTTTGTGCTCGTAGAACCCGCCGAGAGCGCGAAAGCCTAGTATCCAAAACAGGGAAACCACGGCCCCGCGTAAATGCGGGGCTTTTTACTTGGCCCAATCGGCAGAGGTTGTGGCTCAAGTCTCACGCACGGTGGAGCAGTCAAATGGCAAAGCCGGAACAACCGTTGATCAGAAATATCTCTGACACAGCGCTGTGGGTCGCAGTCTTTCGCGCACGTGAAACTGAGCGGCAGGACGCACTGTTCAGAGATCCTTTCGCCCGCAAACTTGCCGGCGAGCGCGGCGAGCAGATTGCTAAAGGCATGCAGGCCGGCCTGCGTTATGAATGGCCATACACGGCGCGGACAGTACGCTTTGACCAGATCGTAACCGAACAGATCAAGCAAGGCGCTGATATGGTCATCAACCTGGCAGCTGGCTTGGACACGCGGCCTTATCGCATGGATCTGCCGCCGTTGTTGCAGTGGATTGAAGTCGATTTCCCGGCAATGATCGATTACAAAGAAGAAGTTCTTTCCGGCGAAAAGCCGCGATGCACGCTGGAGAGGGTCCGCATGGACCTGGCTGATTTGGCCGGACGCCGTTCACTGTTCCAGAGGCTGGGCAGCAATGCGAGAAAGGTTCTGGTGCTTACTGAAGGCCTTCTGGTTTACCTGACACGTGACGAGGTGTCAGCACTTGCGCGCGATCTGGCTGCACAAAGCACTTTCAAAGACTGGGCCATTGACCTCTGTTCCCCCGGATTGCTCAAGATGCTGCAAAAGAACCTTGGTGCACTGAGCGAGGCGGGATCACCACTCAAGTTCGGGCCGGAAGAAGGGCCAGAGTTCTTTACTGCGTCTGGCTGGAAGCCGGTTGATGTCTATTCCATGCTGAAGACGGCGGCCAGGATCAAACGGCTTCCATTCTTTCTCCGGTTAATGTCTCTCTTACCGGAATCGAATGGACGTCAGGGTTCGCGTCCATGGGGCGCGGTGTGCCACCTGACCAGAATGTAAGTCAGACCATGGCGTAGAACATTATTCTCCAAGGAGAATTTTATGGCAAAAGCAAAACTAATGCCTGAGGGCTACCACAACGTAACTCCATATCTCGTAGTTAAAGGTGCTGCGGCGGCTATTGATTTCTACAAGCAGGTATTTGGCGCCGTGGAAATCATGCGCATGCCGCAACCCGATGGACGCGTCGGCCACGCAGAGCTCAAATTCGGCGACTCAATCGTAATGCTGGCCGATGAATTTCCTGAGATGGATGTTGTCGGTCCCAAGACGCTGGGTAATTCGCCAGTCGGGCTTCTCCTTTACGTTGACGATGTAGACAAAACCGTGGAGCGCGCCATTGCCAAGGGCGCAACTATCAAAAAGCCTGTGGCTGACCAGTTTTATGGCGATCGCACCGGCACCATTGAAGATCCCTGGGGGCACAAATGGACTGTCGCCGTTCATCTGGAAGACGTCTCACCGGAAGAGATGCAGCGCCGCATGGCCGCACAGGCAAAAAAGTAAGGTACACAACTATGACGACCAAGTCCGCTTACCAGCCTGAAGGCTATCAGAGCGTCATTCCTTATCTCCATGTAAATGGCGCGGCCAAGTTGATTGCTTTTATGAAAGAAGTCTTTAACGCGACTGAGATCGCAGTCTATGCTCGGCCTGATGGCACCGTCGGTCATGCTGCGCTCAGAATCGGCGATTCAGTCGTGGAACTCGCGGACATTGCTCCTGAATGGCCGGCAATGCCGTGCGCTATGCAGGTTTACGTGCCGGATACTGACGCTGCCTATCAATGCGCGCTCAAAGCCGGAGCAAGCTCCCTTTTGTCGCCGGCAACACAGTTCTATGGCGACCGCACTGCCAGCGTGCGCGACAGTTGCGGGAACAACTGGTACATTGCCACACAGATTGAAGTCGTGAGCCGTGAAGAAGTCGGCAAGCGGATTGCGTCCATGAGCCAACAGGCTAAGTAGTTCAGGTCCGGGGCAATTCCCAAAATAGTACTGACCATGCATTTGTTTTTTTTGAATTTGAAGATTTCCTCTGCGGGCGCGCATATACTGGCAAAGTTTTAAAAACGATTTGGACGAGGCACGCCATGACAGAGAACAAACTTCCTGATTTCTCAACTCTCGCTATAGGCGAAGAGGGCCACACGACGACGATCACGGGCGAAGAAGATTTCGCAACGCACGCTGCAACGGAACGCACGCTTCAAGCAACGACACTGCCGATTAGTGAAGAGACAACGACTTTCATCTCTGGAGAAGAGCTCACGACTGAAGCCCTTGGAGAAGAAGGTCCGACTACGGCAGATGGAGAGAACCCATCTCCGGCCGATTTCAGCCGAAAAGGCGGGCCCTTCGGCGCCTACTAAACACGTGGGTGCCAAGGCTGGTTCAGAATGACGCTCCTGCTGGCTGGCGGTCAAGACGATCCTAATCTGGCCGTTCTGGCGCATGCCGCTCAAAGAGCGAATGTTGAGCTGCTGGACTTGCGTCTGCCTGCCTCGGCGAGTCCTGCCTTCTGCTGGAATCCCGCAGAACGCGTGGCGCACTTTGCCGGCAAAGAGCTCAAGGCCACAGCGGCATTCATTCGCCATGACGTGTTCAGAGGAATGCAGGATCCCCGTCCTGAGGTTTCGGCGCGAGCGTCCGCCTGGTACCACACAATGATGGGCTGGCTTCTGTCTGAGCCGCGCGTCCGCATCTTCAATCGCGAGATGCGTCAGTCGGCAACCAATAAGCCAGCCGCGTTGGTGCTCGCCAGCGAGGCCGGACTGCAAATACCGCCAACTAGGATCACCAATCAGGTGGGCAGCTTCCGCGCCGAGCAGCTTGACTCCATGATTGCCAAGCCGGTGGGTGGCGGCGACTATTGTTATTCTCTTGCTGAAGCTGTAGCCAAAACCGATCTGCGCGACGGAGTGGCGGCCAGTCCGGCGATTGTGCAAAAGCGCCTGGTGCCGCCGGAAGTGCGCATCTACGTGATTGGCGCTGCCGATTTCGCTTTTGAAGTCCGCAGCCCATCGTTGGATTATCGCGTGAACCAGGATGCAGAACTGATCCTTCTGCCTCACGTCCCCCCAGAAGTCTCACGGCTGCGCAGCCTCATGTCCCGCCTGGGACTCGATTTCGGAGCAGCCGATTTCAAGACCGATCCGGAAACGGGCCAACTGGTCTTCCTGGAACTGAATACTTCGCCCATGTTTGCCCGTTTCGACCAGGTTAGCGGCGGCAAAGTGTGCGCCGCCATTATCCGCGAACTGACTGCGGCATAATCCCGTCCCGCGTCCTCTTCAACCCGCACTGCACGGCGAATCCCCTCCCTGGCCTGTACAATCAATATAGACAGCATGTTTATTGACGAAGCGATCATCAAGATCAAAGGCGGCGACGGTGGCAACGGCTGCATGGCCTTTCGCAGGGAGAAGTTTGTTCCGCGCGGCGGCCCTTCCGGCGGCGACGGTGGCCGCGGCGGTGACATTGTGATGGAATCCAGCGAGCGGCATAATACGCTCGTCCACTTCCGCTTTAACCCGGAATACAAAGGCGAGCGCGGACGCCACGGCGAAGGCTCCAACTGCACTGGGCGCGACGGTGAAAGCATTGTCCTGAAGGTCCCTGTCGGGACCATTGTTTATGACAATGAAACCGGCGAGCGCCTGCATGACTTCTCGCATCCTGACGAGCGCATGGTCGTCGCCCAGGGCGGGCGCGGCGGACGCGGCAACCAGCACTTTGCCACCAGCACACACCAAGCCCCGCAGGAGCATGAGCAGGGCTTCCCCGGACAAGAGCGCGTTCTTCGTCTTGAGCTAAAACTGCTTGCCGACGTCGGATTGGTCGGTTATCCCAACGTAGGAAAGTCCACGCTGGTTTCGCGCATCTCGGCTGCCAAGCCCAAGATTGCCGACTATCCTTTCACCACGCTGCAGCCGAACCTTGGCGTAGTCACGATCGGCGAGTTGCCGGATGAGGAAAGTTATGTTGTGGCCGATATTCCCGGCCTGATTGAAGGCGCACACACCGGTACCGGTCTTGGCATCCAGTTCCTGCGGCACATCGAGCGAACTCGAGTTCTGGTCCACATGATTGACGTTTCTGACGCAAGCGGACGGCCCGATCCGGTCGCGGACTTCAAAGTCATTATGGGCGAGTTGAAAAGCTTTGGCGCTGATCTGGAAAAGAAGCCGATGATCGTGGCGGCCTCGAAGATCGACGTGGCCAATCCGGAAAAGTTGGAAAAACTGGCGAAGCATTGCAAGAAACTCAAGCTCAGGATGTATGAGATTTCAGCTGTCACAGGCAAGGGCATTTCTGAACTGAAGTACGCTTTGGGCAAGATGGTGGCGGAGATCCGCGCCGGTTCCTATGCTGCGGAGCATCCTCCGGCGAAAAAGAGACCTGTCTCCGCTCGCAAAGAGAAGAAGAAATCTGAACGCATGAAGCGCATCTCCAAGCAGCGGGCCTTCAAGCAAAGGCAGACCCGTTAGCCATGAAGATTGCCCTTTTTGGCGGCACCTTTGATCCCGTTCATCTTGGTCACATCGCCGTCGCACGAGCTGCCGCGGAAAAGTTTGGCCTGGGGCGGGTATATTTTGTGCCGGCTGATCTCCCCCCGCACAAGCAAAAGCGCAAGCTCACAGATTTTCAGCATCGCTTTGCCATGCTGGCGCTGGCCACGGCGGATGATCCGCGCTTTGTAGCTTCGCTGCTCGATGCCCACACCGGCCATCCAAACTATTCAATCGATACGGTCAGACGCTTGAAGAGTGGACTCAAGAAGACTGACAAGCTTTATTTCCTGATCGGCATTGATGCCTTTAAAGACATTGCCACGTGGCGGCAGCCGGAAGAGTTGCTGGCTGAAGTGGAATTCATCGTCGTCAGCCGGCCGGGGTATTCGCTAGCCGATGTAGGCCGGGCGTTGCCGGAACCTCTGCGTCCAACCGATTTGATGATGCGCGCCATGCGTCCGCAGCGGGCTGAAGGAACCATTGCGCTGATGGGCGCCACCATTCATCTCTTGGGTGAGGTACGCGAGAAAGTTTCTTCCACGCAGATTCGCGCGGCTGCCGGCAAATCAGTCAAGCAGCTCAGCCGTTATGTGCCGCCGCTGGTGGCTGAATACATCAAGAAAGAGAATCTTTACGTCGACGCCACCAGCAAGGAAACTAGCGCCGCAAGCGAGGACAAAGTGCTATCTTTTCAAGAAGCCCGTCACGGGCACACAAGCAGGAGCCATAAGAACGGATGAGTTTACAGACCCGACAGCATGTCGCACAGGCAGTGAAAGCCATTGAAGGCAAGAAGGGTGAAGATGTTGTCATCCTTGAAATGGATAAAAGCAGCGGAGCGTTTACTGACTATTTTGTCGTGTGCTCTGGCACCAATCCGCGCCAGATACAGGCGATTGCCGACGATGTGCAAAAAAGCCTATCTGAAGCGGGCCAGCGGCCCAACAGCGTTGAAGGCTACAACCAGGCAGAGTGGGTGCTGCTGGATTATGTGGACTTCGTCCTGCACATATTTTCCGAGCGAGCGCGCAAGTTTTATGATCTGGAGCGGCTATGGAAGTCGGCGCGAAAATTAGCGCCAGCCGATCTGGCGAAGAAACCAGCAGCAAAGAAACAGGCTGCATCCAGGAAAGAAACCGCCAAGAAAGCGCCTGCAAAGAAGAAAGTTGCTGGGCCACGCAAAGCCGCCCGTAACAGAACTCGCGCTCAAGGTTCAACGTCAAAAAAGAAGTCACGGAAATCGGCGTGAAACTTCAGATCGCCTGGATAGGCAAGACGAAAGAAGTCGCTATTCGCGCGCTGACGGACGAATACCTGAAGCGGATCTCCCGCTACGGTGGCGCGGAATCGCACGAGATGAACACCGAACAGGCTTTGCTGGAATTGGCCGCCGATACCACCGGTCGGACCGCGCCTGTTCTTATCCTGCTGGACGCGCGTGGGCGCCAGTTCACCTCAGAAGAGTTTGCCAACCTGCTACGCGACCAGCAGGACCGCGGAACGCAGAACCTATTTTTCGGCGTTGGACCGGCGGATGGCTTCAGTGATAAAGCCCGCCACGCCGCCGACCTGGTTCTCTCCTTCGGCAAGATGACGCTGGCGCATGAGCTGGCTCGGGTGGTTTTGCTGGAGCAAATCTACCGGGCATTTACAATCTTAAAAGGCCATCCGTACCATACCGGCCACTGATTTGCGCGAAAATGATATGGGCGACGTTCACCAGGGTCTCATCATCGTAAATACCGGGCCGGGCAAGGGTAAAACCACCGCAGCCATGGGGACAGCTCTGCGTGCCGTGGGAAATGGCATGAAAGTCCTGATGTTGCAGTTCCTGAAAGGCTCATGGCATTACGGAGAACTCGATGCGGTAAAGGCCTTTGGCGATAACTTTGTGATGAAGCAGATGGGCCGCGGTTTTGTAAAAGTGGGCGGCGCTGAAACCGATCCTGAAGACATCCGCATGGTCGAAGCGGCCTGGCAGGAAGCCCACGATGCAATCATGTCCGGCAAATGGGACTTAGTAGTGCTCGACGAGATCAATTACGCCATTACCTATGGCATGCTCGATCCGGCCAAGGTGGTGGAGACTCTAAAGCACAAACCCGCCGGGGTGCACGTAATCTTGACGGGAAGGAACGCGCATCCGACAATCATTGAGTTGGCCGATACCGTAACGGAAATGAAGCAGGTAAAGCACGCCTATGAAAAGGGCGTGATGGCGCAACGTGGCATCGAATATTAAGCAACATCGAATTAGAAAGGTGAACAATCTTGGCGTGGTTTAAGCGCGAATCCAGTGATATCCAGGCGACCGAGGAGAAGCGTGTTCGCACGGAAGGCCTGTGGGTAAAGTGTGAAGGCTGCCGCCAGATCATCTGGAAAAAAGAGTTGGAAGACAACCTGAACGTCTGCACCAAGTGCGACTATCACTTCCGCATTAGCTCGGCCGAGCGGCTGATGCTTCTCTTGGATGAAGACAGCATTGAAATTCAGGATGAAAGCCTGGAGTCCACCGACCCGCTTAATTTCACTGACACACGACCGTACAAAGCCCGCCTGGAAAAAAGCAAATCGTCAACCGGCTTGAAGGATGCAATCAGAAACGCCACCGGCACAATTCATGGCCGCCCTGTAATCGTTAGCTCTATGGAATATTCTTTCATCGGCGGGAGTATGGGCGCGGTTGTAGGTGAAGCCATTACTCGGGCGATTGAGCGCGCATGCAAAGAGCGCAAGCCGATTATCGTTGTCTCGGCCTCCGGCGGCGCGCGCATGATGGAAGGCGTGGTCAGCCTGATGCAGATGGCAAAAATCTCCGCGGCTCTGGCGCGTCTAGATACAGCCCGCGTGCCGTATATTTCCGTGCTTACCGATCCTACGACCGGCGGTGTGACCGCTTCTTATGCCATGCTGGGTGATCTCAACATCGCGGAGCCGGGGGCGCTGATCGGTTTTGCCGGGCCGCGCGTGATTGAGCAGACCATCCGGCAGAAATTGCCTGAAGGTTTCCAGACCAGCGAATTCCTCCTGCAACATGGAATGCTGGACGCCGTTGTTCATCGCAAAGACATGAAGTCATACATTGCCCGCGCCCTTGATTTCATGGCTCCAAAGGCAGCCTGAGCTGTGCCCGCTACTTACGAATCTGCTGTACACAAATTGCTGGCCCTGGGCCATGAGCTTGCGTCGAACCGCAAGTTTGATCTTGCCCACATGCGCAGGCTGGCGGAAGCGCTAGGAAATCCTCAATGCAAGCTGCCGAGCGTCTTGATCGCCGGCACCAACGGCAAAGGTTCGACTGCCGCGACGCTGGCCAGCATTGTGCAGACTGCTGGTTATCGTACGGGACTCTATACTTCGCCCCATCTGCTGCGCGTGAATGAGCGCATTCAGATCAATCAGGAATCCATCAGCAACGCGGAATTCGCGGTGATCTACGACCGCATTGAAAGTTGCGCGCATGAGTTGGTGGAACGCGGCGAACTGCCGTGGCATCCCAGCTTTTTTGAGATGCTCACGGCCATGGCTTTTGAATATTTTGCCAGCGTTGGCGTGGAGCTAGCGGTACTGGAAGTGGGACTCGGCGGACGTCTTGATGCCACGAACATTGTTGATCCTTTGATCTCCGTTATTACCGATATTGATTTTGATCACCAGAACTTTCTCGGCAATACCTTGCCGGAAATTGCCCGCGAAAAAGCCGGTATCTTGCGCCCCAGGGGAACTGTGGTCCTGCTGCCACAGCATCCAATTGTGAATGAGACGCTGGGAAAAGAGATTATGAGTCGCGAGGCACGTGCAGTGAGCGCGGTAAAACATATGCCTTCATTGACTCCGGTTGCGGATGATGAAATGCACCACACCGCCATTGGCCACAACCAGTTCATTCTGGCGGTGATGGGCAAAGAGATCAACGTGGATTTTCCGCTCGCGGGCCGCCACCAATTGCGCAACCTGGCTTTAGCGATTACTACAGCCGAAGAACTCAATAAATTTGGTTTTCACATTTCGGCAGCCGACATTGAGCAGGGCATTCGCGTCACCACGTGGCCGGCCAGATTTCAGGTGATTCCTCCAGCAGAGGGATTCCCCGAAGTCGTGCTCGATGTGGCGCACAATCCGGCTGGTGCGTGGGCGTTACGCTCGGCTCTTTCTACGTACTATGAAGATCGCCCCCTCACGTTTATTTTCGGCGCCATGCGGGACAAAGCCATCGGAGAGATTGCCGATATTATTTTTCCTTTGGCTGATTGCGTGATCGCCACCCATGCTGACAATCCGCGCGCAGCTTCTCCGCAGCAGATTGCGGAGCTGGGAGCGCACGCGCAGACTGAAATATTGCAGGCGAAATCTGTGCCGGAAGCGCTGGAGCGTGCCTGCGCTCACGCTGGGAGCGAAGGCGTGATCGTGATTACAGGCTCTATTTATATTGTGGGTGAAGCGCTGGGCATCCTAGCCCGTAAACCAGTTCGGCAGGGTGTTTGACCTGTGTCAGAGACCATGCAAGCAGAGATCAAGCCGCAGGAAGTGACGAGTGGTATTCGTCACCTGGGTTCCCGCTTGCGTTCCTATTTCGTGTGGACGCCGCTGGTCTGGCTTTACACTCTCGTCCTGGGCTGTGTGTCGCTTGTTGTCTCCTTATTTGATCCTGCCGGTGAACGACAGCAGAATGTCGCACGGCTGTGGTCGCGGATGATTCTTTGGACCGTGGGCGCCAAAGTGCAGGTTGAAGGATTGGAGAAGATTGATACCTCCAGGCCGCAGGTGTACGTGGTGAATCACCTTTCGGCGTTCGATATTCCGGTGTTGTATACGCACCTGCCATTTCAGTTCAGGATTCTGGCTAAGAAAGAGCTGTTTCGTTATCCGTTTATGGGCTGGCACCTGCGCCGCTCTGGACAGATTCCAGTGGTGCTGGAAAATCCTAAAGCATCTGTGCGGAGTTTGAACCTCGCGGTGGCGGCAATCCGCAAAGGCAATTCATTGGTCATTTTCCCTGAAGGCGGCCGTTCGCCTAATGGCCAGTTGCAATCATTTATGGGTGGCGCTTTTTATGCGGCCGTAAAGGCACAGGTGGATGTGGTTCCGATCGTTCTTGTTGGAACGTACGAGATGCTCAAGATGAACTCATATCACATTAAGCCAGGGCCAGTTCAAATGGTGGTTGGCTCGCCAATCTCAACCGTGGGCATGTCCACGCGCGACATCGCCAAAATTACCGAGCGGGCGCAGGTCGTGATGGGCGACCTTTATTACTCGCGCTGTTTGGTTCCAGATTTGCGTGGAGAGCCGCCGGCATCGAACGAACCTATAAAGTTATAGTGGGACGAAAGAACACCAATAGGCCAGAAATGGCAGCAAAATCTTCAAAAAACGACGGTAAGGTGGGCGTAAAGCCCCGAATAGCAATACCTGAGCCCTGCTCGTACGACCCTGAATATAGCGGCCGCGCGTTACCGCCTTACCTGCGAGCGATAGAGGCCGCTGGCGGCGAGCCGGTGGTCATCCCATTACGGAGTTCGCCGGAAGAGATTGCCCGGCTCATTACCTCGTGTTCGGCGATTCTGTTGCCGGGGAGCAAGGCGGATGTTGATCCGCAAAAGTTCAACGCGGCGGCCCATCCAAAAACAGCTCCAGCCGACCAACCCCGTGATGCCGCCGACGAACTGCTTCTGCAGGATGCGTACAACCTCCGCAAGCCGGTTTTCGGCATTTGTTATGGCTTGCAATCTCTCAATGTCTGGCGGACAGGTTCCTTGATTCAGGATATTGAATCCAGGGTGAATCACAGCGCCGGCGCCAAAGTGGAAGTCGCACATCAGGTGACGGTTGCGGCAGATTCACTGCTGGCGAAAGAAATTCTTCACAAAGAAAATGCCGTACAGGTGCCAGTAAATTCCAGCCATCATCAATCGGCAGATATTGTCGGCGACGGTTTGCGCGCGGTGGCGCACTGCGCGGAAGACGGCGTAATCGAAGCAATTGAAGGCACAGTCCCAGGACACTATGTTCTGGCGGTGCAGTGGCACCCGGAGCGGACTTTTGATAGCGATAAGTTTTCCAGCAATTTGTTTCGGACGTTTGTTGACTCGGCACGGGCCTGGAATGAGTTGAATTCCTAGCGCTCCCTAGCCTTGCGTCGATGGTGCATTCTTCCGTATCGTACTTGCCATGTCGGGAAAAGGGATTGTCCTCTCGCTGGAAGGCCGCGTTGCCGTTGTTACAGGAGGCTCGCGCGGAATCGGCGCGGCAATTGTAAGAATGTTCACGCAGGCCGGAGCGCGCGTCATCTTTAATTACCAGAAAGCAAGCAAAGTCGCGGACGACCTCTGCTGGGAGTGTGGCGGCGCAAAGCAATGCGTTGCTGTCCAGGCTGATCTCTCTTCTGCTGAAGCGGCCAAACCTTTAATCGATGCCGCGATCCAAGGCTTTGGCAAGATCGATATCATTGTGGGCAATCATGGTGTCTGGCCGCCGCAGGATGCTCCCATCGACCAAATGACAGATGAGCAATGGCGCTCGACGCTCGCGATCAATGTTGACAGCCTTTTTGGGCTGGTGAAGTATGGTGTGGCGCAGATGAAACGCCAGCGCTCCGGCGGTCATATAGTATTGATCAGTTCTACCGCGGGGCAGCGCGGAGAAGCATTCCACTGTGACTATGCAGCCAGCAAGGGAGCGATTATCAGCATGGTGAAAGGACTTTCCACGGAACTGGCGCGCGACGGCATTTACGTGAACTGCGTAGCGCCGGGATGGGTGGAAACTGATATGGCCGCGCCTGCATTGCATGACGCTGCGATCAGCAAGCGTGTTTACGCGACCATCCCCCTGGGCCGCGCCGGCAAGCCGGAAGAGATTGCCGCTTCAGTCCTGTTTCTATGTACGTCGCATGCCGGATTTATTACGGGCGAAATCCTCAACGTCAACGGCGGCGCGGTGCTGGTCGGATGATGGCAAAAGCAGCAGCTCAGGTCGTTCCTGCATCTAAGAAAGTATTATTCCCATGAGAATTGTTGTTCTTATCTGCCTCTGCGTGGCCAGCCTCTACGGCCAGCAAGACACGTCCGCCAAACCCGCTGAGACGCAAACTAACCAGCAGAAAGCCCGAACCATGGTTGACCAGATGATTCAGGCGCTGGGAGGCCAGGCATATCTGACTGTTGAGGACTACTACGCTGAAGGACGTTCCGGCAGCTTTCACAATGAGTCGCTTGTGGGCACCAGCCTGTTTTACCGGTTTTGGAAATGGCCGGACAAGGACCGCATTGAGCTCACGAAGCAACGCGATATCGTGCAACTCTATGTCGGCGACCAGGCTTACGAAATCACCTATAAAGGCATTCATCCGCTGGACCCGCAAAAGGAAGAAAGGCTTCGCCAGGCGATGATCCGCCGCCATTACACGCTGGAAAATGTTCTCCGCAACTGGCTGAAAGAGCCGGGAATCCTTCTGCTGGATGAAGGTCCAAGCATTTCTGAAGGTCACATGGCGGAAAAGCTGACGATCATCAACTCAAAGAATGAGTCGGTGACGATCCTGGTGGATCCCGAAACACACTTGCCTCTGGAAAAGCGCTTTTCCACCCGTGATCCTCGCTATCGTGAGCGCGATGAAGAAGTTTTGATTTATGGCGACTGGAAGGTATTCCAGGGCATCAATACGCCGCGAATGACGGTGACCAAGCGAAATGGCGAGACCATTTCCCAGCAGATTATCCTGAATATTACTTACAACATCCATCCTGCTGACGCGCTTTTCGATCCCACAGTGGCCAAAATCAATCCGGTAAAAGAGAAGTAGTTCCGCCCTGGACACGATCTGTGGCTTTGCCTAATAATCTGTTGTAAAAAAACAACACAAGCCCAAGCTCCTGCCGGTGTAATCTGTTTAGTTGGAATAGCTTGCCATTTGAACAGACAGTTCGAGCCCCCGTGGAGTGCAAAGGTGTAGGTTTGCATAGCGGGGCCAATGTGACCCTCCGTATCCTCCCAGCCCCTGCTGGAACGGGCATTGTTTTCCGCCGTAGCGATCTAGATGGCTTTGAGATTGAAGCCATTGGCCGCAACGTGGCCCGCGTTAGCTACGCCACTAGCCTGCAAAAAAAAGGCGTTCTGATTTCCACCACAGAACACCTGCTCTCAGCTTTCATTGGTATTGGCTTGGATAATGCCGTTGTGGAGCTGGATAACCTTGAGCTTCCGATTCTTGATGGCAGCGCCAAGCCCTTCGTCGATATGGTCCTCCAAGCCGGATTAAGGCAGCAGCGTAAGAAGCGGACATATCTGCGCATCATGCGTGAGATTGAAGTTCGTGAAGGCAATAAATTTATCGGCGCATATCCTGCATCGGGATATGCTGTGGCGTACAAAATAAATTTTGCTCCGCCCATTGGAGCGCAAGCTTTTGAAATTGACCTTTCACAAGATCTTTATCGCAAGGAACTGGCCGCAGCCCGCACTTTTGGCTTTCTGAGTGAAGAGCAGGCCATGAAGAACATGGGCCTGATCCGCGGTGCCTCAGAAGCGAACGTGATTGTGCTAACGGCCAACGGAGTCAAGAATGGGCCTTTGCGCTATGAAGATGAGTTTGTGCGTCACAAAGTGCTCGATCTGATTGGCGATCTGGCATTGCTGGGGAAACAGATTATCGGGCGGATTGTGGCTGACCGCGCCGGGCATGCGATGCATACCGCGCTGGTTTCACGGCTGTTGAAAGACCGCTCTTTGTGGGAAGAAACAACTGAAATCAGTCAGTCTGACGATGCTGCTGAGAGACCTGCTGTTACCGCGCAATCCGTGCGAGAAATCTAAGAACTTAAACGGTTGTGGCGTTAATGAACATTGCTCCGCCACCCAGAGTTAACGCTCGCTTTTCCAGCCAGATATCCAGCTCTTTCTTTGCTTCCGCTGATAAAACCTGAAAGCGAATTCCCGCTCGGCCTTCGGGCGTGGACCATGCAATCTCGCCTTTGATGTCCAGCGAACGCTTGGTACCGGGCAACTGCAATCGGACCCGAGCAGCACCACCTTCATCCAGCCGGCGGGAGCATTCCACTGAAATTCCGCCATGGCTGATGTTGGTAATGTTCAGGGGAAGCTCTGCGCCCTGGTCAACAAGGATTGCTCCTGTCGCCTTGACCAGATGGCGATGGTAGCGGCGGCGCTCTCGCATGATCAATCCCTGCGCGGCCCGCACGCTACGGGTCGCGCGATCCAGCGAAATCGGTTTGTCCAGAACAAAGTTGGCGCCCATCTCAAAGGCCTGCTGAATGTTGGTTTTGCCGTTCACCACGGCAAAGGCGATACAGCTCTTGTTGGATTTCCCCAGCCTTAGCTCGCGGAGAACCAGCGGACCGTGCGGCATGTCATCGCAGTCAACTAAAAGAGCGTCATATTTGCGACGCATCAGAATGTGGCGGGCCTGGTCGGCGTTGTTGGAAAGATCCAGATCAATATTGGCAGCGTCAAAGACTCGACGTATCGTACGATGGACTTCAGGGTCATTGCTGAGGAGGAGCGCTTGTAAAGCCATACCTGCAAAGGGTATCTAAATCGTCATATTACGGCCAAGTAACCAACGTAACGGGCCAGCACTTTGCCGGGTGACAATACTTTCGATCTTTCAATCTAAGGCTCCATTTTCCTATGAAAAAGATGGTTTATCTGTCGCTGGGATCGAACCTGGGTGATAGCGAACGGTATCTTCGTGAGGCGATCTCCCGCCTGCAAGATTTGGGCGTAATCAGGCAGGTTTCGGCTTTTTATGAAACACAGCCCGTTGAGGTGCAAGGCGAACAGCCCTGGTTCCTGAACTGTGCCTTGGCAATGGAAACCGAGCTGATGCCTTTGGAGTTTCTGAGTCGCATGCTGGCCGTCGAGCAATCTATGGGCAGGATTCGTATGCAACCCAAGGGCCCGCGCACCATTGACATTGACATCCTGCTTTTCGGCAATGATGTGTTAAATACGCTCGAGCTGACCGTTCCGCATCCCGCCATGCATCAGCGGCGCTTTGTTCTAGAGCCCCTAGCGGAGATAGCTCCCGCCGTAATGCATCCAGTGCTCAAGCGAACGATCCGGGAGTTGCTGGACTCGCTGCCGGCCGATTCGGGTTTAGTGAACAAGCCCCTGCCCAACTGATTTACGATGGGATGCGTGGAAACCGCCGCCATCGCACATTTGCTGGAACCGTTCATCGAGCTCGATGAATCGCGGCTGCGCGCTATATCGACATATATCGATCTATTGCTCAAGTGGAATGCGCGCATCAACCTGACTGCCATACGGGAGCCCAGTGAAATTGTGCAACGCCATTTCGGCGAATCTCTGTTCGTCGCCAAATATCTGCTTGACCAGCAGCTGCCACAGACCGCAATCGACCTGGGATCTGGCGCCGGTTTTCCCGGAGTTCCCTTTGCCATGCTCGCGCCTGAAGTTCAGGTGACATTGATTGAGTCGCAGCAGAAGAAAGGGACCTTTCTGAAGGAACTTATTCACGTGCTCGGGTTTAAAAACGTAAAACTTTTTGGTGATCGCGCGGAGAATTATCCAGATACCGCTGATTTAGTGATGCTCCGTGCGGTTGAGAAGTTCGACCAGGCTCTGACAATGGCAGAGCGGCTGACGAGGGCCGGTGGGCGGATTGCGCTGATGATCGGCTCGGGGCAGACGGAGTCAGCCAAAAGATTGAGCCCTGATGTAAATTGGGGCAACGGGATCCAGGTTCCCTGCGGCACTTCGCGGCAATTGCTGGTTGGAACCAAATCATTACAAGTGGAGTGATGGGTGGGTTGCAGGATTATTTCATCCGTTGAATGCTCCAAAAGCAAACCGATTGGACTGTAAAGTGGGAAGTAATTCTGCGGAACCATTGTGGTAAACATGCAGTTTGGGAAAAGTACCAAATTTCGTCTAAGAGTCCGGTACCTAGAACCATATTGGTAAAGTGGAACAAAAAGTGCCAAATTGCGCTTTTATTTAGTCGCATTTCTATATTTAAGCGCTAATTATTGGCAAAAGTGGGGAATAATTTCATCGAGATCCAAGTAGGTAACATTGTTCCATGTGGAACAATCTTTGCATAGGTATCTTGATGTTCCACGTAGAACAATGCACCATTTTGCGGCGTTGCGCTTTCCGCGCATACTCGTCTACATTCAACAGGACGCACTCTTGTCAATTTCAATAACATGGGAATAGTAATCGCTGTTGCGAACCAGAAAGGCGGGGTGGGAAAAACCACTACCGCTATCAATCTGGCGGCATCCTTTGCTGCTGCAGAGGTTCGATCGCTTTTGGTCGATTGCGACCCCCAAGCGAACTCAACCGGTGGACTGGGTTTTGTCCGCGATCCAGACCGCGCAAGCACGTATCACCTGCTTACGGCAGAAGCTTCGGCTAGAGAAGCCGTCATCGCAACAGAATTGGAAGGTCTAAGCCTAATCCCGTCGCACAAGAACCTGATCGGGGCTAACATTGAGCTGGTCGGGGCAGAAAACAGGGAATTTCGCCTGCGCAATGCACTGGAATCCATTCGGAATCAATTTGACTTCATTGTCCTAGACTGTCCTCCAGCGCTGGATCTCCTCACCTTGAACGCGTTAGTAGCGGCTGATTCGGTGTTGGTTCCCATGCAGGCTGAATACTTTGCTCTTGAAGGCGTGAGCGAGCTGCTGGATACCATTGAGCGGCTCCGCCAAAGCTTTAATCCCGGGCTGGCGATCGAAGGCGTAGTTCTTACGATGTATGACGACCGCACGAACCTGGCACAGCAGGTAACGCAGGAACTGAAACGTCATTTTGGCGACAAGCTGCTAGAAACTATCATCCCTCGGAATGTCCGCCTGGCTGAAGCGCCAAGCTATGGTAAGCCGGCTTTGCTCTATGACGTGCGCTCCCGTGGTGCCGAAAGCTATATACGCTTGGCTAAGGAAATCATGCATCGCAGAATGAATCCCGTCGTCGCCGAGATCACCGTAGCAACGTCAGAACAAGCTCCAGGTACCACCGCATCCGATAAACCGGAAGAGTTTCCCAATAGTACTGAACTGAAGCGAGTAAACGAATCATGATCAATGACAAGCGCAAAGCCCTGGGACGCGGCTTGGATTCTTTACTGCCCAGCCGCCCCACGATTTCGCCAATAGCCATGCCGGCCCAAGCCGCTGCATCTGCGCAGGAAATCCCCATTGAAAGCATTGATCCCAATCCTTACCAGACTCGCCGCCGGATCAATGAAACCGCCCTTGAGGAACTGGCTGAATCTATCCGGGTAAGCGGGGTCGTCCAGCCGGTGGTGTTGCGGCCGGCAGCCAATGGAAGATTTCAACTGGTTGCAGGCGAGCGACGCTGGCACGCTTCAAGACGGGCTGGCAAGACGACAATCCCGGCAGTGGTCCGGCAGATCTCCAATGAACAAGCCATGGAGATCACGATTATTGAAAATCTGCAGCGCGAAGACCTGAATCCGATGGAGCAGGCCCGAGCTTTCGAGCGTCTCAGCCGAGAATTCAGCTTGACGCAGGAACAAATTGCCAGCCGAACTGGAAAAAATCGCGCCAGCATCGCGAACTTTATCCGTCTGCTGAAATTGCCGGACGATGTGCAGAACGCGCTGGAAGCAGGCGCGCTGAGCTTTGGACATGGAAAGGTTCTATTGGCGCTGGCCGGATTTCCGGAACACCTGGAACGCGCCGCTCGCGAAATTATAGAAAAGCAGCTTTCCGTCCGGCAAACGGAAGAACTCGTAACCAGGCTGCTGAACCCGCAAGCCGCAGAGCAAAAGCAAGAAAAGCAGGCCGTCCCGGTGGATCCCAATGTCCGTGAAGCTCAACGCAGCCTTGAGAGCTCTTTGGGCGTCAAGGTTGAAATTCATGATCGCAAGGGCAAAGGCAAGATCATTCTGAAGTATGGATCGCTGGAAGACTTTGATCGCATCGTAGAAGCACTGGCTGCGAAGTAAAACTATATCGATAGGTATCGATATAGTGAAGCGGCTGTTCGGTTTGCGATAAAAGTAAGGTTTTGTCGGAGGTTGCCGTTGCGGTCTAGTGGCGCAAGCCGGTCCAGTTTTCTGAGATCACAATGGAATTGCCGGGATTGCCCGGATCGTACTTGATTGAAGTCATCAATCCGGCGCGGCAGGAATGCAGGTCCACCATGTGGCGCAGGCTGCTTACATCCTGTGAAGCCTCATAACTGACGCCGGCGACATCATAGTGATAAATCAAGAGCTGCAGTTCACCGGAACCGTTCATCTGCATTTCATTTACGTCGATCACGGTGCCATCGGTAATGCGGCCCATCTCGCTGATGCGCATACGTCGCTCGCGTTCTTTTTGATCAGGGCTCTTACGCCGGCTGCGGGCCCAGGCGTTTGCGCCAAACAGCAAGCCGGCGCCGGCAATCGCAATCAGGGAATATAGACGAAGTTCATTCATACATATCACGTCCTCAAACATCAGGACGTCGGCACATTCTGTAGATGAGTTTAATCCAACTTCGGCTCACAGAAAATCCGAAGGAACACTTATTCCTGAACCTCAGGTCTTGAAGGATCTTTGATAAATATAGCCCTACCAGAATCGCCCGCCCGGCAGAAAATCACAAGGTAACCATAGTTTTGTGTTGCAGCCACCATTCATTCAGACGTCCTCAAACATAAGCCGCAGCGCGCGATCTAAGCCCACAAGCGGCTCTCAAGCGCCATCGATCACCGAATTACTCAGGGCGCCAATGCCTTCCACAGAAACACTCACCTCATCGCCAGCCACCAGCGGGCCGACCCCAGCCGGGGTGCCGGTCAAAACCAGATCGCCCGGCAGTAAAGTCATTACCTGGGAAATGAAGCGCAGCACAACGTCCACCGGGAAAATAAAGGCCAGAGTACTCTCAGACTGCTTTACCTCGCCATTCACGCGGCTTTCCACGCGTACGCCCTTCCAGGGATCAATCTCATCAGTAACAATTGGCCCGACGGGACAAAATGTGTCAAAGCCCTTGGCGCGGGTCCACTGCGGATCTTTTTTTTGAAGATCGCGGGCGGTCACGTCATTGGCGGCCGTATAGCCGAAAATGTACGGGCGAACGTCGTCGTTTGGGCCCAGGTTGCGGCACTTTTTGCCGATTATTATCGTCAGCTCACCCTCAAACTCCACCCGCTGGGAAAAGCGCTGGGGTCGAACGATGTTTGCGCCCGGCGAAATTAGCGAACTTGGCGGCTTGAAAAAAATCAGCGGTTCCCTCGGAACCTCATTGCCGAGTTCCTTCGCGTGCTCACTGTAATTACGGCCGACGCAAACGATCTTTGAAGGTTCGACAGGATAAAGGAGCTCGGCCGAAGCCAGTGGCTGCGGAGAGACTTTCTTTGCCCGGGAAAAATCAGGCAGCACGCCGCCAGTCGTCGTTTGGATGATTTGATCAGTGCCAGCCACGGTTTCAATCAGCCCAAACTGCGGTCCATCAGGAGATGAGAAGCGGCAATACTTCATCTGGGGAACACTCCAAAAAAAGCAAGGGATTTCAGGCGACCATTCATTAGGGCGTCTGCCCGAGAAAAAGAATGTGCCGGAAATCCCTATTTTACGTTACGCGCGTTCAGCGAATGCGAAGAGGTTTACAGGCCTGCTTGCTTTGCAGCCAGATCGCCAATAATCGGGAGCTTGAACTGCTGATTGCCGTAAGCTTTGATCATGCAGATAACTACTGCAACTACAACGCCTAGCCAAACCAGCATCATCAACGGACCCATGATGAAAAATCCAAGTCCGTGAGTGATGAAGCCCAGAACCGTCGACAGAATCATAGCGCCAATCCAGACCGCGATCACGGCGACGTTCAAAAATATCGATTGAAATGCATGGAAGCGCACGAACTTATCATTCTTGTAAGGTTCAATCACAAGAAAAATCAGGCCGGTAATCCAACCTACAAGATAGCTGAGACATGCAGCCACGTTGTTGGTCATTCCCGCACTGGGAGCGCTCGCCGATGATTGCGCCGGCGCCGCAGCCGCCCCCGATGTTGTCGTTACGTTTTGACCTGAAACCGCAGTTCCGCATGCCGCACAAAAGCCCGAACCCGCATTGAGTTGAGCCCCACACTTTGCACAAAATGCCATACCCCTCATCTCCTTCTGAAAGTAAGCTCTTAAAGAGTTCCTGTTGCGGTACAGCTTATTACTTCCTGTGCTGGAATGGAAGAAAACTAATTGCTTAACTCGCCAAATTGGCCCTTTTCAGGGACGGGTTACAGGGCTGGTTAGGGTGTTTTTAGGTGACCACGCGTGCTTCGCCCAGCACCACTTTGATATCCATGCGCTTTTTGCCGCGATAGATCGTAACTGTTACCGTATCGCCTGACCGATGGTTCTGCATCACGTGCGAAAGGTCCTGCTGGTCTTCAATGGGCTGGCCTTCAATGGCTACCAGCAGATCGCCGCCAAGCATGATGGGGTAATTTCCTAGATAAGCGCGCTCGGTGCCTGCTCGCAAGCCAGCACGATCAGCCGCGCTACCCGGCACCACATCCACGACCAACAAACCCGAATCCGCCGCTAGTCCCAATTGGTTGGCCAGCTCGGGCCCTATCGGAATCGTCCGGACGCCGAGTTCCGGTCGGCGGACCCGCCCCAGGTGCACAAGATCATCTAGCACCGCTTTGGCGGTGTTAATAGGGATGGCAAAGCCGATTCCGGCGCTCTGTTCTACTCCGCCTGTCAAAATCATGGTATTGATGCCGATAACCTGGCCCCGGGCATTTAACAACGGCCCGCCAGAATTTCCGGGATTAATGGCTGCGTCCGTCTGAATGGCCTCATCAATAAATCCGCGTTGGCCTTTCAGGGAGCGAATGGAGCTGATGATTCCCCGCGTCATGGTGCCACTCAGTCCAAACGGGTTTCCAATGGCGTAAACCTTTTGTCCCACAACCAGGCTTTTGGAGTCGCCAATTTCCGCCTGCGGCACGTCCTTGGTGGGAATCTGAATCACCGCCAAGTCATGCACAGGGTCAGTACCTACGATTTGGGCCTTGTATTTTTTCTTGTCGCTTGTGGTGACCTCAAGCTGGCGCGCCCCTTCCACCACGTGGAAGTTCGTAAGAATATGGCCTTCAGTGTCAATCACAAACCCTGATCCCATGCCCTGCTGCGGCACGGCGCCATAAAAGAAGTCATAGGCCACGGCCGTGGACGTGATATTTACGACGGCAGGAAGCGCCTTTTTATAAACCGCAATATTGTTTTGTTCTTCTGCGTCGTAGTTCGACGGCCCTGCAGCTTCGGTAAGTTCAACGTGCGAGGGCCGCGTCACCCAGGAAGGACCATCAGGCCCGCTCATTCGTGTGGTGACAAAGTAAAAAGTAAGAACTAATAACAATGCGAGCAGGATTGGACGTAAGGACTTCATATATCACCTGTCAACTAAGCCGATTGGCCAGGATTTTTAGTTCGGAATAAATCCGCTGCACCTGATGCCGCGTTTCCTCTACGGAACCGGAGTTGTCGATCACAAAATCCGCGCGCCGGGCTTTTTCCTCGTCGGGCATCTGCGCTTTGGTGCGGCGATCCACGTCAGCCCGCGCGGCCTCTTCGCTCATGCCTGTGCGTTGGGCAAACCGCGCAATCTTCTGCTCCGGCTTACATGTCACCACCATGATCCGGTCAAAGCGATCTTTGACTCCAGCTTCCAGAATCAATGCCGCTTCCACAATGGCGACGGCATTAGGATCTTTTTCACCCAGCGATCGCATCCACTGGTCCTGCTGCCGAATCACAGCGGGATGCACAATTTTATTTAGCTCTTCAACCCGTCCGCCGTCAAACACCAGCGTGGCCAACTTGGCACGGTCCAATTCGCCATTAGGTTTTAAGATCTCCGGGCCGAAATGATTCACCAGTTCTTGCAACACTTCATGGCCGGGTAGGTAGAGTTCATGCGCGATGGTGTCCGCATCTACGATGGTCGCGCCCAGGTCGGCGAACATTTTGGCAACAGTGGACTTGCCGCATGCCACTCCGCCGGTAAGCCCGACACGCAACACGGGTTAACTCCGCGCCTGCCGCTCTGGCCCCCGCCGCATCTTGCACGCCTTGACTGTATTCGCCATCAGCATAGCGATCGTCAGCGGACCAACTCCACCCGGAACCGGCGTAATCGCGCCTGCCACAGCGGCAACATGGGGATCAACATCGCCAACTAAAGTCGAGCCTTTTTCGGCAAACGATTTCTCTCGCGTTGGATCGCCAGCAAAGAACTTCTCAAACTCCTTGCGGTCGGTGATCTTGTTAATCCCTACGTCGATGACCGCAGCGCCTGGCTTGATGAAGTCTTCCGTCACAAAGCCCGCTTTGCCAATGGCCGCCACCAGAATCTCCGCCTGCCGCGCAATCTGCGCAATATTTTTTGTCTTGGAGTGGCAGACTGTAACGGTTGCGTTATTGTTCAGCAGCAGCATGGCTACGGGTTTGCCCACAATATCACTTCGTCCAATCACCACGGCATTGCGGCCTTCAATGGCAATATTGCTGCGGCTCAGAATCTCAATCACCCCTGCCGGCGTACACGGCACCAGCCCCGGCCGCTGCGTTGAGAGATTGCCCACATTCACGGGATGAAATCCGTCCACATCTTTTTCCGGAGAGACCGCGAGCAACACTTTTTTTGAATCCACCTGCGGCGGCAAAGGCAGCTGTACCAGAATGCCATCAATTTCGTCGCGATTATTCAACTCATTGACCATCTGCAGCAGTTCAGCCGTGGTCACAGAATCTGGCGGAGTCAGATTCTCACTCAGCATGCCGAGCTGCTGGCAGGATTTGACCTTATTACGCACGTAAATCTCAGACGCCGGATTATTTCCCGCCAGGATGACAGCGAGACCCGGACGAATGCCGGCGGCGCTCAGCTTTTGCACTTCTTCGGCGACTTCCGCCTTGATCTGTGCGGCGATTTTGTTACCGTCAAGGATGGTGGCAGCCATAGTATTCATGGGAATAATTATCTTAACCACAAAAAATGCAAAGGTACACCCGGAGCGGGCAAATGGGATTGTGCTCTAAAATAGAAAGATGATGCTCAAGCAGATTCTGGACGCTCTGGCCTGCCCGATTCCATCATGCCGCAAGCCGCTGAAATTGGCTGAAGACGAATTTGCGCTGCAGTGTACCGCCTGCGGTCGTACCTATCCCATCAAAGACGGGATTCCCATGCTGCTGGCTGACTAGAGCTAATCGAGCCGGAATTTTGTTGCTGGGGGACTACGCTACTTCGACCGGCGATTCGATCTTTAACGAGCGCAAATACTCCGCGAAATCCGGCCCAAGGTCAGGGCGCTTAAGAGCAAACTCCACTGTCGCTTTCAAAAAGCCCAGCTTGTCACCGGCGTCGTGGCGCTTGCCTTCAAATGTGTATCCGTAAATCTTTTCGCCCGCGCTGAGCAGCCCACGCAGGCCATCTGTCAGTTGCAATTCGCCGCCGGCGCCAAGAGGAGTCCGTTCCAGGGTTTCAAAAATTGTCGGCGTGAGAATATAACGGCCAATGATGGCCAGGTTGGAAGGTGCTTCTTCCTGTTTGGGTTTCTCCACCATGCTGCGGACATCGAAGGCCCGACCGTCAAACTTGCCTTCAATTCTTTGTGCGTCCAGCACACCGTAAGAGGAGATTGCCGGGCCATTCACTTCCTGCGTGGCGATGATCGAGCACTGCGATTCCTCAAACACATCCATCATCTGCCGCAGGCATGGTTTTTGCGCGTCAATCACATCGTCCGCCAGCAAAACAGCGAAAGGCTCATTTCCGACCAGCTCGCGGGCCATCAGCACAGCGTGGCCCAGTCCCATAGCCTCTTTTTGCCGCACATAAGCCACGTGGATCATGTCTGAAATCTGGCGCACAATGGAAAGCAGCTCAGTCTTGCCGCGCTCTTCCAGCATTTTCTCCAGTTCGTAGCTGACGTCAAAGTGGTCTTCAATAGCGGTCTTGCCGCGGCCGGTGATGATGATGATCTGGTCACAGCCGGAGGCCAATGCCTCTTCCACGCCATACTGGATGATGGGCTTATCCACCAGGGGCAGCATCTCTTTGGGCTGCGCCTTAGTGGCGGGAAGAAAACGCGTGCCCAGACCGGCAGCGGGAAAAACGGCTTTGCGAACTCTCATCTTCATTATTGATTCCTGAGTACCGCATGGTGAGATGCAAAAATTCTAGCATCTGCTTTCTCTGGCTTCGTCCGCTTAGCCAAATCAGGCATCACAGCACGGGGCTATTGTCGCCCATCATCATCTGGCGCAGCAGTTTGATGGGAGGAAACCCTTGCTTCAGCACCTCATTGTGGAATTTCTCGAGAGAAAAGGCGGCGCCCGTTTTCTTTTTATAGTCCTCGCGCAGCTTCAGAATTTCCAGCTTGCCCAGCGTGTAATAAAGATATGTTGGATCAGACGTGCCGCGTTTGGTTTCACGCAGCCCGTTCATGTGCGACTGATACCCCTCTTTTTCGAAGAACTCCACTCCCTGGTCGAAGGTCATGGTGCCGGTATGCATCTGTATTCCCACGATGAAGCGCGCATTGCGCAGTAGCGCATCCTGCAACTGGCCCAGCCGCAGCTTCAGGAAAGCCGTGTCATGGTCTTGATCCACGCCCGGTGTGCGGCCATAGCCTTCGTCGAGCATCATCTGTTCGCTGTAATGGGCCCAGCCTTCTGCGTTGGAACTGCATCCCAGCAGCTTGCGCACTTTTGATGGAGCGTATGGCACCCACAGAAACTGCGTGTAGTGTCCTGGGTAAACCTCATGTACAGCGGTGGAGATGATCGTCCCGCGGTTAAAGCCGGACATGTGTTCTTCCACCTGTTGCGGCGTCCAGCTTGGCTCAGGCAGCGTGACATTGAAAAAGGCTTCCTTGGCGATTTTCTCGAATGGTCCGGGCGTGTCCATGGACGCGAAGGTAAGAGCGCGCGCAAATGGCGGCGTCTCCTGAACAATGGGCAGCACTTCAGAAGGCAGCTTTACGATGTGATGCTGGGCCAAAAAATCTTTTAATCCGCCCAGCGTATCGCGGAAGGTTTGCAAAAGCTTGTCTGGCGCGGGATGGTCCTTTTCCAGCTCCGCCAGGATTTCTCGCGGCGTTTTGTTGGGATCGAGCTTGGCCGCCGTTTCTTTGAATGCCTGCTGGTTCAAACGAAGATTGGCCATGCCGATTTCAAGCAATCGAGCCAGCGGGATATCAACGTCTTCGTCATACAGCAGCTTCTTGCTGTAATTGTCTGCCCCAATGCGAAAATCGCCATGCGCCTGGGGTTTAAGGTCTTTCTCCATCCATTGGCCATAGCTCTTCAGCTCGTCCATCACTTTCTGATTTGCAGCCTGGAACTGCGCGAGCAGCGCCTGGTCTTTCACGTCCTTGAACGCTGCAGGAACATCCTTCTGGAAAAAGCTGATCAACCCGGGAATTTGCTCCAGCGCCACGGCCACATAGATAGGCGGCGGATTCTTCAGGTTCTGCCGTGCTGCTTGAAACACGGCGGGGATCTGTTTTTCCCGGGCGATGACGGACTTCAACCGTTCTGCCGGCGGCGCGAACGTGCGCGCCATGATCACAAAGATGGAGTTGGTGACGCCGGAAGAATAGAGATCAGGATTCTTTTCCCACGAGCGGATATTTTCCAGCGAGAGCAGACGCGCGTTGATGTCATTCAGCACCAGCGTGTGGTCCACCCGGGTCGCGGCTGAAAGCTGCAGCGGATCAATCTTGGCGATCACCTTTTGGAAGTTCTTCAGCGTCGTGATCTGCTGGTCCAGCGATGCCTTGGAATAATCTTCCAACTGAGCGTCGTACTGGTGAAATCCCGCCGCCGTACCCTGTGATGGATTGAATTTGAAATAGTATTTATCAAAGTATTGGTCCGCGAGCGAATTAAAAACTTTGTCATTGTTGGCGCTGTCGGAAGCGGGCATGCTGGGGTGCTGGGCCTGGACAGCTAAAGCTGACAACAGCACGGCCAAAAACGGAATAAATTTCACAAAGGTCTCCTGCAATTTAAAAATAATTAGACTTGCAGCACGTCGAGCTGTGAGCGCAGAGCTTTGGATACGCGGGCATCGGAGCGTTTGCTGGCTTTTGACGCTCGAGCCTACTTCTGTTTGTAAACTGTTCCACCCTTCATCACAAACACCGGGTTCTGGAGCAAGGTTACATCCTTGAGTGGATCGCCGGACACGGCAATGATGTCGGCAAACTTGCCCTGCTCTAGCGTCCCGATCCGGTCAGACCAGCCCAGCAGATCAGCAGCGTTTACTGTAGCGGTCTGGATTGCCTGGATCGGAGTCATCCCCTGCTGAACGTAAACGGCGAACTCATGTGCATTGAGTCCGTGCGGGTAAACAGCGGCATCGGTCCCGAAAGCGACCTTCACTCCCGACTCAAAAGCGTGTCTGAGGTTCTGGCGGCTTGCGGCGGTGACTGATTTCATTTTTTCCGCATACATTGCCGGCAAGCCAATCTTTACCGCATTCTCGCGCATCCAGTCTGCCAGGTACATCGTGGGAACCAGGTACGTGCCGCGCTCTTTCATCACTTTGATCGCAGCGTCGTCTATGTAAGAACCATGCTCAATGGAGTCGACGCCGGCTTCGGCCGCCCAGGCAATTCCCTGCGCGCCATGCGCGTGCGCTGCAACTTTGCGGCCCAGGCGATGCGCATCCGCAACAATGGCCTTCATTTCTTCCAGCGTGTATTGTGAGGCGCGCGGATCGTCGCCCTTGGAAAGCACTCCGCCGGTGGCGCAAATCTTGATTACGTCAGCGCCGTATTTAATGATCTCGCGGACCTTCTCCTGCACGTGCTCGATGCCGTCTGCGGTGCCGTCGGCTTTGGCGTGCCATTCGTAGGGAAGAAGATTTTCATCGCAGTGACCGCCGGTGATAGACATCGCGGGACCACTGGCATCGATGCGCGGACCGGGTATGAGTCCTTCATTGATGGCGTCGCGCAACGCGATGTCCGTATAGCCCCTGGCCCCAACGTTGCGCACCGTGGTGAATCCGGCCTCAAGCGTTACGCGCGCGTTCTTGGCCCCGATCAGGGCTTCCTTGGGGATTGAAACCCCCAGCTCTTGATAACCAAAGTTAGGCTCGTAGGTGAGATGGGTGTGAGCATCAATCAATCCGGGCAGCAGCGTGGCGTTAGGAAGATTGATGACGTGGGCGCCTGCCTGATCATTGGACTTAGATCCCCCGCCGGAAACGCTTGTGATCTTGTCGCCGTCAATCACAATGGTGACGTTATCCAGCACCTTGCCGGCTTTTACGTCCAGCATGTGACCGGCATGTATCACAACATGCTGCGCTTGCGCGGGCTGAGTGGGTTGTTGAGCAAAAGAGACACACGACAGAACAAGGGCAAAGAGGGAGAGTTTCAGAGTTTTCATAAAGACGGGCGGATTATAACAGGATGGAGACATGGGTTGCGGCGAAGCGCCGGGCTTCGTTAGGCTTAGAGCCCCTTTACCGCGTGCGCAAAAGCGAGTTCGCAATGCTCGCGCTGATGAGTGAACAAGCCGATCATGGGCTTTACAGTAGCGATATCAAATCTATATCGATTGGGACAAGCCTGGATAAGTGAGATCTAGCTCACCGCAAAACTAGCTGCAAGCTGTGACGGCACTCCCAACTTAACAAATGATATTCGGCCTTTTTGCGTTACTCTAAGCGCTCGCGATTCCCGGCAACGACCAAGCCACCCTTCCTCTAGAAAATGTTGCAGCAAGGCCGCACCTAGTGCCCCGCCTACATGAGGCCGGCGCTCGGTCCAATCCAGGCAACGCCGTGCGAGATGCCGCTTGCCACGCCGGAGCTCTTCAACTTCCAAACCAAGTTCCCTCAGCCAGTCTGCTCCTCTGGCTGTCACTCGATAGTTGCGGTCACCTTCGGCGACGATCACGTGCTGATTTTGCATGGCTTCGGTCAATGCCACGCCCGCGCGTCCGGCCAGGTGATCGTAGCAACTGCGGGCCATTAGCAGGGACTGGTCAGCCTTTGATCGAATGTATTCCGCCGCCGGGCGACTGGTTGAAATTGCTCCCAGAGATTCCAGCGCATTCGCCACCCGCTGTCCCGCCAGCTTGTAGTAGCAGCATCGTCCCTCACGTTGCATAGTAATCAGGCCGCCTTGGCTCAGTTTGGCCAGGTGCGCACTGGCGCTCTGTGCGGAGACAGAAGCTGCTCGCGCCAGCTCTCCCGCCGGCAGAGATTGCCCTTCCAACAGCGCCAGGAGCATTGCCGTTCTTCCCGGATCGGCCAGCAGATAACCTAGACTGGAGATTGCGTGTTTTTCTTTCATAAGTGTTTACTCATTCGCAATTCTAGCCGCTTTGTAACCACGGATAGTTCACTGCACGCTGAAGTGTCGCAGCCAGCCAGCCGAGGCAGCATTTTTCACTTTTTCGAATTTGACCGGCTTGCGCGAAGGCTCCTGCATGGCTGATCCAGTGAAATCCAAGCATCGATAAATCTTCTCTGTTTGATTTATCCTCTTCCATGGCTGCGCAAGCATGCGCATGGATCTTTCACGATGACCACTGAGCCCGAACAACCCGAGACGTTAAATACTGACAAATGGATGTCCAAGGGGGATGCCGCCCGCGCCCGGGGCGTGTCCCGCCAGGCCATTTGGGAGTTGGTAAACCGGGGACGCTTGACCACATGCCAGTTCAAAGGAAGGGTCTATGTCTCGCGCGCTGAAGTCATGGGCTTCGCCCGTCGACCAAGAGGCGCTGCTGGAACGGGCTACGTCAGGATGAAAATTGTCCGTCCCAAGAAGAAAAAGCTTGATCCCACGAAATGGGTTTACATCGTGGAGGCTGCGCGGGAAACGGGTCTGCCCCGACTGGCAATCGTAGACCTGATCCGGAGAGGCCGCATAAGAAAGATCGTGAGTGCGGGCAAGACATTTGTTTCTCGGGCCGGAATTGAAGAGTTTATAAAACGTACTCCGGAAGCGAAAAACAGAGCCGCGATCAAGAAATAATTTCCGTCGCACCAAGTTAGGTCGGTTTGTATTCAAAAGAAAAAGCTCCCCATATTTAAGGGAGCTTTTCTTCACTTCGCCGATGGCGTGTCTACTGCAACAATGTCCCGTTCGTGTCTTCTTCAGCTTTTTCCTGCAACACCACCGCTGACGCAACGCGATCGCCTTCTTCCAAATGCAGGAGGCGGACGCCCTGGGTGGATCGACCGGCTTCGCGGATCGTCTTGGTGTCAATGCGGATGATTTTGCCAAACTGGCTGATCAGCATGGCTTCAGACGTCTCGTCCACCAGCATGATTCCCACCACGTTGCCGTTGCGTGCCGTGGTCTTCACATTGATCACGCCCTTGCCGCCGCGCGACTGCAACCGGTATTCTTCCACCGGCGTGCGCTTGCCGTAGCCCTGTTCGGTCACGCTCAGAATAAGGCTGGGGAGCGTCTCTTCTGTTGCTTTGCCATCTTTGCCTTTGCCATTCGTCTTCTTGAGCTCTTTCGGAGTGACCGCCATGCCGACGATGTAATCATTCTTGTCCAGATCCATGCCGCGAACGCCGTAGGCCGGACGTCCCATGGAGCGCACATCTTCTTCGTCAAAGCGGATGGCCTGGCCCTCATGCGACGCCAGGAAAACGATCTGATTGCCGTCGGTAAGGCGCACCGCTACCAGTTCATCGTCTTTGTCGATGCCAATGGCGATGATTCCGCGTGACATCACATTGGAGAAGTCTTTCACTGGTGTCTTCTTCACCGTGCCTTTGCGCGTGGTAAAGAAGATGTAGCGGTTCTCTTCTTCCAAATTGCGGACTTCCAGCAGCGTGCGTACGGTCTCGCCTGGCTGCAGCGCCACCAGGTTGCCAATGTGCTTGCCCTTGCCCGCCGCGCCTACGTCCGGCACCTCATACACCTTGAGCCAGTAAACACGTCCGGTGTTGGTAAATACCAGTAGATAGGAATGCGTCGATGCGCTGAAGAGATACTCGACAAAATCTTCTTCACGGGTCTTCATTCCAGTGCGGCCCGTTCCGCCGCGCCGCTGCTGGCGATAGGTTGATTGCGGTGTGCGCTTCAGGTATCCGCTGTGGGAGACCGTCACAATCACCTGCTCATCGGCGATGAGGTCTTCCAACGTGATTTCCGTCGATTCGTCGGTGATCTCCGTCCGGCGCTTGTCGCCGAACTGCTCTTTCACTTCTTCCAGTTCTTTCACGATTACGCCGCGCAGCTTCTTGTCTGAAGCCAGAATCGATTCCAACTCGGCAATCTTTCCGCGAATCTCTTCCAGTTCTTTCAGGATTTCTTCGGTCGAAAGCCGCGTCAGGCGATAGAGTTGCAATTCCAGGATCGCATCTGCCTGGCGAGGTGAAAGTTTCCCTTCCGCTCCGCCCACTTTCGCCTGGATAGCCTTGTCTACGATCTTGAACTTCGCCGCCAGCAAATTCTCTTTTGCTTCAGCGCGCGAGCCCGATCCGCGAATGATCTTGATCACCGCGTCCATATTGTCCAGCGCGATCTTATAGCCCTCTAAAATGTGTTCGCGTTCGCGGGCTTTTTCCAGCAGGTAGACCGTGCGCCGCCGCACCACGTCCACGCGGTGATCAATAAAGTGCTGGATCGCCTGCACCAGCCCCATTTCCTTGGGCTGGCCATTTACCACGGCCAGGAAAATCATGCTGAAGCTTTCCTGCATCTGCGTGTGCTTGAAAAGCTGGTTCAGGATGATCTGCGCTTCGGCCCCGCGCTTTAACTCCACCACAATGCGCATTCCGTCGCGACCGGATTCGTCGCGCACGTCAGAAATATCGTCGATGACTTTGTCATTCACCAGTTGCGCAATGCGTTCAACAATCTTCGCTTTGTTTACCTGATAGGGGATTTCCCGCACGATGATCGCTTTGCGTCCCTGGTTCAGGTCTTCAATCGCGGCCTTGGCTCGCATTACAAACTTGCCGCGGCCATGCGTGTAAGCGGCTTCAATTCCGCTGCGTCCGTAAATGTACGCGCCCGTGGGAAAATCGGGGCCTTTTACGATCTTTAAAATCTCTTTGAGCGGCGTGGCTGGCGCGTTCACCAGCAAAATCGCCGCTTCCACAACTTCAGTGAGATTGTGCGGAGGAATGTTGGTTGCCATGCCCACGGCAATTCCGTTTGATCCATTCACCAATAGATTAGGAATCCGCGTTGGCAGGACCGTCGGCTCGACTGTTGACTCGTCATAGTTCGGTACAAAGTCAACGGTCTCTTTGTCGATGTCTTCCATCAGCGAGCCGGCAATGCGCTGCAAGCGGCACTCTGTGTATCGCATCGCTGCTGGAGGATCGTTATCTACAGACCCAAAATTTCCCTGGCCATCAATGAGCGGATAGCGCAGTGAGAAATCCTGCGCCATGCGCACCAGCGTGTCATAAATTGCTGAATCGCCGTGCGGATGGTAGAGACCCATGGCTTGTCCCACTACCTTGGCGCACTTGGTGTACTTCTTGTTGTACTGCAGGCCCATCTCCTGCATGGTGTAGAGGACGCGCCGGTGCACCGGCTTAAGTCCATCACGCACGTCAGGCAGCGCGCGGCCAATAATTACCGACATTGAGTAATCGAGATACGAGCGCCGCATCTCCTCTTCAATGTTGATCGGCTGTATGTTTCCCGCGTTCGTACCGCCGCCATCGCCACCCGGAGGAGGCGTTAGGGGGAGCTGCGGATTCTGTTCATCGGCCATGTTTTTCTCTCATTCAGGACGGGCGAATTTTACGAACGCTGCAACAATTTCGGCACACCTTGTGATCACACCGAAATGTGCGCTAAATAGCTGCATTTACAGGAAGTTATGTGCAATAGAAATACAAGAAATTATACCATAGATGAGCGCGCAATCTGAGCTCGACGAATAGGCCGCGCATAGGCCGGAATCCGAGACATTGGCAAGACGTCAAGAATCACAATTGTTTGTAGAGACAAGTCATTTTAAGCAACCGGGTAAGGGCTTGGGGGGAGCAGGTTTTCCGCCATTCAATTCAATGACGCGCGCTTTCTGATCCGCTATAGGTGGAACACAATATTGTGCTCGCAATGAATCCGGGATCAGTAAATAGTTATAAGGCTCTTGTAAATATTCGTCCTGCTTTTTGCTCTCCTGATCATTCCTTGCGACCGCGCTCGGGGAAGAGTGGCTCACCTGGACTGCGGGCTGCGCCTTTTCTATCACTTTGTTGGCTTTGTGTCTTGCTGAGAGCCGCCTGTTTCCTCGCTTGGTCCAAAAATTCCATATATCCCCGCTCCGCATATTGCGTGCCAAAAACCTGTGGCTGTCCTATGGCCTGAAGGTAGCGATCCAGCGTGGCAGCGGCAATCCAGCGTCCATGAGGGTCTCCCTTGCTCACCGCGAGCATGGCCAATACGTGAGCCAGCAAGTAGTCCTCTGCTTTGTTGCCGTGCTGAAAAATGAATGCCGCATCATGGAAATCCTCGCCTGTTTGCAGCACACCTTGATTTAGAAGTTGGCTGGCCCGTTGCCGTCGAACGATATCATTGGCATTCATCTGTTCCGGCGTAATCTCCGCTGGCTTTTTGCCATCGAAAGGAACACCGCGGTCCGTCTGATCATTGATATAAAGCTGGTGGATTTCGCTGGCTCTTGGTGGATTTGTTTGCGCCGTACAGCAAATCACAACTAGCACGAGTAGCAGGATTGCGAATGATCGCTTCAGCATCACTGAATCTCCATGCAGATAGGCCCCAATACATACTGCCAATAATGCTATGGGAGCACTGTGGGATCTAATTCAGCTTCATCACCACGCCGCGATCGTCGTTTGCCTTGAGCGTAGCCGCAGAATCAATCTCATCCATCTGGATTTTTTTGAGTACCTTGCTGGAGAAATCAAATAGCGTTCCGCCCATAATGGCGTAGTTTTTAGTCTCAAGCTGGTGACCATCTTTAAAGATGAAAACGGTCGCGGGTGTTTTATCTTCTACCACCGGTGCTGGCGCTTGAATTTCAGTGTCCTCGCTAGGCTCCGACCGCTTATCAGACTTTCTTTCATCCTGCTGTGGCTGTTGACGGCGACGCTCCCGAGAATCCATGTAGTGTTCACCGTAACGGCTGTCAGCTTCACGATTCATGGCATCGCGAGCGCCTTGCAGATAGGCAGCACGTAATTCATCGTCACTTCGCTCATTGGAGGCTTGCTGGGCCGGCGCTGGATCGGCCGAACTCTCGGGAACGTATGGATCGGCAGCCGAAGGATAGCTTTCATCGCCAAAGTACGGATAGAAAACCGGTATCGGCAAAAACAGCTGGCGGTGCGACCGGGGATTTCCAAACCGGCGCAGCGGACCATGAATACGGATTGAGCGTTGAGGATGAACGCCGAAAGGTATCTGCGTGGGAGAAACCACGCTGGCCGGAATTCCATGCTGGCGGCCATCCGCGGTCGGGGACACCACCGACGCCGGTGCTCCATGGCTGAAAGTCTGCGCTTGAGACACTTGCAGGGCGAAGGCCAAAAAAGGAACGATCAAAAGTCGTGGAGACATAAGGCACCTGCTTGGAGTACCAACCTGAAGCTACTTCAATCATAAACCCACGCGACCGGCATTTACACCGGATTTCGCACCCAGGTAATGAGCGCCATCACGGTCAGAACGGCGCGAACCACAAAACATGCAGCCAAAATCAAGGCTATTGGCCGCCGGAAGCGGGTTTCCAGGAAGTCCGCAGCCAGACCGCCAACAAATATAAACACAAAACTTAACCCTAAAGTTGCGTCCCAGATGCGGATGGCAGGTACAAGGCTAAACAGCAGCACTGCGGCCAGGCTGGTTAAAAGAGGGGCAGTATTGCCGAAATAGCGTGCTCTGCCCCAGCTGCCGTAGGCCGTGAGCGCCGCAATGAATAGAAAAACCAGCACATAACCATCTGTGTGCCCGGACAACGCGAAGGTCAGATTACTCAAAGTGTCCAGCGTAGGCTTTTGTGCCAGAAGCGGCTTGATGCCTAATCCAAAGCTGCCGGTGAGCCAATAAATTGCTGCCCAAATCCCACAGCCAATGCCGGACGCACTGGCCAGGACTATGAACGCCCTTTTGCGGCATCCTGGCGCAAGGTACATCATGTCACCAAAAGCCAGGAGCACCAGAGTGATGGACCACCACGCGGTAGCAAGGGCAAAGCCGATGGAAAGTCCCAGGATGATAATGCGTGGCACCCATTTTTTCGGCGGGGCGTAAAGCGTGTGGGCCACGCCAATCGCCGTATAAATCAGTCCCAGGCTGCTCCACGCCAGAATAATTTCCGGACCAATATTGCTGCAGACGGTAATCATCGCGGGCGAAGTGCAATAGAGCGCCAGCGCAACATAGCCGCCATCGTCATCAAACAGCCGACGCGCCACCCACCACAAAGCTGCTCCCAGCCACAGGCCAAAAACAACAAATGGCAACCGCAGCATCCAGGGGCGTGGAACGGCCAGAGCTGCGCTTATCGAGGGATTTGCGATTTTTCTCGCTAGCGTAATGAGCCGCACGGGCAAAGCGGCCACCCATCCGGTAAAGGGAGAAGGGCTGACGGCCTTTTCACTTTTGCCTGTCAATCCGGCGGCAATGTAGCGGTATTCCAGGTCAGAAAGCTTGCGCGTGTTGGCCGCCCAAAGGCATTGCACCACAAATGCCAGCAGCATGAGCCCGGCAAAAACCTGCGGCCGGCCAACCCTGAATTCTCTGATCACCTGGAGCATGAATTCACATTTGTATCATGCAGTCGCGGCGAAAGCTCAACGCCATCGTGCAACTTGATTCCCCGCGTTCCCCATTAAAGCCAATTCTGATAGATTTTGCTGTTCTTTCATGCGGGGATCATCATAGAGTTGCAATATGGAGCCGGAAATTTCATCTAGCGCGGCATCGAACAAGCTCTCATTCATCTTTTACAACGATCGCGGCTTGCGCGCTGGCTGGCGGCTGCTGATCTATTGCGGGATGATTTTTGTCTTGATATTGGGGGTGGGAGCCATTGCCAAGCGTATTGGCTCAGGCCAGGCAAAGGGCGCTCCATCTTCCGATATTCTTCGCGCCATTTTCCAGGCCATTGGTGAACTCATTTTGTTTCTGGTTCTCTTGTTCCTGGCATGGATCATGAGCAAAATTGAACGCCGCCCCGTAGGCATTTATGGCCTGCCTTTGCAAAGGTCGGCTGTTTCCAGATTTGTTCGAGGATATTTGTTCTGGGGATTTCTGCCACTCGCTCTTCTGCTGTGCATTCTGCGAGGACTTCACATTTTTTATTTCGGCAACCTCAGCGCTCTAAATTCCCAGATTATCGGCTGGGGTGTGCTTTGGTTCTTTGTCTTTTTACTCGTGGGATTCTTTGAGGAGTTCTCGTTCCGCGGTTATTTTCTTTACACCCTAGCGGATGGAATCGGCTTCTGGCCCGCGGCCATCATTCAGGCAATCTTGTTCGCTCGAGTCCACATGGGCAATGGCGGCGAGACACGCGTTGGAATTATCGCAACAGGCATTTTCGCCCTGTTCGCGGCAGCCACGCTTTGGCGAACTGGCAATCTCTGGCTTGCCGTGGGAACTCACGCCGGCTGGGATTGGGGACAATCATTTTTCTTTGGCGTGAATGACAGTGGCTTCCAGTCGCAAGGGCACCTTTTTAATCCGCACCTGGCGCAAGGGCCTGACTGGCTCACCGGCGGCAGCGTGGGACCGGAAGGCAGCGTGGTCACGCTGGTTCTCTGGGTGCTCATGACAATTCTTTTTCTGGCGCTTTATCGAAACCGGCGTGAACCGGTGCTGGTGATTACCGAAGGCCGACCTCGCCTGTGACTTGTCAATAATTTATTGAACACACTTAATGCTACTTGTAGCATTATTGCTAGCAAAGTCATCAGCATCTTGCGTTGAATGGAGAATCAATGTCCGAAACGCACAATCCTCTTGATCGCGAATTGGCATTCTTTGAGCAACACAAGTCTGAATGGCTACCGCAATACGAAAATCAATTCGTCGTGGTGGCTGGGGACAAGATCGCGGGCTTTTACGGTGATTATGAGAGCGCCTGGGTCGCAGGGACAAAGGAACTTGGGCATCAGGCAAATTTCTTGATTAAACAGATTTGCCAGCATGAACCTGTTCACTTCCTGTACTGATCACCATAACCGTTCGGTTTCCTTCTCGAGACGCCATCCCGAACTGCGAAGCCGAGGCTTTGCTGAGGCTGAGCATGTGAGGGATTGGCTCCGCTACCGCTTCGCGGAAGCTCAGGATGAAATGTAGACAGACTGCTATATGAGCACTTCTTCAGACCCAAATTGCATCTCTTCGAAGGCTATGGCGTCTTTGCTGCCTTTTTCGTGTTTGCCAGTTCAGTGACAGCCTTGAGGCGCTCTTGACGTTCATAGCGAGTGATGTACCAATCCTTGATAAGCAACTCAATTAGGCCAATCAGCTGAGCTGCTTCATCCGGATCAACATCTACAATGACATTAATGTCTTTTCCATGTGTGCGCCGATATTGCCTACTTGTCGCACAGCATCTATTGCCTTCCACGTGAGGGGATCAACTTTGTCTTTGATTGCTTCTATTTCATCGATCAAGCGCGCCTTGCTGATTCCCCAGAAGCCCCGAATCATGCCCTGCAAGCAACGGCGAGCTAAGGTGGCAGAAGCCTTTGGACTCAGTTTTTTTATCGCACACGCCTCGGCATAATCGTCACGAATACTGGCAGGGACATAATCAGGAAAAACCTTTGCATCAGAAGCTGGAATTAAACTCCACTGCGACAGGAGTTCCGTTCTTTCCCAATCCGTGCCTTTCTTTTCGTATTTATACAGGTTCACATCTAATGTGTACTTTTTGCAGTGTGGATTTGGGCACACTACAAAATGTGTCGAGCAGACACGCGATCCTAGTGAATTGGCGATCGTCATCGTGTGTGAACTGTTTGAGATGTCGTACTGCGTAATTGTGGTATCACGCCCGCAAAATGGGCACGTCCAATGGTAAGTAGGCATTGCTAAATATCCAGATTCTTTACGTCCAGTGCATTCTCTTCAATGAACTTCCGGCGCGATTCAACGTCTTCACCCATCAGCGTGGTGAAGATTACTTCACAGGCTTCAATGTCTTCAGCGCGGACAGAAAGCAGCGTGCGCCGCTCAGGATCCATGGTTGTCTGCCAGAGCTGTTCTGAACTCATTTCGCCCAGGCCCTTATAGCGCTGCACGCTATATTCTTTTTTCCCTTCAGCAAGGACGTAGTCAAATAATTCACGCGCTGAGTTTTTCTCCACGCGCTCGGCTTCAATCTTGGTTCTGCGAATTGTGGTCTTGGATGATTTCTTGGCGGCTTTTTCCAGGTCCTCGCGTTCCGCGTCGCTCAGATCCGCGGAAGCATCTTCTGTGCCTTTGCCCGCCACTTCCACCACGAACGGAGGTTCCATGTAGCTTTCAATCTGCTTGAATTTGGCTGTCATCTGGCGGTATTCCGGCGTGGACGCGAGTGCCCAGTTGATCTGGCGCTCAGCGCCCTGGGAGTCAGTGAACTTTACGCCCCAGACGTTATGCTCTTCGTCAAAGTAGCTCTCCACCTGCTTGAGTTGAGCCGCTTTGGCCAGCTTGTTGATCTCTTTCACGAGCCGTTCAATCTTCTTTGGTGGGTTCTTCTTATCACCTTCAAAGTCGGCGCGCTGAGAGATGTCGAGCCGTGGCAACCACTCGGTAATCTGCTCATTGCGTATGCGCTTGTCCACCTTGTCAAAGAAAACCAGGTACTCATTCAGGGTGGTCATGAATTTGGCCAGGGCTGCGCCTTCTAGCTTGGCGGCTCCCTCTCCATAGCGGACAGTCATTCCTTCCGCTGCGCGCCGCACCATCACCCTTACAAATTCTCGATCGTCCTTGATGTACTGCTGTGATTTGCCTTTCTTGATGCCGTAAAGCGGCGGCTGTGCGATGAAAACATTTCCGCGCTTGATGAGTTCATTCATGTGGCGGAAGAAAAACGTGAGCAGCAGCGTGCGGATGTGCGAACCGTCCACGTCGGCGTCTGTCATCAGGATCACTTTTGCATAGCGCAGCTTGGAGGGATCAAAATCGTCTTTGCCGATGCCCGTGCCCAGCGCCGTAATCATGGCGCGGATTTCCTCATGGCTCAGCATCTTGTCGTAGCGTGCTTTTTCTACGTTGAGGATCTTTCCTTTCAACGGCAGGATTGCCTGAAAGCGCCGGTCGCGTCCCTGCTTTGCGGTGCCGCCTGCGGATTCACCTTCGACCAGGAACAGTTCGCAGCGGTTTGGGTCGCGCTCTGAACAATCCGCCAGTTTGCCAGGCAGTCCGCCGCCGTCCAGCGCGCCTTTGCGACGCGTAAGATCGCGTGCTTTGCGTGCAGCTTCACGCGCTCGCGCGGCTTCAATGGCTTTGTTGATGATCTTTCGCGCTACCGGCGGATTCTGTTCAAAGAAAGCACCCAGCCGTTCATTGAGAAATGCCTGAACGATTCCGGCAATGTCAGAATTCAATTTGCCCTTGGTCTGACCTTCAAACTGCGGCTGCGGCAACTTCACGCTAACCACAGCGACGAGACCTTCACGGACGTCGTCACCCGTCAGGTTTTCTTTTACGTCTTTAAAAAGACCAAGCTGCTGGCCGGCGTAGTTAATCGTGCGCGTGAGCGCCGTGCGGAAGCCGGAAAGATGCGTTCCGCCATCCACCGTGTTGATGTTGTTGGCGAAGCTGAAAACTGTTTCTGAATAGCCGTCGTTGTATTGCAGAGCGATTTCCATTGCCACGCCTTCACGCTCGGCTTCCATGTAAATCGGCTTGTCGTGCAATACGCTCTTGCCACGATTCAGATGCTTGATGAATTCTGCGATACCGCCGGAGTATTTGAACTCCAGCTTTTTCGCCTCGCCGGTCTTGGGATCGGTAAGGCGCTCATCGGTAAGCGTGATTTCCAGACCTTTGTTCAGGAAGGCGAGTTCGCGCAGACGCTGGGCCAGCGTGTCAAAGTTGTATTCCGTTGCGGTGAAGATTTCCTTGTCGGGTAGAAAATGTATTTTGGTGCCGCGCTTTTTCGTAGTCCCGGTTTTCTTCAGCTTGGTCTGCGGATCGCCCTTGGAGTATCCCTGCTCCCACACGTGCCCGTCGCGCCAGATTTCCAGATCAAACTGATGACTGAGCGCGTTGACGCAGGAAACACCCACGCCGTGAAGTCCGCCTGAAACTTTGTAGTTGGAGCTGTCAAACTTTCCGCCGGCATGCAGCTTTGTGAGCACAACCTGAGCGGCGGGGACTTTTTCCCCATCGATCAACATATCGTCCACGGGAATGCCGCGTCCGTCGTCAACCACGGTTATGGAATTATCAATGTGAATTGTTACGTCGATCTGAGTGGCATATCCGGCCAGCGCTTCATCCACGGAGTTGTCAACAACTTCATAGACCAGATGGTGGAGTCCCATCTCTCCGTTGGAGCCGATATACATTGCAGGGCGCAGCCGTACTGCTTCCATGCCCTCAAGCACTTTGATATCTTCCGCGGTGTAATTCCCATTACCGTTGCCGCCGGTCTTTTTGCTTTTGTTTTGTTCTGCCATTTGTTTTGCTGTCGCAGTTCCAGATTCGCGGGTAGACAACTTGCAGGCTCCTGTTTTGCTGACGCAAACCGCCCACTATTTCAGGCCTTATGTAAATTAGTCTGAATGACTCTCAAGTTACTGTAAATTCAATGGCTTAGTGGATGTGCGCCGTAATTTTTATTGTATCACAACCGGAGTTGAAGCGAGGGTTCTTAAAGGAGCCAAAACACGCGCTTGAGTAAGGCATTCAGAGCCCATTTTCGGGACAACCGTTTCCAGTTGGATGAAGCGCGTCTTCAGCCGCCTACGGAATGGGACACCCGCGTGCCAGGAAACAGGTTGGAAAGTTTTAAGAATTTTAAGAATTCTGTGGAAAATGTTGCCTTTCAGGATTCCCCCAACGGCCAGCGTCTGGAACAACCCTCAAAAAGGCCTTCCCATCTGCCTCGTGCCATCTATTACCAAAGTAACCTAAACTCAATGGGTTACAGGTACTTTGGGCCACTCACCTTAGTACTCATAAGGGACGCACTGCCAAATTTGGTCGGAGGAACAAAATTGCCCCAAAAAACTTTCTCAAATAGTACTAATAAACCATTGAAAAATCAGGGATGAAATGTATACTCAAGCCCGCGTTTCAGAATACCGAAATGCACCACACCAAGGACCAAGTTTTAACCCATATAAAAGATTTCAAAAGAATAAAAACAGGAGAGATTCCCCATGAAAGCGCTTCTTCGTTCGTCAATTTTCGCTCTGTTCGTTTTTGCAGGCTATGCTGCCGTGGCCACCGATATCAGCAAGCCGCATTCAAATGCTGCCATACCGTACCCTCAATGTCCGCCACGTGCGACATGTGCCATTAGTAAGTAGTTCGGCATGGTTACGGTATCCAGGTTTTCCGGGTCGGGGAGATTTTTAAAATCAATGGCTTACCCCGTTTAGCAACCTGGACTATGATTACTAAATAGTAAATTGTACTTTGGTGTTGACGAGAGGCTTGTGAGAGCCTCCGTAGGGGTAGTATGCTTACGCTCCTTCGGAGGCAAAAGTGCATATCTCCCAAACTCAGTGGATTTTCATAACGCTGGCAGTAGTTGCTGGCGGCATACAGGGCTTCATTCTCCGCATTCTGAACCAGCGCAAATTGCGGACGGAATTCCCCGTCTTCTTCCGTTACTCCGCCATCTGTATTGCCGCTTACATCTTGAGCTTGGTCCCGTTTGTTTTCTTTTGCCCTCAGTTTTTTTACGTCTACTGGGCCTTTACCGGCCTCACCATGGTTTTTGAGTTTTGGGTTTTGTACGAACTGCTGGTCAATGCGCTCAAGCCGTATTCGGCCCTCATCGATCTGGGCAAAATGTTGTTTCGCTGGGCCGCCGTTTTTCTGGTTCTGGCCGCGCTACTTACAGCGTTCGCTACAGCCGGCTCCGGAAACAACAAAATGATTGCTGCTATGGAATTGCTGCAGCGGACGGTTCGCCTGATGCAGTGTGGTCTTTTACTGCTTTTCTTCGGCCTGGAAAAACGCCTCGGGCTATCGTGGCGTACTCATAGCATGAGCATTGCACTCGGTCTTGGCATCTATGCCGGAGTCGATCTAAGCACCACGTACCTGATTGACCGCCTACCTGCATTGACCGTCGTTTTCCAGACACTCGCCACTCTTGTCTATATCAGCGCCGCTTCGCTCTGGGCATACAGCCTGGCCAAGCCTGAGCCTGTGCGCGGCAACGTACTGGATTCGCCTCGCCGCCTCATCTTCCAGCGCTGGAATGAAGCGCTTTTGACTCACACCGTCCGCGGCGAAATGGCCTTTGCCGGAAGCGGAATGGAATCATTCCTTCCAGGTGTGGAACAAACGGTGGAACGCGTTCTCGCTCGCAAAATAGTCCAGTAAGAAAATTGCCTCCAAGAAATTCAGGCCGGACAGTTGTCCGGCCTGTTTTATTGCGCTGTTTTTCGCTGATCTCAGATTCGCATCGGCATAACGATATACCGATAACGGTACTCGCTGTCCGCGGCCTCGTCTGGACGCAACTGCCCTGCTGTCTGAGCGTCCTTGAATTCAAAGCGAACGTCGCCCGAGCCGACCACCTTCAGGAATTCCAGCAGGTACTGTGAATTGAATCCGATCACCATGGGATCGCCGGCGTAAGCGGTTTCAATCGAATCTTCTGATTCGCCTGTCTCCGTGTTTGATGAAGACACCTTTAATTCGTTTTTCTCGACGCGCATACGAATCGCGTTGGAGCGTTCGTCAGCGAATTGCGCGACGCGCTGGATGGCAGATGAAAGCTCGTCGCAATGAACAGTCACAAACTTGTTGTTTTCGCGCGGAAGAACTGCTTCATAGTTGGGAAACTGCCCGGTGAGCTGCCGGGATGTCAATAGACGTCCGCCAATTCGGAAGAAGAGGGTCGATTCGTCTTTGGCAAACTCCACAATCTGGGTGTCAGTGCTGTTTAGCAGGGTGCTCAGCTCAGCCATGGCTTTTTTAGGCACCAGCACCTTTAGTTCCCCACTCACAGGCAGCTTGGTGCCGCCGTGTTCGATATGCGCCAACCGATGTCCGTCAGTGGCGACCATGGTCAGCGATTCCGGTTTGAGCACCAGGAGCGCGCCATTCAATGTGTAGCGCGATTCTTCATTGGAAATTGAGAAGATGGTCCGGCCAATCAACTGGCGCAATACCTGCGCGGGAAGCTGAAGCGCTGATTCGGCGGGAAACAGAGGCAGTGCGGGAAAATTTGCTCGCGCCATGCCCACCATTTTGGTATTGGAGCGTCCGCTGCGAATCTGTACCCAGTGGTTTTCCAGCAGCTTGATGCTGATGTCGCCATCAGCCAGCAGCTTTACGTAGTCATAAAGCTTGCGCGCCGGTATGGTGCATGAGCCTTCTTTTTTCACTTTTGCAGGACACGATGTGCGCAGGCTCAGATCAAGATCTGTTGCGGTAATTGACAGCTTGTCCCCGCTCGCTTCAAAAAGAAAGTTGGAGAGAATGGGGATGGTGGTCTTGCGCTCCACCACGCCCTGGGTTGCCGTGAGTTCCTTCAACAGATCGTTTTTGCTGACGCTGATTTCCATCGTAGTTCCCACCTCAGTGCCCACGGCGGAAGGCATAATCTTTGGCCCCCTGAATAAATTCTAAATGCTGTGCACAAAATGTCACTTCATGCAGGATACAGCAAATCCCGCTAAAAGCGGCTCTGCCGTTGCTAGTAGCGCTTCTGTTCTGCGGCTGCCATTCTAATCTTTTCATTTTGGTCTTTGGTAGAAAATCGCTGCCCCAGAATGTGGAGAACCTGTGGATTTTCTGCACTAAACTTACGGCAAACCGCTCGAACTCGCCGATGTGGACGCGAGCCCGATAGCCGATCCTTCGCCTTCGCATCTTGACATAGAAAAAGGGGAAATGTCTGGTGCGCTCGGCCCAGGATAGCGTTATCGTTAGGGATAATTTGTCCTAAACCTACAAAAAATGGATTGAACGTCGACCTCTAGCTGTTCAAGGTCTCCGTTAGTTTATTCAACAGCCGGTTCAGATCCTTGTCTGCTTGCCGCTGTTCCTCAATCTTGTCGATTGAATGCATGACAGTGGTGTGGTGCTTACCGCCAAATTGCCGGCCGATTTCCGGCAATGACGCTTCCGTCATCTGCTTAGCCAGATACATGGCAATTTGTCGCGGGAACACAATGGCGCGAGAGTTGCTCTTGGCTTTGATCTCAATCACGCGCAGGCCAAACTGCTCTGCCACTGCTTTCTGAATGGCATCAATCGTGATCTTGCGCGCCTGTGAGTCGATGAAGTTCTTCAGCACCTGTTGAGCAGTAATCAGGCTGATTTCAGCTCCGGTCAGTGAACAATACGCAATCAGGCGGATCAACGCGCCTTCCAGTTCGCGAACATTGGTGCGCACATTGGATGCGATGTACAAGGCGAGATCAGTTGAGAGAACGACGCGTTCCGACTCTGCTTTCTTCTGCAGGATCGCAACTTTGGTTTCCAGATCGGGCGGCTGAATGTCGGCAATCAGGCCCCACTCAAAGCGCGAGCGCAAACGGTCTTCAATTTCCGGCAGCTCCTTCGGCGGACGATCGCTGGCAATCACGATCTGCTTCATCGACTCGTGCAGAGCGTTGAACGTATGGAAGAATTCTTCCTGCGTGCGTTCTTTCTGCGCCAGGAACTGAATGTCATCAATCAGCAGCACGTCCACGTTGCGGAACTTATCGCGGAAGCTGATCATTTTGTCGTAGCGCAGCGAATTGATCATCTCATTGGTGAATTTCTCGCTTGAGATGTAGCAAATGGACGCCTGTGGCTGTCGGCGTTTTACTTCATGCCCAATGGCTTGCATCAAATGGGTCTTGCCCATGCCCACTCCGCCATACAGAAATAGCGGGTTGTAAGCTTTGGAAGGGCGCTCCGCCACGGCCTGTGACGCTGCATGCGCAAATTGGTTACCTGCGCCAATGACAAAAGCGCCAAAAGTATATTTGGGGCTGAGCTGCGCGGCGGAGTCCCAGTCAAAGCGCTGCTGTCTCGAGGTGGATGGCGCCGATGTGCCGCTGGCTGAAACCGGAGCGAAACCTCCATCGGAACGGACCGGAGGCACTGTGGGATCTTCTTCCGCGGTAACGAACTTTACGTCCTGATATTCAGGCGCCAGCGTGTCCATGGCTTCCTGAATCAGATCACCGAATTTTTCTCCCAGCTGACGAAACTCCGGGTTCGGTACCCGGACAAAAATTATGTTGCCGTTGATGTGGCTGAACCGTGTGGGCTTGAGCCATGTGTCATAGGAATGACGAGTAATCTTTTTTTCCAGCGCTCCGAGTATTCGAAGCCATGGATTCGCAGTTGCGGTAATTGTCGCAGCGGGTAATGACATTCTTGGGATGATTCCTATGTTGCGAGCCGGCCAGGGCCCGTGGTTGAACTCGAAGAAACTTGATCTTAACTCTACAAGGGCGAAGCAGAAGTGTTGAACACTTCATTGTGCAACAGATTTTTTTTCGACTGGTGGGCATACTAGCACGAAGTTCACCCGCTGGAAATGCATACGCCAGACTTTTTTTTGCCATCACCAAATTTTTTTCAAAAGGTAGCCCATAGTTTTGTCATCGTAGCTTTGCAATTGCAGCAAGCGTGGTGCAAGATTCCATTCTGTTGTCACACTTGCTACGTGATAGCGGTGTTCCTGTCGCGTGCCACATGAGAAATTGTCTGGTGAGAATAGCAACGGAGCAGTTTGCCGCCAGAAGAATAAACAACGATCAGCGGACTGGCGAAAAGTGTCACTTCAACAGTTGGTTGCACGGGAGGCAACGCAGAAAATAACTCCTACGAGCTCCTTCTGCTCGCAGGTTCCTCAAAGTGGCACGAAAGGCCCGAATTCCTTTATACTTGTCGTTTGCCCAGCGCAAACAATCCTGAGTAGGAGTTCCACAAGTCAATGCCCAAGCGCACTTTTCAACCTAACCGCCGCCGTCGTTCCAAGGTGCACGGTTTTCGCACGCGAATGAAAACAAAGAGCGGAAGGGCCGTTCTCTCCCGCCGCCGCGCTAAAGGACGCAAGCGCGTTTCCGTGAAGCCTGGCTTCCGGGAATAGTTTCACCCGCAATGTCCATTCTGCCTGCCAGACCAGCCGTGAAAGAAACTTCTAACAAAGTGTCGCAAGGCTTCCCCCGGGAAACGCGATTGCTGAAGCATGCTGACTTTCAAGTGGTCTACAAACAGGGCAGGAAGCACTTCTCCGGAAACATGACGGCTTTCTACCGCGAGAACCAGGATACCGTGGGGCCACGTGTAGGCTTTACTGTCGGGAAAGTGCTGGGTGGAGCAGTGGACCGCAATCGCATTCGTCGGCGCATGCGCTCGGCTGTGCGAAACCACCTGAGAGAACTCGCCCGCCCGCTGGATCTGGTGTTACATCCGCGCAAAAGCGTGCTGACCTTGGACTTTTCCCAACTGGATGCAGAGATTATGCAAGTATTTGCCGCCGTGCAACGAGGCCGTGGACGATGAAGCACCTTGCAACGTTTTGCCTGCGGTTTTACAAGGGCGCCATTTCTCCCCATCTTCCGGTCGCCTGCCGATTCGTGCCCAGTTGTTCAGAATACACAGCAGAAGCCGTTGCAAAGCACGGCTTGCTGTATGGATCAGCACTAGGGCTTTGGCGGCTCCTGCGTTGTAATCCTTTCGCGCGAGGAGGCTATGATCCTGTGCCGGCAAAGGGAGCCACAAAGGCAGTGGCGGTTGAGCGGCCACAAGCAGGGCAGAAGAGCTAGCAAGGTGCAACGATTCGGGAAGCGACAGGACTGATTGAAACGCGTATAAGGCCCGAGCGTCGCCGAGCCACGAGCCACAGGCGCACGACAGATGACTTTGGTAGACATGCTCCAGCGGTTTGGAGCGAAGCGACAGGATTGATCGAGGAGTGGCGAGGCCCGAGCGTCGCCGAGCCACGAGCCACAGGCGCACGACAGATGACTTTGGTAGACATGCTTCAGCGGTTTGGAGCGAAGCGACAGGAAAAGAAGAACCTCATTGGCTGAATATCGTAATCCGCAGAATGAACCTGGCTCAGACAAGCGCATGCTTCTGGCCCTGGTAGCTGTATTCGTGGTGCTTGGCGTGATGCAGTACTTTATGCCGAAGCCGAAGACGCCGCCGGCAAAAGACCAGGCACAACAGCAGTCGCAACAGGCCCAGCAAACGCCCAGCCCAGTAGCCGTACCTACAGCGTCCTCAACCCCGGTCTCGCCCAAGTCTCCCGCATCTGCGGTAAAAGTCCCCGTGAAGACGGCGGCGAGTGAGACGGAATCAGTTTTAGAGACTCCGACCTATCGCATCACCTTCACAAACCGCGGCGCCAGCGTGAAATCGTGGCTGCTTACGGAAAAAGAAAAGCTCAAAGACGGCACCGAGAAGTACAAATACACCGACGATAACGGCAAGCCCTTTGAATTGGTCAATCCGACAGTGGCAGGTCAGCTGGGGAATCCACTTTCATTCTTTGCCTACGATAAAGACCTTGAAAAAAAGCTAAATGAGTCTCTTTATGTCGGGGGCGCGGCAAGCGGCTCAACATCCGGCGCGTTGACGTATGAGTTCTCAGATGGAGAGGTCACGGTACGCAAGACTTTCCGTCCTGACAAAGACAATATCCTCAGCGTTGAAACTGAAGTTCTGCGGAACGGCCAGAGGGTCGCAGCCTATCCCAAGTGGGCCAGCGGTCTGGGTGACCAGATGGCGCCAGTTTCCTATACCAAGAGCCGGGTTGATTACCAGCAGGGATCAACGCTGGAACGCAAGGACCCAACTTCAGGCGGAATTATAAGAAGCAAGAAATGGATTGTTGGTGGAGATACTGTGCCCGGTCCATTGGATTGGGCCGCGACCGCCGACCAGTATTTCGCCGTCGCTTTTCTGCCGGACAGCCCTAAAGACTCAACGTTGGTTACGTTGAACTCTCAGGCGGAAGTCCCCAAAAATCCTGACAAGCCGAATGAAGGCAAAGACAAAGCCAACGTGGTTGGTCTGGCGTTTGGAAATACCGGTGGCCCAACGCGGGTTCGTGTATTTGCCGGCGCTAAAGCGGTGGACGTGCTGGAAAGTATTCAGAGTCATCCCGGCGGCCCTGATCTGCGCGGCATTTATGATTTCGGCACCTTCAGCCTTATCGCGCGACCGCTTTTCCTCTGGCTGAAATGGACATACGAGCACTGGATCAACAACTGGGGCTGGGCCATCGCGTTCCTGACCCTGGTGATAACCATGGCGCTGCTGCCTCTGCGCATTTCCAGCATGAAATCATCACTGCGGATGCAGAGAATCCAGCCGCAGATGAAGTCGATCCAGGAAAAATACAAGCGCTATAGCCTCACCGATCCGCGCCGCGCGGACATGCAGAAGGAGATGCAAGCGCTCTACAAGAAAGAGGGCGTCAATCCGGTGGGCGGCTGCTTCCCTCTGCTGCTGCAATTGCCCTTCCTCTACGCGTTTTACGCCATGCTGAATAACGCCATTGAGCTGCGTCAGGCGAGCTGGCTCTGGGTACACGATCTCTCCATGCCGGATCCCTGGCATCTGCTGCCGATCATTATCATTGTGGCGATGTTCGTGCAGCAGAAGAACGCGCCACAAGGCGGAATGGATCCGGCGCAGCAGAAGATCATGGCATTTATGGGCCCGCTGATGTTTGGGGCTTTCAGCTGGAGCATGCCAGCCGGACTTTCTATTTATCTGGCGCTCAGTACGCTGCTGGGCTGGGCACAGCAGATATTCATCAATCGCTCTGAACTGGGCCAGCAGGTCAAGAAAACTATTGAAAAGAGAAATGCGCGCAAACGCTAACGCATAAGCTGTAAAATTCCCCGGGGAGTTTGAACGACAAATGCTGCAGGACAAGGTAGCAACCGCAAAGAAGATCGATGCATTCCTGAAGAACGTTATTTCTTCAGGCGCGTTCAAATTGAAGTACCGCATCACGGTGAATCCCCCCATCGCCCAGGAAGGGGAGACGCCTGACATCCTTGTGGAATTTGCCGGCCCTGACAGCCAACTGCTACTGGAGCGCGGGGGAGAGGTTTTGCGGTCCTTTGAAGTCCTGACCCATGAATCGCTCCACCTGCATGCTGAAGACCATGACAAAGTCAGCTTTGACTGCAAGGGATATCGTGCCGCCCGCCAGCAGGAATTGAAGCTGGCCGCCAAGGTGGCGGCTGACCGCGTATTGCAGAGCGGAGTGCCCTATTCTTTTGCGCCCATGTCATCACGCGAGCGCCGTTTGATTCATCTGGCGTTTCGCGACCACGCTTCCCTGATAACACAGAGTGAAGGCGAAGGCGGACGCCGGTATGTGGTGCTTTATCCCAAGGATTACAAGCCGGCGCGGCCTCGCCGGTAACAGTTTTCATCCCCAAATCACGCTGCTATACCAACCGCATTCAGCTATGATGTGCGTGGAATCGCTCGCCCGAAGCGCATTTTCTCGGGTAGTTATTGAGGGATGGCTTGTCGGCGTTGGATCGGTTTTGAAACCAAAGTGACAGGAAAATAAAACTTTTATGTCTACAACCGTGACGATGATCGGTGAAGTTCCCATCTTTGGATTGCTGGACGACGAAGAACGCGAAGCTCTGGCCCAGCTTATGGATTGCCGCGACTTCAAAGCAGGTGAAACTATTTTTTATTATGGCGATGCCGGCGGCGAGATTTTTATCCTGCGGACCGGACGAGTTGAGCTTTTCATTGAAAGCACGGAAGGACAAAAGATTGTTCTCTCAGAAAATGAGATGGGCGACGTGATCGGCGAGCTTTCATTTCTTGATGGCGGCGCGCGCACCGGCACCGCCGTAGCCAGCGAACCGACTGAAATGCTGGTCATGCATCGCGACCGTTTGCTCGAGTTTATCGATAAGCATCCGCACGCCGCTATGGACCTGCTCACCGCTGTGGGCCGCCGCCTGCGCGCTACCGACGAGCTTCTGCGCACACAGGTTTCCCGCAATCCCAACCTGGAAGAAGAAGAACGGCTGACTTTTGGTCAGCGCATCGCGGACAAAGTCGCGGCTTTTGGCGGTTCGTGGACTTTTATCATCCTCTTTGGAGTTGTTCTTGCCATCTGGGTCATTCTTAATTCGACGGCGCTGCTCCGGGACCACTTTGATCCGTACCCTTATATTTTGTTGAATTTATTTCTATCGATGATCGCCTCCGTTCAGGCGCCTGTGATCATGATGTCGCAAAACAGACTGTCATCCAAAGACCGATTGAAGTCGGACCTGGATTTTGCGGTGAACCTGAAGGCCGAATTGGAAGTGGCCCATCTTCATCGCAAAGTTGACCATATTTACGAGCGGCTTGAAGACCATTTTGCGCGGCTGGAGCGGAAAGGCAGCAATTAGCAATTGCAATTAGCTTTTCTGAAGTCCCCGAACCCGCAACCAACACCGAGGTGTGGTTCTTTTGGGATCGCAAATGAAGCGGGTGAGGGATTCCTACCGCCACTGAAATCTTGAAGGTTCATGATTTCGCGTAGCCTGCTTAAAGGCGATCCTGTGAGAACATCGTAGCTATATGGATCCCTCCCCTTCGGCAAGCTCAGGGTCGGGACTTCAGAAAACAAGCTGATTGCTCCAATGAACCTGGACGATACCATCGTCGCAATTGCCACGCCGCCCGGCCGCGGTGGCATTGGCGTGGTTCGCCTTGCTGGCGCGGAAGCGCGCACGATCGCCGGCCCAATGCTGAGGCTGAAGCATGAGCTTGCCGCGGGGCGTGCCGTGTTTGGCGAAGTGATTGAACCTGCCACGGGCGAACGGATCGACGAAGCAGTGGTTACTTTTTTCGCCAAGCCGCATTCTTACACCGCGGACGACGTTATAGAAATCTCCGCACACGGCGCGCCGGTTGTGCTGCGGCATATTGTTGAACTGGCCACAAGCCGCGGCGCGCGCCTGGCTGAGCCCGGGGAGTTCACCATGCGTGCATTCCTCAACGGCCGCATTGATCTCACCCAGGCTGAGGCGGTCCGCGACCTGATTGAGTCGCAAACGCTGTATCAGGCCAAAGTCGCGGCGCAACAGCTGGAAGGTTCGCTTTCACGCCGATTGCAGCCGATCAAGCGCAAGCTGGTCGAGTTGGTGGCGGTGATGGAAGCGGGCATCGACTTTGCTGAAGACGATGTTTCGGTGCTGCCGCCCGCTGAGATTTTGTTGCGTCTGGAAGAAGTGCAGATTCCGCTTGAACAGCTGCGCGCGTCTTTTGCTTACGGGAAGATCGTGCATGAAGGCCTCACACTCGCAATCGTAGGACGGCCAAACGTGGGCAAGTCAAGCCTGTTCAACAGGCTGGTGGAGCGAGAGAGGGCCATTGTGACCGCCACGCCCGGCACCACGCGCGATCTGGTCACGGAAACCGTCGCTCTGGGCGGCATTCCCATCAAGTTGATCGATACGGCAGGCATACGCCACTCCACAGACGAAGCCGAGAGCATCGGTATCCGCAAGTCGTATGAAGCGCTGAGCGAGGCCGATCTGGTGCTGGTGGTGCTCGATAGCACGCAGGAACTTTCTGCCGAAGATCGCGAGCTATTGGATGTTAGCGCCAAGCGCCGCGCGCTGGCCGTAGCCAACAAGTCTGATCTTGCTCCCGATGGCCAGCCCGCGCTGACCGAAATGAAGATATTCAGCACTTCGGCGGTCACCGGCGCCGGCATCAATGAGCTTCGTGCGGCGATCCTTGAAGAAGTCGCTGGCCACTCCGTGCGAGGGGAACAGGAAACCGGCTTTCTGACAAACATCCGCCACCAGCGGCTGGTGGAAGAATCGCTCAGCTGTATTGAAGCCGCATGCCACGCGGTGACGCGAAGCATTCCGCATGAAATGATCATGCTCGATCTTTATGGCGCGTTGCGCCCATTGGATGCCATCACAGGCGAGACCACGACCGATGACATCCTGAATTTGATCTTCAGCAGTTTTTGTATTGGAAAGTAGCTAAAGAGATTATTTTCGCTTCAGGAGCGTTAGAATGTCGCCCATCGGGGCAACTAGGGTATGGCACAGATCCAAAGCAGACTGGAGCGCCTGAACATTGCCGCAAGGGCTATGGTGGGGGAACATGCCTTTAATGTCGAGCGACTCTCCTGGACTGCAATAGCCGGACTAGTTGTTTTTTGGGCGGTTAGATCGACAGCTTCTGCGCCTGGGACTCTTGGCCTTCGAATCAACGCAGCAGTTTCTGTGATCATCGTTCTTTTTTTTTGGCTGAACTGGCGTTACGCGTTCCATGCTCTCGCCCTGGGCTGGGCTGCCGGCGGCTTCGCGATGTTCTGGTTTTACATCCCGCACCCGCATACTGTCACTGCCTGGACCCTGCGGTGCACTCTTCCCCTAGTTTGCATGCGTATGGTCTATCGCGAACTGGAGCTCGGGATTCCTTATGCTAAGGCTCGCGGCAGAGGATGGGAAACGGAGCGATCGCAGGTACACGAGTGGTTCAAGCTGCTGATGGACCAGAACTCTTCGTCATCGACCGTGGAAGTTTCCTCGCGAGGTTTTTGGAGCTTGTCCACCTATCGGCTGATCTTGCTGGGTGATTGCTGGGCCATCGCAAAATTTACGACCGGGGACCACATTCTGTTGGGTTTCAGGGTTTTCGCCCGAAGCGCGGTTTGTGCTGCCCAGGGCTTAGATGGAAAACTTGCGCTCTATTTCGGGAGTGAAAAGATCAGACAAGCATCGCTTACGCCGGAAATGCTGCATCGCCTATTACAACTCGCCGAGCCAGCCGACAGCGTGCCGCAGTTATAGCAAACCCAAGAAGCTATTGCGAAAGAACTGAGACGCTCAATATCCCGGCGATCTCTGCCGGATCGTCTCGCCCTTTTAGAAAGGTGACGCCCGGCAGCTTGGCGTAAGTGTTGGCCAGGCGGATTTCTTTTACTTCAAAGAAGCGAGTCCCGTCACGGCCAATGCGCTCATCATACGTTACGCCGGTCAGATAATACGGATGCCCGCGCCACAGCAGCAGCGTTACTTGTTGCTGTTTCAAGTCGGCAATTACGGGATCGATATTCACCGGAGGCCCAGGCACGAACTGAATTTCCAGGCGAACGTGGCGGCCATCGTCTAAAACAAAGTCATGGTTCACCACCAGCTTCAGAGCGTCGATGCTTGGCGTGTCGTCCACACACAGCTCGCCGCCATTCAGGCGCATGACCCAGAAACTCTGGTCCAGCGGAATATTCTGCCGCTGAAGCATTGTCTCCAAACCCGCGGCCACGGCCCAGTTTTCGCAGTTTTGTTTTGCTGTATTCAGCTTGGTTTCTGCGGCAAGGTCGGCGGTCTGGTCGGGCTTGAGATAGTACTGCTGCCGTTGTTTCTGGCCGACTGCTTGCAATAACATCGTGATCAGCAAGAAAAAGACTGCGAAATGTGATCTGCCTCGCATGGCTAATGCAAGTGTAAGCTGACTTGGCTGCCATTCATCGGCAAGATTTGGCGGAAGTTCTTACTTTGCCAATGCGGCCATAGCCTTACGGAAGAGCGAATCGAAGCTCTGGTTGGAAACATCGCCCAGCTTGGCCAGCGCTCGCTCTGCGAGAGGCCGCTGATAACCCAGGTTGACCAGCGCGGAGATCACGTCTTCTTCTACTGGCGAGGCGGTAGTGACGGTATCCGGCGGGACGCCGAAGGCATCCAGCTTGTCACGCAATTCCAGAACCATACGCTCAGCGGTTTTTTTGCCAATCCCAGGAACGCGCGTGAGGGCGGCCACGTTATTGCCCTTGATGGCGGCTATCATCGCGTCCACGGGCATGCCGCTCAGGATAGTAATGGCCAGTTTGGGGCCAATCCCGCTCACGCTCAGCAGCTTTTCAAAAAGTTGTTTCTCGCCTGCGCGCAGAAAACCGAAGAGAGCCAGCGTATCTTCCCGCACATGGGTATGGATGAAGAATGAAACTTCAACACTCAATGCCGGTAGTTCAGAAAAAGTAGGGACGCTGATGGTTACGTCATAGCCCACGCCGCCAGCCTCGACAATCGCCTGGTTCGGGTGCTTCGAGATAAGCTTGCCTCTTAGGTGCGCTATCATTTGTTTTTGTCGCTACGCTCCAACCGCTCAACATCCTCGTATTTGACCAGAGCAATCTGCTCCTGATGCCGCGCTCTCGGCACGCGAGTCAGCCTCACGCGATGACAACTGGCCTGGTCGCTGCGCTCCACACCGCTCCACATCTTGGTTTCAATTGAATCGCACTGCACCTGTGGAAGCGCGCTCGGGCACGCAAGCCGGCCTCGCGCGGAGGGTGAAAAGACAATGTTGCGAACGTTACCAGTTTGGCCCGCGATGTTTCACCTTTAACTCCTGCGCTTGTAAAAAATATTGAACTGGAATCCCGGGTTCGGCGGAAACAACGCAGCAACTTTCTTCAAGCGTTCAGCCAGAGCCGACGGCGCCAGCAGCGGGTAATCGCGTTCACGCAGCTCGTAATAATCCACATCCAGGCAAAGCGAGAGCAGGTAAATGGCGATGGAGTCGCAAAACGTGGCAGCCAGATAGTCTGACTTGGCTTTTTCGTCCACGCGGTCTGAAGATCCGGCCATTTTGCGAAATTCATGAGCGTCAAGGCTTGTCTCACCGCGGACGTTGGCTTGCGCCTGAGACCAGACAAGCTCAGCAAATTCCGGGGACATGCCGGCTTTGTCCACGAATGCGTGGCCTACATTGATATAAAACTCAAACGCAATGGCGAATCGTTCATCGAGCAGCCGGGTGGAGATAAAGACGCACTGCGAGTTGCCGGAATCGATATTGCGATGGCAGATTGCTCCTTCTGGCGGCGCGCCGTCAAAGCGTTCGGCGACCAGGGTTTTGTCGCCATCGCTAATGGCGAGCGGCACAAAATAGAAGGCCTTGCGCTCCAGCGCGGCCGCAATCGGGCGCGGCACAGCGCCGATGATCCGCTCCAGATCGTCGGAAGGAAGCATGACCTCGCCCGACGTGGTATAGCAGATACCGTTGGGTGCCTGGTTGACTCGCGCGTCGCGAATAATTTCCTGCGCGGTGCGGAGTTGCGCATTGACTGCCTGACTCACGTTATTATTCTAACGTACACTTGATTTATCGGAAGCAATGGGTCCTTTATGAACAAATTCTTTTTGAGTGCCGGGATCGGTCTTGTTTCTGGCGTAATCACCTTCTTTCTCTCCGTGGCGTTCCTGTGCTTTGTGCTGCTGGCGCTCAGGGCGGCAAGCCACACCACTCCGGACATGACGCTGGCTTACAAAGCCGCTGTCCCGGTGGCGATCTTAGGCGCAATTTGCGGTTTTACCATCGCGCTGATCCGCGTAGGCCGGCCACGGGCGGCTCGCTAGCAACTCAACAAATCTTCACTCATCATTGTTTGACCGCGTCCGGCGATGCGATTACACTTCTCTGCCCGCCATTCTGGCCCACATCAAGGAGAAATAATGCCAATCGTCAAGCGCCTTATCTCGTTTATTGCGGTACTCTCGCTGGCCATCGCGCTCAATTGCAGCGCCCAGGAGAAAGTTGATCTGGATGCGATCAGCAAGATCCGCTATGAAGGTTTTCATAACTCCAAGATCATGGAGATCGCCAGCGGATTGATGGACCAGATTGGCGCGCGCTTGACCGGCTCTCCCAACATGCACAAGGCGAATGAATGGACCCGCGACAAGCTGAAGGAGTTTGGGCTGGTCAACTCGCATCTTGAGCCGTGGGAACCTTTCGGTCGCGGCTGGGCCAATGAATATGTAAATGTGCGCATGGTGTCCCCAGATACGGCGCCGCTTATCGCGTATGCCAAGGCATGGACGCCAGGCACGAATGGCACGGTCCGCGGCAGCGTTGTTCGAGTGAATATCCGCGGCCCACAGGATATTGCGAAATACAAAGGCAAGCTGGCGGGCAAGATCGTGCTTTTCGGAGACGATCCGGAGGTAAAGCCTTCAGTAGAGCCCCTTTCAGAACGGCTGAATGAAAAGTCATTGGCGGATATAGCGAATTACCAGATTCCCAGTGAGCGGAATGAGGCCCGCTTCCGTGAATTTCTCCAGCGCGCACGCCTGCAACGGCAGCTCAACAAATTTTTCGACGACGAAAAGCCTCTTGCGGTGATCGACCACAGCCGTGGCACGCTCGGCGGCGGGACGGTGTTTGTACAGCAAGGCGGCTCATACAAAGTGGGGCAGACTGCCGGTACTCCGCAAATCACGCTGGCCACCGAACATTGGACTCGTATTGCGCGCATCCTGGCCGCCAAGAAAGACGTGGAACTTGAACTGAACGTAAAGAATAATTTCTATGACGGGCCCGAGGCCATGACGCAGAATGACACCATCGCGGAAATTCCCGGCACGGACAAGAAAGATGAAGTGGTAATGCTGGGCGCGCATCTTGATTCCTGGCACAGCGGCACCGGCGCCACGGACAATGGCGCAGGATCAATCGTAATGATGGAAGCTGTGCGCATCCTGAAAGCGCTTGACCTCAAGCCGCGCCGCACGATTCGCATCGGCCTCTGGAGCGGTGAAGAGCAAGGCCTGCTGGGCTCAGAATGGTATGTGGCGCATCACTTTGGTTCGCGACCGGAGTCAAAAGACCCTGAGCGCAAAGGCGATCCTTCCGTCCGGCGCCGTGAGAACGGCCCTATGTCTATCAAGCCTGAGCAGGCAAAGGTTTCCGTCTATTTCAACGTGGACAACGGCTCCGGCAAGATTCGCGGCGTCTTTATGCAGGAAAATGCCGCTGTCCAGCCCATCTTTGAAGCCTGGATGAAGCCTTTCCACGATCTTGGCATGGATACTTTGACCATGCGCAACACCGGCGGCACTGACCATCTCTCTTTCGATGCGGTCGGCATCCCCGGATTCCAGTTCATACAGGACCCGCTGGACTACGACACACGCACGCACCACTCCAACATGGACGTCTATGACCGCTTGCAACCGGAAGACTTGAAGCAGATGGCCGTGATCGTGGCGTCATTTGTTTATATGGCGGCGCAGCGTGACCAGATGTTCCCGCGCAAGCCGATCGAGAAAGAGCTGCCGCCAACCCCTCCGGCGCAAGACGACGAAAACGCTGCTCCGGCTTCGCCGGTAACAAATCCTGCGGTCGCGGATCGTCCGCAGCGGCCTCGGCCAGCGGAGGAACGACCACGCGCGCAGCCCAGCCCGACTCCGAAGCCGTAACGTTGGCCACAAAGCTTCGTGGTAGGTGCAAAGCTTGGAAAACGGCGATTGTTGCGACTCGAAAATCTAGAGGGTGGAGACGTAGCACTGCTACGTCTCCACTGCAGCTACTGTGTTCTAGCTGAACTGCGGATCAGGGCAAATCTGCGGCTAAAAGCTTTCCTCCGTGCCTCCGTTCTCCCGTGGTGAGGTTTGGGCTTTTCCTTCCTTCGCGCCCTTTGCGGTAAAAGCCCAAACACGCGATACTTGATCTAACGTGTCTGACTTCCTCAACAAGCTCAATCCCCAGCAGCGCCAAGCGGTGGAAGCCGTTGACGGGCCGCTGCTTATTCTGGCTGGCGCGGGCAGCGGCAAGACCCGTGTAATTACCTATCGCATTGTGCATCTGATTGAGAATAAGGGTGTTGAGCCGGATTCCATCCTGGCTGTTACGTTCACGAACAAAGCTTCGGCAGAGATGGCGGAGCGCGTTGGCAGCATGCTGGGTGGCAGGACGCTACGCAAACCGCTGATCGCCACATTCCATTCTTTTTGCGTGCGGGTCCTTCGCCGCGATATCGAGGAAATGAAAATCGGGGGCGCGGGCTACAAGAAAGATTTCGCCATCTATGACGAATCCGACCAGCAGGCTGTGGTCAAGGGTGTGATGCGCCGGCTGGGTCTGGACGACAAGCAGCTCAAGCCGAGTGCCGTGCTTTCACGGATTTCATGGGCCAAGAACCACATGCTTGATCCGCAGGAGCTGTATCTGCAATCGGCTGATCCAATCACGGAAAAGATTGCGCATATTTTTGAGGAGTACCGCAAGGAACTGCGCAAGTGCAACGCGCTGGATTTTGATGATCTGCTGCTGGAAACGGTGCGGCTGCTCAAGTCGTCGGCCACCACGCGTGAGCGTTACCAGCGGCGTTACCAATACATGCTGATTGATGAATACCAGGACACGAACCGTCCGCAGTATGAGCTGATCAAGCTGCTGGCCGGGCCGGACCACAATGTCTGCGTGGTGGGCGATGAAGACCAGTCAATTTATTCCTGGCGAGGCGCGGACATACGCAACATCCTGGAATTTGAAAAAGATTTTCCTGAAGCAAGGATTATCCGGCTCGAACAGAACTACCGCTCGACGCAGGCGATATTGGAAGCCGCGTCAGCGGTTGTGTCGAACAACCTGAAACGCAAAGGCAAGACACTTTGGACCGCGCGCCAGGGCGGCAACAAGATTGGCTATTACGAAGCGCCCGACGGCGAAAATGAATCGCTCTTTGCCGCCGACTATATTTCGCGCTATCTCAAGAAAATGAAAGAAGAAGGCGCGGAAGATGTTCGCGTGGCCGTGTTGTACCGGCTCAATTCCCAATCGCGTTTGATTGAAGAAGCCATGCGGCGCTACCAGCTTCCGTATCAGGTTGTGGGCGGTTTTTCTTTCTATGAGCGCGCCGAGATCAAGGACATGATCAGCTACCTGAAACTGATCAACAATCCCCAGGACTCCATCGCTTTGCTGCGCGTGATCAATACTCCAACGCGCGGCATTGGCAAATCGACCATTGAAACGCTGGAGCGGCTTTCTCTGGAGACAGGAATGTCGCTATGGTCGGCGATTAGCGAAGCTATCGACCGCAGACTGTTGCCACAGCGTGCTTGTGCGGCATTGAAGAGCTTTAAAGACCTGATTGAAGACGCTCGGGCCATGCTGTTGGGGACTTTTGCTGAACGTGTGGCGGAAACCTCACAAATCCACCACGGAGACGCGGAGGCGCGGAGAGAATCAGTAGAAGAAATAGATGCGGATGTATCGTTCGAGCCCGCACAACTGGGAGAGAACATCAGTTTCGATTTTGGCGCGAATGACGAGCCGGAAGCGGAAGAAATAAAAGCCAGCCAGGATGTAACCGAATCCGTGGCCGAAGGCGAGAAGGCAGAAGCCGTAGAAGGCTTTCGCGCACCAGGCGGTACCGCCTCGATCCCTGAAATTCTCAAGTTTCTGATCGACCGCACGGGATACATCAAGCAACTGGAAGAAGAAAACACGCCGGACTCGCTGGCGCGTATCGATAACCTGCGCGAATTGGTGAATGCCGCCATGGATTCGCGCGATCGAGGCGAGACGCTGGCGGAATTCCTGGACCACGCCGCGCTGGTGAGTGACGTGGACACATACGATCCGCGCGGCACGGTCACGCTAATGACGTTGCACTCGGCCAAGGGGCTGGAGTTCGGTCTGGTATTTCTGGTTGGCATGGAAGAAGGGCTGTTTCCGCATTCACGCGCCTTTAATGATCCTGATCAGATGGAAGAAGAGCGCAGGCTTTGCTATGTGGGCATGACGCGCGCTATGGACCATTTGGTGCTCAGCAATGCGCGCTATCGCCGTCGCTATGGCACAGACATGCCGGATGCCACCGTGCCCTCGAGGTTTCTGGAGGAAGTGCCGCCGCAGTTGCTGGAAGAGCTAGGCACTTCGTCGCGGGCGCGCCAAGCTGCTTCGTATCAAAGCGCTGACCATGGCGAGCGCCATTACAGCTATGAAGATGAAGACCAGAGCGTGACATCGTACGGATCCAAACCCCGGGGCCCCCGGACGGCGCCTTTGCGCGGGTCGGGGTCGAACGGCGGATATACTGGTCCCAAGTACAATTCCATTGACAACATTGCCGACTTCTTTGCTTCGCGCGGCAAGAAGTTCAACCGGCCACAGATTCCGGTGGAGAAGGCGGCGGGCGGCAGCTCTTTTCGTCCCGGCCAGCGCGTGAAACATCCGAAATATGGCGAGGGAGTGGTGTATCGGCGCGAAGGTGAAGGAGAAAGCGCTAAGATTACGGTACAATTTCCACGATTCGGATTGAAAAAGCTGGTGGAAAAGTACGCGCACCTGGAGCGAGCGTAAAGCTTCTTCGCAACATATCTTTAAAATTTAGAAACAGGAAATAGGACAGGTACATGGCAAATACGAAGACATTGAGCAAGGAAGAACGCAAGAAATCAAAGCGCACGGCGCGCAAAAAGCAGGCGCCCAAGAAGCCCCGCGAATATCCGCGCGGCTCCAAAAAGCCCAAGATGAAGAAGATGGCTCGCGGCACGGCCAAGCGCTAAGCATCTGATGACGGCGTAGAGGCGCCCTGGTGCGCTTTTACGCCGCGCTTCTGCGCCGCATCGTGTATTTCCAGGACCATTACTTGCGTCTCTCTTAAGGAGGCCTTTCTGGCCAGCCAACTCTTCGCCAAGAAGTCCATTGACAAGCTGATTTCTGACTCGGAAAGGCCGGGGCATCGCCTGCCCAAGTCACTCGGACCGTGGTCACTCACGGCTCTTGGCATCGGCGCGATCATTGGTTCGGGAATTTTTGTACTGACCGGGACAGCTGCGGCTGGAGAGTTTTCCACTCCGTCCCTGCTGCACGCTCAGGTGCTGGATGTCTTCCAGAACCTGTTTCAGCATGGGAACCTTTCCGGTGTGCTTCTGCACGGACGGCCGCCGGCCGGTCCGGCAATCGCTATCTCATTTCTTCTCGTAGCGATTGCCTGCAGTTTTGCTGGACTGTGTTATGCCGAGCTTGCCTCGATGATACCGATTGCGGGCAGCGCGTATACGTATTCTTACGCAACTTTGGGTGAATTGATCGCATGGATCATTGGCTGGGACCTGATTCTGGAATATGCGGTGAGCAACGTGGCCGTAGCAGTTGGCTTTGGCGGATACTTGAAAGCGCAGCTGACTTCCTTTGGACTCCACATTCCAGATAACTGGTCTTCGCCTGTATGGACGGGGGGCCATTGGTCGGGCGCTTACTTCAATGTGCCGGCTTTTCTCATCGTTTTCATTTTGACTGTGCTTCTGGTGTGGGGCATTCGCGAATCGGCGGGGGCCAACAACATCATGGTGCTGGTAAAGATCGGCGCCATTATTACGTTCCTGGTGGTTGGTGGAATGCTGGTGAACCGTGCGAACTGGCATCCATTTGCGCCGTCTGGATTTGCGGGAGTGATTTCCGGTGGAGCGATCATTTTCTTTACCTATATTGGCTTCGATTCGGTATCAACCGCAGCCGAAGAAGCCAAAAATCCGCAGAAAGATATTCCCTTCGGAATCATCGCGTCCCTGATCATTTGCACGGTCCTTTATATCGGCGTGGCGCTGGTGCTGCTGGGAATGCAGAAATACAGCATCTTTGCCACCAACGCCGATGCAGCTTCCGCGCCTGTGGCATACGCGCTGCAACAAATGGGGACAAGCCGCTTCTTTCAGGCTGTGATTGTGATTGGCGCACTGACGGGAATGATTTCCTCCCTGCTGGTCTTTCAGTATGGCCAGACCAGAATCTGGTTTGCCATGTCGCGCGACGGCCTGCTACCAAAACTGTTTTCGGATCTGTGCCGGTTTGAGACGCCGCACTGGTCAACCTGGATTGCTGGAGCGGCTGTCGGCATTCCTGCCGGGTTAGTGGACATCGGCGAAGCGGCCGATCTTTCCAACATTGGAACGCTTTTCGCTTTTGTGCTTGTCTCGCTCGGCGTGCTGTTTCTGCGCAAGGCGCAACCAGACCGCCAGCGAGGATTCAAGGTCCCCTGGGTGCCACTCTTTCCTATCATCTCTGTGGTGCTATGCGTTTCATTGATGGCGGGCCTCCTGGTGATTACGTGGCTCCGCTTCTTTGGCTGGCTGGCCATCGGCATGGTGATCTATTGGCTTTATAGCCGCCGCCACAGCGAGTTTGCGCCAGCTAACATTCCTGCCGGCAAAGGGTGATGGCTTCTAAATCGTTCATCCAGACGCTCCCGAAAGCGGAACTTCACCTGCACCTGGAAGGCAGTGTTGATCCTGCGACGCTGGCGGAGCTAAGCCGCCGCTACAACACGCCTTTGCCGACTGAAAACAACCGCTATGACATTGCGGGCAGCGGCGACGTGCTTACTGAAGGCGATGTTCGCCGTCTTTATTCTTACAAGGATTTCAATGGCTTTCTGATGGCGTTTAAGTCTGTGACGGAGCGGCTGCGATCGCCGGAAGATTACGAGCTTGTGACCTACCGGCTGATGCAGAAACTGCGGCAGCAGAACATTGTCCATGCTGAAGTGTATGTAAGCGTAGGCGTGATCCGCTGGCGAGGGCAGCCGGTGGAGCCGATTTTTGAAGGCATGGAGCGTGGACGCGAGCGCGGCCAGCGCGACTTTGGCGTGTCACTGCTGTGGATATTTGATGCGGTACGGCACTTTGGCAAGGAAGCGGCAGCAGAAGTTTTTGATCTGGCTGCGCGGCTGCGTGAGCGCAATGTGGTCGCCATCGGTATTGGTGGCGATGAGGCGCGCGGGCCAGCGGAGTGGTTTCGCGATCTTTATAAAAAAGCAGCCGACAATGGCATGCGTCTGACGGCCCACGCGGGAGAGACCACGGGGCCGGAGTCGGTTTGGGGCGCGCTGAATATCGGAGCGGAACGGATTGGGCACGGCCTTTCCGCGGCGAACGATCCGGAATTGCTGGAAGTGATGGCGCAAAAGCAGGTGCCGGTGGAGCTGTGTATTACCAGCAACCTGCGCACGGGCGCATGCAAGGAGTTACAGCAACATCCGGTGCGGAAGTTTTTTGATGAAGGGTTGATGGTTACCCTAAGCACGGACGATCCGGCCATGTTCCAGACCTCGTTGAACAAGGAATTTGAGATCGCGCGGCAGGAATTCAGCTTTACTGAGGAACATCTGCGCGAGCTGGCGCGTAATTCCATTGAAGCGTCTTTTTTGCCGGTGGAGAAGAAGCTGCGCTTTATGCAGCAGATTGATTTTCTGGCATGAGCAAGCATATTGGCATTGTTGGATGCAGCGCGGAAGGCGCGGCGCTCTGCTATCGGACGATCTGCCTGGAGGCGGAGCCGCTGATGGGCAGGCATGCCCACCCTGAAGTGACGATGCATACCATCGCTCTGGCTGAATACATGAAGCCGATTGACGCCGGAGCAGGATGGAAGCCGGTGGCGGAATTAATGTTGCGGTCCGCCGAAGTGCTAAAACGCGCAGGAGCGGACTTCTTGATCTGTCCGGACAACACGATTCATGAAGCCATGCCATTCGTGTTGCCGCGAACGCCACTGCCCTGGCTGCACATTGCAGAAGAAGTCGGCAAGGAAGCAAAGCGTCGCGGCTATAGAAAGCTGGGGATTACCGGAATAAAGTTTTTGGTGAGCGGCCCGGTCTATCCGGAAAAGCTGGAGCAAATGGGCATTGCGTATCTGAGGCCAACGAAGGAGCAGCAGGAACAGATCAATACGATTATTTTTGATGAGCTGGTGCGGGGCGAGCAAACGCCAGAGTCGCTGTTTTACTTTGAGCAGGTGATTGAATCCCTGAAGCTGCAAGGCTGCGACGCCGTGGTGCTGGGATGCACGGAACTTCCCTTGCTCGTCAATGAGAATGAATCGCCGCTGCCGGCGCTGGATTCCACGCGCACGCTGGCACGCGCCGCTTTGCGGCATGCGCTGGCCAAATGAATTGATTGAACAAAGGAGTGGATTGTGAAGTCAGTCAGGAAGGTTTTTTTTGCGGTAATGATGCTTGTGTGTATGTCCGGCTGGGCGCAGACGGAGCTGCAAACACCAGAGCAAGGCGTTTTCAACTTACACAAATTCGAGCAGCTGATTGGCAAAGAAACCTACACGCTGGCCCGCACTCAAGAAGAAGTCACGTTGAAGTCGGATTTCAAGTTTACTGATCGCGGAACAGCGGTTCCACTGACAGCTTCACTCACCATGGCCAAAGATCTCATGCCGCGCGACTTTGAGATCAAAGGGAAGATCTCCCGCTTCTCTTCCATAGAAGATTCGGTGCATGGACGCACCGCGGGTGTCGTGAGCATTCCGCCGGGTGAGAACTTTTTTGATATTCAGGGCTATGCGCCAGTCTCAGTGCAAATGATGTTGGTGCGTTACTGGCGGTCGCACGGCAGCCCAAAGACGCTGAAGACGTTGCCGCGCGGTGAAGTGCAAATCCAGGACCAGGGGACTGAAGAGTTCACCATCGGCGGCCGCAAGGTCCAGCTACACAAACTTTCTATCCGTGGCTTGATCTGGGGTATGGAATCACTGTGGCTGGATTCGCAGGATCATTTGGTGGCGGTGGTGAGTGTGGATGCCGAGATGGACCACTTTGAAGCCGTGGCTGAAGGCTATGAAGACGGTCTAGCGACATTTGTGGCTGGCGCCGCACGTGACGGGATGGCCAACCTGGCCAAGGTCGCGTCAGATTTTACCGGGCAGCCCGCATCGGTAACGGCGATTGTGGGCGGCAGGTTGATTGATGGAACGGGCAAGCCGGCGATCGACAATTCTGTAGTAATTTTAAAAGACGGGAAGATTGCGGCCGCGGGACCAGCGGCCAGCACTCCCGTTCCGCAAGGCGCGCAAATTGTGGACGCGCATGGCAAGAGCGTGCTGCCGGGTCTATGGGAGATGCACGCGCACTTTGAGCAAGTGGAGTGGGGACCGATTTATCTTGCGACGGGCGTTACCACGGCGCGCGACGTTGGCAATGAACGAGAATTTATTGTCGCGGCGCGCGATGCCATAGCCGATGGCAAAGGCATTGGGCCCAGGCTGGTGATGGCGGGCGTGGTAGATGGCAGCGGACCGTTTTCGCTGGGCGTAATTCGCGTCGATACACCTGAGCAGGCCCGCGAGCAGGTACAAAAATACAAAGCCGCCGGCTTCCAGCAGATCAAAATATATAGTTCGGTGAAACCTGACATCCTGAAAATTGTTACGGCTGAAGCGCATCGGCTGGGCATGACCGTGACGGGACACATTCCGTTCGGCATGAATGCCATTCAGGGAATTGAAGACGGCATGGACCAGATCAACCATGCGGAATATCTGACCAAAATTATGGTGGATCCCAAATCGCAGACCATCGATCCCGATGCGCCGAATGTGAAGAAAGTAATCAAGCTGCTGCTGGAACATCATATTGTTGTTGATGACACTCTGGCGCTGATGGAAGTGATTTTGCATCCTCTGGACCATCCTATTTCTGCCTTTGAACCCGGAATCTTGAAAGTTGCGCCGGAGCTGAAAGAAGCACTGGAGACCATGGGAGCGCCACCGCCCAGGGCGGAGCAGTCCGCAGCGACGTTTCGCGCCATGATGGCGACGGTGCGCGTACTTCATCAGGCAGGTGTGCCGATTGTTTCCGGAACAGACCAGACGGTGCCTGGCTTTAGCCTGGATCGCGAAATTGAACTTCACGTTCAGGCAGGGTTCACGCCGATGGAAGCTATCCAATCAGCGACCGTTGTGGCCGCCCGCGCAATGGGCATGGAGAAAGACTCAGGGACAATTGAGGCCGGAAAGCGTGCCGATGTGATCGTGGTGGATGGAAACCCACTGGAAAATATCAGCGACATCCGCAAAGTGAGCACGGTGTTTGCGGCTGGGAAAATGTATCAGCCGGCGGCTTTGTGGAGTGCGGTTGGATTTAAGCCGTAGAGTAGAGGGCTAGTCGCCCATTACAGATTCTTCTTCGCGGGCGGATTCAATCTGCACCAGTTCAGGGCGTGCTGCCGGATGGAAGGTGGTATGCGATTCAAGGCCCTGCGGAGCGCGCCAGAAGTCGACTATCGAAGTCTGGTGGACGCAGGATATAGTGCAGTTGGGCGCGCATGATTTCTCTGTAAGGAATTCGCGGCGGATGTCCTTTACTGAGTAGTCGGACAGAGGCGTTCCGGGATAGCCGCGCTGCTGAGAGCAGTAATGCACCAGCCCGTTTTCGCAGATATAGAGGTAGCGCGAACCGGCGCGGCATCGCCAGTTGTTGGGCTGGCCCAGTGCGATGTTGTTCTGGAACTGATTGAAGCGAGCGTAACTGTGTTTGCCCAGCTTCTTCATCTCGGCAAAAACGGTGCGCGCTTCTTTATCCAGAGGACGAAGCTGCCCGGTGCCATCGTGAATAATTCCTACCGTTGACGTAAAGCCCAGTTCCACGGCGCGTTTGCCAATGGTAACCGCGTCCCACTGCTCTCTTACGCCAGCGCCAATCACGGAGTTGATGTTCACGTGGAATTCGGCATTCGCGCGCAGCCATTGCAGTTTCTTATCCAGGACCTTCAAAGATTTCTTGGAAACATCGTCGGGTTTCACGTTGTCGATGGAAATCTGGAGATGGTCGAGACCAGCCTGGTTTAGTTGCTGGATACGCTGCGGCGTCAGAAGATAGCCGTTGGTGATCAGTCCGGCAATGATGCCATGAGAACGGATGCGGCGGATAATGTCATCCAGTTGCGGATGCAACAGCGTTTCACCGCCGCTGATGGTGATGAGCGTGGTGCCCAGTGCCGCCAGCTTGTCCACGCGACGGTACATCTCTTCCAGCGGAACTGGATCAGAGAAATCGTCGTACTCATTGCAATAGGCACATGACAGGTTGCAGCGCCGCATGGGAATGATGTGCACCTGAATGGGATGGTCGGTCGAAAGCAGACCCTTCGCGATCATTTTGAGTTCGCGGAAAGTGCGGTGCGCGGCCTTAAGCCGGCGCCTGATCCTGAGTTTCAAATCTGCCATGTATAAACTAGTTATTAGATCATAAACGGGCACATTAAAAGCAGCAACAACCAGTAAATGGTTGATTTTGATGGGCAAACGGGTGTTTTTGCAAGTACTAATCGATCAGCTGAATGCCATCTTGAAGCCGATTCCGATCAGAACTATGATTCCGTAACAAACGAACGCTGTTACCATGGCTGTCCCCACGCTTGGCTTGCGGTTGGTAGAGACTGTTGAAAATCCCAAGCCGAGCAAAGCAACGAACCAGATTCTGAAAATGTCAATACTGGACGCCAGGCCATACAGCGCTTTGTTTCCCTCCGGATCCATGAAGAACCCGAGATTTGTGGGCATAGGATTTCTGGCGATGTCGATCGTTGAGGGATCTGCGCTGGCCAAATAGCTCGCAGTGAGAAGAATTGTAGCCACAATTCCGGTGAGGCCAGCATAGAAGACAACCGCCATTGCGCGCGGAAATGTAACCTCTGCTCCCAGCATAAAGTTAAAGACGCCCATCAAAACAGCGGCGACGACGAGCCCAATAATCAGGGAGAAAAGGGGCGCCATGTAAAAGCTGACCTTTGTAATTGTGGCCTGCAAGGCCATCCCCTGGGCCCGCTGTTCAGGCGTCAGGCGTTCCATGCGCTTTTGAGCTGATGGAGACCGGTCGATCTGCTCCTGGACAAAGCGCGCCATGTCAATTTTCTGGACGGCGACAACTGAGAAGATGAGAGTGAATACGGCTGAAATCAACCATGGCACCCACCAACTCGCATTGCGCCGGATATCGGTGAACGTTTTGGTCGGCGCGAAAAATGTGTTCACCAGCCGTTGTGACTCTGAAAGGCCGGGGCCAGCCGGTTCAGGAGTGACAGGTGAGGAGGCGACTGGGTACATCGGCGGCGGTGGTGGAGTTGGACCAGTTGGTGAGCTCATAAACCATCCTACGTTTCAATTGGTGGAAAGTTACTACTTCTTTCATTACTGGACCTTGGCCCGCGATACAAGTCAGCGTTGCTTTGCGAAATGTTGCCAACCACGCTGAGGCAGCGGCCTGACTTTGCCATTGTTACCCAGAATTTGTATTGCTGAGGAGTAATCTCGGCGGTTCCTGACCTCACCGATTTCTGTGACCATGACGCCCGCGATTCGGGCCGGGACTTTGGCTCGCCTAGGTGCTGTGAAAAGGAGTTCATAGTCTTCGCCGCCGTGGAGCACCAGCTCAAGATCGGCGTTTTTGGGGATAGGAACCTTGTTGGATATCAAAATGGCAGCCGCTCCACTTTCATCGCAAATATGCCGTAAATCGACAGAAAGGCCGTCGCTGATGTCGATCATGGCGCTTGCCAGACCATGCTTTCGAATGTAACTTCCCACTTCCAGCCTTGGTGTGGGATAAAAATGGGGGTTGGATCTTGTTGGTTTTATCGCATTTCCAGCCAAAAGCTGCTTCAGAGTCCCGCCTGATCCACCTAAAGCTCCAGTGACGTAAATGCGATTCCCGGGACGCGCCCCGGAACGGAGAATAGCCGTGCCGGACGGAACCTGGCCCGTAACGACGATATCCGCCGTGATCTGCGGAGCAGAAGATACATCGCCCCCGGCAAGCTGGACTTTGTAGCGGCCAGCCAAAGACAGCAAGCCGCGGAGGAAGCCGTTAGCCCAAGCCTGTGGCAAATCGGCGGGAAGCCCCAAAGACAGAAAACAGGCGAGCGGTTCGCCACCCATAGCGGCAATGTCGCTCAGGCCGCGGGTAAGGCAACGATGTCCCACAGCTTGTGGCGGATGCCAGGCGCGGCGGAAATGTACGTTTTCAATACAAAGATCAGTAGTGACCAAAAGTTCAAAGCCAGGCTTTAGGCGAAGGATTGCGCAATCATCACCAATGCCAATTTTCACGGCGCGGTTCATCGATGCCGACGCCAGCCGCCGAATTTGCCGAATCAAATTTCTCTCTTTGACCATGAGAATCAAGCAACTACATCATAAATAAAGACTTACAATAGTTTTTAGGCTACATTGTTCCCCAGAGATAGCAACGGCACCAGATAAAAACTGAAAAAGGTCAGCATGTCCAAGGAACGGAAGGACATGGCCGAATCGACTTCGATGACAGAGCGGAGCAATCGACCTTCGTTACCCAAACAAGACCTTCGGACGTTGACAGTGCCAGAGTGGGCTTGTTAAGGTTATCCAACATTTCATATCCCTTTAGCTGCCTAACCTCCGACCGACAGTGCAAAGGGATTTTAACCGGTAAATTGCCCGGACGAATTTTTGAGTCCAAAAGCGAGACGTACCAGCCGGACGACACGCGGGGCACTTTTGAATCGGGAAAATCACTAACAGGAGTAAGTATTTTGCGCAAGCGTTTTTACATCATGTTGGTGGCGAGAAATGCGGAAGGGGAGTTGCTGAAAATTCCCGTTCCCATGCATTACCTGTACGTTTTTGTGGCCGGCGCGCTGATTGGCATGCTTACCATTACCGGCATGCTGGGCTCTTATACCCGCATGGTGGTGAAGACGCAGCGTTTCAACCAACTTCGCGACGAACAGAAAGCCCTGAAATCACAATACTCTCAGCTTGAGCAGATTGCCCAGGAAAACGAGCTGCAAGCACAGTCCCTTAGCTCCCTGGCAGGTGAAGTTTCTTCGCTCTACGGACTCAAGCCTGATCCTGCCTTTGACGATGACGATCCAGCTTCCGCCTCTCTGCAGCAGTTTTACGCGCTGCGGAATACGGCCATGACCGGCGCAGCCTCGGTCGGCATTGGCATGGGTGATGTGCGCGACACCAGCACGCGCGATTGGATGCGGCTGGCGCAGGCGCCCACACTGTGGCCCGTCCAGGGAAGGCTTACTGGATCTTTTGGCGAGCGCATTGATCCGTTCAGCGGCGAAGGAGCGTTCCATCGCGGCGTGGACATTTCCAGCGATTACGGCACTCGCATCATCGCTCCAGCGGATGGCATTGTTCGCTTCTCTGATTTCATGAACGGTTATGGCCGCGTGGTGATGATCGACCACGGCAATGGCATCAGTACTCTCTACGGCCACCTTTCAGGCTTTGCCGTGAGCGCGGGACAGTTGGTCCGCAGAGGCGATTCCATTGGCTACGTGGGACAGAGCGGACGCAGCACCGGTCCGCACCTGCACTATGAAGTGCGAATCTTCAATACTCCAGTGAACCCGCATAAATACCTGCGTTTCAGCATCAACCAGCAAGTGGCTTCAGGAGCCATGTAAGTCTCAATCTAAACTAGCGATCATGGGGCAGCCGAGGGTTTGCGGCTGCTTTTTCATTTTGCAATCGTGATGTTCAGGCTGCAACTTAGGGCTTCGCCGACGTCGGGATCGCGCCCTGCGATTGAGCTTCTGACCAGATCTTCTTGAGGAGCGATTGAGGAATTGTGGCGGTGAAAGTCGCCACATTTTCTTTTTGCGTGGCTTGCAGACTATCAAACGCCGCTTTGATGTCGTGATCGGGACCTTTGGTCTTGATGAACTGTCCTATGCTCCGCACCAGCGCCAGATGCGAGTTGGCGGAGTCAACGATTTGCCGCGCCTGAGCTTCGCTTTGAGCGAACACATCCGCGCGAACGAGCAGGGATCCTGTGTAACGCAGGGAACCAACGGCGACGGCTTCAGCGGGCAGTGTGATAGCGAATCCTCCGGGAAGCTGGACGTTATCGGGCTTATTGGGAATCCGATCGATGAGCCAGGCTAGGCTGCCGAGAGGAACGTCACTGTAGTGGCTCAGCAGCACAGGACCCGCGGAAGGTTTAAGCGATCGATCAATGATGCCGTGCATGGGCTCCGGAGAAACCATGTTCGTGATTGCAACCTTGGCGCCCTCAAGCAGCGCTACGCGCACCGTGTGGCCCTCATGCGCGATGGAATAAATCGTGTAATTGCGATAAGGCTCACGCGCGGAGGAAAGCAGCTGCAGATAGTCGCGGAGGCGATTCTGATCGAAATGGCCGGTCAGGATTTCTGAAGACTCTACATCGCTGCCATCGGGTGTGTCCCGGCGAGACATGGCAACTTCATCAATATCGCGTTCTGGCTGGATTCCGGTGCGATCGACGAAATCTTTATAGTCGCCCTGCGGCTGTACCGAACCGGATTTGTTGAGATCGAATAAATGAACGGGCTTTAAATTGGCGTAGAGGATGAGGTCGCCTTCCGGCAGAAGGCGGGCAGTTTCAGGCACCTGCGTGCTGCGGTGATAGATGACAAAGCCGACGGCCGCGGCCGCAACCAGCAAAGTGGCCAAAATCAGCAGTTTGCGATGCTTGAACATGTGCCAATCAGTATAGATTATGTGACTTTTTTCTGTTGCATGGTGGCCGCAAGGGCAAAGTTCTTGCTAGAATATTGAATTGGAGCGGTACCACGCAGGTTACGTTTCCCCTGACAAGGCGTTGGTTCAAGGTGTTGCACGCGGATTGCCGCTGTGCTAACTTATTAACTTTGTGCCCGGTTACGGGAAGTTTTACGCTGGCGTAGCTCAGCTGGTAGAGCATCTGATTTGTAATCAGAGGGTCGGGGGTTCAAGTCCCTTCGCCAGCTCCAGATAGCAAGACGGGATTTTCGGAAGCGCGTAAGCTGGACGCGTCTTTCGACACAGCAGGCACTGCGCACACATAAGTAGTTTTCTACCGGAAGGCAAACCCACGAAGACTTCCCCCAACGTCAGATTTTTTGACGATTTATGCGGAAGTATGTTCGCGCGTCCCTTAATCGCTTTTGTCCGCTGGAGAAAAGCGCCCGTTTGTGAGCCAGCATAAAAGAGCCGGGCGAAGCATGCAGTGAGCGCCGAACGCAATGCGAGGGCGAGGCGTTGCGGAGCCCTTGAGAGAAGAGCCGGGTGAGCATGAAGTGAGCGCCGTTCAGCGCGAACGGAATGCGAGGGCGCAGCAGCTTTGCTGCGGAGCCCTTAGAAAAACGACGGCTCGGTTCAATGCACAGGTGACCGAGTGGTTAATGGTAGCAGACTGTAAATCTGCCGCTCTTCGGAGCTACGGAGGTTCGAATCCTCCCCTGTGCACCATGTTTTTTAGCGCGAGTTGTAAATGCAAAAGCGCAAGCGTTTTTATGTGGCACTCGCGATTTACGCAGTTCTAGCCGGGCTGGTCTGGGTAACGATGGAAGATGTCCCGTTGCCTGTTGGGAATGGCCAGGTCGGTATTCGGTCCCTGACGTTGATTGTGTTGGCTCTGTTTGCAGTAAGAACAGTTTTGCACTTCCGGGCTGACGAGATTCGCGACGAGCAGGACGACGAAGAAGTTTCGAGCTGAGCGGTTAAAAGTTTTCGAGCTGATGTAGCTCAGTTGGTAGAGCACTCCCTTGGTAAGACGTTGCGGCAGCGAAGCGTAGCCGCAACAAAAAGGAAGATGTCACTCGGTGACCTCTGCTGACGCGGTTTAAAAGTTTTCGAGCTGATGTAGCTCAGTTGGTAGAGCACTCCCTTGGTAAGGGAGAGGTCACCAGTTCAATCCTGGTCATCAGCTCCAGATTTTAGATTTGTAGTTTGGTCGAGGCGGGGAGTAGCAAATAGCTCAAAGCAGGGCGGGAGTAACTCAGTGGTAGAGTCACAGCCTTCCAAGCTGTTGGTCGCGGGTTCGATTCCCGTCTCCCGCTCCAGGAAACGGTAGTTAGTATTTGGTACTCGGTATTTAGCTTTATCCGAAAGGGCCAAGCAGCTCTGGACAGCAAAGCGGGTTGTCAGCTTTCGGCTAAGTACCAAATACTAAGTACTGGAAGAGTATTGCAGAGCACAGGCAAGAGTGCTTGTGCCACAAGAAATCAGATGGCGTATCAACAGGCACAAATCGCGGTCACGAAGACAGAAGAATTTGATCAGCTGAAATCAGCGCTCGATCGGGTCTTCAGCTCTGGCGCGGTAGAAAAGCTTTATAGCAAGCTGCAGAGCCGCACGGTATATGTGCGGGAATTTGAAAAGATTTTAGACCAGGGGATTCTGGAGTCGGTGGATAACGGGCTGGCGAAGTCAGGAAAGTCGGCCAAGGCGCTGTATGGATCCCTCACTGTTTCTGATCAGGCGCTGATGCGCGAGTTTTATCTGGAGCGGATTGAAAAGGTGGATGCGAAAGTCCGCGAGAAATACCAGAAGGTTTATCGGTATTACTGACGCTGCTGAAGTTTTTTGGCGACTTCAGGGGGCGTTTGAGGAGAGGCAATGGCAAAAGAAAAATTTGATCGCAGCAAACCGCACGTAAACGTAGGCACGATTGGTCACATTGATCATGGCAAGACGACGTTGACGGCGGCGATCACCAAGGTGTTGTCGAAGCACAATCCGAAGATCAAGTTTCGCGATTTTGCCTCGATTGATAATGCGCCGGAAGAGCGCGAGCGCGGTATTACCATCGCCACGGCGCACGTGGAATATGAGACGCCGAACCCTCGATCTCGTAGAACTCGAAGTTCGCGAACTGCTGAAGAGCTACAAGTTCCCCGGCGACGATGTTCCGGTGATCCGCTTGTCAGCGCTGAATGCATTGAACGGCGATCCCAAGTGGGAAAAGCAGATTGACGAGCTGATGGCTGCCGTCGATAAGTACGTTCCGCTGCCGGCGCGCGATATCGACAAGCCGTTCCTGATGCCGATTGAAGATATCTTCTCCATCTCGGGCCGCGGCACCGTGGTAACCGGAAGAATCGAGCGTGGCAAGGTGAAGGTAGGCGAGGAAGTTGAGATTGTCGGTTTTCGCGACACGCGCAAGACAGTTGTGACGGGCGTGGAAATGTTCAAGAAGCAGCTGGACGAAGGCATGGCCGGTGACAACGCTGGCTTGCTGCTGCGCGGCATCGGCAAAGACGATGTTGAGCGCGGCATGGTTCTGGCGAAACCGGGATCGATCACGCCACACACCAAGTTCAAGGCTGAGATTTACGTCCTGAACAAAGAAGAAGGCGGACGTCATACACCGTTCTTCAAGGGCTATCGTCCGCAGTTTTACTTCCGCACCACAGACGTGACGGGCGTGGCTGAGCTGCCTGCGGGCACGGAGATGGTGATGCCGGGCGACAACGTTTCATTGCAAATCGAGCTGATTACGCCGGTGGCCATGGAAAAGGGACTGCGTTTCGCTATCCGTGAAGGTGGACGGACGGTGGGAGCAGGAACGATCAGCGAGATCATTCAGTAAGAAGAAATTGGTAATTGAGTAATTTGGTAATTGGGTAATTTGTAAAAAACCAAAACCATGATCATTTAATTACCCAATTACAAAACAGATGAGGCCTGCAGCAAAAGCTAAGGGCCAAAGGCTAAGAGCCAAGGGCTGGTTTTTATGAGAGAAATAGTCACGTTACAGTGCGGCGACTGCAAAGAGCGGAATTACTCGACCACCAAGAACAAAAAGACCACCACTGGTCGGCTTGAGTTCAAGAAGTTCTGTAAGCGGTGCCGCAAGCACACAGGGCATAAGGAAGTGAAGTAAGCAATTAGCAAATGGCAAATGGCAATTAGCCAAAATTCTTGCACCCGCGGCCCTTTAGCCAAAAGTGCTGAAGGCCAGAAGGCAAGGGGCTAATTGCTAAGTGCTAATTACTAATTGCTGGTACAGGGGCGTAAGCTCAACGGCTAAACTGCCGGTCTCCAAAACCGGACTTGGGGGTTCGAATCCCTCCGCCCCTGCCAGATTTTGGAAAGCCGGCCAAACAGGTTGGGGCAAGGAAGGAAGCAATGGCAAAGGCGGTAACGATGGCGCGCGAAGATCAGGGCAACAAGATGATGCAATTTCCTGCGCGTGCGAAGGGTTTTCTTACTGACGTCCGCAATGAAATGCGGAAAGTTACTTTTCCGAACAGGAAAGAAGTCCAGGCCACCACGACAGTGGTCATCATCACGGTCATTCTTTTCGGCATTTACTTTTTCATTATTGACCAGGTGATCGCGAAGGGAATTAATTGGGTGTTGCACCACCACGTGCGGTAGGTGGACACCGGAAAGCCAAGTTGGCAAGCATGACTGAGCAGAACATCAACGCGACTCCCGCCGAAGGCGAACAGGCCCCACCGCCGGAGAACACCAACCCGAACATGAAGTGGTACATCATCCACAGCTATTCGGGCTTTGAGCGCAAGGTGAAGGAATCACTGGAATCGCGCGTGCAGGCCTTTGGCCTGGGAGAAAAGATCGGCAAGGTCGTGATTCCCACGGAGCCGGTGACGGAGATCCGCAACGGCAAGAAATATACCGTGGAGCGGATGTTTTATCCCGGCTACGTGCTGGTGCAGATGGACCTCACGGGATTCCGCACCGGGGGCGAAGGCGACCATGTGTGGCATGTGGTGAAGTCGACGCCGCGCGTAACGGGATTTGTTGGGACGGCAAACGATCCAACGCCGCTGACCGAAGATGAGGTCAACCAGATTATTTATCGCGTGAATGTGGGCAAGGACAAGCCCAAGATCCGCGTGAAGTTTGAAAAGAACGAGACTGTCCGCATCACCGATGGGCCGTTTGCAAACTTCAACGGCACAGTGGACGAAGTGAATGAGGATCGCGAGACGTTGAAAGTGATGGTAACGATCTTTGGTCGCGCGACTCCGGTGGAACTGGAGTTTGGGCAGGTAGAGAAGGTAGCAGCATAAAGTTTGGTTTTATCCCGAGCGTAGCGAGGGAACCCTATGAGCTGAGATGCTCTGTGGGGAGAACGAAAAGGGTTCGGGACGCGGTCCTGCGATCCACAAGAAATTAAGAGAGCACAGGCAGGAGTGCCTGTGCCACAAAGAGAAAAAGCAGGTCCTTCGCGAGCTTTGCTCGCTCAGGATGACAGTTGAGAGCATGAGCGGCACAAGCTGTTCCAACGAAAAAGGAACCAGGTAAACGACAAGATGGCACCGAAAAAAGTACAGACATCCGTTAAGTTGCAGATTGAAGCCGGCAAGGCGACGCCGGCTCCTCCCGTCGGCCCGGCACTGGGCCAGGCGCAGATCAACATCATGGAATTCTGCAAACAGTTCAACGCCCGCACTAACAATAAAGAGATGGCCGGGCTGATTATTCCTGTGGTGATCACGGTCTATACCGATCGGTCGTTCACGTTCATCACCAAGACGCCGCCGGCGTCGATTCTGCTGAAACGGGCCGCGGGCATCGCCAAAGGCTCAGGCGCGCCCAATAAAGATAAAGTCGGCAAGGTGACCGAGAAGCAAGTTGCCGATATCGCCAAGCAGAAAATGCCGGACCTGAACGCCGCATCGCTGGAAACGGCGATCAAAAGCGTGAAGGGCACGGCGCGGTCGATGGGGATTGAAGTCGTTGGATAGTTAGTTAAATCGCATGTACTACGGCGACGGAGAAGAGCCCGGCGCGGTGGGAGATAAGGAAAAAACAAATGAGTCGCAAGGCAGGAAAGAACATAACGAAATCGCGTGAGGCAATTGAGAAGCGCCAGTATCTATTGAGTGATGCCGTGCCGCTGCTCCAGAAAGTAAAGTTCGCCAAGTTTGACGAGACGGTGGAAGTCACGCTCCGTCTGGGCGTCGACCCAAAGCACGCTGACCAGATGGTCCGCGGCACGGTGGTCCTGCCGCACGGGCTGGGCAAGTCGAAAAAAGTCCTGGTGATCGCCAGCGGAGAAAAAGTCCGCGAAGCCGAAGCTGCCGGAGCGGACATTGTCGGCGGCGAGGAGATGGTCGAAAAAATCCAGAAAGAAAGCTGGACGGATTTTGACGCCGTAATCTCAACTCCCGACATGATGAAATCCGTCGGTAAGCTGGGTAAAGTGCTTGGTCCCAAAGGCCTCATGCCCAATCCCAAGACCGGCACCGTTACGTTTGACATTGCCAACGCGGTAAAAGAAATCAAAGCCGGTAAAGTCGAATTCCGCACGGACAAGACAGCGCTGGTGCATGTGCCCGTGGGAAAGATTTCATTCACGCCGGACAAGCTGGTTGAGAATGCCACCGCAGTGATCACGAGCGTGGTGAAGGCAAAGCCGTCGGCGGCCAAGGGCAAGTACATCAAGGGCGCGTACATCTCGTCCACCATGGGCCCCGGAATTTCAGTGGATACTACTCCGGTGGAGACAGCGGCCAAGGCGTAAGACTTGTGGCACCGGCGCCCTCGCTGGTGTGAATAGATAAAGAAGACACAGCCGAGGGCGGCTGTGCCACAAGGACATCGCAGAACAGAAAAGGATTCTGACAATGGCGGTCACAAAAGCGAAAAAAGCGGAACAGATTGAAAAGCTGAACCAGGACCTGCAAAAGGCCAGCAGCATGATTGTGGGCACTTTCTCCAAGCTCACGGTGTCAAAGGATTTTGAGCTGCGCAAGACGGTGCGCACGGCAGGCGGCAAGTATCAAGTCGTCAAGAACACGCTGGCCAAGCGAGCTTCAGAAGGCACGCAGGTGGGTGAAGCGCTAAAAGGGCTGAAAGGCGTCACGTCGATCGCCTATACCAGCGGGGATCCGGTTGCGCTAGCCAAAGCGCTGAGCAAGTACGTTGACGACAACCCGGAATTTTCCTTCAAGTCAGGTGTGCTGGAAGGCCGCGTGATCTCCATGAAAGAGATCAAGGCGCTGGCAACCATGCCGTCGAAAGAAGAGATTTACTCCAAGCTGCTGTTCCTGATGAACGCACCGGCGCAGCGTCTGGTCACGGTAATGAATGCCGTTGGCCGAGACCTGGCAGTGGTGGTGAGCCAGGGCGTGGAGAAGAAAAAGTTCAAAGACGAGGGCGGCGCTTCTTCTGAAGCTGCTCCGGCAGAAGCCGGCAGCCCGGCGTAAGTAGTGTTTGAAAAGGTTTTTCTGGGGGACGTAGTGCGGCCTCCAGGCATGGGTTTATCGCTGACGGAAGCTCAACGTGGCGCTAGTCTGGGCGCATTGGAACACGGTGGGCGGAAGCGGCGAATCAGCACAAACTGAATAAGAGTGGAGATACACATGGCAGATCTGCAGCAGTTAGAAGATTCAATCGTAGGGTTGAGCCTGCTTGACGCGGCCCAGCTCGTAAAGAAGCTTGAGGAGCGCCTTGGCGTCTCCGCAGCGGCAGCAGCCCCGGTGATGATGGCCGGCGGCGGAGCGGCAGCGGGCGCGGCACCGGCTGAGGAAAAGACCGAATTCACCGTGGTCCTGACCGGCGCTGGCGCCAATAAGATCAATGTAATCAAAGCGGTACGTGAAGTCACCAGCCTCGGACTGAAAGAAGCCAAAGACCTGGTGGATGGCGCACCGAAGAACGTGAAAGAGAACGTTTCCAAGGAAGAAGCGGAAACGATCAAGAAGAAATTCACCGACGCAGGAGCAACGGTCGAAATTAAGTAGCTGGCTCAGTAAAGTAGCGGATCGGCGGGCTTTAGGGCCCGCTGGCCGCTTATCCCGGCGCAAAGGCCTTTATTAAGATTGAATCTTTCATTTGGCTGAATCCTGGAGTACACTACTATTATCAAATAGATACGGTAGATCTTCTCCAAACCGGTATTTACAAATCTTTTTTTGACGCAGGACAGGCGTGGTGCTCCCGCAATATTCGCCTTGCTCGGAGTCGTAGCCAGACCTGCCAGTTGTTGTTCTCTTGAACAGGTCCGCATTGGGCGGACAAGAACGGTCTATTCAGACGGGCGCGGATAAAAACATTTTAGATATCGCACAACGCTGTGACGGCGTCAACGGGAACTCTTGTCTCCTGTTGGCGCGATTCGTTTTTTCCGCTTCGCAGTGAATTTGGCCGCAAGCTAACGCCTGATTGGAAATGGCGTTGGTCAACAAAGGCCTGCTTTTAACGAAGAAAGATCTTCGAGCAAGCCGCTTCAATCCGCTCCGCCGCGCGATGAAGCAGAAAAGTCTTTAGGAGTTATTCATGCCGAACAAGAATGGTGCCGCACGTTACCGTCTCGATTTTTCCAAAATTCCGGTAGCTCTCCAGATCCCGAACCTGATCGAGGTCCAGAAGCGTTCATACGATCGCTTTCTGCAAATGGACAAGCTGCCGAGCGAGCGTGACGACAGCGGCCTCCAGTCAGTGTTTCAATCCGTTTTCCCCATCACCGATTTCCGCAATGTCTCTGAGTTGGCCTTTGTCGATTTCGCCATTGGCAACTGGGAGTGCAAGTGCGGCCACCTGAAGGGTCTCCATCACCTGCGCACCACCTGCCGCAATTGCGGCAACACGGTGATTACCGATCCGTTCCACCCCGGCGACGTGCTCTGCCAGAAGTGCGGCACCTACAACGCCAACACGCCAGACTTTTGCAACAAGTGCGGCGACCCCGTGGGACTGCAGCTGAAATACGACGTAGCCGAGTGCGAAGAGCGCGGCATGACTTACTCCGCGCCGCTCAAGGTCACGATTCGACTCACGATTTACGACAAAGATCCGGAGACCGGCAACAAGAGCATTCGCGACATCAAAGAGCAGGAAGTGTTCTTCGGCGATATTCCGCTGATGACGCAGAACGGCACGTTCATCATCAACGGAACCGAGCGCGTGATCGTCAGCCAGTTGCACCGTTCGCCCGGCGTCTTCTTTGAGACCGCGAACAACCGCACGTATTTCCTGGGCAAGATCATTCCCTACCGCGGATCATGGGTGGAGTTTGAATACGACCAGAAGAACGTTCTCTATGTCCGCATTGATCGCAAGCGCAAATTCCTGGGAACGATCTTTTTGCGCGCCCTTGGCCTGCGTTCCGATGAAGACATTCTCCGCACGTTCTACACAGTCGACCGCATCAGCCTGAAAGAGAAGAAGCTGCGTTGGACGCTGGAAAGCGCCATTGAGAAGCCGACGAATCTGCTGGGCCTGAAGCTGGCACACAGCATCAAGGACAAGAGCGGACATGAGATCGCGCACTCGGGACGCAAGATTACGCCGGCGGTGTTGAAAGAAATTCAAAAAGCCAAGATCACTGAGATCGATATTGACACCACTGATCTGGAAGGCGCATTTACCGCGGCCGATATTGTCGACACGGCTAGCGGCGAAGTCTTGCTTGAAGCGAACAGCGAAGTCACGGCCGACAAGCTCAGCAAGATCATGGATGCGGGCGTGGAAGAAATTCACGTCTTCTTCCCGGAGCGAGACGACGTGGGCAACGTGATCAGCGCAACGCTGCGCCGCGACTCCGTCAAGACGCCGCAGGAAGCGTTGATCGAAATCTACCGCAAGCTGCGTCCGGGCGATCCGCCAACGCTGGACACCGCTACGGCGCTCTTCCACGGAATGTTCTTTGATCCGCGGAAGTATGACTTTAGCCGCGTAGGGCGCTTGAAGTTCAACATCAAGCTGTATGACAAGAACGAAGCGACTGGCCTGGACAAGCGGACGCTTGATCCGGAAGATTTTTACGCGACCATCCGCTACCTCCTGAAGCTGCGCAAGAGCATTGGCGCAGTGGACGACATCGATCACCTGGGCAACCGTCGCGTTCGCGCTGTGGGCGAGCTGATGGAAAACCAGTTCCGCATCGGCCTTGTGCGCATGGAACGTGCAATCAAGGAAAAGATGAGCGTGTACCAGGAAATGTCCACGGCCATGCCGCATGACCTGGTGAACGCCAAGCCGGTAATGGCGGCGATCCGCGAGTTCTTTGGATCATCGCAGCTCTCGCAGTTCATGGATCAGACCAATCCGCTGTCAGAGATTACGCACAAGCGCCGTCTCTCAGCTCTTGGGCCGGGCGGATTGTCACGTGAGCGCGCGGGATTTGAAGTCCGCGACGTTCACCCAACGCACTACGGCCGCATATGCCCGATTGAAACGCCGGAAGGTCCGAACATCGGCTTGATCAGCTCACTGAGCTGTTATGCGCGTATTAATGACTACGGCTTTATCGAGTCGCCTTACCGCCGCGTGAAAGACTCACGCGTGGTGGACTTTGTGACGATTGTGAATGCCGGTGATAGCGAATACCGCGTGGGCGATCACATTGAGATGAAGGAAGCCGAGAAAGTTACGGCTGACCTGAAAGAGCGCCGCAAGAAGCCGCTGGAGACCGAACCCTTCTCGTTCTATCTCTCGGCATGGGAAGAAGACAAACACGTCATCGCCCAGGCCAATATTGAGTTGGACGATAAAGGCAAGATCGTGGGCGAGATCGTGGATGCCCGTAAAAACGGCAACTTTGTGCTCGTGCCTCGGGATGAAGTCGATTACGTTGACGTGAGCCCGAAACAGCTAGTTTCCGTGGCCGCGTCACTCGTGCCGTTCCTGGAGCATGACGATGCGAACCGCGCGCTGATGGGCGCCAACATGCAACGCCAGTCTGTGCCGCTGCTTCGTGCCGCGGCTCCGCTGGTGGGAACAGGCATGGAAGGCGTTACAGCACGAGATTCCGGCGCAGTGGTTCTGGCCCGCCGCAACGGCATCATTGATTCCGTCGATTCTGAGCGAATCATTGTGCGCGTGGAAGGCGAGCATCATCCCACGCAGCTCTCGCGTGAAGTGGGCAGTGACATTTATCAGCTCACGAAATTTAAGCGCTCCAACCAGAACACCTGCATCAACCAGAAGCCGGTAGTCAAGAAAGGCGACCGAGTCCTGAAAGGCCAGGTCATCGCTGACGGGCCTTGCACGGACAAGGGCGAACTGGCTCTTGGACGCAACGTGCTGGTGGCCTTTATGCCATGGCGCGGTTACAACTTTGAGGACGCGATCCTGGTCTCAGAGAAAATGGTGAAGGAGGATTACTACACCTCCGTCCACATTGAAGAGTTTGAGATTGAAGCTCGCGACACGAAACTTGGTCCTGAGGAAATAACCCGCGACATCCCGAACGTGAGCGAATCTGCGCTGCGCGACCTGGATGAGAGCGGCGTGATCCGCATTGGCGCGACGGTAAAGCAGGGCGACATTATTGTGGGTAAGGTAACACCCAAGGGCGAAACCCAGCTCACACCGGAAGAGAAGCTGCTGCGCGCGATCTTCGGCGAAAAGGCCGGCGACGTGCGTGACGCTTCCCTTACGTGCCCTCCGGGTATCGAAGGCACGATCGTCGACGTAAAAATCTTTTCCCGCAAGGGACAGGAAAAAGACGAGCGCGCCAAGGCCATTGAGGCTTCGCAGATCGAGCGGCTGGAAAAGAACCTGGCTGACGAAATCCGAATCCTGACCGACGAGCGCTTGAAGCGTCTTGAGGCCATCCTGGGAAATAAAGAAGTCCAGGCTGACCTGCATGACGAGCGCACAAACAAGCGCCTGTTGACGAAGGGAGCGATTCTTGATCGCGAAACCATTGAGCGGATTTCCACGCGCAACCTGAAGCGCATTAAATACGCTGACAAGGACCCGCGCGTAAACGAGCAGATTGACGAAATCGAAGAGATGACCTCGCGCCAGATTGACGTGCTGCGCAAGATCACCAATGAGAAAATCGGCAAACTGCAAAAAGGCGACGAGCTACCTCCGGGGGTAATCAAGCTGGTGAAGTGCTACGTGGCCATGAAGCGCAAGCTCAGCGTGGGTGACAAGATGGCAGGCCGTCACGGAAACAAAGGCGTGATTGCCCGCATTCTGCCTGAAGAAGATATGCCGTATCTGGCAGACGGCACTCCGGTGGAAATCGTTCTCAACCCGCTCGGCGTACCCAGCCGTATGAACGTGGGCCAGATCCTGGAAACGCACCTGGGCTGGGCCGGTCATCAACTGGGCGAGCGCATTGCTGAGTTCCTGAAAGAGAACTCGCGCGAAGAAACCATTCGTCGCGAATTGAAGAGCATTTTCAAAGACACTCCGTTCGGCGACAAGATCACCGCTTTGGAAGACGACGAGCTGGTGCACGTAGCCAAGACGTTGACTAAAGGCGTGTTCTTTGCCTCGCCGGTGTTTGACGGTTCGCGCGAAGTGGAAATCAAATCCATGCTGCGTGAAGCCGGCCTGCCTGAATCAGGCAAGACGGATCTTTATGACGGCATGACCGGAGACAAATTCGAACAGCCGGTGACGGTGGGCTATATCTACATGCTGAAGCTTTCCCACTTGGTTGACGACAAGATCCACGCCCGCTCCATTGGGCCGTACTCGCTTATCACCCAGCAGCCGCTGGGCGGCAAGGCGCAGTTCGGCGGACAGCGCTTTGGAGAAATGGAAGTCTGGGCGCTTGAGGCATATGGCGCGGCTTACATTCTGCAGGAGCTGCTTACCGCGAAATCAGACGACGTATTTGGCCGTACCAAGATTTATGAAGCCATTGTGAAGGGCGAAGCCGCCATTGAACCCGGCGTGCCTGAGTCATTCAACGTGCTGATCCGCGAATTGCAGTCGCTCTGCCTGGATGTGGAGCTGATCAAGACTGAAGGCGGCAGAAAACAGGTTGCCGCGGCGGCTGACTAACCGGGCTTCATCGCCCCGTTAGTCGAGCCCAACTCAACTCCGGACCGCTTCCGGCCGGAGTTGAGAGCAGAGCAGGAAATCAGCAGCAACCGGAAGCCGCAGCGCGGCGCGCGTTAAGCGACGCAGGAGGACACCTTGTACCGTTCAAGTCCATTTGATCTGGGTAACACGATTACTGATTTTGATTCCATACGAATCAGCCTGGCCTCGCCGGAGAAAATCCGCAGCTGGTCTCACGGCGAAGTGACCAAGCCGGAAACCATCAATTACCGCACCTTCAAGCCGGAGCGCGACGGCCTGTTCTGCGCTCGCATCTTCGGTCCGGTGACGGACTGGGAATGCCTGTGCGGCAAATACAAACGAATGAAGCATCGCGGCGTGATCTGCGACAAGTGCGGCGTTGAAGTCACACTGTCAAAAGTGCGCCGTGAACGGCTGGGCCACATTGAGCTGGCGTCGCCGTGCTCGCACGTCTGGTTTTTCAAGGGCCTGCCTTCACGCATTGGCCACTTGCTGGACATTTCACTGCGCGACCTGGAATCGGTCCTGTACTTTGAGTCCTACGTCGTCGTGGACGCCGGCGAGGCCCCGGTAAAAGAGCGTGAAGTGATCAAGGAAGAAACACGCTTCCGCGAGCTTGACCAGCAGTACCGCGCCACAGGCTTTAAGGCCATGATGGGCGCTGAAGCCATTAAGGAAATCCTGAAGCGCGTTGAAGTGGAAGAGCTTTCGGTCGAACTGCGCGAGAAGATGAAGCACGAAACTTCTCTGCAGAAACGGCTCAAGTACGCCAAACGGCTGAAAGTTGTCGAGGCATTCCGCAAGAGCGGCAACAAGCCGCAATGGATGATCCTGGACGTGATCCCGGTGATTCCGCCGGAACTGCGTCCATTGGTTCCATTGGATGGCGGCCGCTTTGCCACGTCCGATTTGAACGACCTTTATCGCCGCGTAATCAACCGCAACAACCGGTTGAAGAAGCTGATGGACTTGCATGCTCCTGAAGTGATCGTGCGCAATGAAAAGCGCATGTTGCAGGAGTCAGTGGACGCCCTGTTCGACAATGGTCGCCGTGGCCGCGTGCTGCGTGGAGCCAACAATCGCCCGCTCAAGTCACTCTCTGACACGCTGAAAGGCAAGCAGGGACGCTTCCGCCAGAACCTGCTAGGCAAGCGCGTGGACTACTCCGGCCGTTCAGTGATTGTGGTTGGTCCGGAGCTCAAGCTGCACCAGTGCGGATTGCCCAAGAAGATGGCGCTGGAGCTGTTCAAGCCATTCATCTACCATCGGCTGGAACAGACAGGGCATTGCACCACCATCAAGCAAGCAAAGGAAATGGTGGAGCAGCAGGAACCGATCGTCTGGGACATCCTGGAAGAGGTGATTAAAGACCATCCGGTGCTCTTGAACCGTGCCCCAACGCTTCACCGCCTTGGCATTCAGGCTTTTGAGCCGGTGCTGGTGGAAGGCAAGGCCATCAAGATCCATCCGCTGGTTTGCACTGCGTTCAACGCAGACTTTGACGGCGACCAGATGGCGGTACACATTCCGCTCTCTCCGGAAGCGCAGGTTGAAGCCAGCGTGCTGATGTTGTCATCGCACAACATTCTCTCGCCGGCATCAGGCCAGCCGATCACCGTTCCCACACAGGACATGGTGCTTGGTCTGTATTACCTGACCAAAGGCAAGCCGGGCGCGAAGGGTGAAGGCCGCGCTTTTGCCAACACTGAAGACGTTCTGCTGGCGCTGGAAGCGGGCGAAGTGGAAACGCTTACCCCAATCCGTTTGCGTTATAGCGGTGAAGTCATCGACCTGACCCAGGCTTATGACGACCAGGATATCGTCCACACGGAGCCGGTGAACTTTGAACGCCAGTTCATCAACACAACCGTGGGCCGCACGATCCTGAACGATCATCTGCCGGAGAACATGCCGTTCATCAACGGCCTGCTCAAGAAAAAAGGCATTGGCCAGTTGGTGAACTATACCTATCTGCGCTTTGGCCTTGAAACCACGGTCAAGATGCTGGACGAAGTGAAAGAAACGGGATTCCGCTACGCAACGCGCGCGGGATTGTCCATTGGCATTGATGACATGGTCATTCCTGAGCACAAAAAAGGTCTGGTGAAAGAGGCTGAAAAGCAGGTCATCAACGTTCAACAGCAATATCTGGACGGAGCCATCACCAACGGCGAACGCTATAACAAGGTGATTGAAATCTGGTCAAACGTAACTGAAAAAGTTGCCGACGAAATGTTCAACAACATGCAGGAGTTGGATAAAGTCGGACAGCTGAACCCGATTTACGTTATGGCTGACTCCGGCGCTCGCGGATCAAAACAGCAGATTCGCCAGCTTTCCGGCATGCGCGGACTGATGGCGAAGCCGTCGGGCGAAATTATTGAGACGCCCATCACGGCGAACTTCCGTGAAGGGTTGACCGTGCTGCAGTACTTCATCTCGACGCACGGCGCGCGCAAAGGACTGGCTGACACGGCGCTTAAGACCGCCGATTCAGGCTATCTGACCCGCCGCCTGGTGGACGTGGCGCAAGACGTGATCATCAGCGAACAGGACTGCGGAACCGTCGACGGCATTTACGTAGGTTCCATTGTGGAAGCGGGCGACATTATTGAGCCGTTGCGCGACCGCATTGTGGGCCGCGTATCGCTCGAGAAGATCAAAGACTACGAAGGCAACGTAATTGTGGACGTGAACCAGGACATCACGGAAGAGCTGGCCAGCGCAATTCAGGCTGCCGGAATCGAGCGGGTAAAGATCCGCTCCGTGTTGACCTGCGAATCGAAACGCGGCGTCTGCATCGCATGCTACGGGCGCAACCTGGCTTCAGGCCGCATGGTTGAACTTGGCGAGGCCACAGGCGTGATCGCGGCGCAATCCATTGGTGAGCCGGGCACGCAGTTGACGATGCGTACCTTCCACATCGGCGGTACGGCATCGCGCGTGTCTGAACAGTCTCGACTGGAAGCACGCACGGCCGGCATGGTGCGCTTCATCAATCCCCAGACCGTTAAAGCAAAATCAGGCGATCTGGTGGTAATGAATCGCGCTATGTCAATCGCAGTCGTGGACGACAAGGGCCGCGAAAAAGAGCGCTACTCAGTGGTTTACGGTGCGCGGCTCAAAGTCCAAGATGGCCAGCAGGTAACTGTGGGACAGGTAATGGGTGAGTGGGATCCTTACACCTTTGCCATTCTCACAGAAGTCGGCGGTACCGTGCAGTTCAAAGACTTGCAGGAAGGCGTGACGCTCCATGAAGAAGTGGACGAAGTCACCGGCCTCTCTCGCCACGTGGTGGGTGAGTCACCGGACGAGAAGCGCCAGCCGGCAATTGTGATCAAGGCGAAATCAACCCGGCGTTACCTCATGCCTTCACGCGCTCACTTGATGGTGCAGGATGGCGATGAAGTTCACCCCGGCGACGTGCTGGCGAAGATCCCACGTGAAACCACCAAGACCAAAGATATTACCGGTGGTCTGCCGCGCGTGGTCGAATTGTTTGAGGCGCGCAAGCCGCGTGAAACCGCAATCATCAGCGAAATTGATGGCGTGGTGAAATTCGGTGAGGTTTCAAAAGGCCAGCGCAAAATCTACGTGGTGGCCGATAACGGCACGGAGAAAGAATACTCGGTGCCGAAGGGCGTCCACATTAACGTGCAGGAAAGCGAGCGCGTCCGGGCGGGTGAACCGCTGATGGACGGGCCGCTGAACCCGCATGACATTCTGGCCGTACTCGGCGAAAAGGAACTGCAGGCTTACCTGGTGAACGAAATTCAGGAAGTCTACCGTCTGCAAGGCGTAACCATCAGCGACAAGCACATTGAAGTGATTGTCCGCCAGATGATGCGCTGGGTGAAAGTGGAGGACGTGGGTGACACCACATTCCTGCTGGAACAGCAGATTGACAAGTTCCGCTTTACTGAAGAGAACCAGCGTGTGATCGCCAACGGTGGCCGTCCGGCAACGGGCCGTCCGCTGCTGCTCGGTATCACCAAGGCGTCTCTCTCAACCGAGTCATTCATCTCCGCGGCGTCATTCCAGGAGACCACCAGGGTACTCACAGAAGCCTCAATCCAGGGCGCTGTGGACCACCTGCGCGGACTCAAGGAAAACGTCATCGTGGGCCGCTTGATTCCGGCTGGCACGGGCATGGAGCACTATCGCAATGTGAAGCTGGCTCCGGAACTCGAGCAGGCCGCCGCCAAGGTGCAGGAAGAAGTTTCCCAGGCATATGCCGAAGCAGAGCGTGCGCTGGAGCTTCTGCGCCAGGAAGGCGAAGCCGAAGAGATGGCAGCAGAGTAAACAACTATTTACTGATCGATAAACTATGGCGGGCTGGAGAGATCCAGCCCGTTTTACTTTTTGCCGCAGATCTGCGCTGATGGCCGCAGATAAAAAAACAACTGCTTTGGGCACAATCCCCAGTTGCTAACGCACCGAATCCCCTTTAACCTATTCAGCTAATGCACTTTACGCGGCTTCGTCGGGCCTTCTGGCAGGCCTTCCAACACGGGCAGTTTTCCATCGCCAAAGGCGCGGCGTATTCGTCGATCCTTACGCTGTTTCCCGCATTCCTAGTTATCACTTCTGTGCTGGAGGCCTCTCACAACACAGAGGGCTTTCTGGAGCAGATTGGCGATGCCGTGGGCTGGGTGCTGCCGCCGGGATCGCGATCCGTGGCGCTAGCGTTCTTTCAGAGCAAGCAGCACCATGCCACGCGCATCATATACTCGGCTTCCATCGTGACGCTGCTGGCGGCCACGGGCGTGATGATCTCCTGGATGGACGGCTTCCGCAAAGCCTATGGCATGGCCAATACATGGGGCTTCTGGCGTGAGCGCGCGATTGCTCTTTACCTGGTCTTGCTGGGACTGGTTCCGCTGGGCTTTGCCACAATCCTGGTGGCCTTTGGCACGGAGGTAGAGAACTGGGTGCAAAGCGGTACCATGCATCTCTTCAAACCGCTGATCCTGCTGGTATGGGATGGCGTGCGCTGGGGCATCGCGTTACTTACGGCGATTGCGCTCACCGCGCTGGTCTATCACCACGGACTTCCCAAGACACAATCCTGGCAGCGTGTCTTGCCCGGCGCAGTGATGGCAGCGGTGCTCTGGTTTCCGGCGACAGTGCTGTTTGGCTGGTATGTGAGGGTCTATGCCACGTACACGGTGGTTTACGGCTCACTGAGCGCGGCCATTGCGCTGTTAGTGTGGCTGTACATCGTTTCCGTGATCGTGTTGCTGGGAGCGGAATTGAACGCGCAAGTCTATCCCAAGCTGGCGGAAGGCGACGCCACGGAAAAGAAGGTATGAACGGGTGACCGCTGGAACGAAGGCTCTGGAAACGGGCATTGTGCCCACAATAAGGAAAGCCAAGATCGTATGCACCATTGGGCCGGCCAGCGGCTCAGAAGCGGTGCTGCGCGACCTGATGCGCCTAGGGATGGATGTGGCCCGGCTGAATTTCTCCCACGGAACGCATGAAGAACACGCGCGGATGATTGACAGGCTGCGCAAAGTTGCCGACAAAGAAGGCCGTACCATCTGCATTCTGCAAGACCTGCAAGGGCCCAAGATCCGCACCGGGCGGCTGAAATACAGGACGCCGATCGCCATCAAAAGCGGAGCGAAGTTGACCATCACGCCGAGAGATATTTCCGGAACAGCAGCAGTGCTTTCAACTACTTTCAAGACGCTGGCCAAAGAAGTGGAGCCCGGTTCCCGGGTACTGCTTTCCGATGGGCTGATTGAATTGCGCGTGACAGCGGTTCGCGGTGATGACGTTGAGTGCGAAGTGATCAACGGCGGCCTTTTGGGCGAGCACAAGGGGATCAACCTGCCCGGGACCGTGGTGAGCGTTCCGTCGCTGACGGAGAAAGACGAAAAAGATCTTGAGTTTGGCCTGAAGCATGGCGTGGACATTGTGGCTGTTTCATTTATCCGCACGGCCGATGATGTGCGCCTGGTAAAGCGCATGGTGCGCCTGCACAACTCCGATGCATGGGTGATCGCCAAACTGGAAAAGCCTCAGGCCATTGATCCGGCAAATCTGGAAGAGATCCTTGATGTCGCAGATGGAGTGATGGTGGCGCGCGGCGATCTCGGCGTGGAGGTGCCGCCGGAGAAAGTTCCGATCATACAGAAGCACGTGATCCGCCGCGCCTCGGACTGGCGCAAGCCGGTGATTACTGCGACGCAGATGCTCGAATCAATGATTGAAAACCCGCGACCCACACGCGCTGAGGCCAGCGACGTGGCCAACGCGATCCTTGATGGCTCCGACGCGGTAATGCTCTCTGCCGAGACGGCCAGCGGCAAATATCCGCGCGAGACCGTGGCGATGATGGCGAAGATTGTGCTGGAAGCGGAGTCGGCCAAGGAAGAGCCTATCCAAAGACGCCGCCAACACCGGCAGCTTTCCATCTCAGAGACGATCTGTGAATCCGTGGCGCACGCCGCGCAGGACCTGGAGATGAAAGCTATCGCCGTCTATACGGAGACAGGAACCACGGCACGGCTGATTTCCAAGTATCGACCTACAGCGCCGATCTTTGCGTTTGCCGCAAATACTACTGTTTGTGCGCGGCTGAACCTGATGTGGGGCGTGTCACCGCTTTCTTGCGAAATGACGCCAGATGCCGAAGACATGGTGCACAGAGCTGAAAAATATCTTTTGCAGATGCATGCCGTACAGCCGGGAGACATCATTGCCGTGGTAGCAGGGACGCGCAGCAGCAGCGGGTCAACAAATTTTATGCGATTGCATGTGGTCGGCACAGGTGAGCATCCGGTTCAGGTTCGCGAGGAGAGACGCAAAGCGCCACGGATAAAACCGGTGAGTCCGCTGGAGCGGCGGAAAAGATAGTCGCCGCAGATTTGCGCAGATCGAGCGGATAAAGAACAGCTTAGCCGCGAATTTCGCGAAAGAACGCGAATCAAAAAGTGGAGAGGTGCACTTCGCGCTTTAGAAATTCAGTTTAGCCACGAAGAGAATTGGTGATGTAGAGACAGGGCTCCCTCCCCTTCGGCGAGCTCAGGGTCGGGATAAAAACTCAATTCACCCATCCACCTGTGCTGCCGCCATTTTTCTTGTCCTTGTCATCAGGCGGACGGAAATTGCCGTACTCGTCGAAATAGTCTTTGGCGTCCTGGTTGTGCTTCTTCATGTAAACCTGAAATTTTTTGCCGGCACGGCGACGTTTCCAGCGGTGATAGCGATTCGTGAGTCCGTAAGAGACCTCAGATGCCGAGAACAGCAGCCCTCTCCTGGGAACGAACTTGACATAAAGATAACCGAAGAGCAGACCGCTCAAATGCGCGACGTTTGCGGTCCCACTGGCATCGCCCAGCGCGCCAGCCAAAGCCACAAATGCGAGTATTCCTACCAGATATTTGAGCCGGATGGCGAACGGGAGCGGAAACATGAAGACTTCCTGATCGCCAAACAACATGGCGGCGGCCATGAAAATTGCATAGATTCCGCCAGAAGAACCAACGGTTGGAGTTTGCGGAACAAGATGGACGATAGGCCCGAGCGTGTAAGCCAGAGCGACCGTGCCCAGTCCCGCGCCAATCACGCCGAAAAGGAAAAACTCCAGGAAGCGGCGGCTGCCCCAAGGAACTTCCAGCATGGAGCCAAACATCCACAACATCAGCATGTTGAAAAATACGTGAAAAAAACCAGCGTGCACGAATCCATACGTCAATAACTGATAAATATGTCCATGGACAACGTCATGCGCACGGAGAGCCAGCGGATTAAAGATAGCATTGGCAAGACGTCCCTGGCCTATGGCAACGAGTATCAGCCCAAGAAAGTAAATACCGCCGTTGATTGCGACCAATATTTTGATGGCCCGCGTAAACGGCGGGAATGAAAGCGTCATTGTTCTCGCCATGCTGTTATCTTTCCGGTTCAGGAATCACGATCAGGCTTCGGTGACCCTTGGCATCCACTGATCGTACTCCAAAAATCACATTGTCCTTGGAATCCGGAAGGTCAACTTTTGGCTCGGTCGTTCGCAACAAGTTTTCTTCCGGGAAATCCGCGTCAGTGGTCTTGCGCCAAAGCACTTCATAGGCTGTAGCTCCGGGCGCGGGCTTCCATTGGATTTTGGAATCGTTTTCAAGCTGCTTGGTCAACAAATGTACGTCGCTGGGCGGCGCAGGCGATGAAGCCAGGCTCGCCAGTGTCGCGGCATTCAGGCGCGCCACATTTGCGACATATTCAAAATCCACAAATTTCGGCAGGTCACCATATTCGATGCCGTTTTCTGTCCTCACGTTTTGGTGTTGATGGTTGTAATCTTCACGATATTCGGTAAAGCGGACAGCAGCAAAGCCCTGCTCATTGAAGGCGCTGTGATCGCCACCGCGCAGGTAGCGGTCACGACGGAAGATCAGCTTGGGAGAAAATGCCCCAAAATCATAAGTTTCGCCCACGGAGTGAATGTAGCGGGCCAGTTCGCGCGAGGAAGAATCATTCTCTCCGCCAATTGCCTTGATGCGGCGCAAATCGGCATCGGTGGCGGCGGCTGGAATACCTTCAGAAAACACGCGCACCCAGTTGTTGTTCTGCATTGTGTCGCCGGGTGTGCGGTTGCCGCCGACGATGTCATTGTTAAGCACGCCCTCAAGTTGCCAGCCTTGTTCTTTGGCCATTTTGGCAAAATGAGTGCTTCCATTCAGCCCCTGCTCCTCGCCGGCGACGGTGAGAAAGATGATGGTGGCGGGAAACTTATGCTTGCTGAGCACGCGCGCACATTCGAGCGAAACCGTGGTGCCGCTGCCATCGTCATTGGCTCCGGGAGCGGGATCGGTAGAGTTCTCATTGCTGGAATTGCGCGAGTCGTAATGTCCCGTGACCAGATAAATCCGCTTGGCCTGAGCCGGATCTGTGCCTTTCAGGATGGCGTAGACATTCTGGATTTCCGTGGGTTGAGTGATGCGGTCTCTGGGCCCCTTAGGCTGCTCAATGAAGGTGTCAGTCTTGACTTCCAGACAGCCGTTGCATTCTGCGGAGATTTTTTCAAATTCTGACTTGATCCAGTTGCGGGCAGCTACAATGCCTTGCGGGGAGCTGGCAGCGCCAGGATTATTGACGGAGAGCGTGCTACGCGTGCCAAAACTAACCAGCTTCTCGTCGGTCTGCTGGGCGCGCTGTGGCGAAACATCTTTTATGATCTGAATGATAGCGGGGTCTCGGTCCCGCTTGGCCGTGGCTGAAGGTTTTTCAGCGGATTCAGCAGCACGGGTTTTGGGCTTATGTTTTTGGGCAACGGCGAAAGGCGCTGCCAGCATCAGAAGCGCAATCGAGACAAACAAGGAAATTCGTATGCGGGAATCTTTAAGGGAATCCATGAGTAACATTCAGTTCCTCGGTTTCAGAGCTTGACGACAATCCCAAGAGATTCTAAATATAATCACATGGCCCCCGCCACTTTGTAACAATATCCCATGGAGGAAGAAATGCCGATTTGCCCGGAATGCGATACGGACCTCGATTTGGATGAGGAAGAACTCGACGAAGGCGAAATTGTTTCCTGTCCGGAATGCGGCTCGGATTTTGAAGTGATTACGAAACATCCGCTCGAATTAAATCCGGTAGACGAACTGGACGAGGATGAGGACGACGACGAAGACGACGAGGATGACGAGGACGGTGACTACTAACCCGCGCTGGAGCCGGAACACGGCCGCGCGTCTGGGAATGTGTGTGCTTCTGGCGCTCTTCTCAACCTCCGTCGCTGCAGGCAAGGATAAGCCGCAAAAGGAAAAGCCCTATGCTTTGATCTTTGGCACCGCCTATGGGCCGAATGACCGGCCTCTTTACGGCGTGAAGATCTCGATCCGACCGGAAAAGAAGAAGCATCCCAGCTGGGACTTGATTTCCGACCATCGCGGCGAGTTTGCTCAGCGCGTGCCGGCCAAAACGAATGACTACCTGGTCCGCGGAGAAGCCGAATACGCTCCGCTGGGAGACGATGGCAAGCCGCAACTATCGAAAAAGGTGCGACTTAAGGGCGAAACCAGGGTTCATATTGATAACGAGGAGCGGCGCGATATCAGCTTGCATCTGACAGAGTAGCTCAATTTCAAAAAGACAGGGCAGGGGGGTGGAGACGATGAAAAGGCTTACCGCTATAGCCGCAATTTTGCTGGCTTTTGGGGCCTCGTTTGCCGTCCCCGTTGCCGGAGCTACAGCATTGTTCCAGCGAGGCCAGAGTGAAACGCGGACGCTGGTAGGGCACGTCCTGGACGATCGGGAGCAGCCGCTGCAAAAGGCGATTGTGTATCTGAAGAATACGAAAAATCTGGCAATCAAGACCTACATCACCGAGCCGGATGGTACTTTCAGGTTTTCAGGGCTTTCCGCCAATATCGACTACGAAGTTTATGCGGAGCATCAAGGCGCGCGCAGTGACACCAAAACGCTGAGCGGTTTTGACAGCCGACGCCAGGTGAACATGACCTTGAAGATCAAAGGCAAATAGTTTTTGGGAGAAAATTTAAGGGCCGTCCCATTTCGGAACGGCCCTTTTGATTGCTCAAGATTCGAAGCCGCTAGTCCTGGTCGTTGCCGGCACGCTTCCAGTTGATGATGTCACCCAGTGTGGTGGTAGCCGTCGCGCTCGACGCCGGATGTTTGTAGGCTTCCACATCAGCGCGGCTGGCTTCCTCGCCCACTGCCCGCAGACTCAGGCCGACTTTCTTCTCTTCGGCATTCATCTTGATGATCTTGAAGTCATGTTCCTGGCCGGCATCCAGCTTCACGCCAGCGCCAGAGGAATCAGTGGCTTCAGAGTTGTGGCAAAGGCCTTCAACGCCTTCAGCAATCTCAACGAAAGCGCCGAACTGCGCCAACCGCAGCACTTTTCCGTGGACCACATCGCCAATGCGATGCGTCTGGAAGAAGCTTTCCCAGGCGTCGGGTTGGAGCTGCTTTACGCCCAACGACAAGCGGCGCTGCTCCGGCTCAATGCCCAGCACAATGGCTTTTACCTTCTCGCCTTTTTTCAAGACCTCAGAAGGATGCTTGACGCGCTTGGTCCAGCTCAGATTGCTCACGTGGACCAGTCCGTCAATTCCGTCTTCAATCTCGATGAAGGCGCCGAAGTCGGTCAGGTTGCGAACGCGGCCTTCAACGGTCGATCCAATGGGATACTTCTCATGCAGCCGTTCCCATGGGTTCGACTCAAGCTGTTTCAGCCCGAGCGAAATGCGGCGTTCGTTGGAATTTACGTTGAGCACAACGCATTCGATTTCATCGCCAACGTTGACCAGCTTTGAAGGATGCTTCATGCGCTTGGACCACGACATTTCGCTTACATGGACCAGGCCTTCAATGCCCTGTTCCAGCTCGACGAATGCGCCGTAATCGGTCACGCTCAGAATGCGGCCTTTGACGCGCGCGCCAATGGGATAGCGCTCGGAAGCGTCAAGCCACGGATCGGGCGTGAGCTGCTTAAAGCCAAGTGAAACGCGCAGCTTTTCCGGATCGTACTTCAGAACCTTTACCTGGATCTGATCGCCCACGTGGACGAGATCGCGCGGGTGCGTGAGCCTGCCCCACGACATATCAGTGATATGCAGCAGGCCGTCAATGCCGCCCATGTCGACGAATGCGCCGTAGTCAGTGAGGTTCTTTACCGTGCCGGTAAGGATTGCGCCTTCCGCCAGATTCTCAAGGGTCTTGCCGCGCTTGGAGGCAATTTCTTCATCCAGGATGGCCTTGCGTGAAACCACAATGTTGCCGCGTTTTTTATTGAGCTTTATGACCCGAACTTCAATCTCCTGGCCTTTCAGCGTTTCCAGGTTGCGCACCGGGTGGACATCCACCTGCGATCCTGGCATAAACGCCTTTACGCCAATATCCACGGAGACGCCGCCCTTTACGCGCTCCACCACCGTGCCTTTAACGGCTTCCTTGGAGTGGTAGGCCTTCTCGATGTTCTCCCACACCCGCACCCGCTCGGCCCGTTCATGCGAAAGCAGAACGGAGCCTTCTTCGTTCTCGCCGCGCTGGACCATCACTTCAATGTCCTGCCCTGGCTGGAACTTCACGTTACCGTGAGCATCGGTGACTTCAGCAATCGGCACAAGGCCTTCTGACTTGAAGCCGATGTCAACGACGACATGGGTTGCGGTGATCTTGATCACGGTGCCTTTAAAGACGTTGTCTTCACTTGGCGCCGGCTCAGTTTCTAGGGTGTACGATTCAAGAGCTGTGGCGAAGTCTTCCATGTGAGTTTCTTCTTTGTGAGCTACGCCCGCGCTGGGCTGCTCAGGAGATTGAGTTTGAGATTCGTTCCCGGACATAGTTGTTGAATTTTCGTAGGACTGGGCGGAATCGGTTGAGCTGTTGGATTCAGCGTCGGAACCATGGTGCTCGCTACGGGCTGTATGCTCGACCCACATTCCTATAATTGCCAACGGACCCAAAACACATCTGGAACTCACTGAAGAGAGGCAGTAGTGCTGAAGGCGGACTCGGGACCCCGAGTCCCACTGGTATGATTTCAGAAACCAGCGGCCGGATCTTACGGCAGTCCTGAAAGGGCCATAAGACTCCTTCGACTATAACAACCGCTCAGTACGCTGTCAAACGCTTCAAAACGGGAAAATTGGCTTAGAACCCTAATCCTTCTGGTATCGTTTTTAAGGCCCATGGACTATCTGTTTACACCCTGGCGATACGCCTACATCACCGGCGCAAATGCCCCGGGCGACTGCCTGTTTTGCACTCTTCTGCAGACCAAAAACGATGAGCAGGCGCTGATCGTCCATCGCGCAAAATACTGCTTTGTGATGCTTAACGCTTTTCCATATACGTCCGGTCATACGATGGTGGTGCCGTACGATCACGTTGACGAATTATCCAAACTTTCACCACCCGCAGCGCAGGAGATGATGGAGCTGACGCGACGGCTGGAAGGCGTCCTGCGCGAACTCTATCGGCCTGACGGCGTTAATCTCGGAATGAACATCGGCAAGGCCGCGGGCGCCGGCGTGGCCGGTCACATCCACATGCATATCCTTCCCCGCTGGTTCGGCGACGTAAATTTCATGAGTGCCATCGGCGAGACGCGCGTGCTGCCGGAAGATTTGCAAACGACGTATAAGAAGTTACGTTCCAAATTCTGATCACCTGCCTTGCCGGTCTCGGCGATGCTGGCGATCTGTAATCCATGTGGCACCGCCGCCCTCGGCGGTGGGATTTTATCCCGGTCTTGTTCTGATCCGTATCCCCGTGTAAGGTTGAGCCGGTTTTTTGTCTTGGCTGAATGCTGATGGCTGAGTGCTGAATGCTAATTTTCAAAGATCCCTCCCGCACAGGCGGTCCTCGCTTGGAGGATGGTGTAACAATTTACCATTTGTTCGCTCATCAATCAAGGAGAAAATTGATGAAAGAAGGGCAATTTAATCCAACACGAAATCTGAAAAATGGGCGATTGGAGTCGCCGCGCGCCACATTCCCAGGGAAAAGGAAGCGGTGGGCCGCGGCCATGCTCGGAGTTATGCGGGCGCCACGCGGAACCCCGATGTGGCCGGCTGTGTGCGGGGGTGCGAAATGATGGGACCAAATGCAATCATCGACAAGTCGTTTTTGCAGATGCTGAATCCGGAAGAAGTCTTCGAATTCAGTTTGTTCTTTCGGCCAGTTATTGTGCCGGTGCTGATTCGCGAGATCATTAGTGATCTCAAAAAGGAACCGACCGCCCACACCGTGCCACACAATGTAGTTAAGGCTCTGGCTTCCAAGCTCGGCAATATCCATGGTCTGACGCCGGTCAATTTTCGCAAGGCCGCGATCGGCAACCTACTTACCCGTTCAGTTCCACTGACCGGGCAAGTTCCTGTTGATGCTGACGCTCCCAACGTTCACATCTCCCGTAGCGGCAAGGGGTTGCTGTATGACTCCGCGCCCGAACAGAAGCTTTGGGATCGATGGGCTGCTGGAAATTTCAATACCTCGGATGAGCTAAGCGCTACAGTGTGGCGCCAGGGCATTGAGAGAATCCGGCTCGACAGAATACGCGACGACTGGAAGGATTTCGTCCAAGAACATTTTGCGTCAGCCAAGAGCATCCCCTCTCTTGTGCAGGGTGTTAACGCTCTATTTGCCGATTTCAGTCTTACAACCCAAAGGGAAGTTCTGCAAACAACACTCGGGTTTCTCCGGGTCGCCCCCGGGCCAGGAACGATAATCCTGATGCTGTCGAATGCGGGGTTGATTCCGCGCATTGGGGACCTGGCGCCCTACGCTGCTTCCGTAGCGCGGCTTGCTTTTGTGTTCGTTGCCGGACTGGGCCGTGGCTTTATTGGACCACGGCCAAGTCACTATCTCGATCTGCAATACCTTTTCTACGCGCCGTTTGCAAACGTATTTGTCTCAAGTGACAAATTTCATCGCGATTTGTGGGTTGCGACTTCTGGCAATAACACGTTCGTTTGGGGGCCTGATCTCAAGGCCGACTTGGCTAGGAGAATCGCACTACGAAAGCAGCAAACTCAGAGTGAACGAGAAAAGCACGACGAGACACATGGATTTTATCCCTTAGAAATTGATGGATCGCCAATTACAAAAGTCTGGGGAAAATATCTTCGTCCGCGAAATGAGATTCTAGGCAGTGCTAAGGATCGCAAAGCGTTGAAAGAAAGTGAGCCAGAAATCCTGAAAGAGATTCACGAAAGACTGGCCGAATTCGACACATTCCCGCGTTAACAGAGAATGCATTATGGCAGGTGCCCATTTACCATCTTCTCAACCGTCTCAACGCAGCTTTCGCTCGCGTCCATCGCAACATGGCTGCATTGCAGGAAGTCGGCATTTTCGATCCGCTGATGATCAGAATCTTAACGCCAGTCTGAGCATCTTCGGGCAGGCGCAAATTACCATCTGCTCGGAGCCATAGGCCGCATTGAAGAGCGCGACCGCGAGCGGTTCTCGCAGCCGCCCTTTCGCAGCACCTAAATGAGTAAAATTCTTTGACTCGACAAGGCCCGCCGTAAAAAGGCGGGTCCCATTCCACAAAGCTCACAAACGATATGGGACGCCAGACAACTCAAAGGTAAACAACTTGTCTTTTATAATCAATAAGATGCATGGAATAATGGTGATTTATTTTTTTGATATACATGGTATATTATATGGCTATTATGTTGTATATTTTAACGGATTTATGACGGGTTTTTGTTGTATACTGGTTAAAAGATCGAGATCTAAGAGGGTTGCAACATGGCAGTCATCGCTCACCCACCCGCGAAGCCAGACCTGATCGCACAGCGCGAATCTGTAACACTACCCCTTCCAAAAGTCGTCGCTGGGCTGGTTGAAATTCTGGGAAAGAAGATCGTGGCTTATATATGCAATGCCAAGGATGTGCGTACCGTCGATCGATGGGCTGAAGGTGGCGAGCCTTACAAAGGCGTGGAAGTAAAGCTCCGTGCGACTTATCACCTTGTCAAGTTGCTGAGCGACCACGAGTCAAACAGAGTGGTACAAAGCTGGATTCTCGGATTAAATCCTCAACTCGGTGACGTTTCACCGGCCCGGCTTTTGCGCGATGAGGACATAGCGATCGCCGGCCCCGCTGTTCTGGGCGCAGGGCGAGCATTTTTGGCTGGAGGCTAGATCGCGATTTGCAACCGCCGAACGAGGTGTATCGCGTCGCGCGCAAGCCAGATCCGTGGGCGCTGCTTGACTGGATATGGGCGCACGACGATGGAACATTCTATAACCGGTATGACGACCCCCAGGCGAAATACCGCGTTATTTACGCATCCACGCAGCGCCTAAGCTGCTTCATTGAAACTCTGGCGTGCTATCGGGTGGACATGTTAGCAGCCGCCGAATTAGCTGCAATCGCAGGCGAAGATGACTTTTACCCGCGAGGAAAAGTTCCGCCGGATTATTTGAGTACTCGCACAATTGGAATCGCTAAAGTGCAGGCTGAGTGTGTGGATCTGGGAAGCGCCGAGTGGCTTGCCAGGCTTAGAACAAAACTTCTGGCATATGCCAAAGAGTTTGTCTTGACTGACGTTGATGCCTCCGTATTGCAAAGCAGCAGTCCCAGACGCCTCACACAGTTAATTTCTCGAGTGGCTTACGAGAGCGGCGCGGAAGGGATCAGATATCTTTCAAGATTCGGACATGATCTTGAAAATTGGGCCTTTTTCGAGCCGGTCGCAATTTTGTCCAAACGAACTGACGTTTTGAAAGAGGACGATCCGGATCTGGTTAAAGCCCTGGAGATTCTGAAATTGAGTCTTTAGATCAATCAGAATCTTTCAAAAACCGACAACTTTTCATGGCTCCGCTTTCCCGCTTTCATCTCAAATTTCGCTGCAAGAAGTGGTAGCATAATCCGCTTCATACCACAGTTGGGGACCACTGCTTCTGTCAGGGGGTTCAAACATTGGCTTCATCCGCGTCATGGGCCGTTTTCGCGCAGCGCAAATTGACGCTGCTTGCTTTCTCTTTGATCCTGTCAACCATCGCGCATGCCCAAAAGCCGCCCATGGTCGATGTCGGCGTGGTCCTGCCGCAGGATGTAATTACCGGCGAGACAGTTTCGGGCAGCATTGTTCTAAATCCCAATGACTACGCAAGCCTTCCCGGCTTGCACGTGGTCAACGGACAAGTTCCCGGCGTTGCAGGATCCACTCCCGCAAACCTGCTCAGCAATTACTCGCTGCAAATTGGTTCTGGCGGCGCGGCGACGACGCCCGCCGATCATTCTTTCAGTTTTACGGTCACAAATGAACTGCCAGTTCGCATCTTCCGCACCGGCGGCCGCGCCGACGAGGGCTGGAGCACAACGATCCCGCTGTCGCCGACCAGCGGCCAAAGCTTTCCGGCGCCCAAAAATTTCAGCCTTCCGCCGCTGAATCTGGCGGGAGCCATCCAGCGCATTCATGGGCCGTTCTCCGGCGACGGCAATCACACCGTCATACGCGTGAATAATCTGCCGGCCAAACTCCTGGCTGAATCGCCAAGAGGGGTCTATTGCCTTCTGCCTGCTGACCTGCCGCCCGGCCCCGCCGACTGGAGCATTCATGATGAGCAGCGCAGCGTGCGGCTGCGTAGCTGGGTCTTGGCGCTGCAGATGTCGGCGGACAAGCTCAAGCTGATGAAAGGCGAGTCTACCGCGTTCCACGTCTATGTAAAAGGCGTCGAGACAATTCCGCAGGAAGCATGGTTCGGCAGCGGCGAAGTGCCCGACTTTATCGATCCCGCCATCATTCGCAAATTTCTTCCTGACTTCAAGCCGCCTTCGCCATCGCAGCCGGGCGTTCTGGTGCTGACGCTGGAAAACATGTCCGCCGGCACGGTGGTGATGAGCGGAGGAAACAAAGTCGCGCTCACCTTTCGATATGGCCAGCCGAAGTATGAATATCATGGCGTCATCACGGCCACGCGCGCAGGCAGCTTCAACATTGATGGAACTTTGATCCCGTTCCTGCATGATCAGCCAGAACTGGTGGACAACACGGTTTCCGGCGGCAACAACAATGACAACGTCGGCAATCCTCCAGTACACACGCCTTCTCCAACGCCCACACCGATTGCAGTCACAAATGAAAAGAAGAAGAAAGAAGAAGACTGTCCGCAGCGCGGCAAAGGCTGCGTGGCCCTGGTCATCGACTTCAGCCATAATGTGACCTGGGAATTTGACATGGAGAGCCTCAGCAAAAAGCTCACCGCCGCAGGCTGCGATACCGATTACGTCGCGCCCGATCTGATGGAGATCCCGCTGCCGCAGACTTACGGCTATGAAGGCGTGGCCTCTTACACCACCAAGCCCGATCCCAAGGACCAGGACGCGGCCCGCAAACACAACGATCCGGAGTGGAAGAAAGTCCGCGATGCCGTGGCTAAGCACCAGGAAAAAGTAGCCAAGGGCGTTGAACTGGCTATTGAGATCGTGAACGGCCACGGCGGGCCAAAGACCGGCTCAGACATTCTGGCCTGTGGTGACTGGGAATGGAAAGAGTACACCGGCGACTATCTCTATCGCGCGCGCTTCCATGAAGGCAATTACCGCGCCGCCAACAAAAATGTCTGCGGGTGGTTTACCTCGGATTTCAGCTGCTACGGCGGGCTTACGCCCAAAGTGGTGGACGAACTGGAGAACCTGACGACTTCTACCTGCTCGCAGGCCTCGGCTGTGGCCTGCCCGAACCATGCCGGTTGGGAAGCCGATTCTTCCACTTCTACCGCGACCAACACCCAAACGTGCAGCAACGGCAGCATCGGCTGGCAGAAGAGTTACATTGGCGATCCGCTCGATGCGGAAATTGACCGTCGCAAGGCCGGCTCAGCCTCCAGCTATTCCGGCTTGATCGATGCACTGCGGACTAAAGCCGGCGAATCTTCCACCAGCCGCTATGCCGACCACGGATACGCCAAAGACAAGCATCCAGCGCATACGCACGGAGGTTATGATCAGCCTTAGCCTGATTTTTCCGAATGAGAAGCGGCCGATGAGAGGCTGCAATGAAAGTGGACGAATGAGAAGATAACCATGCCGATCAACCACAAAGCCGCTGTTTCACTGCTGTGCGCCACCGCGCTGTTCTTTGCAGAAATGTATGCGCAGCAGAAAAAGCTTCCGCCGGACTATGAAAAAAAACGCGAGGCCATCAGCAACTTTGAAACGGGCGTGGTTCCGCTCTTTATCTTAGGTGACCTGAATGAAGATGGAACGGTCGATCAGGAAGACGCCAAGCTGCTGCGGGCTTACGTTGGGCATCCGGGCACAGCAGGCATCTCCTGCCTGGCAGCCGCCGATCTGGATGACAACGGCTCAATCAACGCGCATGACATTGAGCTGCTGGAGCGGATTCTGAGCAGGGGCGCGGTAAAAGCGCCCGCGCTTTCTTCGCACGCGCGCCTCGGATGCGACTTCAAACACTTCTTCATCGCCGCCTTGCCCCAGGGCAGGGCAGGAAGTGCGGTGCCCATTCACTTTCTAGATCCGCGCTTCAACACGCAGAACTCAACGGCAACCATCTTCGCCGGCCCGGCCACAATCGTGAGCGAGCATGGCGCTTTCATGGTGCAGGTTGCCAAGAGCGCGCCCGCGGAGGCAATCATTACCGTTTCCATCACTCTGGCCGACAAACAAAAATATCTGTATTCGTTCAGAGTTGCTCCGTCGCCGGGATCGTAAGAAAAATCAAAGATAAATTCAATTCGCGCAAACTTGTTCGCACGCGTTCTGCTGCTGTCCATCGCAAGTAAAAAAAGCAGCGCTGCCGCCCCGCAGCTCCCGATTTTCAAGCCTCACCAGATTGCGCCTCCGCATCTCAAATAAAAGACACATTCAAAAAGGAGCAGCTATGCCTCATTACGGCATTCTTCGTGATCACAAAATGGAAGACGTTGACGATCTGCGTGGAGCGGACGTTTACGGCGTGAACGACGAGAAGCTGGGAACCATCGACGACGTGATTTTCGACCATTCCAGCGGAGACATTCGCTACATCGTGCTTAAGACCGGAGGCATGCTTTCCCGCAAGAAAGTCATGGTTCCGGCCAACCGCGTTGAACCCTATGGAAACCATGACGACAAGTTTTACGCCGAACTGGACAAAGAGCGCCTGGAGATGTTGCCTGAATTCAATGAAGACACCATGAAGGCGCAGGGCGACTGGCCCACGTATGAAAAGGACTATGAGAAGCGCTGGAACGATGGCGCCGTTATGTACAACAAGAACACTGGCCGGTTGATAACACCGCCGCCTGAAGAAGTTGTAAGTCCCGCGGTTGGCGGCAGCGCGCCCGCTTCCGGCAGAAGGCTGGATCTGAAACAGGAGAAAGTAGGCAAGGAAGATGACCTGCTCGGCGTAGCTTCCGGAGTGAACAAAACGACGCTGCGGCCAAAGAAGCCTTCTATTGGCGGAAGAGAAGACGTTGAGATGATGCGGCGCGATCGTGAACCGCGCGAAGTGATGAACCCCATGGGCGGCGAGATTGAATTTCAACGGGAAGAGCCTGGCAGCCGCCTGGAAGGTGTCCGCTCAGAAACTATCGGTGAGCCCGGCGTTTATAAAGTCGATCCGATCGTGGAAACCGAACAGGGCGCTGGTCCAACGGAACGGCTCGCTAATCTTGATCGTGGCCGACGATGGAATGAGTTCCAGCAGAATCTGCGTTCACGGCGGGACAAGATTGTAGTGGACTGCCCCGATTGCGCGTCACAGGACAAAGCGGCATAGTTTCCCATCCCTAGCGAGGCGAGGGAGCAATGTGTTGTTGTTGGGATTGCAACAAAAGGCTCCCTCATCTTTTTCAGGCGCTCAATTTGCCCATGCACCATGATTGATCCGAGTCCCAGCGTTGCTACTCAGAGCACTTTTCCGCCCGGCGTCAGGATCGAAGGCACATCATGCTCAGGATGAGCGCGCATCAGTTGGTAGGCAATTCCTCCCAGTCCAGGTAACAGGCCGGGTGTAAACGCAGTTCGGCCCATGCCGCAGGAGGGTCCATCTTGCTCAAGACTGGTCAGGATTACGTCAAGCAGGTATGAGGCGCTTAGCTCCTTCGGCGCCTCTCCGGCGGCGATCGCATGATTCAGCAATTCCCAGGCGCCAAGATCGCCATGGCACGCGCAATGATTCCAGCCCATCCCCATCCGCCAGGTTGCTGCTGCTGCCCGACGTACGAATTTCCGTGTGGATTCCCGAGTGAGCGTCGAATCCAGATTTAGATGTGCCAGGCCAATTCCGACCGCGCCATGGCACCATGCTGCTATGGACGTATCGCCTCCGAGCTTGCGCAGGTCACGCCAGTTCTGTTCCTGCTCGTCAAAGAGAGCGTCCTGGTATGCGAATGCCTTGTGCGCCAGTTGCTCATATTGAGTATTGCCAGTTGCGCGTGCAAGGTGAGTCAACGCCCAGCCGATTCCGGTAACTCCGTGGGCAAAGCCGCCTACTCCTTCCGGCAGATTGCCATAAGGCCAGTAAGCGTGTTCGTTCCGGTGTTTAGAACGTTCCTGCAACAGATCACCAAGCTTCGAAGCAATGCCGACGTAACTCTTATCTCCCGTTTTGCCTGCAAGCGCCAGCAAGGGAACAATTGCGCCCGCGCACCCTGAGAGAAGGTCATGGGCATCGTCCATTGCAGCGGCTACAGGAACTTGCTGTGCCAGTTTCCCGGCGCGCTCTAAACCATCGCTGCCATCCAACTCCCATTGCGCCAGCACAATGTAGGTCCAGATTTGCGAGCCAATTCCAAGATATGCGCCGGGCGGTTCGGGCCTCACCTTCCAACCTTCCTGGGCCGCACGTTCCCGCTTGGCTTCAGCCAGGTGCAAGGTATGCAGCGCCGCGGCAAACAACCTGTCCAGATCTGCGATATGATCGGCGCGTCCGGCCGCCACTTCACGCAGATAAGCGCCAAACAACAACGCCAGACCGGAGATTCCGTTGTAGAGGTCCTGCCCCAGAGGTTCCATGGACCAGCCAGTTGCCGTAAGCACCGGCGCAATCCAGGCCACGCTGCCGTCGTCGGCATGAATCGCATTTGTCATTATCGATCGGATAATTTGCTCAGTTTGTCGGCGGCGGCGCCCTTCCAGATCACCCCCGCGTCCACGCGTTCGCATTACTGATGTTCCCTGAGCTGGCGATCCATCATTGAGGTAGGCGCTTACCAGCGAGGACTGGATGGCTTTGTGTTCAAAAGCAAAATCTGCAGTGCGCCAGTCTGCCAGGGCGGCCTCAAGCAGATTGCATGGTGGAAGCCAGGTTGTATCACCCGGCCCGTGCAAGCGACCATCACTCGCCACGGTGGAAAAATATGGAATATCGCCCTCCAGCAAATCATCAATCTCAGCGTTGATAACCGCTGGGTCACTCGGCGACATGGAGACATTCTCCGCCATTTTCTGCAACAGGCCGAACGCTTGCTGCCGCGCTGGTCCGGGATCATGCAATGACACGGGATGCCACAGCATACGACCGATCTCGGCATAGACCTCTGTTGCACGCAGCACCACGCGAACACGGCAATCCTCAAACGCCCGCAGACGCGGCTGCAAGACGCCGGCTGCGTCAAGGCGTTGCAGGGTGGCGGTTAACTCATCAAATCCGCGCAATACTTCCGGCCAGTATTTGGCGAGTGCCGGTTCCGCGCTGGGATGGTTCTGCGATACCGACGCCTCCACAAGGACTGGGCCGACGTAAGCTTTGTCCGAACCCGCATTAAGGATTCCCTGCTGTTGCTGCATGGGCTGCTGACCGGGAAGCATGCCTACCGCGGAAACATCAGCGCCACGCCAGCCAAAATTGATGGCGCGGCGTGGCAATAAGCCTATGGCGATGACCGTTCGAGCTATTAGTTCGCTAGCTCGGTCATAAGCTTCTCCGTAACCAGATGGCGGCGGCGGAATTTTGGGCGTGAAGAGAGTTTCGCAGTCTATTACCACCGGGCTTCCGGCCTGGGCAATCACATTTTCAGCGTGCAGGTCACTGCCGCGGAGCAACCGCATCAATGCCAGTAAGTGGCCAATGCCTCGATAAAAACCAATCAGCTCATCGTTCCCTCCCGCGAAGCGGTGAGTCACAAATTCAGACCACCCGTAATCGCCACAGTCGATGACCGCAGGAACGCGGACACTCAAAGCACTGCCATGATCGTCTGCAAGCCCCACGATAAAGTTGCGCAATGCATTATCGATTGCCAACAAGCGCGGTTTGTAGACCACACGCCAGCCTGAGCCGCTGGCAATTGCCACGGTCGCCCCGCCACAATGGCTGTCACCAGCGCCAAAGCTGAGTTCGCTCAATTCTTGTGTTTCACCAGTACACAGCCTTTTCAATCGATGCCGGTCCGCAGCCCAACGTTTCGCAAAGCGCAACGTCGCGGCGCATCGCTTTCGAGCGAGCGCTCCTACTCGCCATAATGAGGGGTAATGGCTGGCTAAGTCGTCCCAGAATAACTTCCGGGCTGAAAGCTCAATGAATTGCTGCCAACGCTGTTCCGGACTCTCGCCGCTTAAGTGCCCCATCTCCCGCGCGGCATTGAGTTCAAGAACGAGCAATCGGCTGAGTTTATTGTGAAGGACCGTATAAAGCGATTCCCGGGCTGCGTCCGCGATTACATTGCGCTCTCGCTCGCTCAAGCCCGCAACAGAAGAAAGCCGGGTTGCCAACTCGTCCAAAGCGGGCGAAAGCAGGCAACCCAGTGACGCATCAAAGTAACGCGATGCCATGGCCAATTTAGCAGCACTGTATCGTGTGTGAGCCAGTGCAAAGACAACAGCTGGTGTTCTTGCCCATTGCATTCACGATATCTGCTTGTGCAAACTCCCCGGCAGCAAAGAGCGGACCTGCAGGATTATTCTGTCCGCCGCCATTACGCCAATGCTCAACTAACTCCGTACCATATAGTGTGTTATTCATACTATTTTCTTCCTTTCGTTCTATCTAAACGTTGTACATGGTTAAGTCCCATTTTTGCTTCAAGCGGGACCGCGACCTATGATCGCGCATTGGCAAATGAAAGAAACATGACAGCATCGTTTTTAAGGTTTTCGAGAAGAAGAACGCTTGCCGATTTTGTATTTAGACGAAAAGAAGGAGCATTTCGCGGCGTTAAGAGCTCTTTAATATTCGCGATTGCGTATTCGATTTGTTTGGAAAATAGAAGCAGGCCGAAGCAGAAATAATTTGAAATATCTTATCGGAGTACTACGACAGGCATTTAATCTGCTCTTTCGGCAGTGAGTCTACCCGAATGGTGGCTTGTGTTGATTTCAGCAATCAGATTTTTGGAATCTTGCTCTGTGTTCTTTCGTGTTCCTTTGGGGCGAAAGGTTTTGAATTACTTCAGCTCCGGAAAATCTTCCTCGCGAAATTCCTCGTGACGCTGCTCGCTGTGCACTCGCTCCTCTTCCGCCGTCCGCAACTGCACGCGCCGGATCTTGCCGGAAATTGTCTTCGGCAGATCAACAAACTCAAGCCGCCGCACGCGCTTATACGGCGCAAGAGCTTTGCGGCTGTGCTGGAAGATGGAAAGCGCAGTCTCGCGCGACGGCTGGCATCCTGCGCGCAACGTGATGAAGGCTTTCACCAGCGCGTGGCGCAGCGGATCAGGCGTGGGAACCACGGCGCATTCAACTACGTCCGGATGCTCGATCAGCGCGCTCTCAACTTCAAAAGGGCTGATGCGATAGTCAGACGCTTTAAAGACATCGTCTGCACGGCCCACAAACGTGAGATAGCCTTCGGCGTCGCGCTGCACCACGTCGCCGGTGCGATAGACCGGCCCTTCCAGCGGAATCAGCTTGCCATCGTCACCCTGGTAGCCGGGCATCAGCGCTGCTGGTGGAGGATCGAGCGGCAGGCACAGCTCGCCTTCATCAGCGTCTTTCTCATCGGGATCAAGCAGACGCACGTGATAGCCGGGCAGCGGACGGCCCATAGCTCCCACTTTGAGCTTCTGTCCCGGCGGATTGCCGACCTGCGCAGTTGTCTCGGTCTGTCCGTAGCCATCGCGGATCGTCAGTCCCCACGCAGTGCGCACCTGTTCGATGACTTCGGGGTTCAACGGCTCACCGGCACTGGCCAGCTCACGCAGACGGACCTTCCAGTCGCTCAGGCTCTCCGTGATCAGCATGCGCCAGACGGTGGGCGGCGCGCAAAAGGTGTTTACGCCGCAGCCGGTAATGGCGTCCAGCAGGCCGCGCGCGCTGAAGCGGGATTGATTGATCACAAAGACTGTGGCTTCGGCGTTCCAGGGCGCAAAAAAGCAGCTCCACGCGTGCTTGGCCCAACCCGGCGAAGAGAGATTGCAATGGATGTCGCCAGGCTTGATGCCGATCCAATACATGGTGGAAAGATGGCCCACCGGGTAGCTGGTGTGTGAGTGCATGACCAGCTTGGGTTTGGCCGTGGTGCCGGAAGTGAAATAGAGCTGCAAGGGATCGCTGGCGCGGGTCTCGCCATCGGGCTGAAACGTGGCGGGCAATGCGTAGCCTGGTTCATACTCCTGCCACCCCGGCACTTTTCCGCCGATGGCGATGCGGGTGCATCTTCCGCAAGCAGATTCAATTTTTGGCGCAAGCTCGGCGGCGCAGACAATATGACGCACATGGCCGCGCGCAATGCGGTCAGAAACATCATTCGCCGTGAGCAGGGTTGTAGCTGGGATAATCACCGCGCCCAGCTTCATCATGGCCAGCATCGTCTCCCACAGCGGAGGGATGTTGCCAAGCATGAGCAACACTCGGTCGCCACGCTTCACGCCCAGGCCGCGGTAGTAGTTAGCGAAGCGATTGGACCGCTCAGAGAGTTCCACGAAAGTGAGCTTGTCCTGGCGGCCGTCTTCATACGCCACCCATAGAGCCGTCTGGTTGCGACGGTCTCCGGCGGCGATCTGGTCAAACCAATCCAACGCCCAGTTAAAACGGTCAAGTTTTGGCCATTGGAATCCCGCGTAGGCCGTGGCGTAATCGTCGCGGTGCGCTAGAAGGAAGTCGCGGGCGGCGCGGAAGGCTTGTGTCGTCATCTTTTTGATCCCGAGCGAGGCGAGGGAACCCTATAGATACGATTTTTTGTCCGGAGCACCGGTTTTTCTGAAATTCCGGCTCTGAGCTTGCTCCGAAACGAGATTCCTATCGCGAAATACTCCTAGTAGATCATAGTAGCTGTACAGACCATCTCGCCACGCTCGAGCTGTTTCAAAAAACGAGCTTCTCCATGAGCGACATCATGCTTTCCAAACTTTCTCCGGCACAGAGCCTACTATAATCCAGCCGTGCGCAAGGTTTTCCTTATTTATAACCCGGCTTCCGGACGCAGGCGCAAGAAGCGCAAGCATGACATCGCACACGTGGAGGAAGTTCTGCGGGCAGCGGGCGTGGAAGTTGAGACGTGCGCCACAACGCACATCGGCAGCGCAACCCAACAGGTGCAGGAAGCTGCCGCCAGAGGCTTTGACACGGTAATCTCCTGTGGAGGCGATGGCACGGCCAATGAGGTACTCAACGGCATCATGCGGGCTTGCTCGACGCGCGATTGTGTCGATGTAGCGCTCGGATTGGTGCCGATGGGGAGCGGAAATCTGCTGGCGTCAGATCTCGGATTGCCGTCGGACCCGGTAGAAGCGGCAAAAAAACTGCTCACGTATCAGCCGCGTGAGTTTCGTCCTGGAGTGGTGTGTTCGCAAGGGGAAAACGGGCCGGAGAAGAGATATTTTCTAGTCGCTGCCGGCGTGGGAGCGGATGCGGAGTTGATGTATCGCACGGAAGTTGAAGCGAAGGAATTCTGGGGACGAAACGCATATTTTCTGGAGATGGCGCGCATGGCCGTGCGCCGCCGTTATCCAATGTTTCATGTGGAGTGGGAAGATGAGCAAGGCAATCGGCAGCAGGGCGCGGCCATGCTGGCGATGTGCGTCCGCGCGGGCAAGTTTCCCGGACTGCTGAGCCTGGTGAACCTGGGAACAAGCCTTCTGCGCCACGATTTTTGCCTGCTGCTGTTCAGGACCAACAAAATCCGCCGCTTCCTCTCATACTTTGCCAGCGTGGCTACTGGGCGCAACTGGAAAGTTGAAAGCGTGGACGCCATCCATACCAAATGGTTTCGCTGCACGGCGATTCCGGGCATGCGCGCAGTGCATTCCCAAGCCGATGGCGAGTTGCTGGGCGTGCTGCCGGCGGAGTTGACGATCGAAAGCAGGCCGGTGAAGCTGTTGATGAAATGACTGGAAGCCTGAGATCAGGCGGTCATTGAAGATTCCAGAGGTTCCCAGTGCGCCACCACGCAACCGTCTGGTTTTACCGCAGAGGAATACCGCACCTGGATCTTCCTGCCGGAGCGATGCTTGAGCGTGATTCTTCCAGTCTGTTTTCCGTCGGCCACAAATTGCTGGAAGAGCGGAGCGGCCACGTGGGTTGAGCCATCGACAATGTCATCAATGCGGAGTTCCAGCAGCATGGCGCGATCATAGCCCAGCAGTTCACAGACCGGATCGGTGGCAAAGGTATAGTTGCGGTTGAGATCTGCCACCACCACATATTTTCCGTCGGCGCCGGGACCGTGGTGAGTGCGGGCATGGCGCATGGCCTCAATGCGCTTCAGCGTGTCCAGCATGGGCTTTACGCCGGCCCGGGAATCCACCGCGAGATCGACATAAGGACTGCCGAGAGAGCCGCTATGGTGCAGCACCAGAACGCCATTGTTAGGATTGCTCTGCTTGGCTTTTCGGGCGAGGGCTTTGCGATCCGCAAAGCTCAGCGTGTGGTTCAGAATGATTACGTCAAAATCCGTGTTTTCAATGTGATCGTGAATCTCCTCTTTTGCAGCGGCTGCAACCACGCTATAGCCGGAGTCGCGGAATACCTCACTCTGCATGGCAAGCACGGAATCCGTATGGCGGGAGCATAAGAGCAGACGCGTATTCGATCTTTGGGCGACGTTCATGACCAGAATATGTTTATTATTCCATGTTGTTTACCAATCAGACAACATATCGCGGAACAACAAAAGCAGCCCCAGAGGCTGTTGGCGTCTGGAGTTAGGGGCAGACCGGAACCATGTTTAGAATGCTAGTTTGCTTTTTGAGGTATTTCTTTGGACCCTGTCACGCACATGCTGACCGGCGCTTGTGTGAGCCGCGCCGGACTGAATCGTAAAACCGCATTGGCAACACTCACGCTGGTGCTGGCCTTTGAGGCCCCGGACATTGATTCGGTGTTCTATTTCAAGGACTCGATTGCGGGACTGGAACACCATCGCGGCATTACGCACAGCCTGGTTGGCGCTCCGTTTATAGCAGCCGGTGTGGTTGCGATTGTTTATGGATTCTATCGCTGGAGAAGCTCGCGCCAGAAGATCGTGGTTGAAAGCATTTCAGGCAGCGCGTTTCCTAAACTGGCCCCGAATTGGAAGCTGCTGTTCGCATATGCGCTACTCGGATCGCTGGTGCATTTATTCCAGGATTTCACCAACAACTATGGCGTGCGTCCGTTCGCGCCGTTCAGTGAAAAGTGGTACTCGTGGGACATTGTTTTTATCGTCGATCCCATTATGTTGCTCGCGATGGTTCTTGCGCTGGTGCTGCCCGGCCTGATGGCCCTGGTCACCGAGGAGATTGGCTCGCGCAAGCCGCAGTTTCGCGGGCGCGGCGCAGCTATTTTTGCCCTGATCTGCCTGGCTGCGGTGATCCTTGTGCGCGACTTCGAACATCGGCGCGCGGTAAATGCGCTGAATGCGCGGACGTATCGTGGTGAAGATCCTTTGCGCGCGTCGGCCTTCCCCCAGCCTATCAATCCTTTTTCGTGGAACGGCATGGTGGAGACGCAGGATTTTCTGGAGATGGTTCCCGTGGATTCCGGCTCGGGTGATGTCGATCCACAAAATACAGCCGTTGTGCGTTTCAAGCCGGAAGAGACGCCGATAACGCTGGCGGCCAAGAAGTCGCGCCTGGGTCGCGTGTACCTTGATTGGGCGAAATACCCTTACTTGACAGTGGAGAAGCTGGAAGGCGAACGATATCAGGTGCAGTTTGAAGACCTGCGGTTTGATAGCGCTGAAGGCGCCGTGCATCAGCGGCGGCCGCCGCTGGCTGGCTATGTGGTGCTCGACCCGCAGCTCAGGGTGGAAGAGATGTTTATGGGAACACCGCCGGAGACAGTTCCAAATCGGGAATAGCGGGTGCTTGACGTTTACAGTTTCAAGCCGTCACAATACTTCTGAGGTGCGTATGCTCGCTTATCTGTTTGTGGTTCTTGCGGTGTTATTGCGTTTAGTGGCCGGTACCGGCGCGTTCGCGACCCTGGGCTTCAGCCTGGTGGGCGCTTCACTGCTGTTTTTTGGATCACGAATGCCGCGCAAGCACTTCTGGATTCCCGCCGCGCTTTTCATAGGCTCCGATATCTATTTGACCCTCCGCGTTTACCAATTGCCGCTCACGCTGGACCAGATTGTGATGTGGAGCTGGTATCTGGTTCCCTGCTTCATCGGATTGCTGCTGCGCGATCGCATCAAGCCGTTGAACGTTCTTGGCGCGGGGCTTGGAACGGGCGTTGGCTTCTTCCTGACCAGCAACTTTGCTGTTTGGGCGTTTGGCAACATCGCGTACGCCAAGAACCTGGCCGGTTTGATTGAGTGCTACACCAAAGCGATTCCGTTCTTCCGCAATGGCATGATCTCAGACGTGCTGTTCTCGCTGGTGTTCTTTGGTATCGGGGCGCTGGTAGCGCAGGGCCAGCATGAACGCGTTGTGAGCAAGAGCGCGGCAGCGTAGGCAAACCTTGTTAGCCGCAGATTTGCGCAGATAAACGCAGATTCAAAAAATCTCACCAGCGGTAAACACGGATTCCACAGATTTCGGAATCGATTCAATCCGTCTTATCTCAGTCATCCGTGGCCGGTATTTTTCTTGGTCCGCGAGAATTCACGGGCGAATTGGAGCTATTCAGCTTCCGCTTCTTCCTCGTACTTTATTTCTTCGGCAATTTCTTTTGCCGGCTGGCGCAGTAGTCTGTAGATGAGATAACAAACCAGAATCAATCCAATGCCGATCAGCACCAGATATGACGGGTGCTTCTTGATCAGGTTTTTTGTCTCGTTCACGATTTCCTTCCCGAAGATCACAACCAGAACAGAGAGTACGCCGAAGCGCACCAGACGGCCGCTGATGATGGCCAGCAGGAATGCGACCGGCTTCATTTCAAATACTCCGGCGGAAAAGACCAGCAGCTTAAATGGCGTCGGTGGCGGGAGCATAGCCGGGACCATCAGGGCCAGAAATTCCTGGCGCTCAAAACGGTCGCGAATGCGCTTGAGGCGGGCTTCGTCGATGCGCTTGAGCAAAAACAGCTCGCCACCGGCGCGTCCCAGGCCGTAAGGGACCAGGCTTCCCAGGGCTGAGCCTATTGATCCTGCAAGGCAATACAGCCAGGCTTTATGCGGATTGGAGTAAACGTATCCGGCAACCAAAGGGTCCATCGGAACACCGAAAGCCGCTGAGTCGAGAATAGAGATGATAAAGACGCCCCACGCCCCAAGCGTCTTGAGAGCGGCGAGCCATGCAGTGTATTTAAGGAAAAACTTTGGAGCGGACAAGCATGTATTGTAAAGCCCCTCCCGCACTGCTGGAAGCTGCACAAACAGATAGAATGGTAAGGAGGTCTTAAACATTTCATGTCCGCACAGCAGCAGCCCGGCACACCACCCAATCCGGTACAGATATTCAGCACAATACAGGGATACCAACGCGCGTTTGCCTTAAAGGCAGCCGTGGATATTGACCTGTTTACGGCGATTGCCAAAGGCAGTCACACAGCAGCCGAGATCGCGAAAAGTTGCAATGCGTCTGAGCGTGGTGTGCGCATTCTGAGCGATGCAATGGTAGTGATGGGGTTCCTGACCAAGAGCGGCAACAGTTATTCGCTGACGCCTGACACGGCGTTCTTTCTGGACAGTCGATCACCCGCATATCTGGGACTGGGGTTTAATTTTCTGCTGCATCCAACACAACTAGCGAGCTTTGAGCATTTGGGGAAAGCGGTACGAAAAGGGGGATCTCCGGAAGAGCACAGCACGCTGGCGCCGGACGACCCAATCTGGATAGAGTTTGCCAGGGGCATGGCCCCGCTGATGGTCCCGCCAGCGCAGGCGATCGCCGTCTTGCTGGCAGGAGAGCTGAGCTCCCGGCCCTCAGCCAAGATTCTGGACATTGCCGCCAGCCATGGCCTGTTTGGCATAACAGTGGCCCAGCGGCTGCCCAAGGCCCACATTTACGCCCTGGACTGGGCCAATGTGCTTGAGGTAGCCAGGGAAAATGCCGCAAAACAGGGATTGTCTGATCGATACCACCTGCTGCCGGGCAGCGCCTTTGAGGTGGATTATGGCACGGGCTTTGACGCAATCCTGATCACCAACCTGCTGCATCATTTCGACCCAGCCGCTAATGAAAAAATGCTGAAAAAGGCGTATAACGCCCTCAACCCCGGCGGACAGGTGGTAATCTTAGAGTTTGTGCCGAACGATGATCGTGTTTCACCCCCGGTGCCCGCTCTGTTTAGCCTGTCGATGCTTGGCAATACTCCGCAGGGAGATGCCTACACGCTGGCGGAGTATGCCATGATGTGCCGCAATGCCGGGTTGGAAACGCCGCGACTGGTTGCGCTGGACCCGATGCCGCAGTCCCTGGTGGTGGCGAGAAGACCTTTTTGAGGCAGCCCTTTACACAGCATTTTTAGAGCAATTACACTAACCGGTTTGACATGTACGCAGGAGAGCCTCTATGCCGGGAGTCGAGGACAAGGTAAAACAGATTATTGTGGACCAGTTGGGCGTTGACGCAGGAGACGTGACCGCGGCGTCATCGTTTGTGGATGACCTGGGCGCCGATTCGCTGGACCGCGTGGAATTGATCATGGCGCTGGAAGAAACTTTTGGAATTGAGATTCCGGATGAAGATGCGGAAAAGATTGTAACTGTCCAGAACGCCGTTGATTACATCCAGAAGAACGCGAAGTCAGTTAAGCAATAACAGATCGGGAAATTTTCAGCACACATTTTTTAAGTACACAACAGAAGGAGACGCTAAGCCTATGGCAGCAGCCGTTGAAGATAAAGTGAAACAAATTATTGTTGAGCAGCTGGGAGTGGACGAAGGCGAAGTTACGCCCAATGCCTCCTTCGTGGACGATCTGGGCGCGGATTCACTGGACACTGTGGAACTGGTCATGGCGTTTGAAGAAGCCTTTGACATTGAGATTCCAGACGAGGACGCGGAAAAGATCCGCACCGTAAAAGACGCGGTTGATTACATTGAAAAACACGCGAAAGGCGGCAAGTGATTGGCCAGGCGGGTTGTTGTAACAGGCATGGGGCTGATCTGCGCACTGGGGCAGACCAGCACCGAGGTCTGGCAAAATATTATTGCCGGAAAAAGTGGCGTCAGCAAGATTACCAGGTTTGATACCACACAGTTCGCCTGCCAGATTGCGGCGGAAGTCAAGGACTTTGATCCCCTAAAATTCATCGAGAAAAAAGAAGTTAAGAAAATGGGACGCTTCATCCATTTCGCCCTGGCGGCGGCGGATGAAGCGATAAACATGTCAGGGCTGAAGATCACGCCGGAAAATGCCACGCGCGTGGGCGTGCACATTGGCTCCGGAGTGGGCGGCTTTGACGTGATTGAGCGCGAACATGCAGAGCTGCTGAAAGGCGGCCCGCGCAAAATATCTCCTTTCTTTATTCCGGCGGCAATTGTGAACCTGGCGGCCGGACACGTGAGCATCCGCTACGGGGCCAAGGGTCCAAATGAAGCCACAGCCACGGCGTGCACCACGAGTGCACACGCGATTGGAGACGCTTACAAGATTATTCAACGCTGCGACGCGGACGTGATGATTGCCGGTGGATCAGAAGCGGCCATTACGCCGATGGGCGTGGGCGGATTTGCCGCCATGCGCGCGCTTTCCACCCGCAATGACAGCCCGGAAACGGCCAGCCGGCCGTGGGACCGCGACCGCGATGGCTTTGTGATTGGCGAAGGCGCCGGCATTGTAGTGCTGGAAGATCTGGAGTCCGCACAGAAGCGCGGTGCAAACATTCTGGCTGAGATTATTGGCTACGGCATGAGCGCCGACGCCTACCACATTACGCAGCCAGCAGAGGAAGGCGAAGGCGGCTGGCGCGTGATGACGACCGCTATTCACGACGCGAAGCTTAGTCCGTCTGACATTGATTACGTGAATGCCCACGGAACGTCCACGCCGATTGGTGACGTGCTGGAAACCATGGCCATTAAACGGACATTCGGCGCAGACACAAAAATTCCCGTGAGCTCGACGAAATCCATGACAGGCCATTTGCTGGGCGGCGCGGGCGGACTGGAAGCGGGCATTACAATCCTGGCGCTACGCGACCAGATTCTTCCACCGACGATCAACCTCACGAATCCTGATCCCGAATGCGACCTGGACTACGTACCGAACGTGGCACGCAAAGCGCCGCTGAATGTTGCGCTTTCCAATTCGTTTGGCTTCGGCGGAACGAATGGATCGCTTATCTTCAGAAGATGGACGGAGTAAGGCAATCTCATCACTGATTTACACTGATAGAAGCCGATCTGAATCTAGATCGGCTTTGCAGTTAAATTATCGGTGATTAACTACATGTCATCCTTCCGCCGGCAACTCTCGATTCTCGGCTTTATGCTATGGGCAAGTTTTTCTGCCAGCGCTGCTCCGCCAGCAAAATGGGGCGCTCAGTGGGAACCGACGAAGCTGGTGAATGGCTCTCCTGTATTGTTCCGCGTGACGGCCCCGCTGCAACTTGAAAAATTAAGGGGAAATTTTCTGGGGCAGGAATTTTCATTTCGCCCCAGTCAGGCATGCCATTGCTGGTATGGCTTTGCCGGCGTGAGCCTGGCGACGAAGCCGGGCACGTACACGTTACGCATCGAGGGAAAGACCAAAGACGGAAAAGATGCCGCGATGAGTTACCTGGTGCGTGTGGTCGCGGCGCATTATCCAACCAGCACTCTTAAAGTAGCGCCCGGATTTGTGGAACCGCCGAAAGAAACGCTGCCGCGCATTGAAGAAGAACAGGCCGAAAAGAAGAAAGTTTTTTCCACCACGGCGCCGGAGACGCTTTGGTCCGGACGTTTTGAGCCCCCGGCGGACGCGGAAGTCTCAGGCGTGTTTGGATCAGCGCGAGTGTTTAACGGTGTGAAGAAAAGCCAGCACACCGGTCTGGATTTTCGCGTGACGACGGGCACCCCCATCGTCGCCACAAACAGCGGAACTGTGATCCTGGCCCGCCCGCTCTACTTTGAAGGCAACTGTGTGATGATCGATCACGGGCAGGGGCTGCTGACGATGTATCTACACCTTTCTGAGTTCAAAGCGAAAGAAGGCGAAACGGTGAAGAAAGGCCAGGTACTGGGTCTTAGCGGCGGCACCGGAAGGGCGACAGCGCCGCATCTGCATTTTGCCGTGCGTTGGCGCGGTGAATATCTGGATCCGCGCACGCTGCTGGAATTACATCCGCCGGGAAGTTAGAGATTGTTCCGTTTGTCTGGATGATGCTCTTCGCAAAAAAAAGCGTGACCACTGGTGGCCACGCTCAAGCTGAGAGAGGAGCATGAAAGAGCCTTAGATGGGGTCCGAACCGATCTTCAAGTCTTGCAAAGCTTTTTGCGCTTCCCGCATGGCATTTTGGATTTCTGGTGACTCCAGCAAGCTTTTTCCCTGGCGCGTCAGATCCAGAAAAGCCATGTTGCGGTTGAGTGAAGCCATATTGTCATCGAGGAAGATGATATTTTCGGTATTCAAACCCTGCACCATATCTTCCACGTTAGCGAGAGAGGCTTGGAACTCGTCGGCGTCGAGGTTCAGGAAAGACGAGTCACGCGAGCCGCGGTCCGGCAGCGTTACGGTAAGCGTTTGCTCGTGCTTGTCTCTCATGACGACGAGAATCATCTTGCCGCCAGTACGATGGTTGCGGAGAATGTGGCTCAAGTCGCTGCGGTCAGTGAGCTTTTCATTGTCGGCTTTCACGATCACGTCACCGGCTTTGAGGCCTGCTTTTTCTGCAGCGCTGTTTTTTTCCACTGAGCGCACAAGAACGCCTTCGCCATCTCTCACGCCAAAATATTCACCCAGCTGGCGCGTCAGGCTTTCTGTCTGGACACCGAGCACGGAAGAGTACGTCTGAATCTGGAAGGGCAGGTCCATGCTGTTGCGGGGGAAGTCGCGCGCGCGCGGCGTGGGAACAACGATGTGCGGAAAAGCCTGCGCCACGACCGCGCCGTGGTCGGCCAGTTGGACGTTGATCTTCATGGGAACGCCGTCACGGCTGATGCCAAGCGTAACAGTGCGTCCGGGCGGCACTTCACGAATCAGGCGGCGAATCTGCTCTTCACTTTCAACCGCGGTACCATTGAAATCGAGAATTACATCGTGCTCGCGTAACCCTACTTTACCGGCGGGAGCATCAGCGTCCACCATTGTGATTTCCACTCCGCGTTCTTCTTTCAGCTTGAGCGCGGACATGCGGTCCGTGGTCACATCGCGAATATCCACCCCAAGGTACGACCGGCCTGCGGCAGAGAAGTAACCTTCAGCCGTGTGGGGAAGCGCGTCCGGTGTGGACGAAGGCTGGGCTGCAATCAACGGCAGCGCCAGCCCAACCAGCAACAGCGCAACTGTCTTTTTCTGAATCATAGGGGAACGCTCCAAAATTTTCTTTTACGGTCTTGCTTCTCTCCTGATCTCGATATTCCCAGCCGTGGTGTGGACGTGCAGCAGCGGGCCGCCGCCGTTCAGGCTGCCTTCAGCATAAAACTCGCGCGGCCCCATCGTGGCTGCAGGATGAGTAATCTTCAGCTCGCCAAACTCACTGCGGATGCCATAACTCCGCGCCGACTCCACCGCCGCGCGTACGTTCACGCCCAGGCCTTCCGGCACAAACACGATAATGTCACCCATCTGGGTTTCCAACTTTGAATCCGTAAATGGCGCGCCGCCCGACGCCAGCTTGGCCATGATGGCGCCTGCGCCCGTTTCCGCGCGCACTCCGCCTTTCACCGGCCCAATATGAATGCTTCCGCCCGCCGTCTCAATTTCCGCCGCGCCGGTGTCATTCAGCTCGATATTGCCGCCACCAGTTTCGGCCTTGATCTTGCCATCGCACTTCATTACCTGGATTGACCCGCCCGCAGTTTGCAGCGTCATCACCTTGGCCCATCCGATATTCAAATTCCCGCCGCCCGACCGCGCCGTAACGTGCCCCGCCGCAGACACCAGCCGGATACTTCCGCCACCGGTTGAAGCTTCAACATCATTCCCTACTTTGCCAATCTCGATATTCCCGCCACCACTGCTCACCGCGATCACGCCGGTGATGCTGTCCAGCTGAATTCCGCCACCACCCGTTTTCGCCTCGACGCGCCCGGACAAATTCTTTGCCGCCACCGCGCCGCCTTCAGTCTGCAACCGGACAAGCTGAGTCTGCGCCGGCACTTTAATATCAAAATCAATCGAACCCTGTTTTGATCCTTCGCAGTCCGCCTGCAATACGACTGCATCACCGGAGCTAAAGGTCGTAAACTTCATGTGGCTCAACTCGCGCCGCGCGCGATCTTCACGGGCGGCGTGCACATGCTCGCGAATCGTATACGTAACGTTATTCTGCTGCGCGCCTTCAATGTGAATCGAACCGCTGCTTGACTTCACTCGCACGATCTTCCCCGCGGAAAATGTCCCGGAGATTTCCTGTACCCACTCATTGCCTTGCGCGTGGTACAGGCGCGGGCCCTGCGCGACGGCAGCAGCCGTGGCCGCCAGAATCATCGTCGCGAGTTGTAGGCTCTTCTTCATCGCTGCTGGTTTCTTCTCTTTCGATCAGTTCATTGGTAAGGGCTGCAAACCGTTTCCCTTCCGGTTCCAAGCCGCTTTCATCTTCCAAACAAAGCTAATTGCCAACTGCTAATTGCTGCCTTAATCCAAATGCGGCATGCTTGCCAGATACCGCTTCGACTCCTCACGGATAAACTTGTTCGGGTCGCGATCAGCCAGCACCGTCAACGCGGAGCGCACGCTGGTATCGGCCTTTACCGCGTCCAGCAGGCTAATGGCTTCCTGTCGGACGCCCGCATTGTTGTCATGCAGCAACGCTTCTACCACCGCATCGCGCACATGAACGTCATTGCGGACGTAGCCTTTCAACGCATCCAGTGATTTCAGCCGCACGCCGGGATTTTTGTCATATCGCAAGGCTTCGATCAACACTTCGCGCACCGCGTCATCTTCTGAGCCGCGCGTCAGCACGTCAATGGAATCCAATGCTACGGCGGGGTTGCGCGTGTTACGCGCTGCCAGCACCAGCAATTGCCGTATGCGCGGATCATCGCTTGATCCGTTCAATATCTGCGGCTGCAATGTGTTGTATTTGATCTGGACTTGGTTGGAATTTGGTGCGGGAGCGATGGACTCAATGTTGGCGATGTTCGCTTCTGTGGCCGGGACATCAATCGTATTGCCGCTGCCATTCGCCGCAATCGGAGGTCTGCTCGCCTCCATCATTTTGTAGGTTGTGCCCACGCCACCCACAAAGCCAAGCATCAGCAGCGCGACTGTCAGTGCCGGGGCCAGCTTAATCTGGTGGAACCATCCTGTGGCATCAAAGATAAACGAGCTGAAAATATTGCGTGACTGCTCCGCGTGCTCCAGCGCTTCCTGCAACTGCATTCTGTTGGCCGCCAAAAAGCTGGGCGAAACATCTTTTACCGGCGCCGCGGCCATGGCGTCTTTATAGGCAAGCGCTGTTTCAAGTTCGCGCCTGCACCCGAGGCAATGGCGCACGTGCTGTTCAAACTCGAATTTGGCGTCGTCCGCCAGCTCGTCGTAGATGTATAAAACAACGTTTTCTTTGGTCCAATCGCAGGTCATAACTTTTGGTCCTATCGCAGTTCTTAACTCGTTCAAAATTTCTTGACTTCGGTTCGTACCGTCCTTGGCCAAATACCAAGTACTAATTACCAACTACCGCATTGGCCCCAACGCTCCTCTTAACTTCTGCGTCGCCCTGAACAATGTATTCTTGGCCGTCTCTTCCGTCGTATTCAGCATCTCGCCAATCGTCCGCAGCCGCAGGCCCTGATAATGTTTCAACTCAAACACCATGCGCTCGCGCGGAGTCAGCTTTGTAAGCGCCTGGTTGATCTTTGCTCCCAGCTCGCGCCGCATCAGGTCGCGTTCCGGGTTCGCGCCCGCTCGGTCATCGGACACGCGTTCCAGCACGTCCACCGGTTGTCCGCTTGAATCCATCACCATCTGCGGATCTTCTTTGCGCGTCTGCCGTTTCCTCAGATGGTCCAGGCAGAGATTAGTCACAATACGATAGATCCAGGTATAGAACGAGCATTCGAACCGAAAATTTCCAATATGCCGATAAGCCTTGAGAAAGGCTTCCTGATAGATGTCGTGCGCGTCCGCGTCCGATCCAGTCAGGTGCATGGCCAGGCGCAGCACGGCCTGGTCGTACTGGCGCACGAGTGTCTCGAAAGCTGCACGGTCTCCGCGCTGAGCGGCGCGTATCAGCTCACTGTCGTTGATTCGACTTAGGGCTTGACTCACCATCTCTCCGGAAGAATGGGAGCTTCTTGTATCACCGCTCGCGCCAACCGCCACCCCTATAAATGCTGAGTCGGCCGGCATCTATTCTGTCCTCTGTAATCCTCTCTCCTTGCAATTACTTGGACGGCCCGGGCATTGATACGTAAGCTGAGAGTATCCCATTTTCGGACACTTGGGAAATCCTGGGACGACCCGCAACCCCTGCGGGATCAGCTGCTTCCCGGCTCCGCAATCTGCCCACTCCAGGGTGCAGACCCTGTCCCGATCTGGAACGACCCCGCCCAAAACAAGTGGAGCAACAGCCGCTCTCGGCTGCGGAATTGGGGTACGTTGCCCGACCAGCATTGTGTGGCAACGATTGCGATCCCCCTCCCTAATCAAGGTTTATGCGCGTCTTGCGTCAAGCGTGGGGAACCAGCATCGGCCTTCCCGCGACCCGTTGGATGCTGGAATTAGGAGCGGTTTTACTGCGGACGGAAACCGAGTTGATTCTCAAAAGCCGTCGCGTTGTCCCACAGAGACTCCTCGAAGCTGGCTTCAAGTTCAACTTTGCAGATTGGCCAGATGCCGCCAGCGATTTAGTGAACCGCTGGCGTTCCAATCAGGCCCCGTGCATGAAGCAACCTATCTGGATGCGAGTGCCGCCTGCTGCGGGCGTTCCTTGTTTTTTCCGCTTGATGCTGCGTCAATAATCTGCCGCGCAATGCGCTCACGATGAAACGACGCGTCGCCCAGCATGGTTTCTGAAGCCTTGGCCCGCCGGTAATAAAGATGAATGTCATTTTCCCAGGTAAAGCCCATGCCGCCGTGGACCTGAATGCCGCGATTGCCCACGTTGCGCGCCGCGTCACTCGCATACATTTTGGCCACTGAAACGGACGTACCGGCGTCCGGCGTACTCTCTTCCAGCGCCCACGCCGCGTAGTAAGTCGCCGACCGTGAGCTTTCGGTTTCAAGATACATATCAGCGCAGAGGTGCTGCACGGCCTGGAAGATTCCAATCGGCTTGCCAAACTGCTTGCGTGTCTTCGCGTAAGCCACGGTCAACTCCAGCGCGCGCTGCATGCCGCCTGTCATCTCCGCGCACAGGGCAGCCGTAGCCACGTTCAGCGCGCCAGCCAGCCCCCGGGGATTACCCAGCGCTTCTGCCGGTGTGTCTTTGAATTCCACCGAGTAAATCTTTCTGGCCAGGTCCATGCCTTTCATCGGCTCCAGATGAAGGCCGGGAGCTTTGGCATCGACCACGAAAACACCGTCCCGAGAGACCACCACGATAAAGTCAGCAACGGCCACGTCAGTGACAAACAGTTTTGTTCCTGTAAGCTTATTGCCGGCAGAGCTGATCTTTAAGCCCTGTGTATCCCAACTGCCTGCGGCTTCCACCAACGCGACCGTTGCACGCGCCTGCCCCGACGCGATGCTTCCCAGGTACTTCTTCTTTTGTTCGGGCGACCCACAAGCATCAATCACCGTTCCCGCCAGCGCCACCGTTGAGAAAAACGGTCCCGGCAGCAGCGCATAGCCTGCTTCTTCCATCAGCAGGATCAACTCTACTTTCCCCAGACCCATGCCGCCAAATTCTTCCGGCGCAATGATTCCGGTAAATCCCTGCTCCGCGAGCTTGGTCCACAACGCGGCGTCATAGGCTGTTTCCGTCTCCATGGCCTTGCGCACCGCCGCGATGGGACTTTCACCGGCAAAAAACTTCCGCGCCGTGTCTTTCAGAATCTGCTGGCTTTCGCTTAGTCCAAATTGCATCTTCGTACTCCCTTTTGTATTCCTTTTGCGCCCTTCGTGTCCTTTGCGGTGAAAATGTTGGCTGATTGCTGAATGTTGATTGCTATGCGCTAGTAGCTTTTCGGCAAGCCCAGCACAAAGTGTCCAATAATATTGCGCTGGATCTCTGACGTGCCCGCTTCAATCGTGTTGCCGCGCGACCTCAAATAACCATAAGCCCACATGCCGTTATCGATGGCGTGTTCGTCGCCGGCCTCAAGTTGTCCGTATGGCCCCATCACTTCCTGCGCGACCTGCTGGAAGCGCTGGTTCAGCTCGCTCCAGAAAATCTTCTGGATCGACCCTTCAGGTCCGGGCACGCCGGTGGCATTGATGCGGCTGAAGGCGCGCATTTGGTTGCAGCGCATGATTTCAATTTCGGCATAGCATTGCGCCAGCTTCTGCCTGATGACCGGGTCTTCTGACGCCGGTCGGCCATTGCGTTCCGTAGTCTTTGCCAGGTCGATCAGCCGCTCCATATTCCGGCGATACGTAATTTGCAGACCTGCTCCAAACGTGCCGCGCTCGTGCATGAGCGTTCCCATGGCCACACCCCAGCCTTCATTCACCTTGCCAACCACATTCGTAACAGGGATGCGCACGTCATGGAAGAAAAGCTCGTTGAATTCCGTTTCGCCGGTCATCTGGCGCAGAGGACGCACTTCAACTCCCGGCGTCTTCATATCCACCAGCAAAACAGTCAGCCCCTTGTGCTTAGGGACATTTGGATCGGTGCGCACCACCAGCTCGCACCAGTGCGCGGCCCAGCCATAGCTGTTCCACACTTTCTGGCCGTTCACCACGTAATGGTCGCCATCGAGCTTTGCTTCACAGCGCACATTGGCCAGGTCAGAACCTGCGTCAGGCTCGGAGAATCCCTGGCACCAGATTTCTTCCGCGCTCAATATCTTGGCCAGGTGACGTTTCTTCTGCGCTTCAGTGCCAAACGCGATGATCGTCGGACCGATGATTCCCAACCCCAGAACATTTGCTAAAGGCGGCGCCTGGGCCATCGCCATCTCCTGCCAGAAGATCACCTGCTCCATCAGGCTGGCGCCGCGGCCGCCGTATTCTTTGGGCCATGAGATTCCCGCCCAGCCGCCCTCATAGAGTTTGCGCTGCCAGCGCTTTAGGTATTCAAAGCGCGACTCCATCGACTCTTCCCGGCGCTCGTCCCAATCCGTGGGTGCGTTGGCGGAAAGCCATGTGCGCAACTCATCGCGAAATTTGATTTCATCGGGGCTAAGATTCAGGTCCACAGGTCCTCCTACGTATTACTTGTAACGGCTCACGACACGATGCCGGCGAGGGCTCGCCAATGCTTATCCGCTTACTGAATGGCCATTCATTTTGGCAGACAAGTTTACATCGTTATTCCTGTCGCTGCGCTCCAACCGCCAAAGATTCTTCCCGAACGGCAAATCGCACCGCTCCTGATGCAACGGGCTCGCCCGCTAAACGGCAGTTTCCTTCACCATGTGAATTACCGGGAGCGTAATGTCGCCTTCCAGCGGAACCTGCAGACGCTCCATAGCGACATAGCCTCTTTGCTCAAAAAGTTTTGCTCCTGTCAGCGTGGCTCCCATTTCAAACCGCTTGAACCCCGCCGCACGGGCAGCCGATTCGCAGGCATCCAGCAGCAGAGTGCCAATGCCCTGACGCGCCCAGTTGGGATGAATAAAAAATGCGCGAATTTTCGCGGCATCGGTTTTCGGATTAAGCATGTCATCCTGGCGATCTCGCCAGCGGTCGCCCCCATAAAGCGTTTTGCGTTTGCTCCAGCCGCCGCAGGCGACGATGATGGGCTGCTGCTCCCTGTCAGATGCCACAGGGAAGGCTTCAACCACCAGATAAGTGCTGTCTCCAATAAGCTGGCTGTCAACGCCAAACACCGTTCTTAGCGCGCTGTCAATTTGCGCCAGCGAGTAATCCCCGGACTGCAAGCACCGCACTGAAGCGTCAATTAACTCGCGCAAGACCGGGATATCTGCAGAGATCGCAGGACGAATTGTGAAGGCCTGAGACATAGGAGCAAAAGTGAATTTTATCCAAAAACAAAACGGCCCGCGCGCGGGCCGTTTCGTCAATCATGTTATTCGTTGTATCTTATTTCGCCGGCATCTGTGCCAAGAAGGTTTTGACCTCGTCAGCATGAGGACCGATGGGTTCAAGTTGGAGATATTTGTTGCAGGCGGTTTTGGCGTCGGCAAACTTTTGCGCGTTGAACTCTACCCCGCAAAGGTTATAGCTGTACAGCGCGGAAGAGGGATCAATTTCTGTGGCTTTCTTCAAAGCCGCAATGGCTTCGTCCGGCTTCTGCAATTTCATGTAGTCATTGCCTTGCGCGGTCAACATGCGGCCCGCGCCTTGCCGGGCAGCGGTGGGATTCAAGCTCGGAACTTTTGGATCAGCCGGTGCCGAACCGGAGATCAGAGATTGCGCTACCTGCACGCCCTTATCATAGGTTTGAACCGCTTCAGCCGGTTTGTTTGATTTGCTCTGCGCATCTCCCAGGGCCATATAGAAGTCCCAGCGGCTGCTATCGGGCGCGGCGGCAACCAATTGCTTGAGCGCATTTTCCGCCTTGGGCCAATCCTGCGCCTGCAGCGCTTTTTGCGCGTCACTGATCAGAGAATTCAGGCCCGCGATCTTCTTGTTGTCCGCCTGGATTTTGGCGAGTTGCTCCTTGGTGAGCTTGGGGCCAGCGGGTTGAGCGAGGCCAAACTTATTGTCTGTTATAGGTTCCTTGCTGGCATTGATTTCAATGATATTGCGGCTGCTTGTGTTGCCCGTGCCCAGCGCGGTCCGGTCTGACGATAGTTTTTCCCCTTTCTCGTTCAGCACGTTCACTTCATAAGGTCCGTAGGGAACGCCCAGCATTTGGAATTCGCCGTTCTTGTTAGTCTTGGATTTGTAGGTCTTTCCCGTATCGGTGTTTGTGAATACCACAGGAGCATTGGCCAGGGGCTTCCCATCCTGGGTGACTTTGCCTTCTGCCTGTGCGCCAACCGTTTGCGAGCGTGCCGGCAAAAATCCCACAGCAAACAACAGAGCGCCCAGCGCAAGAACAATAGCATTCCGCTTCATCGTGGTTGTTTCCTCCAGAGTACTTCGTTTGAACCCCATTTGTATTTGGACGCAAAGCACGTCAACTTTTTTCGTCGCGATGGCCTGTGTTATTTCCTGCAATTCCAGTTTAGGGCTCTTACTCTTACTTTTTCTTTTTCTCGTGGTAACTCGTCTCTATCTTGGCGCCAATGGCCTGCAACATGGCTTTCACGTCATTTGCATGCGGACCGTCAGGAGCAAGCTCCAGATACTTATTCAAGGCCTCCGAGGTTCCCGGAGTAGCCTGGAGTTTGCCGTCCTTATCCAGCTTGCTCTCGCCCACCATAAGCGATCCCTTGATGAAATAGGCGTCTGCCCGGGTTGGATCGGCGGCGATTGCCTTGTCGCACGCGGCCAAAGCGCCTTGCGTATTGCCGGTGTTGTATTGCGTAGCACAGATATTAAAGTATGCGGTTGCGGGATTGGGATCCATGGCCGCAGCTTTGGTATAGGCATCAATCGCCTTGTCATTCTTTTTCAACTTCAAATAAGCGTTGCCTTCGCTGGTGAGCATTTGCGCCACGCCGGCTTTGGTTTTTGCCGGATCAGCTTTGGGATCAGTCTTGGTGGCATTTTCCGCAATCGGTATGGCTTTCTCGAACGTTGCCACAGCCTCGTCGAACTTGCCTTCACTGAATTGCGCATTGCCCAGTGCCTGCTGGTAGTCCCAGCGATTGGGATTCATTGCGATTAATTTGGTCAGGATTGGTTCAGCGGTCGCCCAGTCTTTGGCTTGCAAGGCGGGGTTCAACTGCGCAATCAGGGCATTTTCATTGATTGCCTTGTCCCGCTCGGTCTTCATCTTTTCCAGCTCTTCTTTGCTGGGCCCCGTACCCGGCTTGCCGGAAGTGAGTTCCACTGAGATGTTATCGATCGCGCCACCCTCGCCCTGAATCCGGACCTGTCCCTTGAAGCGCTTTTCGCCAGCAGTGACTTCCTCGTTGTAATCACCAAACGGAATTCCGACTCCCGAGATCTGTCCATTCTTGTCGCTCTTCATCTTGAAGGTTCGCCCGGTGGCAAGGTTGGTCAATACTACGTCCGCATTGGCTACCGGCTTGCCGCCATCGGTAATGGTTCCCTGGACTTTACCTGCAGTGGCCTGGGACCAGGCGGTTGCAGCGGCTGCCAGAAAAAGCAGGGTCGTCATTACTGCATACGTTAGCTTGGTTTTCATTTGTGTCGAGCCTCCGGCTTCAACTTGAATCTTAAATTTAACGGCCTGCCACTTTTTGCAAATGCTCCGGTGGCAAATAAGCAATCGGGTCGTGTGTTTCAGCTTCAGCAAAAGCGCGCCGCCGCAGCACGCAACTCTCACACACGCCGCAAGCTTTATCTTCGCGGCTATAACAGGACCAGGTCAAATCAAACGGAGCGCCCAGTTCCATCCCCAGCCGCACGATCTCAACCTTGCGCAGGGCGATCAGCGGAGTGACGACCTGGATCTTGCCTTCCGCGGTGCCGGCTTTTATCACTGCGTTGAATGCCCGATAATATTCAGGACGGCAATCAGGATATCCCGAACTATCCTGCTCCACCGCGCCAATATAAATCTTTTCCGCTCCCAGCACTTCCGCCCAGCTTACGGCAGCCGCAAGAAAATGGGCGTTGCGGAAAGGAACATAGGTCACGGGAATCTGGGCGCCAATTTCGTCGCCTGCTTCCGGCACTTCAATGTTCTCATCCGTAAGAGCCGATCCACCGATGATGCCCAGCGCCTCATTTCTAATTGCCAACCGGCGCTTGATGCCCAGATGATCGCAGATTCGCTCAAAGGCCCAACGCTCACGCTCCGCTGTGCGCTGCCCGTAATTCACATGCAGTGCGGCTGCCTCACTATCTCGTGCGGCAAGCGCGGCGCAGACACATGAGTCCATGCCTCCACTCAACAACACCACCGAGCGCGGTTTTTCGCCTGCCAAAATAAATCCCCTGATGTGCGGATGCCTACTTTTCAGATGACCCGGCAGCCAGAATAGCTGCCCCACTTTATTTCTTAATTATCGCAAAACTTCAGTGTTCATGCTGGGTTGCAGCCGTTCAGACGCCCTTGGTCGCGGGTTCCCAGATGAATTTGTGCATCTGCAGACCCAGGCGCACATTGAGTCCGTCTGCCAAAATCCACTCCGCCAAAACTCTGGGATCAAGCTGGCAATTGGACGTGTTACGCTCCGTGCTTGGGCTCTTAAGAAACACCGGCGAAAATAGGACCGTCCCTACTTTATGTTCTAACCCATGCTGGCGAATGAAGTCTCGCGCGAACTCATAGTCTGTATGATCGGCTAATACGAACTTGACTTCGTCTCCCGCGGTGAGGGAGGCCAGATTGCTCATGCGAAACGTTCCGCCTTCGCCTGATCCAGGACACTTCACGTCCACAATTTTGTGGACCGCGGGCGGCACACGCTCCAGCGGACGCTCGCCGCTGGTTTCCAACAAAACGGTGTATCCGTGAGCGAGCAGGCGCTCCATCAACGGGACAAGTTCGCGCTCCTGCAGCATGGGCTCGCCGCCGGTGAACTCAACCAAGCCTGCGGGCGAGAGCTTTAGAACTTCTTGTTCTATTTGCTCCGCAGACATCTTGCTGCCGCCGGTGAACGTATATTCGCTATCGCACCAGGAGCAGCGCAGGTTACACGCGGCCAGCCGGACAAAGATACACGGCACGCCCGCGAAAGACGATTCCCCCTGAATTGAACGATAGATTTCGATGATCTGCATGTGTTGGAAGAACACAGCCTAGGGCGGCTGTGTTCCAAAGTTCATTCCGAATAGCGCGCGGTCGTGGTATCAGTTTCCCAGATGGTGACGTCCTTCACCGCAACCCGGCCGCTGGTAAGCGATTTCAGCCGGCCATTTGTCTGATCGTAAAAATATTTTGCCAGGTTTTCCGCCGAAGGGTTGAGCGCAATGAATGGCTCGATCTCATTCAGCATCTGGTGGTCCAGCCGGTCGATCACATGCTTCATGACCTCTTTTAAGTCCTTAAAATCCAGCAGCAGGCCGGCTTTATCCAGAGTTGGCCCCGTCAGCGTGACGCGCACTTTGTAATTGTGCCCGTGCGGGTTCTCGCATTTCCCTTTGTAATCGCGCAGGTAATGTCCCGCGGCAAATGAATCTTCGACTGTAACCTCGTACATCCGCTCCCCTTAGGTGGGCTGCGTGCTCAGACCCACTCTCCATTGTAAATGCCAGGTTTGACCGCGAAAAGCTGCCTGCGTCAATTAGCACTATTCCGTGAAGCGACCAACCAGCCTAGGCACTTATGCCGGGGGGCGTACCGAAATTGCCACAGCACCAGGGTCTTTTTGAGACCGGAGCCGTCCGTCTATAAACCCTTACAGTCGAGCACGCGTGCGCTTCTGAAAACTCTGACTCGTAGTGGATGCTGCGCCAAGGTGTTGCAGAATATGGGCTTGATCTTGACTCAGTCGGATACGTTTTATTACCTGCCTGCAATCCCGTTCTTCAGCTATTTTGGCAACGGGGTATTGGCAAGGAACTTGCAGAAGCAGATTTACGTCAAATTCAAAGCAAAGGTCGTGGAACTCATCCGTTCCTAAGGTGGAAGGGACATTGACTCATGCCGATCCAAAGCAGGACAAATATCAGCGCAGCCGAGTGTGCCGACCGAGCGGGAAAGCATGCTTTTGGACTGAACGACAACAAAACCGTGATCGCATTACGAAAACTGGCGGACGATATTGAAGCCGGCAAGGTGGTACTAAACAGCATCACAATCTCTTCCCATGCTACGCATGAAGAGTTTGCAGTTCGTGAAATCGTGATCGAAGTATTGGAGGAATACCCGGAAGCGGGACCGCGCGTGGTGAAAGAATAAGTCTGCCAAACTTCGACGCTCAAGCTGCAACTCTCTGGATCGGTCAATTGCCGGTCCAATCTTGTTGCAATCGCTATTTCAGGTCGGAAGCATTTCTTTCGCTTGCGCCGGAGAAGAATTGGTCCACGTCCGCCAGGTCTTTCGTCTTCTTATAGGCGGGAAGGCTATCAATAAAAGTGCGGCCGTAGCGTTGCTTCAGCAAGCGGTTGTCCAATAGCGCAAGCACGCCTCGATCTTTTACCGAGCGGATCAGGCGGCCAAAGCCCTGCTTCAGCGAGATCACCGCCGCCGGGACCTGATATTCAAAAAATGCGTTGCCTCCAGCGCCGTTAATGGCGCTGATGCGTGCTGCGACAACAGGATCATTCGGCACCGCGAACGGCAGCCGGTCAATGATCACGCAGCTAAGCTGTTCACCTTGCACGTCAACCCCCTGCCAGAATGACGAGGTGGCAAACAACACCGCGTTCGGCGTGAGACGAAATTCTTCCAGTAGCGCGTTCTTGGGCGCTGAGCCTTGCAACAACATAGGGAATGGAAGCTCGCCGAGCAGACGGTCATGGATATCATTCATCTGCGCGTAGCTGGTGAAAAGACAGAAGGCGCGGCCCTGCGTGATATCGAGAAGACGGCGGATTTTCTCAGCGGCTGAACGCCCGAACTGGGGCGAACGTGGATCAGGCATGTCCGGAGGAACATAAAGAATCGCCTGCTTCGCATAGTCAAAGTGGGACGTTACCACCATTTCACGCGCATGCTCCAGCCCCACACGCTGCCGGACATAATCAAAGTTCCCGCGATCAGGATTGCCGGCAACGGCCAGTGTGGCGGAAGTCAGGACAGCGGTTTCCAGATTCTCAAAAAGCGTTTGCTTCAGGATCTGCGAAACGTCAATGGGCGTTGCCTGGAGCACAATGTGCGTCTGCCCGCCACGGGTGCGACGGCCCTCACCTCGGTACTCAATCCAAAAGACTGTGTTCTTGTCCGTTGACTCCAGAATGAACGCAAGCTGGGCCTGCAACTCCTGTGTACGGCGAGAAAAGCCAAAAACTTCTTCCGGCTTTTGCGGCAGCAACTCAAGCTCCGCCAGCACACGTCCCAAAGATTGCATTACCGCGTCATAGTCATCGCCATGCTTTTCCAGGAATTCATCACGGTTGGTGAAGGCTGATCGCCCTTCGCCGGCCGGCAGCAAGCCAAAGAAAAATCGTGACCGCTCACGCAACTTGGCGAGCGCAGTAATTACTCCCGGCGAAATGGCTTTCTTATGTTGCAGCGTGGCTTCAATATCGCGCGCCAGTTCCTCAAAACGCAGGTTGCTGACGCTCACGCCAAAGTAGCTTCCTGCAACGTCTTCCAGTTCGTGCGCTTCATCAAAGATCACGGCCGAGAAGTCCGGCAGAACTCCGGCATCCGGGCCACCCGACTGGCGCAGCGAGAGATCGGCAAAAAAGAGATGGTGGTTCACAATGATGATGTCACTCTCCGCGGCGCGGCGGTGCATCTCCGTGATAAAGCAGCGGTCCCACTGCTGGCATTTCTGCCCAGTGCAGCGCTCCGTGCGCGCGTCAAGTTTCTGCCACAACTGCGCGCTGTCCGGAATACTCTTCAGCTCGGCGCGATCCCCGCTCTCCGTCGTCTCTTCCCATTTGGCGATCTGCCGATACTGCTCAATCTCCTGCAGTCCATTCAAGACTGGCTGGTTGGTAAGATCGTAAAGTTTCTGGCGGCAAAGATAATTGTTGCGGCCTTTCATGTAGCAAACGCGCAGCTTCCCCAGATGTTGCTCCAGGAATGGGATATCCTTGAAGAAGAGCTGTTCCTGCAGGTTCTTGGTGCCGGTGGAAATAATCACGCGCTTGCCGCTGCGGATCACCGGCAAAAGGTAGGCCAGAGTCTTGCCTGTTCCCGTGCCGGCTTCCACGATAAGGTGACGATGCTCCACCAGGGCTTTTTCCACCGCTTCCGCCATCTGCAACTGGCCGCGACGGAATTCATAATTGGGGTGCGCCTTGCTGAGCAATCCTCCCGGGGCAAAGAACTCATGCAGCGTGGGCAGCCGTCGTGCGGGAATGGCGGCGGTTTCGGGCTGGTAGGAAGAGGCCATGGCGAGCGTGTTTTTATAATAGCCGGGAACAGCAATTATCGGTTAGCAATTGGCGCTCCGGAGCCACAAAATTAGATTCGGACGTGGAGCAGTATTGTCAGAGACTAAAAGCAAATTGAAACCACCGCTCGTAGCCATCGTTGGCCGGCCCAACGTGGGCAAGTCCACGCTTTTCAACCGGCTCACGGGATCACGCCGCGCCATTGTAGGCGACGAACCCGGCATCACGCGCGACCGCCTCTATAGTGAAGTCAACTGGGACGGCCGTCTGCTGCGCATGGTAGATACCGGCGGGATTGTTCCGGACGACAAAGCCTTGATTCCCGCGGAGATATTCCGCCAGGCCAGGGTGGCGCTGGAAGAATCCAATGCGGTTGTGATGGTGGTGGACGCGCGCACGGAGCTGGCGTCACCCGACATGGAGTTGGCCCGACTGCTGCAGCGCCTGGGCAAACCGCTTTTTCTGGCCGTGAACAAAGTTGACTCGCCGAAGCAGGAAGCTGCCGCGCAGAACTTCAGGACGCTGGGTATCCGTGAGGTCTTTCCCATTGCCGCCGAACATGGCCTGGGCACCATGGAATTAATGGACGCGATTATGGAGGTTGTGCCGGTCGTGATGGCGCCAAATGAGCCGGAACATGATCGCCATGGCGCAAAGAATGTGCCGGCCGAAGATGTCGAGGAAGGATCTGCGGCAGAAACTTCCGAGCGTGAGGCTTCCGAAGAAGAGAAAAAAGAGACAAAGGTAGCGATCATAGGCCATCCCAACGTGGGCAAATCCACGTTGCTCAACATACTCACTGGCAGTTCGCGCGCTATCGTTTCACCGATTGCGGGCACCACGCGTGATGCCATTGACGAGCTGATTGAAAAAGACGGCCACACCTACAGGTTTATTGACACCGCTGGAATCCGCCGCAAAGGCAAGACACACCTGATGGCGGAAAAACTTTCTGTGGTAATGGCCCGCAAACACCTTGAGGCCGCTGACGTCGCGCTGCTGGTGATTGACGCGGTGGAAGGTGTGACAGGCCTGGACGCTACTATCGGTGGATATGCGCATGAAAGCGGCAGGTCAGTGATTGTGATTGTGAACAAATGGGACCTGGTTGGACCTGGGCGTAAGGATGGTCGCCCCCCTGCAGATCGCGATCTTTATGAAAAGCAGGCACGTCGAGCCTTGAAGTTTCTGGACTATGCGCCTATGGTCTTTGTCTCTGCGGCGGCGGGCAAGAACATTGACAAGATTTTCCGCGCCCTTGAACTGGTGTCTAGAGAGAGACGCAAGCGCATCGGCACTTCCCAGATGAACAAATTCCTGGAGTCAGTGGACTTTACCCGCGCGTCCGTCCCGCACCGCCAGCAGGTAAAGATCTTTTACATGACGCAGGCTTACGCTTCCCCGCCTACGTTCATTCTTTTTACAGATAAAGACGTGAAACTGCACTTTTCCTACGAACGCTTTCTGCAGAACCAGATCCGCCAGAAGTTCGGCTTTGTAGGCACGCCCATATGGATCAAGAACCGCCCCAGGACGAAAGTTGAGCTGGGACCGAAGAAGAAATCAAAGCGCCGATAAAGCAAGCATCGTGATTTATGGCTCACTAGGAAGTCCCTGCGCACTGAATAACCGTTCGGTGATTATGGCCCTTGTGGTACCGGTTGCGTGCCAGCTATCGGGGAGATCGGCGCGGGCGGAATAGGCTGTGGCGATAGCAATGCTGCCAGTTTGGGATAACGTCCGCCAAAGAAGTAAAGCGCATACGATGTAAAGAAGACAGAGATTGGCGCGGTAAGAATCAGCAGCAGGCAAATAAACCCGGCAGCGGCCAGCAGGACGGCAACGCAAAAGATAATGATCCCAAACACCGCGCCGATGGCCTTGAAAGCCAATACTCCGAGCAATGCCAAAATACCAACTGGAATACCGATCAGGATAAACGCAGGGATCGCGGCAATGAAGAAAGCGATGGTAAGCGCGATGGAACTCCCAATCGCGCAAAGCAGTTTCATCCCCATGTAGCCGGCCCAAGCTCCCGGCTCAGAAGCTGCCACGCGCCACACCGCGGACCATGCGTCGCCAACAGAAAGATCATCGAGCGCCATCACCGGCATCACAAAATCCTTGGCCAGCGTGGAGATGATTGCGAAAGCGATGCCAACGATAAGCGCGCCCAGCGCCACGGAGGCAATCATCGCAAAGAAAATGGGCAGAGAGTTATCACCGCTGAAAATGCCGCTTTTGTAAGCCTTCCACAAGGGTACGCCCACAATCAGGAATAGCGCTCCCCACGTGACCAGCCGGAATGCCAGCCAGAATCCGAAATAACGATTGGCCTGAGACTCATATTTTAGCCATCCGCGCTCGATTTCTGGCTGCCCGGCAACCACCGAATCGAACAGAATGAAACGGAAGCGGCAGAACAGGTAAAGAAAAATCAACGCGAAGGCAACAATTACGCCGATTACGATGACAATAACATGGAAATAGTCAGCGAGATGGATAGAGCGGATGGCGCGCAGAATGTCTTCAGCATTGGGAGGAAGGTCACCATGCGGCAGATTGCGGGGCATGACCGGCGCGCGAAAATTGGAGCCACCGCTGGAAACAATTGCACCACCGCCCAGCAGGCCGATCAGACCCATCTTTAACCATGTACCGAGGCGGAAGGGATGGAAGAGCATGGCGCGCACGCGCGCAAAAGCCGGCGCAAACGCATCAATGGCGGATAGACGATTCATAAGCATTTACCGTAGAGTGCATTGTGATCTCTTGGAGCCATGACGCTAGACTCCCCAGCGCTTTTTCACAAACCATTTTGTGACGTTGTTTCTTGTCGCGCACACGGCGTCGCGTGGCTTCATCCAACTGCGGCAGCAGATCAAACGTGATGTTGGCCGGCTGAAAACTTTTGCTTTCCGCATGGCAGATGTAATGCACCAGCGAGCCCAGCGCTGTCTCGCGCGGTGGCGGAACCGCAGTGAGTCCCTGCGCGATGCGAGCTACGTTTATTCCCGTCAGCATGCCCATGGCAATCGACTCCGTGTAGCCTTCCACTCCGGAAATCTGCCCACTCAAGAATACGTTGGGATGCTGCTTCAGGTTCAATAATTCTGTAAGTAGCATGGGCGCGTTGATGTATGTGTTGCGATGGATCTGTCCATAGCGCAGGAACTTTGCATTCTCAAGGCCGGGGATCAGCCGCAAGACGCGCGCCTGATCGCCGAACTTCAGGTGGTTCTGGAAGCCGACCAGATTGTAAGAGTCGGCACGCAGGTTTTCCTGGCGCAGCTGCACTACGGCATACGGCCACTTGCCGGTCTTGGGATCGTCGAGCCCGACCGGCTTCATAGGACCAAAGCGCAGCGTATCGCGGCCGCGGCGGCCAATCTCTTCAATCGGTAAACAGCCCTCAAAATAATTCAGGTTCTCCCAGTCATGCCCTTCCACCATTTCAGCCGAGGTGAGCGCATCAATAAAACGGTTGTACTCGTCTTTTGTAAACGGACAGTTGATGTAGTCCGCAGTGCCTTTGCCATAGCGCGCCGCCATGTAAACCTTGCTCATGTCAATGGAGTCGGCTTCAACAATGGGACTGATGGAGTCGTAAAAGAAAAGATGATCGCTGCCGGAAAGGCGCGCAATCTCCAGCGAGAGCGCATCTGATGTGAGCGGCCCGGTGGCGACGATAGTGAGCCCGTCGGATTCATTGATCTGCGCAACTTCCTGGCGGATGATTTTGATATTAGGCTCGGAAGAGATTGCTTCTGTGACTTTGGCCGCAAATGTCTCTCGATCGACCGCAAGAGCGTGCCCGGCGGGAACGCTGGTTTCCTTCGCGATTCGCAACAGCAGAGAATCCATGCGCCGCATTTCTTCTTTCAGGAGCCAGGGCGCTGTATTCTCGCTTTCTGACTTGAGCGAGTTGGAACAGACGAGTTCGGCGAACTTATCTGTCTGGTGCGCGGGGGTGGATTTGACCGGACGCATCTCGTACAACTCGACTTCAAGGCCGCGCCGCGCGCATTGCCACGCGGCTTCACAGCCTGCCAGTCCCGCGCCAATGATTTTGATTTTGGTAGTCACTGATTGCGTGTCTCCGAAGGTTTCATCGCTATCGCGATGAACGTCTGCCTGAAGGCCCGCGATTCGCGAGCGAATCGCTAGACGCTGACACCGGCAAGCCGCTGCAGCGGCTTGCCGCGCAGCAGCATGGTCTCCCATTCACCTAATAGTTCTGCTCCCAGCGATTCATAAAACTTCAACGCGGGGTCGTTCCACTCCAATACCATCCAGCGTAAACCGTAGCAGCTTTCTTCCAGGGCGATCTGGGCCAGACGCTGGAGGAGGGCTTTGCCAATGCCTTTGCCGCGCATCTCCACCAGGACAAAAAGGTCTTCCAGGTAGAGTCCCGCGTGGCCGCGCCATGTGGAGTAGTTGTAATGAAAAAGCGCGAAGCCGGCCGGAGCGCCGTCCCATTCCGCAATCAGACAGCGGAACTTGGGTTCCGAGCCAAAACCGTCGCGGATTAAGTCTGCCTCTGTCGCGACAACCGCGTCCGGTTCGCGCTCATACTCCGCGAGCCGGCGGATAAAGTTGAGAATCAGAGGCGCGTCATGGGCCGTGGCTTTGCGGATGGAAAGCATTATTTAGAAGTTACCGCAAAGGACGCGAAGGGCGCAAAGGAACGGTACTTAGCATTTGGTACTTAGCCGCAAGTCTACGTCGGTGTTGTGATGGCCCGTCTTGATTCCCTGATTGCCGCCTTCTCTCACGCCGTGGCTTTGAACTGCGCCAGCGCCGCGTCCTCAGCGACATAATCGAATTGCGCGAGAGGTGCTGCCGACGGATTTGCCCGGTCCCATTCAATAGTACGGCGAATTGCTTCTTCGCGCGGGACGACTTCGCGGTAGCCCAGTTCTTTGCGGATTCGATCGGATGACACCACGATATGCTGCGAGGTGTTTCCGGGCCAGAGCAGATGTTTCGGTGTGCGGTCATGCGGCACGACGATGAACTCACCTTGCCATCCTGTTGCGGCCGCAATCTTTCGCGCCCAATCGAGCTCGCCGAAAGATTCTGTTTCGCAAACGTTGTAAACGCGACCAGCAGCCTGCGAAGATGTGGCTGCCAACGCGATAGAGGCGCCAACATCTTCAACATAGCCGCGAGGTGTGCGCAACGGCGCAACATCGTCGGCAAAGATGATTTGCTTTCGGCCATCGTCAATGCGCTTCAATATCGGATGGAAGCGCTGCACCGGATCGCCCGGGCCGTAGATCATCGGCAAACGCAGAATTGTGCCGGGCAGTTTCTCGTCGCTCACCACGGCCTGTTCAACGGGAATCTTGTCATACTCGGCATCCATCCAGCCGTAAATGGCTTGCGCCCTCTTGAGCGCATCAGGCGGATATTTGACGCGGCTTGTCCGGAGATCAGAGTCCTCGGTCAGCGGTAATTCCTGCAAGCCGCCGGCTTCCGAGCGATAAAAGATTCCCCAGGCGCGATATACGTCCATGCTGCTGAGCGCGACGACGCGGCTGGCAATGCCGCGGAAAGTGTCCATGAGTTGCTGAGCCTGGCGGCCGGAGCTGAGAACGAAATCGACGACAACATCAAACTTCTGTTGGCGGAACTCAGGCTGATGGTCCTGCAGAAACTGGCGATCGCCAAGAATTTCTTCTGTGCCTTGCGGAGCACTGGTCTTGCCGCGATGAAAAATAGTTAGGTTGTGTCCGCCGTTCTGCAGGGCTGTGACTGTTGATGGACCAATAAAACCGCTGCCGCCGATGAGAAGAATCTTCATGGTGCCGTTCCTTCCGAAGCCCTCGTACTTCTTTTACTATCCAGCCTCACGGCTTCGCGCCTTGGACCCTGGTTGAACTTTGATACGCACGAGTTCTTGTCCGCGAAGATCCAAGAAGTCCGCGGCAAAAATTTCAGAGGCATCGCACAAACTCATTCAAGTCGCTGCGTTTGATAAAAGCGATGCGACCGATTTTTACGGACTTCAGAGCTCCTGAACGAACGCTCTCTATCAGAAACTTGCGCGGCAAACCGGAGAGTTGCGCCGCTTCAGCGATCATCAACGTCAGGCGGTCGATAATCGGGACCGTCTTTGCCATGGTTCGCCGTGACAGTTCTGCGGGCGGTCGCGGCTGCATCTCGACCCTCGGGATCACAGTGCCAATGGTAGGGCCGCCACCGGAGCCGGTCATGAATCCCACTGGACCGCGCGCCTGCTGTTGCTGCCGATAGCGCTCCAGATCTCCGGGGGAAAACCAGGCTTTTTTGCCATGTTTGCTGTCGTGGTAGACCACGTTCAAGTGGCCGCGACGAACCGCCCGCTCAATTCCTCGGGTGGAAACACCCAGCAGCTCGGCCGCTTCACGCTTGGACATCAATTCCATGGACGAAGGATAGCATACGTGCGACACATGCGACAATAAATTGGCAAAATTGTCGCATGTCTGCTTTAGGTTTTGACTATGCCATTATAGAATTACGCGTTCGTCGCCCACGCGGCGGGTAACGCGCTGCTGGTCAAGGTATTCAAGCAGAGGAATGGCGTATTTGCGGGTTACGCCGATAAGGTCTTTAAAGGCCCCAACGTCGATCTTGGGCGTCTTGGCTTTCTGCGCGGCCATGAGCTGGCGCAAGCCTTGTAAGGCAGTGTGATGAAATACCAGGTCGTCAGCCAGCTTGATCAACACGCGGTCGCGGAGCAGAAGAGTGACGAGCTTTTGAGCTCGCGCCTTGTCGATGGGAAGTCTGTCGAGCACTTCTTTCATCAGCGGCACTTTCAGGCCGGCATCGGCAAAGGCCCTTTCAATCTGCTGCTTGGCTTTTGCCTCTTCGTCTTTCAACTCCACGCCACGGCCGGCGAGCCGGACCTGCTCGCCTGCGACTTCAGCTTTCTTGTCGCGCGTGAGCTGGGCGAGCATGGCTTCCATTACGGTCTGGTGAAGGCCCAACTTCTCGCGCAGCTCTTCTTTGCTGATGCCGCCGACCAGCGGATTGGCTTTGTGAAACGCTTCGAGCGTGGCGACAAGTTTCTCCCGGGTTTTGTGCATGGCTTCGCCGGAGAGCAGGAAGTCTCCGACCTGGATAATTTGTTTTTGCTGTGCCAGCGCGGCGATCGCAGGCTGCAGGACTGATTGCTTCAATCCGGTCTCACGCACTGCCGCAGCCAGTGAAAGACCTTCATGTCCGCGCCGCGCAATGCGCGCCAGCACGGCCTCCTGTCGATTGCCGGAAGAAAGTATCTGCAAGAAACGTTGGACGGCATCCTGTTTCTGGCGTGACAACGGGAATGCGTCCAGCACCACAGCTCCGCCAATTGTGACGACCGGCGAAAACTGACGCAGGATGGCGCGGTCGCCGGGCAGCAGCAAGAGAGGTTCGGCAGCGCGGAGCTGAGCGAAGGCCGAAGCGCCGGGCTTGAGTTCGGTTATGACATGCAGAGCGACCTCGGCGATCGTCTCTGAGGTAAACGCATGGAAGTGAACACGCGCGCGGTTCTTGAGCGGCTTGGCGTCTTTGAGAAGAGATATCTGGACCTCAAATCTTTGTGTGGGCTCGAAGACGCCGGGCGCAGCCAGCGTCATGCCACGCGCCAGTTCTTCCATCTGTACACCCGCGAGGTTGAGCGCGGTTCGCTGGCCGGCAATGGCTTGCTCTGCGCTGCTGCCATGCACTTGCACGCCGCGCACGCGCGCACGCTTGCGCGAAGGGAAGACCTCAACTTCTTCTTCCTTTTTTACCTTGCCGGCGATGAGTGTGCCGGTCACGACTGCGCCAAAGCCCTTCATGGTGAAGACACGGTCAATAGGCAAGCGAAAGAGCGCTTCGGTATCGCGGGCGGGAACGTCAGCGGCAAGACGAATGATCTCGCGCTTCAGTTCGTCCAGACCGGTTCCTTTGAGCGCGCTCACAGCGACGACCGGTGACCGGCTCACATCGAGAAACGATCCGCGCACGAAGTCTTCAATCTCCATGCGCACGACGCTGAGCGTGTCTTCATCGACCATGTCCGCTTTGGTGATCACGGTGATGCCGCGTGGGATGGAGAGCAGGCGGCAGATTTCAAAATGCTCGCAGGTCTGCGGCTTGATGGATTCGTCGGCGGCAATGACCATGAGGACGAGGTCAATTCCTCCGACGCCGGCGAGCATGTTGCGGACAAAGCGCTCGTGCCCCGGAACGTCTATGAAGCCCAAACGAATCTTCTCTCCGCTGGGTGCGGCGAGCTCCAGGTGAGCGAAGCCGAGATCAATGGTTATGCCGCGGCGCTTCTCTTCCTCCAGACGGTCGGCATCAATGCCTGTGAGGGCCTTGACCAGCGCGGTCTTGCCGTGGTCGATGTGTCCGGCGGTGCCGATGATGACATGCTTCATTCCAAATCAGTGTAATAGATAAGAAAATCAAAAACCTTACCGTTAATGAACACTGATGACACTGATCAGGAGAGTCCCACCGCGGATGAATGTGGATAAATGCGGATCGGATCCTCTTCTGGCGCTCCGGAGACGCAAGTTGCCGCTGTTCCTGGTACCTGCGGAGCTGAAGCCGTGAGAAAATAGAAGTACCCCGATGCCTACGACACACGCTTCCGCCATTACTCCTGAAGTCATAAAAGATCACGGCATCACGCCGGAAGAATATGAACGGATCAAGGCCTCGCTGGGGCGCGAACCGTCGCTCACGGAGCTGGGAATTTTCAGCGTGATGTGGAGCGAGCACTGCTCGTACAAGTCGTCGCGCGTCCACTTGAAGCGGCTGCCCACGCGCAGCAAGCTGGTGGTGCAGGGGCCGGGAGAGAACGCAGGCATCATCGATATTGGCGATGGTTGGGCCTGCGCGTTCAAGATCGAGTCCCACAATCATCCATCTTTCATTGAACCGTTCCAGGGCGCGGCTACAGGCGTGGGCGGAATCCTGCGTGACATCTTTACCATGGGCGCGCGGCCTTTTGCGGTGATGGATTCATTGCGGTTTGGGCCGATCACTTCAGGTTCGTCTGGTTCCGGCGCGACGACCAAAGGCATGGATCAGGCGACGGTACACAAGAACCATTCCGTGCTGGAAGGCGTGGTCAGCGGGATAGCTTCATACGGAAATTGTTTTGGTGTGCCCAACCTGGGCGGCGAAACGAAGTTTGAGCCGTGTTATTCGGGAAATCCGCTGGTGAATGCGTTTGCGCTGGGGCTGGTGCGGCGCGACCAGATCTTTTACGCCAAAGCCGCGGGTGAGGGCAACCCGGTGATTTACGTGGGGGCAAAGACCGGACGCGACGGCATCCACGGCGCGACCATGGCGAGTGAAGAGTTCAGCGAAGGCTCTGAGCAGAAGCGGCCCAACGTGCAGGTGGGCGATCCGTTTCTGGAAAAGCTGCTGCTGGAAGCCTGCGTGGAAGCCATGCACACCGGAGCGGTCGTTGGCATACAGGATATGGGCGCTGCGGGACTGACCTGTTCGACCTGCGAAATGGGAGCGCGTGGTGGAGTTGGTATTGAGATTGAACTCGATATGGTGCCGCAGCGCGAAACCGACATGAATGCTTACGAGATCATGCTTAGCGAATCGCAGGAGCGGATGCTGCTGGTGGCTGAAAGCGGACGCGAGCAGGAAGTATTGAAGGTGTTTGAAAAATGGGGGCTCGATGGCGTGATTGTCGGAAGAGTAACCAGTGGCGGCAGGCTGCGCGTGCTGGAACACGGAAAGCTGGTCGCAGACATTCCCAACACCGCGCTGACCGACGATGCGCCGCTGTATCACCGGCCGATGGAGCCATGGACCGCGCCGGTATCGCGCACGAAGCCCTCAAACGTGAAATGGAGTAGCGCGAGGGATCTGACAGAAAATCTGAAGCGGCTGTTGGCTGCGCCGAACATCTGCTCCAAGCGCTGGATTTTTGAGCAGTACGACTCCATGGTGCAATCGAACACCGTGGAAGGGCCGGGCGCGGACGCAGGGCTGATGAGGATTAAAGGATCGAAGCGCGCACTGGCCATGGCGCTGGACGGCAACGGACGCTGGTGCTGGCTTGACCCAAAACTGGGTGCGATGCATGCGGTGGCGGAATCGGCACGCAACGTTTCATGCACGGGAGCCACGCCGGTAGCGGCGACGAACTGCCTGAACTTTGGCAATCCGGAAAAGCCGCAGATCATGTGGCAGTTCTCACAGGTAGTGGATGGCCTTACGGAGGCCTGTACCGCGCTGGAAACGCCCATCACCGGCGGCAACGTGAGCCTCTACAACGAGACACTGGGTGAAGGGATTTATCCCACGCCGGTCATCGGCATTGTGGGAACGCTGGAGAACGTGACGGACGCCATGACGTTCCACTTCCGACAGCTGGATCGTGAAGTTTTTTTGCTGAGCGGATCGGCAGAGACAAAGAATGCGGAAGCGGAGTTTGGCTCATCGGAATACGCGAAAGAGGTCTTGGGAGAGATATGGGGCGTACCGCCCGCGCTCGACCTGAAGCAGGAAGGCGCGCTACAGAAGTGCCTGCGCGAGTTGATCCTTGACCATGCGATTGAGTCGGCGCATGACTGCTCTGATGGCGGAGTGGCTGTAGCGCTAGCGGAAGCCAGCTTTGTGAAGCCAAAGGCCGGGACCGCCACACCTTACGTCGGCGCGGAGGTGGACCTTAACTCCAATGGTGTCTTCACCGAGGCGGTTTTATTCGCAGAAACTGCTAGCCGAGTGGTGATAAGTTGCGACCCTAAAAAGGCTGAAATCATCCAACAAATAGCGGTAAAATGGGGCGTACGCGCGGACCGGATCGGACGCACGATTCCTGAAAAATTAGTGATATCCATTGACGGCAGGCAGGCGGTCTCCGCAAAGGTGTCTGATCTGCGGCAGGTCTGGGACACAGCGTTATTGAAGGCACTGCATGTGGACGCGCCGGAGCATCTGGTGCCAGAAGTGTTGCAGAAAAGCTAAAAGGCGGTAGCGGTAATTGGTACTTAGTAATTAGTACTTGGCCAGATAGACAAAGCAGCGAGGCCGACCACGCGCCGAGCTGCCAAGCAACAAGCGCTGAAGATATTCAGCCAGGAGACGAACCTTGAGCGGTGTGGAGCGCAGCGACAAATTCAAAGACGAATGCGGCGTGATGGCGGTGCACAATCACCTTGAAGCCTCCACAATGGCGTACCTCGGGTTGCACCAGTTGCAGCACCGCGGACAGGAGTCTGCCGGCGTTGTGTCGTCCAACGGCGAGCGTCTCTTCATGCACAAGGCCATGGGAGAGGTAGCGGAAATATTTACTGAAGATGCCCTCAAGAAGCTGCCGGGTAATCTGGCCATCGGACACACGCGTTACTCGACTGCCGGTGACTCCGCCGTGCTCAACGCGCAGCCCATCATGGTGGACTGCAACAAGGGCATGATTGCTCTGGCACACAATGGCAACCTTGTAAACGCAAATGAAATCCGCGCACGGCTGGAAGCGCAAGGCTCCATCTTCCAGACCACCAGCGATACTGAAGTTATCGTGCATTTGATCGCGCAATCCAAGGAACACACATTGCCGGAAGCCGTATGCGACGCGCTGCGACGGATTGAAGGCGCGTTTTCCCTGGTGATGATGACGCGCGACCGCGTTTTTGCTATTCGCGATCCGCGCGGCTTCCGTCCGCTTTCCATGGGACGCATTCCCAACGGTGGCCCCACCGGCGATACAGTCGTGTTCGCCTCTGAGACTTGCGCGTTTGACCTGATTGGGGCCGTCTATGAGCGTGACGTCAAGCCTGGAGAAATGGTCGTCGTCGGGCCTGAAGGCACTTTCTCGCGTTATTTTGCTTCAGAGATGAAGCAGTCCGCCTGCATCTTTGAGCATGTATATTTCTCGCGCCCAGATAGCGTGGTTTTCGGTCGATCCGTGCAGGCGAGCCGTGAAGCCATGGGACGGCAGTTGGCGAAGGAATCGCCGGTAGAAGCCGATCTTGTTGTGCCCGTGCCGGACTCCGGCGTGGCCGCAGCGCTGGGATATTCCTCTGAGTCGCTGCTGCCATTCCGCTTTGGGTTGATCCGCAACCATTATGTGGGACGCACCTTCATTGAGCCGGAGCAGCGCGTGCGCGACTTTGGCGTAAAGCTCAAGCTGAATCCTATCCGCAGTCTGCTCACCGGCAAGCGGATAATTCTGGTGGACGATTCCATAGTCCGCGGCACTACCAGCCGCAAGATTGTCCGCATGGTGCGCGATGCCGGCGCAAAGGAAGTACACGTGCGAATCTCCTGCCCGCCGACGATTTCTCCGTGCTATTACGGCGTGGACACGCCATCGAAGGGCCAGCTCATTGCGTCGAACAAGTCGCTGGAAGAAATCCGCGACTACATTGGCGCTGACTCGCTGGCGTATTTATCGCTGGAAGGATTGCGTGCAGCCTGCGCTGAAGGCGAGAAGACGACCTATTGTTCGTCCTGCTATACCGGCGTCTATCCGACGGATTTTATTCCTCTGGATAAGATCCAACCGGTGGCAGCAGAGAAGCCGTAGGTTCTCCCGCCTAAGATTCAACAGCCTCCATTTGCGGCTAGGTCAGACTTACCGATTTCTCCGCAATCAATTTCTTGACGCGTTCCACAAACTGTTCTGCCGGCATGGTGCCTTCCGCCTGCATCTGCCCGCGGAGGCGCACGTTGACCGTGCCCGCTTCGGCTTCCTTGTCGCCAACGATCAGCAGAAACGGAATCTTCTGCGACGTGAGGTCGCGAATTCTTGCATTCATCTTTTCCGCGCGATCATCCATGAACGCGCGTATGCCGGCGTCTTTTAATTGCTGCTCAAGTTTCCGGCCATATTCAGAGTGGCGCTCACTGATGGGAACAATCCCCACCTGTATGGGCGACAGCCACACCGGGAACGCTCCCGCGTAATGCTCAATCAGCACGCCGAAGAAACGCTCCACTGATCCAAACAGCGCGCGATGCACCATGACCGGCTGTTTACGCGATCCATCTTCCGCAACATATTCCAGCTTGAAGCGCTCCGGCAGGTTAAAGTCAAACTGCACCGTGGATAGCTGCCACAGGCGGCCGATGGCGTCCACCAGCTTGATATCGATCTTAGGCCCGTAGAAAGCCGCTTCTCCCACAATGGTCTTGTAAGGAATGTTCAGCTGCTTCAGGACTTTTTCCAGCGAGTTGATGGCACGGTTCCAGTTCTCCTCGCCGCCGACGAAGCTCTTCTTGTCAGTGGGGTCCCATATGCTGAGCTCGACCTGATATTCATTGAAACCGAACGTTTTGAGCACCGCCAGCGCAAACTCAATGCAGCCGGCAATCTCGTCTTCAATCTGTTCTGGAGTGCAGAAGATGTGGGCGTCATCCTGGGTAAAGCCGCGCACGCGCAGCAAGCCATGCATTACGCCAGAACGCTCATAGCGATACACCGTCCCAAGCTCGCCCAGACGCACCGGCAGGTCGCGATACGACTTGAGCGAGTCCGCATAGATGAGAATGTGCCCGGGACAGTTCATCGGTTTCATGCGGTATTCCGCGTCGTCCAGCTCCATGGGCGTGAACATATTCTGTGCGTAATAACCCTCATGTCCGCTGGTCTTCCACAGGTTCACGCGGAAAACATGCGGCGTATAAACCAGAGAGTACCCGCGCTTCAGATATTCATCACGCATCCAGTCTTCCATTTCCTTGCGGATGAGGCCGCCCTTGGGATGCCAGAAAATCAGTCCCGGCCCGGCCAGCTCCTGAATGCTGAACAGGTCAAGCTGCTTGCCCAGCACGCGATGGTCGCGCTTTTTGGCTTCTTCAATAGCATGCAGGTGCTGCTCCAGGTCCTTCTTGTTGAAGAACGAGGTGCCATAGATGCGCTGGAGCTGCGGGTTCTTTTCGTCGCCCAGCCAGTAAGCGCCGGCGATGCTGGTGAGCTTGAAAGCCTTGATCCTGCCGGTGGAAGGGACATGCGGCCCGCGGCAGAAGTCCACGAACTTGCCGTTGCGATACGTGGAAATGGGTTCGCCCTGTTTGGTGAACTGCTCAATGAAGTGGACCTTCATGAAGTCGCCTTCAGCGCGGAAGCGCGCCAGCCCTTCATTGCGCGGGATAAATTCACGCTCAAACTTTTCGTCGCGCGCGGCCACTTCGCCCATGCGCTTCTCGATCTTTTCCAAGTCTTCCGGAGTAAAAGGCGTTGGACGGAAGAAGTCATAGAAGAAGCCGGTGTCGGTCGGCGGGCCGTGGCCCAGCTTGGTTTCAGGGAAAAGCTCCAGCACCGCCGTCGCCAGCAAATGGGCGGACGAATGCCGGTAAACGTACAGCGCGTCGGGATCGCGGTCCGTAAGCAGGCGCAGGTCAACGTCTTCTTCCAGCGGCTTGCTCAGGTCGGCAAACTGCCAGCCATCTTTGGCGGCAGGCGCATGCATGCTGCCGGGCGCTTTGGATTCTGAAGACTCAGTGGCTGAAAGCTGAGTGCCGACAGCCGAACGCTTCACCTTCGCGACCAGCGCTGCATCCGCCAGCCGTGGACTGATGGAGCGGGCGATATCAAGGGGCGTGGTGCCGCTGGGAACTTCTTTTTTGCTTCCGTCAGGAAGCGTGACTTGGATATTTTGGGCCATAGATATTGATGTGGCACAGCCGCTTTCGGCCATGGCAGATTGATCTTTCAGTCTAGCGAAGCAGGAAAGGAAGGGTCAAACGACGCACGGGGATAGCTATTAGAACGGGAAAACTGCTACACCTGGGGCCCTTAGGGGAGCGGGGGAGGAGCGGTTGGGACCATCAGCAGCCTAGCTCGACATCTTGGGAATATTGCCCCGCCTGTCCGGTACAGGTATCTTTTTCATTTGCCTCTTAAACTCAAAGATTTCTTTGTTCAGAGTGTCGATCTTGGTCATCAGGCCGTTGACTTCGGTATCCTCTACGCGGAGCCGAGCGAAGGACTCACGTGGCCTATCTCTAATCGACTTGCGGGCTACCCCCTCCACGTATGACGGATTGTTCTTCGCGTTCTTGAAGAATCCCGTGCCCGCTCCGAGCGCGTATTTCATCTCCGTTCTATTGCGAAGACCCTGCACGTGTGACACGAACTGCTCCTCGTATCGCTCAACGATAAGTTTGTGAAGTTTCTCCCGTTCCGCCTTCGCCTCCGATTCCATGCTGCTCAACTTCAGACTGTCCTCGTTGAGAATCCAAACCTGCCCATGCCCCGTGTGCCAGTAATAAGCGTACCGCGCTGCGCACTCCTCGCACTCTAGCCGGTACGTACCAAACTCGTCGCCCCGGCTCCAGGTGTCATGTTCTTCCCACTCCACAACTTGTATACCTTTGCCGCATGGACAGGGTACTCTGCGCTCCATCTTTTCGTAGCCCATGATGACGGGATTATATCCCTTGCGTCCGTCTTTTCCGGCTCTCCTCGAACTGATCCTTCGGCTAGGCCCACCAAGGGCGGTCAAATTAAAAGCATAATCGATCTCTGCCATAAAAGGTTAAAACTTTGTCTAGTGTATAGATCAAGGAAAAGGCTCGAAGTCAGTACCGCCAATAGCTATGGAAAGACACGAGCAAGCAGCGCAGATTTGGCCGTTGCTAGTTTATGCGGCACGCATGCAGCGAATTCTCAGCTACACAGAAATTCAGAAAATGACCGGCATACCCGCAGTCGCTCAAGGCAGAGTTCTGAAGTTTATTCAACGTTATTGCGAACGCCACAAGCTTCCCCTGCAAAAAGATAAGGGCATCGAGAAAATGCCCTTATCCTGATACCAGGTATATCTTTTCTGTTTTGCAGCACGTTCTTGATTCATCACTTGCGACTACGTTTACGTCTTTGTCGGGCCAATTCTTCCTTCCGGTCTCGCGCATGAATGAAAACGTCGTCAGGGTCTCTGAGACGTTTTTCTTCCGCTAGACGCACTTTGCCGAAACGGTTCCAGTCGTCAAGTTCGATTTGGTGCAGGGTCTCTAAGAATTCCTGATTACATTCTGCTTGTAATTCTTGGGCGAATCCTTGAAACACTCGGATAGATTTGGAACTGAAAACTCCGGTTCGCTGCAACGTGTCGCAGTGTCCCACGATTGCCGCGAATGAGGAGTTGAGCTGGTACAGAATGTGATAAATCTCTGTTTTTTTGGTAACGTCAAGGTCAGCCATGCTTTACCTGCCTCCGGCAGGTGAACTGTGGTTAGGGCGCGTTCGGTGTTCGCGCACCGGACGTTGCCCGACTGTTTAAGGTTTGGACTTGCGTCCCGTTGTTTTCTTGCGTTGTTTCTGGTGTCGGGTCTTCCTCCCGTTGGCAATCTTCGGCAGCAAGGCCCGGACCCGTTCAATGTCTTCCTCAGTCCAAGCGCGCACATTCCACTTTCCAATTTTCGTTGGTTTTGGTGCCGGAACCTTCTTGGCAGCAATATAGCGTTCCAAGCTGGTACCAGTAATCCCAAGCTTCTTAGCGGCCTGATTCGTGGAAAATCTAGTCATTCTGTGGAAGTTTCACAGATATAGGATGCAATGTCAACTGATCTGCATTGCGTTCGAAAAAAAAACTCAAGAGGCCGAGTCACAGCTGGAGGCTCGCTCCGAGTTTGGCTTTTCTATTATTCGGATATTCCAGCCGAGATGAGGTTTGTACTGTTCTTTCAATCTGTCCAGCAGCGCTGGGGCAGTGTCACCGCAAAGGATGATTATGATTACATTGTTCTTTCGAGGTTTCAGGTGCTCGGTTTGCCCAATGAGCCTGTCCAGTTCAGATTTCTGCGTCAGATTGCGTTTCAGTTCAATGAATGCCCTGTGCGTCCCAAACATACCGTCAACTTTGAAATAAATGTCTGTTGTAGTTCCAAGATGTCGATATTCAATTTCGATTCGGGCATCGGGAGCGCATTCCTTTAGGTGGGCAGCCAGCGAATCTCGGTACTCCGTTTCCTTGTGAAAGCTTGGAGGATTCCAACTTTCTATTGCCCTACTGAGGTTCGCGACCAATCCGTCCCATGCAAGGGATAATTTGGTGATCTTCGACATGCGCGTTTGATTATCTCATTAGGATGAAATACTGATTAAGAGAGCCGAATTGCTCACAAGTTCCCGGAAACGCCAACCAGTTCCGCCAGCGTCTGCCAGTGTCTCGGATGCGGATGCCGTTTCCCCTTGCGAACATCAGCGGCGTAGGGCATTGAAACGCCAAGCGTCTCTGCAATCATCTTGTTTGTGAGATTGCCGAACTTTGGCAGTATCTGTTCGGAATAAACCTTATCAGTGAGCCATGCAGGTTGACTGGACGGCGACCAGGCGCTTTGCGCAAGGATGTGCTTCCGGTGCGTTTCGGCACGTCGTCTTTGTGCTTCGTCGCTTTGCGCGGCCATCCTTCCGGCATTCGCGGCTTGCTTTAGAGATTCAGTCGAAAGCGGGACCAAGCAATCACGACAATGCTCATGCCGGGGCTCAATCGGTTTGCCGCAAGTAGCACAGACGTGTTGGGGTCGTGGCGCACGTTTGACAGGTAGATCATAAAATTGGCCCTTGGCTTCTCTTCTCGCCTGCTGAGTAAGGCGGGTTGGCGGCAATAGAGGCTTGTTGCGCGTGTGTAACCAAAAGGATCTAGCAACCCACTCCGCAAATGGTGCAACAGCACGTCCCCAGGTCGGCGCAGTCTCGCTAAGGCGAATGGCGAAAGGTGCCATCAAACGACAATTGCCGTCACGCTGCTCAAAAAACCATTCTCGACTCAGGGGCTCGCGAGTAATCCAATCCAGCAAGTACGAATCGACCAAGGGCCGAACAGGCTCCATGACATCACAGGCAAGGCTGTCACGAGCTGGCGTGTCAACATGGAGCACCCCAAGGCCAGGATCAAGGCCCAAAGCAGCTACCGCCAATCGGGCTTCGGTTTCTAGCACTGCGTAAAGATAATTCAGCATCGCATTTGGTGGATTAGCGGCAAGTCGGGGCGAACCAGTCAGCGGAGAATGCCGGCTTCCAAACGTTCGCCAATGCTCAGGAACACGAGCAAGAACATTTTTGGGGAAGAAAATAGGCAAGTTGCTCCATGCTGTCCAGTACGCGAGAGCGGCTTGAGACTCTATCAGCCGAATCGACGAAATTTCCTCTGCTGCGTCTAATGCAATCCGTAGATGAGCGATTTTCTTTGCTGTAGTGTCGTCAAGCAATTTGTCGCGAACGACAGTTTCCTGCCCAAGCAGCTTTTTGCCAATCAGCTCGCGGGCAATTCTCAATGCACTTCCCGATGAGTGAGCGAGAGCTTGGGCACGCCGAAGCTTTGCATCTGATGGACGGACAGGGCCGGTCGTGGCCAAGACAGAGCCGTCACGGTCAAGCATGACGAAAGCTGCGTCCTGATCTGCCAGCCAACGGAGAGCAGCTAACGAGACCATTCCGTCAGAGCCAATCACAACAAGACGGCGAAGTCGGTGGCCTACACGTGGAAATCGCATTGCACGTCGATCTGAGCCAATGCCATCTTTGACGAGCAGATGCCCACGATCTAGCCCAACGTGTATGCCATATCCGGCTAGAGTCACCACGCCAGAGCGGGGCGCTATTGTAGTCTGAGCGATGTTGAGGCTGGCATCCGACTCGCAAGAATTGCGAGTCGATACAAATTGCGATAGGGTTTTTGTAGCTGCCATGGGAGCTTACTCTCCTGTTGGTGGTTAGGGCTTGTCGTCTGCTGGTAACAGGCGATAGGCCCGCTTATTCATGCCATGAATGCGGAAATTGGAATTGAGTCTGTCTCGAAAACAATTTTCGCTCCACAATCGGGACACGCATGATCGTGAGATTGCCCTTTGTAACTGCAAGAACACTCGATGAAAAACTCGTACCTGATGATATGGTGCGCAAGTTGCGCGCGCCTTTCCTTTGCCCTCTCTTGCGCACAAATATCACGCGAGCGGCGCGGAGTGACAACGCCAACCGCAGCGAGTGACTCTGCAAAGAAATCAATTTGGGCCGACCGTCTTTTTGGAAATTTTGGTTCGCGCAGGACTTGGAACGCAAGTTTCCCAACCCAGGGAAGGAATTGCCCATCATAGGGACTCGCGCCTTTCTGAAACGCCCCTATTACTTCTGCCTCGCTTTGCGCATGTGAGAGCAGCGGCCAGAGCCGCTCCCACACTTGATTAAAGATGAACTGAAAGTTACCGGCTCGCCCAAAAATCTCAGAGGGACGCATACGTGCAATGCGTCCTCTCCCGCGTTTTGTACGAAACGTGTCAAGAGTTTTTTTGCGTCTTATCGCTACTGTCTTGTGATTTGGCATTTATGCGTAAAATACGCTAAATCTCGTCTTAATTGTACGACAAATTCCTCAAAGCTGACGGTCTATATTGCGTAAAATGTTTATCAACATATAGTTACATGGGATCATGCATAAGCGAGCCCAGGCAGAGATGACCGTATAATTCGCTCCATGCAGAAATCCAGCAAACCTAAAACCAGCAATAAACGCGAAGGACATGCTCGCGAACGGGCTATTGCAACGCTTGCTCTCATGCGGCGAGAGAAACTCTCGCTGGCGGAAGCTTCCCGACTGGAGCACATCAAACCTGCGACTGTCCTTCGTTACGTGGGCAGTGCTGTTCGTCAGGATCGTCCCGGTGGTCGTTACCGCGCCACCAAGAGTGATCGATTACGGCGTGACCTTCAGATTCCCACTGCATCCGGGCAAACTACTGTCACTGTTTCGGGCAGCAAAGCAGCAACGGAAATTGCTGAATATCAAAACGCAGTTGCTCGCTACTTAAGAAAAGGTGATGTCTCAAAGCTCAAACAATTTCAGGGAAAGGTGGTCGGAATTCGAGGCCAAAGAGTTGAACTGGTTACCGATACCGCCGTTCTTTCATCCCTTGCGCAGGCGGGTGCGCTCCAATTCGATCAGCTCTACGCATCAATCGCTGGCAGGTAATGAGGAGCGGATTGCCAACTTGCAAGGTGCAAGCGGCGCGCAAGCGGCTGCATTGCGCTCTCTGCGGAAGCACTGCGCAAGTGGAACGTCATCACGTTGGAGGCCAATTTCACATTCCTTGGATTACTGTCCCGCTTTGCCGGATTCATCACGGCCGCATGACCGAGATGCTTCGTCTGTCAGGAAGTTGAAATGGGTTATACATCCGATCCACAAGAACGGTTACAGCGCGTACGGCGGGCCATTTTGGTTTTCAATTGGATGATTTTGGAATTGGAACAGCAGAACAGCAAAAAAAAAAATAAATGTCCGCAAACCATGACCTATTTCTGAGAGCACACACGATTGGCCCAAGAAAAACGTCGATCAAACCCGGAAAGAGCGGTCAAGATTCAAAATGGCCAGCTCGAATTCTCGTCCTCGATACTGAGACAACGATTGATACAGAACAACAATTGATATTCGGAGTCTATAGACTCTGCAATTTGATTGAAGAAAAGTATCTCTGCTGCGAAGAAGGAATATTTCACAAGGAAAACATCAGTAACCGCGAGCGGGAAATTTTGGAAGCTTATGCAAAGAAAAGCTTCGCGGGTATCGAGATAAAAAGTTTTCCTCCAAAGCTGGACTTGAAAATCTATCCGCGCTGGAAATTTATAGAAAGAGTATTTTGGAAAACCTTGGCCGCTGGCGGGATGATTGTTGGATTGAACATACCATTTGACCTGTCTCGTCTCGCTCTTGGCTGGGCAAGAGCCCGTAACGGCGGGTGGTCGCTTATCATGTCAGAGCGCATCTCTCGCAAGACAGGTCAAAGTGAGCCCAATCCAAACCGGCCCCGGATTCGAGTTGACGCACCTTTCATAGCTTTGCTTCGTTCCGAACATCCAGAGGAATGGCCCCCAGGTAGGTTTCTCGATCTGCACACTGTTTCCCTTGCATTATTTGGCGAAGCCATGGGCTTAGAGGCTTTGTGTCAACGGTTAGAAATCCCCGGAAAAATTGCGCACGAACCAAGCGGAAAAATTATGCCTGCCGAAATCGATTATTGTCGGGGAGATGTACGAGCAACCCATACCGCGCTGAATGAATTGAAAAAAGAATTCGATCTGCATCCGTTGGAACACCTGTGGCCTGACAAAGCTTATTCTCCCGCCTCAATAGCTAAAGCTTACTTGGACGGAATGGGAATTATTCCACCAAAAGAAAAATTCGCCGTATCGAACAAAGTCCTGGGCATTGCGATGCAAGCATACTATGGCGGTAGAGCGGAATGCCGGGTGCGGAGGACTCCCGTTCCGGTGATTCATACAGATTTCAAAAGCCAATATCCGACCGTAAATACGCTCCTTGGAAACTGGAGAGTGTTAACCGCTAAGAGCATATCGTTCGACGACGCAACCGAAGATGTGCGGAGATTTGTTAGCGCCGTAAAATTAGATGATCTTTTCAATCCTGATACGTGGAAAAAGTTATCTTTTTTTGCGCTTGTCCGGCCAGATAAAGACATCCTGCCAATTCGGACGGCGTATAACAACGTAACGCAAAACATCGGCATAAACGAACTTACCTCAAATCAGCCGATCTGGTTTGCGGGTCCTGATGTCGTCAAGTCAGCAATTCTGAGCGGCAAGGTGCCACATATCGAAAGAGCGATTCGGATAAAGCCGATAGGCAAACAGCCCGGACTAAAGACAATAAGATTGCGGGGAACTCTCGCAATAGACCCGAGACGAAATGATTTCTTTCGCTATGTTGTAGAGGAACGCGAACGCCAAAAAGGCAACAAAGCGCAGGCTGACTTCTTAAAAGTTCTTGCCAATGCCGGAAGTTACGGTCTATTCGTGGAAATCAATCCAGAGAAATCGGCGAAGCCAGTCAAAATTAAAGTTTTTTCCGGTGAACAGTCGTTTGAGCAATCATCACAGGTTATTGAAAAACACGGTCGATGGTACTTCCCGCCCCTTGCGGCGCTAATCACTGCGGGTGGTCGGTTGCTTTTGGGAATGCTTGAAAAATCTGTAATAAACGAGGGAGGAGCACACCTCTTTTGCGACACCGATTCACTGTGCATCGTTGGATCAAATCAGGGCAGCTTCGTTCCTTGTTTAGGGGGAAGGCACAGTTTGCCGAATGGTAAAGACGCGGTCAAAGCCCTTTCGCGAAAAGCTATTGAGCAAATTGCAAATAGGTTCAGGTTGCTCAATCCGTATCATCCTCACGTTGTCCCGCACCTTCTAAAGATCGAGGATATTAATTTTGATTCGTCAGGCCAGCTTCGCAAACTTATGGGTTACGCGATTTCTGCCAAACGGTACGTTCTTTATCAGCAATCCAAATCTCAGCTCACCATAATCGAACCAAAGGCTCACGGCTTAGGCTATCTTTATCCGCCAATAGAGAAAAAAGGGAAGGATGATCCGCACTGGACATTCGAGGCTTGGAAATGGATGTTGTGCAAGGAACTTGGTTTGCGAAGTTCCGCGCCTCGCTGGGTTGATCTGCCTGCAATGATGCGAATTGTTGTAAGCACGCCGAATGTGCTCGGTAGGTTTAATCAGCTGACGCGACCTTACAATTTTCTGTTTTGTCCCTTGATCGATGCGGTTGCCGGTTATCCAGCAAATTTGGATAGAGACAATTGCACATTGATAACAGCATTCACAAAAAATCGAAGGCACTGGATACAGGCGGAATGCATCAACGTTCTTGACGGAGCACGTTATCAGCTTGCAGAAAAGCAGAGCAATAAGCTAGACAAGTTGATTCCTCAAACTTTTGAATATGTACTTAGACTCTATCTTTGCCATCCTGAGGCAAAGTCTCTTGCCCCTGATAGCACGGCATCCGTCGCTGATACGCGGGGACTATTGAAACGCTCATCTATTATCGCAGGCCAGTTGCGCTATGTCGGAAAAGAAACCGATAGGCGGTGGACGGAGGACGAAAACCCAAGCCTGCTGACATTTTCACCCGTCGAATATCTTCCCTCCGGCAAGGTTGCTGCTGATACGAACTTACAAGCTAAAGTCAGCGACCTGGGTGTTCGCGAACTTATGCGGAGAACGGGATTTAGCCAACACACGATAGAAGCGATTCGCGACGGGAAACCAGTGCGACGAACTACTTTGACGCGGATGCAAGCGACGGTACTGCTTCCCCGAAATTTGAAGCGGCAAACTCTAAAAGATTAAGAGTGCCCAAACATAGAGATTAGAGGTAAACTCCCCAAATATGCTTGTCAATCCGTTTACTCCCACGAGAATTGCGTCCAAGCCAAACGAGTTTTTCGGAAGATTCGATGAGATCACCATATTGGAGAGATCGCTGCAAATGGGGTCAGTAGTTTTGGACGGGCCAATAGGAATTGGAAAATCATCCTTGTTGTCGCGGGTTGTATTGGCAATGGAGGGATTTGCGACTGGCAAGAAAGCAAAATCGGTACTGGCTACGGGACACAGGGGTATCCAGACTGTTGATGATGCTGCGCGCATTCTCCTTCACAAATTTGTTGATATTGATGAGAAGCAAAAATCCGTATCCTTTAAAGTCGCATTGGGCATACCGAAGTTCGGCTTGGGGGTTGAATATGAACGAAAAACCCAGGAAATATATAAGAATTTTTCCGATGGCCAGCATCTTGCAGCCTTATTGAATATTATTGAGCGTGAAACATTGTTGAAAATTCTCGGCTCAGACCATGTTCTTCTTTTATGCGTTGATGAAGCTGATAAATGTCCCGTTGCCTTGGCCAGATTGGTCAGATCTATTTCAAATGATATACAACATCAAGGCATTGATTCTGTGCGATTCGTTTTAGCGGGGGTTAGTCCTTATTTCCAAGCGATGGTAGCAGAAGATGAGGGAATTCGCAGGTTTTTCTATAAGACAATTCGTCTCAAGTCTCTCTCCGATTCAGACAGCCAAGACCTTCTGCACACCAAGTTGACCGTGGTCGCACAACGGGCAGAGAAAGATGGTATAAGGCTGCGCATCCATCCGAACGTAATTGGGCGTGTCGTATCTCTCTCAGGGGGTCATCCTCATATCTTGCAACTACTAGGCTCTCATTTGGTCGAGCATGAAAATGAGGACCCTGACGGTATCATTGACGCAAAAGACTTGGTCAATTCACTTAGAAGGGTATGCTACGAGGATCGAAGTCAGGTGTATGAGTCTACCCTCCACATGCTCGAAATCGAGGGTAGGCTTGACGGTCTTCTGGAACTGTTCGCCCGAGGCTCATCTGGCTTTCCAACTAAAATCGATCAAACCGTTGCACTTGAAACTGTTGGTACAGATACGATTCAGTGGTTTGTTGACCACAACATTCTTGCGCGAACCGAGGATGGCTCATACGGCTTGGTAGATGAGTTCTTGCGGATACGCATGTTGTTGGATTCCTTAGACAGCAATGACGAGATTAAACAAGTCGAATTGGAGATACTCGAACAGTTTGCCATTCAGTCGGCTTACCTAGAAAACTCTTACTCCAATGACAGAATACGGATCACTGGAGATACTGAGGATTAGTATGGGGCCGCTGGGGGGCGAGCGGCACTCGCATCTGCCCGCCCCCTAACACCTGGATTGCAAATCGTGGTGTTCGCGAACTCATGCGCAAAACTGGATTCAGACAGCACACTATCGAAGCGCTTCGCGATGGAAAGCCCGTGCGCCGCACAACACTTATCCGAATGCGGACTGCGGTGGAAACACAAGTCTTCGGGGATGAGTCCCCAAACAGCGTTTCCCGAAAGTTCGCCGAAGAAAGAGGAATGATCGTCCCAGATAGACTTCAGCTATCATGTAAGTTCATTTTGGATCACTTATGCCTTCAGGAGCCGTCAACGCCCGTTTTCCATGTCGAGAGCTTGGCGACTACATGGAGGAAGTGAAGAAAGTCCAGAAGACGTGGAGAAAAGGAAAAGTGGAATCCAAAGGGGACAGTATGCCACTTTGGTTTCGAGGTCAACGGTCTGCAAAGTGGGATCTCCGGCCTCGAATCTATCGTCATGAATATGCTGAGGCTTTAGAATCTGAGATTAGGCTTGAGTTTGAGGGCCACGGCTTACAACTAGCGACAACAAATCTGAACCGCACGAAGTGGGAATGGTACTTCTTGATGCAACATTACGGTGCGCCGACAAGATTGTTGGATTGGACTGGAAACCCGCTAGCGGCGCTCTATTTTGCGATTGCAGACGAGTCGATAAAGGACGATGTCAAGAATCAAGACGCTGCGGTCTGGATTTTTGACCCCTGGCGTTGGAACAACTTGCATTTTAGTGGACTCAGTGGCCCTAGCTTGCCGGGCTGGAAGGAAACCGAACCGTTTCTTCCTGATCTTGAAGATGCCTGCAATCGAGAACGGGTTCGGAAGCGCTGGCCAATCGCCATCGAACCTCCGAGCATCGACCGACGACTCGCTAATCAGGCAGCTCGATTCCTCTTGTTCGGCAAGGAGAAAGACCTTGTCAAGGCTATGGACCGAACAAAGAACGAGCGCGAGAAAACACCTAGACTGGCGTATATCGTGCTCGCACATGAGAAATTGGATAGCATTCGCTGCGAGCTCGACGACATTGGCGTCAACCATCGCATGCTTTTTCCCGATCTACAGGGATTGGGGGCCCACTTATCGTGGGAGTGGAAAGGGTTCCGCAAAGCAAGGCATCTCTACTGATGGTTATTTCTAACGGGAAAAAAGGCACGACTAAGGCCAAAAAAAAAAGGAGTGCTTGATTGATGTTGGGCGTTATCACATTTAAGTACGATGTTCGACTCGACCAAACGATGGCATTTGAATCTGTGTATCACGAGAATCTGCGTTACGACTTCGAAGAGAAACAGGAGCTACGGGCTACGCGGGGAGCACTGTTTGTGTGGATGTTTATAGGTGAAGAACTTGCTGGAGAGTCCTATGGCATTCCTCTCGCAAATCTCGATGAACCAATCGAGGGCTTGACTGAATTAACTGATACAGAAAAACGGGCAGGAATTTACTGCTACTCAAATACGATCCTCCCCTCTTTTCAAAAGCAGGGTTTCGGGAAAATTCTCAAAGCTCACTGGCTAGGGGTAGTCGCAGGTAAGGGGTTTGAGCTTGTTTATGGCCATGCACGTCCGGGAGGAAGTCAGGCACTAAACGTCCAGTTCGGAGCCGCCCTTCTTGGTGTCTTTCCCAATTGGTATGACACGGGCGAGGATTACAGGATGTACCGCCTCGTACTCGATTCGGTGTAAACCAGCATACGGTGAGCGCAATTTTATCGCGGTTTTCACCCCCCCAATCCCTCGCACCGCCCCCTAAGGCACTGAGGTGTAGCAGTTTTCCCGTTCTAATAGCTATCCCCGTCAAACGACGCACATGTGAGAATAGCGCGACAGCCAATGCAAACCACCGCTACTGGGGATTTAAAGGACCTTACTCAGCCGCCCTACACGTCCGCGAGTCCGCGTCGCGCCATTCACGTGACCACAATTTTGACGACAGCGCCTTATCGGGATGGGTCGATTCGTACTCGGCAATTATCCGGTCATAGGCGGATGAAGCCTTACTGCGGTCATCGTCACCGAAAATCACTCCGGTTCCACGTTCGACCTCAATCTTCGCTCCGAGCCTATGAGCGGCCTTCCGGACCGCTGCATCGGAAGTGCCTTCCGGCAAAAAACGAGCACTCGATGCTCATCGAGCAGCGTGCGGCTGGAACTCCGGTCTCATCCAGGACTTGCTCCATGCGTACACGCGGGATCTTTTGCGGAACGCGCAGCCGAACCATCTCTGCCGGCTTTGTCCGCGAAGCGACGGCGGCTTCCGGAATGAATGCAACCACGAACTTCTGATGGGCAAAGCGGCCAAGCAGCGCCATCATGTACCGCATCTCTTCAAGCGACACCGGCACTTTTACCACTACGGAATTCTCTGCGCCGCTCACGCCCAGTGTCCCTTGCTCGTGGACTTCACCGATCACCGTTTCCACAGAACCGCGCGCCGCAACCGCGCATACGATACGATCAGCCACCGCGACAAAGTTCGCTTCCTCAAACGACCGCAGAGAGACCTTTGCGTCGGCATAGCTCATTGAATCTCGCGTGTTAGGCGAGCCCAGGCCGACCGCCATCTGCTGTCCCGCAGCCGATCCGAGCAAAACCAAAATACTCACGAGACAGCGCGTGAACATTGTTTCGGTCAATGCCATGGCAAGATCATACCTACTCTGGGAACAACCGAGTTGCGCAGAATCGCTTCTATGCTGGGCCCAACTCGTAATGTGGCGCGCCAGCTATAATTGGCCGTTTCCCATCCTTCGATTGGAGAAGTTGCATGTTTCGACCCATCATCCTGGCCGTGGTTCTTACCGCTTCCTGTCTGGCGCAAGATAAAACACCGACAGCCGACGTCGCGCGGATGGAACAGATCGTACAGTCCTACGTGCCCAGCAAATTTATGGGATCGGTGCTGGTGGCCCAGGACGGCAAGGTCTTGCTCGACAAGGGATACGGATTCGCCAACCTAGAGTGGGGCGTCCCGAACACGCCCACCACAAAGTTCCGTCTGGGATCGCTTACCAAGCAGTTCACCGCTGCGTCGATCTTGCTGCTGGAAGAGCGCGGCAAGCTGAAGGTGGAAGATCCTGTTAAGAAATACATGCCGGACGCACCGGCGGCCTGGGACAAGATAACGATCTTTCATCTGCTGACGCATACGTCGGGCATCCCGAGCTTCACCGGCTTTCCTGACTACGAATCTCGTGAGGCGCAGGCCATGACGCCGGAAAAGCTTGTGGAATGGTTTCGCGACAAGCCCCTGGAATTTGAGCCGGGAACGAAGTGGAACTATTCGAACTCCGGATACGTCTTGCTCGGTTACCTCATTGAAAAGATCAGCGGACAGAGTTACAGCGACTTTGTGCAGCAGAATATCTTCACGCCGCTGGGAATGAAGGATTCAGGCTACGATTCAAATTCCGCGATCATCGCCCATCGGGCCGCAGGTTATGCGCCGGGCAAGAGCGGCCCTGTGAACGCCGGATTCGTCCACATGAGTATTCCGTTTTCCGCCGGGGCGCTTTATTCCACCACTGAAGACCTGCTGCGCTGGGAACAGGGCCTGTTCGGCTGCAAGGTGTTAAAGCCTGAATCGCTGGCCAAGATGACTACGCCTTTCAAGCAGGACTATGCTTTTGGGCTGGGTGTATCAACCAATAATGGACATAAGATGATCGCGCATGATGGCGGAATCCAGGGCTTTAATACGTTTTTGGGTTATTTTCCCGACGACAAGCTGGTAGTGGCGGTGCTGGCCAATCTGAATGGACCCTTTGCGGAGCAAATTGCGAGAAATCTGGTGAAAGTGGCGCATGGCGAGAAGGTAGTGCTGCCTACGGAGAGAAAAGAGATCAAGGTATCGCAGGAAATTTTGAAACAGTATGTGGGGACGTATGAACTAACGCCCAAATTCAGCCTTGCCATCACACTGGAGGATGGCCAGTTGATTTCACAAGGTACGAACCAGGGAAAGGTGCCGATGTTCGCCGAATCAGAAACCATGTTCTTCCTGAAGCTGGTGGATGCGCAAATAGAATTCGTGAAGAACGAAAAAGGCGAGGTGAATCTTGTGCTGCACCAGAACGGGCGCGATGTGAAAGGCGTGAGGAGATAGCGGACCAGCCGAGAGGATTTCGGTTCGTATGTAAGGAGAGAAATTGCAGTGAGAAGAAACCGGATCGTGTTGGCGGTTGCGATGGCATTATTCGCGGGTTCTTTTTTGGGAACCGCCGTGGTTTGCAGGTCGGCTTTCATCAGTGGTACGGAAGTCTCCGGCTATTCTTGCGCGGAGATGGCGATCCTCATGCCGTGGAGCGATGATGGGGGCAAGTTGCTGCACGAGCGTCCGCTAGGGTACGTTGCCACGCTTCTAAGCGGATGGATCAATCTCATTTTTGTGGCCGCGGTGATCTTACTGCTTAATGGACGGCATCGCAGGCTGGCCAATGTGATTCGGTCCGCTCTTCTGCTCATGCTTCCGGCGTGTTGGATTGTTTTCTTTTATCAAAGCATGCGGCCTGATTATGCTTATTTTCTGTGGACGGCCGCGATACTTCTGGCACTCTTCTCCCGTTCATTTTCGAATCTGCTGGTTAGAACTGCACCGGCGAGATCAGTTGATTTGGCCTGAGTGTACACGCGAGTAAAGATTTAACGTATGTGTGAGCAGCGTAAAATCCCACCATGCGATTAGCGGGCAAAGTTGCGATCATCACCGGCGGAGGCAGCGGCATTGGAAAAGCCATTGCGCAGGCGTTTGTGCGCGAAGGTGCAAAAGTGGTAATCGCTGGGCGGGACAGTAAGAAGCTTGATCGTGCGGCTATGGAGATCGCCGGCGATTGTTTGGCGGTGAGGGCCGATGTGAGCAGTGCCGGCGATGTAAAGAAACTGGTGTCCGCGACGCTGGAGAGGTTTAGACAGATCAACGTGCTCGTGAATAATGCGGCGGTGCTACTGCCGGGAGCGGCGGAGTCGCTCACAGAACAAGATTTTGACCAGACCTTTGACATTAATGTGAAAGGCCTGTGGTTGCTTTCACGCGCGGTGCTGCCACACATGCGCGTGGCCGGTGGCGGGTCAATTGTGAATATTGGTTCAGTGCTGAGCATGGTGGGAGCGCGGAACCGCGTGGCGTATTCCGCATCGAAGGGCGCGGTGATGGCCATGACGAAGGCGATGGCGCTGGACCATGCGGCGGAAAAGATACGAGTGAACTGCATCGCGCCGGGAATCGTTGAGACGGAGATGGTAGCCAGGTTCAGCACGGACGAAAACGCGCGCAAGCAGCGCGTGGCCTTGCATCCCATGGGCCGCTTTGGCCAGCCTGCGGAGGCAGCAAGCGCAGCGGTCTTCCTGGCCAGCGACGAATCGGCGTGGACAACCGGCAGCGTGCTTACGATTGATGGCGGCTACAGCGCGCAATGATTTAGTGTGCATAGTAATCAAGAGACAAAGAGAATGCAGCTTCGGCGTCGAGGAGAATGATCTGCGATGAGACGATCCAGGATTTACAAGATGCGCTTCGGCGCCATCAGCGACGCGTTTGAGCGGAGGATGCTGGAGAAAGTCCGGACCCTTGCGGACATGGAAGCGCTGAGTGAAAAGCGCATGGCGCATATCGCCCATGCTTACCTGACGGGAGGGGCGGGCGACGAAATTACCTTACGCGCCAACAGCGAGCAGTGGGCACGAATTCGATTGAACCCTAACATGCTGGTTGATGTTTCGGAGATTGATCTCACGACGCAGATTGCAGGCCAGTCATTGGATGTGCCGATTTTGCTTGCTCCTGCCGCCATCCACAGACTCTGGCACCGGAAGGGCGAGATGGCTGTCGTGGCGGGCGCGAACCAAGGAAAGGTAACCGTGGTGACGAGCACGTTTGCCACCGAGTCAGTGGAAAACATGTGCCGGGCCGCAACTCAGCCGGTATGGTTCCAGCTATACACCAGGCCGGACCGGACTTTCAATCAGAGCCTCATTCAACGCGCCGAAGCGGCGGGCTGCAAGGCAATCGTGATCACGGTGGACACGCCGGTAATCGGCACTCGTAACCGGGAAGAACGCGCTTATTTCCGGATGCCGCCGAATTTCAATCTGCCGAACATCAATATTGGCAGTGAGATTCACCGTCATTCGCCGGATTATGCCTTCAGTCTGGTGCCGAATGGGAAGCTCACCTGGAAGGAAATTGAATGGATGTGCTCCATCGCCAAAACGCCGGTGTGGCTGAAAGGCGTGATCAATCCTGAAGACGCTCTGCGTGCCGTGGATACGGGCGCCGCCGGAATCATTGTTTCTAATCACGGCGCACGCAACCTGGACACGTTGCCCGCCACCGCCGACGCGCTTCCGCGGATTGCGGAGAAACTGCAGGGCAGGCTTCCATTGATGGTAGATGGAGGAATCCGCAGGGGCACCGACATACTCAAGGCATTGGCCATGGGCGCCAAGGCTATCTTGATTGGGCGGCCCTATCTGCACGGTGTGGCTGCGGCCGGAGCGGATGGCGTCGCCCGCGTCATTGGGATCCTTCGCTCGGAGTTAAAATCCGCCATGGCGCTGACCGGAAGGACGACAATCGCGCAGATTGATCCATCAGTGTTGTGGAAGCCATAGGAAGGGGAAACCCAGAAACCGCGGCTTAACTGCCTGGCTGATGGCCTGGCCCACCACTCGCGTGGAAAGGATTCCTGACTCGAGGATCTCGCGGCGGTTAGATGGCGTGTAACGGCAATTCACGCTGCATCCGGCAAGGATGATGACGATATCGGCACTCCATCGTGCCTTGCCTAAATTTCCAGTTCACGTCCATTCCAGTCCGCCAAATTGGCGAAGGTGTGGCGTGCGAAAAGAATGAGAGTGTTCACTTATGGCTCAAGATATATGGACAACGGTTGACACCTACATCGCCGATCTTTTTATCGCGACGGATTTCGCCCTGGAAGCCGCGCTTGATTCGAGCAAAGCGGCCGGTTTGCCGACTATCAACGTGTCTCCCGCGCAAGGCAAGCTCCTGCACATGCTGGCCAGAGTGCAGCGAGCAAGCAAAATCCTGGAACTGGGCACGCTGGGCGGATACAGCACGATCTGGCTCGGTCGCGCGCTGCAGCCCGAAGGCCGCCTGATCTCGCTGGAGATCGACCCCAAGCGAGCGGAGATTGCTCGCGCCAACATCGCGCGCGCGGAACTGGCGAACGTAGTCGAAATTCGGGTGGGCGCGGCGACAGATTCATTGCAAAAATTGTTGAGTGAAGGCCGCGGACCATTTGACCTGATCTTTATTGACGCCGACAAACCCGGCTATGCCGACTATCTGCAATGGTGTCTCAAGCTGTCGCGGCCGGGCACACTGATTCTTGCCGACAACGTAATTCGCAAAGGCGCTGTAGCTGATCCAGCCAGCACCGACGAGAACGTACAGGGCATCAGGAAATTCAACGAAGCCCTGGCCGCGGAAAAACGCGTGACCACCACCGTGATACAGACGGTGGGCTGCAAAGGTTATGACGGGCTGGCAGTGATTCTGGTAACGGCAAATACCTGAAATTAGTGGGGGGTGTTTTCTGCGGGCTTCAGCGCTTTTTATCGCCGCCAGTGTGGTGTCTGAGGAGCAAAGGCTGAGCTTAAGAAAACCATGGATCGTGCTTAAGAGCAGGCGAGGTATTGTGAGAACTCCCTGATGCTGTATGGATGGAAGAAAAATCCTCGGGGTCCTTCGACTCCGCGCCCGTCAGCTTAAATCCGTTGAATATCCTGGAGGCGCTGCGCTCAGGATGACAGAGATAAACATTTTGCTTGAATATGAGTTCCTGGTGTTGTGAAGCTATTTCTGAGACACCACACTAGAGCGCATTGCGGTTGTGGCTGATTTAAAATTAGTTAATGTCCCGTTTCCCTGGTTTCTCCCCTGATGCTCTTTCATTCCTGCGTGCGCTCAAACGCAATAACCGTCGCGAATGGTTCCAGCCGCGCAAAGAGAAGTATGAAGCGCTGATTAAAGCGCCGATGCTGGAATTTGTCGGGTGCCTGAATGAAGAGATGGCCCGCTTTGCGCCGACGTACGTCACGCCACCGGCAAAGGCCGTTTACCGCATTTATCGGGACACGCGTTTTTCTCCGGACAAGACGCCGTACAAAACGCATATTGCCGCCATTTTCCCGCGCAACAGCGCGGTCAAGCGCGAGGGCGCGGTGTTCTATCTGCATTTCACGGAAAAAGAATTGCTGGCTTTCGGCGGTGTATGGGGGCCTGACCGCGACGAGCTGCTGGCGTATCGCACATTGCTGCAACAGAACCATGAGGAATTTGCGGAGATCCTCAAGGACAAGCAATTGCGAAAACTTGTGGGCGAGCTCCAAGGCGAACAGTTGAGCCGCATGCCCAAGGGCTTTCCCGTGGACCATGCGGCAGAGAGCCTGCTGCGGAGGAAGCAATGGTATCTGGAGTCCACGCTCCCGGTCAGCGTGCTTACCACGCCGCGCGTAGTGCCCGAGCTGGCAAAACGATTTGCCGTGATGGCGCCGATGGTGGAATTTCTCAACCGGCCGTTTGCGCAAAAGAAAGCGCCGAAAAAGATGCTGTTTATGGGGTTCTAGCGGGGGGCCAAAAGGGTGGGGGCGTTCTGGGTGGACTTATCCCTGTAGGGAGTGCGCAAGGATTACATTCACCGGAGCGTTGAACATTTCAAAACCTTTTGGTTTTAATCTACTGCTTTCAAAATAAGGTGCTGGTAACACCTGCTTTTGAAAGTGGCACATTATACGTATGCCAACCGCCCAGGAGAGTATATTATGGACGGTTTCCAGAAGGTAGCTTGAGCCATGCCCCTATAAGTCCGGCGCTGATGAAATGGGCACGTCAACGTGTCGGCCTTACCCTTGAGCAACTGAGCCACAATTTTGTCCCATTGGAAAAGTTGATGGCGTGGGAACGCGAAGTAGATCCTGAACTTCCTACATTGGCTCAGGCAGAGACACTCGCAAGCAAATTAAAAATACCGCTGCCAATTCTTTTCTTGTCCGAGCCGCCGGACGAGAGCATTCCTGTAGTTGACTTTCGCACTGTAAGCGGCAAACGACGCACAAAGCCCAGCGCGGAGTTTTTGGACACGGTTAATGGTGCCGTAGTACGCCAGGAGTGGTATAGCGAGTACGTGCGCCGTGAGTACCGGAATCGTCCATTGCCGTTTGTGGGAAGTTTCACCGCACTGGACACAACCGAAGTCATAGCACAAGACATTAGGGACACACTGAAGATTGACGCAGCATTAAGGCAGGAATGCGAGAGCTGGAAAGAATTTCTGGCGAAGCTTATACACAGAGCAGAACAACGTGGAATTCTGGTAATGCGAAATGGGATTGTTGGATATGAGCACACTCGTAAACTTCGAGTTGAGGAGTTTCGCGGGTTCGCTCTCAGTGATCCGTACGCGCCATTGATATTTATCAACTACAGAGATGCAAAAGCAGCTCAAATTTTCACTTTAACCCATGAATTAGCACACGTCTGGCTAGGTGCGAGCGGGATATCTAATCCTGATCCAACAAAAGCGTTAGCAGATTTCAAGGTTGCGATTGAGCAGAAGTGCAATGCCATTGCTGCGGAGGTCCTGCTGCCCAAAGATACATTTTCTTGGGACCGTTCGGCATCCACTGAAACAAATATTCACAATATTTCCGTCGAATACCGGGTAAGCAGAATCGTTGCGCTTCGCAGAGCAAGTGATCTTAGCAAGATTACAAAAGAGGAATTTACACGTATTGCAAAAAAAGAATATGGGAAGTCCAAGAAGGCTGAAACTAAAGACTTGCGAGAGGAGGAGGGCAGAGCACACTTTTGGAATTGGAATCTTTTCTTAATGAGAAATGGACATGCTTTCACCAAGGAAGTAGCAATAGCCGCTAAAGCGGGGCGTATTCCCTTTGTACGCGCAGCGCATCTTCTAGGCGTAAGGGCTTCCACTGTTGAGTCGTACCTAACAAAATTCCATTCTGCTTAAAATCGCACGTGCCACGCTATTGGATTGACTCAAGCGTATTTATAACATCGAAAGACACAATGTATGCGTTTGATATTCATACAAGCTTTTGGGCATGGATGGATGGCGCACTAAAACGTGGTGATGTTGGATGCCCTCGTTACGTGTTTAAAGAGATAGTCGAAAATGTCCGCGTGGAGGATAATTTAGCGCGATGGATGGCGGCTAGGAAGAAAAACCACTTGCACATTGAACCGAACGGGGATGTGTATGCTGCTCTGAGAAAAGTAAATGAACACTTATTCAAGAGCGGACGATACAAGATGCCTTTCGCTTTAGACTTTGTAAAATTTGCTGATCCATGGATTATTGCATTCGCTATGGGCTATGGTGGAAAAATTGTAACTCAGGAAAGCGGCACAGATGACAAGGCAGAGAGAGTACTAATTCCTGACGTGTGCCGCAAATTCGGTGTCGAATGCATCAAAGTATGGGACATGCTACGAGAGCTAGAAGTGAAGTTATGAGGTGCGGCTACCGGGAATCGAACCCGGACGGGTTTCCCCAGTGACTTGGCTAAACGCTCAAAATGGATGTTGAGCACTTAGCAAGCCACCGCGTCTGCCAGTTCCGCCACAGCCGCACAAAAAGGATTATACTGCGGCCATGAAGCCCACTACCAGCACCGCACATTTCCGGCAGGATGCAATTAAAGAGATTCGATAATGCTCTCTGTCGTGTTTTAATGTGTCGAAAGACGAGCTGCTGAATAGAAGTGTTACGATGGAAAGCGGTTCTATGGTTGCGAATCACAATCGCTATTCTCCATGAATGCGCCATCCTGACCCGAGCAGTCCTGGACGCCCTTATGACGCAGCGGAGCCGATCCTTCGGCTGCGCGTAAACCGTGTTGAAACATTTTGCAGTTCGGCGTGGCTTGCCTCAGGATAGCGCGTCGTGGGGGTGAAATGGATGTGGACCGGGAACGCTTCCCGCAGGCATGAAAGCCTGAACGCGTGCTTCACCTCCGTTTGACTTGATCAATGTTGTTGGTGCGAATCGTTCTACAGCGATGCTTGAGCAGTACGACGTGGGTCGCTCCGCTGTGCGCAGTCGCCTTCGCTTCATGTTGAAGCGACGCCTCCACCAAGCTTCCATCTTAGGGCAATGGTGTGCCTCAGCTTTTAGGCGAAGCCGCAGTAGGCAGCGAACCATACCCATCCAGCTCACGCGAAAAAGAACAATGACCTGTTTCGCAATTGATTCGCAGGCTCAAGAGGGTTAATATGCCGCATGGATGTTTGTAAAGTGGTAAATTTTCATCGGTTCGCCACCGGATTCTCCGATTGGGATGGATTCCCCGGAGGCGAGTGGGATAAACCTACGCCAAACTGGGATGGGGTGGGCATTAATATACTTGACACAGTAACAAGTTTCCGGTATTCTGGTCTTGCTATGAAACAGCCTATGACCCTGCAAGCCGCAATCATCTTCTACGCCGATCTCGACAACTGCCTGAATCATCTTGTGGCGCAGCGTTGGCCCGATGGTGTTGTCTGTCCAACTTGCGGAAGCAAGGATGTTAAATTCATTCCGACTCGCCGCATTTGGGAGTGCAAAACCAAACACCCCAAGAAACAATTCAGCATTAAGGTAGGAACCATATTTGAGGACAGTCCCATTGGCCTCGACAAGTGGCTCACCGCTGCATGGATGGTTGCCAACTGCAAGAATGGCGTTTCCTCTTACGAGATTCACCGTGCAATCGGCGTGACTCAAAAAACCGCATGGTTCATGCTTCACAGAATCAGACTCGCAATGCAGGATGAAGATGCGGGAAAATTTCAAGGGCACGTCGAAGTTGACGAAACCTTCATCGGCGGTAAGGCCCGCTTCATGCACAAGAAACAACGCGCCAAAATGACTCAGCCCGGAATGCCAAAAGGTGGTGCCAATAAAGTTATCGTCGGCGGTATTTTGGAGCGTGAGGGCAAAGTCAGAACTCAGATTCTTGAGAACAGAGAGCGTCACACTCTTCATGCTCTGGTAAAAGATAACGTCGAGTTTGGTTCTTGCCTGTCTACCGATGATTGTCATTCCTATTGGGGGTTGGATAAGGAATACGCTCACGGAATTGTTGACCATGCCAAAGAGTACGTTAACGGGCAGGTACACACTAATGGGCTGGAGAACTTCTGGAGCCTCGTAAAACGCGGATTGAAAGGCACCTATATTTCCGTTGAGCCGTTCCATCTTTTCCGTTACCTCGATGAGCAGGTATTTCGTTACAACAATCGTGCGACCAAAAAGAAATTCATCTCTGACTTTGACCGTTTCGCAATGGTCACTGATAACCTGCTAGGCAAGCGCGTAACCTACGAACAACTGATTGGCCGTGCGACGCAATTCGGGGCGCAAGCCAACTAAGTATCGCCGCCAGAATCGCGGGAAACGCCGCGTCCGCTGGTTTTCTTAGCCTTCTGTTTTCGGTCCTTTTTCTGTTCCCATTTCTTGTGCCTCTTGTCGATCTCTGCTTTCGGGACTGACAAGAGGCGTTTCGTTAGGCTTGAGAATTTTTCAAATTCAGTCTTTTCTTTCATTGCTCTTTGACCTCGGAAAGCTTACCGGCTAAAAGTGCCATCAGTCTTTTGACGTGGGCAAGAATGGCATCAGCTTCTTCCTTGATATAAATAGCTCGCGTATGCATCACATGATTTCGCCACGCATCGCGAATGCCGCGAATGTCCTGCAATACCGGATAGTAAAATTCTTGTGCCGCCTGTTTGCGCTTGCCTCGTTTCATCTTATTGATCTTAGAGTCAACCTTATCCTGTAGCTGATTAAGCATCGTTTCCCAGTCGGTATAGGGGATTGGAGTGTATTTTATCCGGCCCGTTTTTGTGTGTCGGCGCACTCGACGCAGACCTAGATGAACACAGAGTGCCCTTAATCCCCATTCGACTACCCGCATCAAATGAAACACGGCGGCAGTATTGCAATCGGCAATCAAACAGCTTGACGCTTCCATGATGTCCTCTATCGTGTGCGGGAATGCGTTAATGACTTCCAGCCCCAGCAATTCGGTGTATCCAGGGCACGGTGCGCGCTTTGTATCCACCATAACAAAGGTGATCTTTGTTATTTCATCCACAATCGCTTCTCGCGCGTGTCTCAATTCCGTAGACATAGCGGAATAATCTCTCTTGCGGAACTCAAAGCCGACCACTGTTCGATTGATAATTTCATGCGCAGCTTCAAATCTTTCGGCTTCGCAATATTTTTGTGCTTCTGTCAATATCGAAAGCGCCGTGTTTACCTCTCCTTCATCCGGCTCCGCTCCTACAACCTCACCATATCTAACAAAGTCGGTTTCGAGGAGCAGCATACGCTCAAACAAATCCACTAGATCAGCAACATTAAATTCATTCATAATGTCCCAGAGGCTCCACACTCTGCGGCCATAATCATCCCCGCCATTGCCTCCATAAGCAAGCGCAGACGGAGAAACCCGCCTTTCGGCGGGTTCTGGTTTGATGTTGGACAGATTTTCAGCGCGACGATCTGCTGTGAACAGGTCGCCAGCGTTTGAGCGGTTTGTATTCTCCGGTGCCCCAATTCGCAAATTCAGGGTAGACCATGACATACGGCTCAAGATCGAAGGTAAGAGCGGTCTTGTCCTTGAAACGGATGTCAATGAGGAAGTATTCGGGGGTAACGTCCAGTTCGACGCGCTCAATGATCTTGCCTTTGGCTTGCGGGAAGGCCAGAACGCGCCTGTAGGCTTGCTTTTTGGTACGCTTAGAGACAGCCATGGATTCGCCTTTCTAGGAAGGTGATTTGTGGTTAGGGCTGCGTCGATGCTGATAACATCGGCGTGGCCCGTCTCTCTTGTAGCGCACCCACAGAGAGTCAGCAACAAAAAAATAGCGAAAACCCTGTCACGGCTGGAAATATCTTGTGACAAAATTCGGCACTGTGTCAAGTATGTTAGTGCCGATGGGGTGGGATATCAGGGGAGGGGGTAGGGGAGGATGGAAAGTTAACCAGAAAGTAACTTTTTGCTTTTTGGGTTCCGGCTTCTCGGATCAGACCTTTTCGGATTGCACCAGGCTGAAACCGCCCAAAAGTGTCAAGTGAAAGCCGCCGAGGCGGCAGGTCAAGATACGATCTTTGAAAATTTGTGAACAGCCAAAGCCGCATCGGTAAAGCCGAGGTGCAGAGAACAGTTCTTTGGCGTTGCTGCAAACAATCGAGGGTGAAACCGTGGCCTGCCCAGCCCAGAAGGGCGAAGCCGGAAGGGGGTGGAATGAGTTTTTACTGGAAGAATTCCTCCATCGTGGCCGCCGTGGCCGAATTGCCGGGATGGTCCGTTACGCGCAAAAGATCCAGGACCAGCCGCAAAGTGCTTTGGTGTTGATAGAACCTGGTGGACTTAAAGCCCGTTTTTACATGCGAACCCGCTATTACCCAGGCCACGTTGCCGCCGCCATTGATCACGTCAATGGCCAGCGATTCATCAAAGACAATAATGAACACGCTGTTAGCCAGAGCGGGTGAATTGATCAAAGGGCCGATGTTGTTGCTGAGCCAGCTATCGGCGGCGGAAAGCTTCGCATCATCGGTACAAAGCGGGCCACCGCTTGGGCAATCATGTGCGTCGTTTTCCGCGTTGGGCGCGATGAAAGCAAAACTTGGAAGCGTGCCCGCAGCGGCGTCTGCTGAAAGCTGGGTGACAGGAACAAGGTTAGCGGTCTGGGATCCCAGGACGCTCTGCATGTACGCAAATGGATTGTGGTGCTTGAAATAGGGATATACGTCACCACCGGTATAGCCGGGTGAAGGCAGGCTCTGCATGTAGGCCTTCCAGGTCTTGCCCGCGCTGGTCAGAGCTTGTGCAACATTGTCTGAGCTAATGGCGCCGGGAAAGGAATCGTCGTTGGTCTCAACATTTCCCGTGGTCAGCATGAAGTAATTGCCGATTGAAGGATGCGTGTTGGCAAAATAATTTGCCGCATGCGAATGCGCTGTGGCCAAAGAATTCAGGAACGGCATTGATGAATTGCCGATCACCTGGGCAGCTGCGTGGTTCTCCAGCACAACCAGAAAAACATGGTCTGCCGCAGGGATGGCCGTCGTGCTGGGCGTGGGTGTGGGTGGGCCGCCTACGTGGTTTACACCTCCGCATCCAACCATTACCGCAAGAAAAACCAAGAGGAAAAGAGGTGTAATTTTGCAGCGCATCAAATTGAATCTCCTGTGGAGCACCCGTTTTTAGATGCCGGCCAACCTTAGGACGTGGTCTTAACGACCTAGACTAGGTTGTTTGGGTAGGAAGATGCTCTTTGAGGCCTGTCCATCAGTTTATTGCCGATACGGTGGTGAAGGTCCTTGGACACAAGCGGGCGTGGAAGATGATTGAACAGATTGAGATCCGCAAAAGATAGTCAACGTGCGTTTGCAGATAAAAATCGAATAAGACCGGAGTTGCGGGCTAACTCGCAGCTTGCATTCTCCATCCTACATAGCTGGAAAGATGCGCCGTCCTCAAATGGCGCATCTTAGGAACCTGGAAAATCATGTTAATCACATTGGCATTACTCGTTCTCTGGATTCTTAGCATGTACTTTTACCTTCCTCTACCGGTAGTGGTGCTGCTCTTTGCCGCGCTGGCGACTGGAACCACAATGACCATCTGGCAGGCGTGGATGAGCCGCAAACAGCGCCTGGCAGCTATTGGCGAGCAGGATTCAAACAGCTAATTCGCGGCGCATTCGGTGCTGAAAAGCGATAGACTTTGCTCATGAAGTTTCTGGGCAAATTCCTGCTGCTGGCCGCGTGCGTCGCGGCTGCGCAATCGCCGCAGACCAGCCAGCCGGCTGCACCGAAGGCCCCGGCAGCCAGCGCCGATCAAACGCAGCTTGCCGCGATCGTAAAGCAGCAGTTCGGCGATACGTTTACGCTTCCGGCAAAGTTTTCTCCGCCGCTGATCACGGCGGATTTTGACGGCGATGGCGTCGAAGATGTCGCGATCGTGGCCGATAGCAAAGATCCGCTGCCCGATTCTTTTGCTTTCAAATACGATGTGGCCGACCCTTACCACGCTTATTTCGGCTTTGGAAATCCCAAAATTACATCCACGTTTAGCGCTGATCCGGGGCACACGCATCATTTCCTGGTGATATTTGGCAGCGGCAAAGAAGCCTGGCATGCTGCAACGCCAAAAGCAAAGTTCGTCCTGATCAACGTTCCGTTTGATACGTTTGAAGTCGGGCGAATGCTCATCAGCAAAAAGAAGCCGCCCATCTTTGTCATCAAGGCCCTGGAGTCGCAAATAATGGATTCCGCCTTGTGGTGGGAAGCCAAGAAGAAACGCTGGCGCTGGGAGCCAGGCAACACACTGTAGTAATGGCGCGATGCGCTCTTGTGATGGCTGCCTTTACCTGTGAACCGCCAATCTATGTGCCACCTATCTGGCTGATGCGGCTTCTGCTTTTGGCCGGATTTTTCTGGCGCCGAAGAACGCTTCCCTGGCTGGCTTTTGGGAAGCCAACCAGAGTTTTACTACTTCAAACGTAATTGTGGTGCCGTAAGTCACCGCAATCCAGACGCAAACGGCTTCAAGAGGCAGGTTCGACCACGCCTTTACCGACAAGCCAAGCATCTGCTTCGGTTGATATCCCCACCAACCGTATGGCAGAGCCAGCGTGGCTTCCCAAACCAGGCTAACCAGCAGAACGTATAACAGCACCAGACTAAAAGCGCGCCAGTTGATGGATGCTTTCACCGTCGGATAGAAACCTACTGCCGGAATGAGCCCGCCTGCAATCAGCACGGTCAGATAACCAGGGAAACCGACAGGTTCCGGTGAAAACATCTTTTTGTAAAGAATGGCAGTCCCCACCAGCAGCGCACCCAATACAGCCGAGGTTGGATGAAACACCAGCAGCCTCGATTTCCCTTTTGCTTCCTCCGCGTAGTCGGGAATGTTGTAAGCAGCAAGCCAGAACTCGTCGAGCCAAATGTAGATCAGAAGGATGGCGATGAAACCTGAGAAGTAGAACAGGTATTCTTCAATCGGTACCGGACCGCCCAATGCGGGTGCGCCAATTCCCAGCGTGGCATGGCGATTGGGAAACACAAAGAACTTATGAGCAAAGAAAAAATCCAGAGCGAAGCCAAGCGGAACCAGGATTGAAATCGTTCTCCAAAAAGCACTCTTGGGAAGCCTGATGCGTTCCTGTGGAAAGAGCCAGCCGGCGATCACGATAATCGGAACAACAAACAGCAGCAAACTCCATGTATACCCTTGCGGTGTAGGATCAGCGCTGGTGATCGTGATGGAACCCGCATCGCGAACTCTGTTGAGCGTTATGGCCGCGGGAACGGCGATCATTGCAAGAATGGTCAAAACAATTCCCGGCCCAAGCCGAAATGTGGGTGAAGGCTTCTGCGATGAAGGCATGGACGGCCCTCCTGATCTTCGCGATTCTACTCTGCTTTGTTCCGGAACCGATCAGTAACTTTTTCGCTAATTCATTGGATGTCGCATGATCAGAAATACTTCAAGGTTGGGGTTTCCCCTATAATTCCATCTCATGGACCTGGAACAGAAGATTGAAGAGCTTAAGCGCCGTGATTCGCTGGCTGAAGCCGGGGGCGGCAAGGAACGACAGGAGCGCCAGCACAAAGAAGGCAAGATGTCCGCGCGTGAGCGCATTGAATTCCTGCTGGATGAAGGCACCTTTGAGGAATTCGACAAGATGGTCACGCACAGCTGCACGGACTTTGGCATGGAGCAGAACAAAGTGTATGGTGACGGCTTTGTTACCGGCTATGGCCGCATTGAAGGCCGGCTGGTATTTGTTTTTGCCCAGGATTTCACCGTGTTCGGCGGATCGCTTTCAGCGGCCAATGCCGGCAAGATCGTAAAGATCATGGACACCGCGATGAAGGTTGGCGCGCCGGTGATCGGGCTGAATGATTCCGGCGGCGCGCGCATTCAGGAAGGTGTGATGTCTCTGGCCGGCTATGCCGATATTTTTCTGCGCAACACGCTGGCCAGCGGCGTGATCCCGCAAATTTCCGCCATCATGGGCCCGTGCGCAGGCGGAGCGGTGTATTCGCCTGCCATTACAGATTTCATCCTGATGGTGGACAAAACTTCTTATATGTTCGTGACCGGCCCGGACGTGATTAAGACCGTGACGCATGAAGAGGTCACTAAAGACGAGCTTGGCGGCGCGGGAACGCACAATGAAACTTCCGGCGTGGCGCATTTTATGGCGCATGACGATGCCGAATGTCTCTCGATGGTGCGCGAACTGTTCGGGTTTATTCCTTCCAATAATCTCGACGATCCGCCCCGCCGCGAATGCACCGATCCCATTGACCGTGCGGATTCCGAGCTGCAGACCGTGGTCCCGGTTGAATCCAGCCAGCCTTATGACATGAAAGATGTGATCACGCGCGTGGTGGATGACGGTTACTTCTTTGAAGTGCATGAGCACTACGCAAAAAACATCGTCGTGGGATTCGCCCGCCTGAATGGCCGTTCCGTGGGGATCGTAGCCAATCAACCCGCGTTTCTGGCTGGCGTGCTCGATATCAATGCGTCAGTAAAAGGCGCGCGGTTTGTGCGCTTTTGCGATGCCTTTAACATTCCGCTGATCACATTTGAAGATGTCCCCGGATTTCTCCCCGGGACGCAGCAGGAGTACGGCGGCATCATCCGCCACGGCGCAAAGTTGTTGTTTGCCTTTGCTGAAGCCACGGTCCCCAAGATCACCATAATCACGCGCAAAGCTTATGGCGGCGCATATTGCGTCATGTCATCCAAGCACATCCGTACGGACGTGAATTATGCGTGGCCCACGGCGGAAATCGCGGTGATGGGAGCAGAAGGAGCGGTCAACATTGTGTACAAGCGCGAGCTGGAGCGCGCGGCGCTTTCAGCGAAATCAGAGAAAGAAAAAGCTGAAGTCATTGCCAGGGCGCGCAATGAAAAGATTGAAGAATTCCGCGACCGCTTTGCCAGCCCTTACGTTGCCGCCGAACGCGGCTATATTGACGCCGTGATTCGTCCGCAGGAAACGCGTAAAAAGCTGATTGACGCGCTGGAAATGCTCCAGAACAAGCGCGACAAGAATCCGCCGAAGAAGCATGCGAATATTCCGCTGTGAGCTCTCATGTTTTGTCCCCTGAGCGCAAGGAACTCCTATAGCAGCGGGACGCTTATCGCGGATTACGCGGAATAACTCGGATTTTTATTGAACCCTGAAGCAAAAGAAATCTCGATAAACTTTGGGAGTGCGACTTTCCCCAAATCGCATTCCTCAACTCCTCGTAGTCAAGTGCCTTCCTAGGCCGGGCCGTTCCACCACTCTGGCTCCTTGGGGACGCCGAGGATGGATATCGCATCTATTTGGACAAGTGGAAGCTGCTGGTGCCCGAAGGTTCCGAACAGCGTCAGTCGCATGGTCAACGCCGCACCGGCAGTTGAAGGCGCAGTCACCTTGTACCAAGCTGCCGCTTTCTGTGCGATCATCGACGCTATTGCCGGTACTGAACTGGGATCGATTGGAATCCAGTCCACCAGCGACACCGGCATCACGACTGGAAGTACGGGACCGGCCAGTTGGTGCTCATACAGAAGTACAACTCTCAGATGGCAGTCTAACTCCTGAGTCGGTGCAATAACCTTGAATATGTCTTGCAGCGTTTGCGCGAGAGTGGCAGCTGGTGTCAGCGCTCGGGTCTGTCCGCATTGCAACAGTGGAGCTACCGGACTTAAAAAACGACTTACATGTGATTGATAGATAGACTCCTTGGTCTCGCCGTCAGCAACGATCTTCACGATCTGTTTTACAAACAAGCTCAAATTGGCGGTCCGCCTCTGGCGGAAGTCCAGGTTGCGCCATATCAAGGTCATGTGGCCAAAAAACGAGAGAGGATCCTCGACATTCTCAAAGCAGTGGCTGACTTGCCACCATTCTTTCTCATCCTTGAGAACGTGGTCAGCCGGCGAGTCGCTTTGGTGATCCCAGACTTGATCCTGCACGGTGACAACTGGCCATTGCGACGGGGGACCACCGGATTGGTTTCGCCCGGACAGCCGCATCATTTCTATCTCGTCGGGCAGCTCGATAAAAAAGTGCTCCAGTAGAAGCCCGCTGTTCGCCGCCAGCTGTTCCATGTTGGGCCCGGCTGGATCTGCGTTGAAGATAACGTCTAAATACAACTCGTCCCGCAACGCAAAATTGTGCGCGAACTGCACGGTGTAATCCCATTTCAACACCTCGGCAATTGCGTCTTCAATATTGGCCGGACCGGCGTCGGAATGCGACGCTAGAGGTGCGGCCGTCGCCGCTTGTGAGATGAGAATGGGAGCATCGGGGATCCATGGGGTTCTAGTTTTCAACGTTTGGCCAACGTTTCATTGTGTTCCGCCGCGCTTCAGTGATTGCTCAGCTGGCGGCTTACTTATCTTCGTACTGTGGAGTGGTCCCGAAAGTGATGCATGTCACGACGATGAGTGATGCTGTAATAATAAAGTCAAGTCAGTGAGCTTTTCGATGGACTAACTTGAATTATCCCAGGCTTTGCGAAGAAGCAAAGCGCTTCGCCTGTATCTCAATGTAGACGTTGATCAGCGAAACCGCAGCCGGCGTTACGCCTGGAATGCGCGACGCGTGGCCGAGCGTGCGTGGGCGGACTCGTTGCAACTTTTCATTCATCTCGCGCGAAAGACCGCTGACTTTGCCGTAGTCAAACCAATCAGGAATCGGTCTTCATTTCATTGTGCGCCAGCAGAATACCGTGTCGATCCGGTTGTGATCGGCGGTATTGGTTCGCGTGAATCAAGGTGGGGCCTTATCAATCGCTCACCCGGGCCGGCGGGCACGGGAGACTTTGGGCCGCGCAGGTTTCCTACCGCATTCCGGACAGGCGCATTACCACCCGACGGGGGAGGATATGGCCGCGGGTTGATGCAGATTGATTTTGATGCTTTTCCCTTTGCCCGCAACGGCAACTGGCAAGACCCTGAAGCCAATATCAATACTGGCTGTAGCGTGTTGAAATCAAATCTGGATCTGCTGGGAAGAAAAACGTCCCTTACCGGGCGCGACCTGCTTCAGGCAGCGATTGCTGCTTATAACTGCGGCGCAGGAAACGTTCTCACCGCGATAAGTGAAAGCCATGACGTGGATTTTTTCACCACCGGTAGGAACTACTCAAAGGATGTTCTGAACCGCGCCGGATTTTTCCAGAATGCGGGATGGGATTCGCAGTCGTAGACCGGCAACTTGGTTAAAGGTCTCTGGTTGTTGGAAGCTCGTTTGCCTCGTTGGCCGGCAATTCCGCCAGCAGCCCTCTCAGATCCAGGTGTCGCGTGTACATGGCCAGCTTGCCATCCGGCGTGCGTGGCCATGTCTCTCTAGGACGATCAACGTACAATTCCACTCCATTCCCGTCAGGATCGCGCAGGTAAAGCGATTGGCTTACGCCGTGATCGGCAGCGCCTTCAAGGCCGATTCCGGCTGCGATCAAGCGCCGCAGCGCGTCTGCCAATGCCGCCCGACTGGGATAGACGATGGCGTGATGGTAAAGGCCGGTTGTGCCGAACGGAGGAGGCGGACCATCGAGGCTCTCCCACGTGTTGAGAGCAATGTGATGGTGATAGCCGCCGGCCGAGAGGAATGCAGCCTGGTCGCCCATACGTTGCATCAGCTCAAACCCAAGCACGTCCCTGTAAAATCCTATGGCGCGTTCCAGGTTAGCGACTTTCAAGTGCACATGGCCAATGCGCACTTCAGGATCGATCGGATTGCTTTTCTTTCCCGTCGCCATAACTTAGCTGGGGTTCTGTTGGGCCTGCGCAAACCGCTTGCCCTGAATTTCAATATAGACATGAATGAGCGAAACCGCAGCCGGGGTTACCCCGGGAATGCGCGAGGCGTGGCCCAGTGTGCGGGGACGGACGCGCTGGAGTTTCTCATTCATCTCTCGCGAAAGGCCGCTCACCTTGCCGTAATCGAACCAGTCAGGAATGACCCGCTGCTCGGCCTTCTTCAGTCGCTCAATGGACTTACGTTGCTGGTCAAGATAACCGGCGTATTTGATTTCCGTCTCGACGGTCTTCATTTCATTGCGCGCGGCCGTGGAGAGTTTCGGCCGTGAATCAGGACCATTTTCAGACCGGTTTTCCTCCGTGTCTCCGTGTCTCCGTGATGGATTTTCGGTTTCAGTTAACAACGCGATCTCGACAAAATACTCCGTATAGACTTCCGCCACTACGCCCGCCAGGTCTTCAATCACAATCTCTGGCCGTTTCAGCAATTGCGCCAGCGTCGACCCGAGCGCGCTAGAAAGATTATTTCCGTTTGCAGCAGTTGGAGAGACCTCCATTGATTCGGCCTCACCCTCAATCTCATTCAATTTCGATGCAAGCACGGCCACCCTCTCCTGCTGCGTCCGGCCGATCTTCTCCAGCATCTCGCCGCTGACGCGCGTCTTTTCAAGCAACGCCGCAAGCTTTTGTGCGCGATTCTCCTTGGCCTGATAATCTGCCCATGCCTGGTCGTTGATCAGGCCGATGCGGCGGCCATGCGGCGTGAGGCGACGGTCAGCATTATCAATGCGCAAATGCAGCCGGAACTCTGCGCGTGAAGTGAACATCCGGTAAGGCTCGTTGGTCCCTTTGCTGATGAGGTCGTCAATCAGGATGGCCGTGTAGGCTTCTGTGCGGTCCAGCACCAGCGGCGGCTCGCCTTTGATCTTCAACGGTGCATTGATACCTGCCATCAGCCCCTGGCAGGCCGCTTCCTCATAGCCGGAGGTCCCATTGATCTGTCCGGCAAGGAATAGGCGATCGATCTTCTTGGTTTCCAGCGTGCGCTCAAGCTCGGTTGGATCAATAGAGTCGTATTCGATGGCATATCCCGGCCGCAGCATCTCCGCCTTTTCCAGACCGGGAATTGATTTGACAATCGCAAGTTGCACGTCAATCGGCAGGGATGTGCTCATGCCGTTGACATAAATCTCATGTGTGTTCAGGCCTTCCGGCTCTAGAAAAAGTTGGTGCGTGGTCTTGTCCGGAAATTTGACGATCTTGTCTTCAATGCTTGGACAATACCGTGGGCCAATGCTCTGGATCTGTCCGGAATACATGGGCGAGCGATGAACGTTCTCAGCGATGATGCGGTGCGTCTCCGCCGTGGTGAACGCGATATAACAGGGCACCTGCTTCTGCGTGATTCTCTTTGTGCGGAAGCTGAAAGGCGTGGGATCGGCGTCGCCCGGTTGCACTTCAAAGCGCGCCCAGTCAATGCTACGGCCATCGAGGCGCGGCGGCGTCCCGGTCTTAAGCCTGCATCCGCGCAGACCCAACAGCTTGAGCGATTCGCCCAGAAGCTGCGATGGTGGTTCACCACTGCGTCCGGCAGGATATGTTTGCTCGCCGCAATGGATCAGCCCATTGAGGAAAGTTCCGGTAGTGACGATGACGGCCTGCGCGCCTACCGTGCGCCCGTCGCGGAGTTTGATGCCACGTGCAACGGCGAACCTACCACGGAGGCACGGAGACACGGAGGAATCTAATTGTGCTGATGATTCGTGGTTGAATGTTCCGGATCCGATCCCCCGATGATTTTCCCCAGAATTGTTTTTCTCCGCGTCTCCGCGCCTCCGCGGTGAGTCCTCGGTGTCTTCAATTATCAGCTCGGCCACTTCAGCCTGCTTGATAAACAGATTCGGCTGGCTCTCCAGCACTTCACGCATCTTGAGCCGGTATTGCTGCTTGTCACATTGTGCGCGCGGTGACCACACCGCCGGCCCGCGTGAAGTGTTGAGCAGGCGGAACTGAATACCTACGGCGTCCGTGACTTCGCCCATGATCCCGCCCAGCGCGTCCACCTCGCGGACCAGGTGTCCTTTGGCGATCCCGCCGACAGCAGGATTGCATGACATTTGCGCGATTAAGTCCACATTCAGCGTAAAAAGCGCGGTCTTAAGTCCCATGCGGGCGGCGGCCATCGCGGCTTCGCAGCCGGCATGGCCTGCGCCGACAACCACTACATCGTATTGTTCAGTGAAATGCACCATTGACTGACTCTATTTTACAGGCCGCAGCCTTTCCCCGCTGGCACATGCCCGTTCGCAGCGCGCACCGGACTTAAGCGCCAGTAATCATGCGAAGGACGGTTGTTTAGTGATCCAGATCAATTGTCTGTGGCGCTTGCGCGCGTAGAGGCGTGCTTTCGGACTGAGAAGGGTTTGAAGCCGAATCTTTGGGAAGAGCATCCTTGATGGCGATGAACAGCTTTGCGGCATCTACGGGCTTTGTCACATAGGCATCCATGCCTGCGGCCAGGCAGCGCTCACGGTCTCCGATCATGGCATGGGCGGTCATGGCGACAATCGGCAGATGTTTGTGGGAGATTTGTTCGTGGGCGCGTATGACTTTGGTAGCCTCAAAGCCGTCCATATCGGGCATCTGCACGTCCATCAGGACCAAATCAAAACTTTGTTGCTCCAGTGCGGCCAGAGCCTCTCGTCCACTACCCACAGCCACGGCAGAATGGCCTTGCTTTGCCAACAGACTCCGGGCCAGTCGGAGGTTCACCAGGTTATCGTCGGCAATCAGGATATGGAGCTTCCTGGTTGGAACTGCCGCCATGCGCTCTTCGCGAGCCTGCATCGTGTCTATGACCGGGGTCGCGGCAGCTTGACCGAAGCGAGCCGTAAAGTAAAACGTGCTGCCATTGCCGGGTTTGCTCTCCAGCCATATGCGGCCTTGCATGAGCGCAACCAATTGCGTAACGATCGCCAAACCCAGTCCCGTACCTCCGTATTGGCGGGTGGAGGAAGTATCCGCCTGTACAAAGGCTTCAAAAATCGTTTTTTGCTTGTCCTCGGAGATTCCGATTCCCGTATCGCTCACGCTGAATTGAAGTGTTTCGCCGTGCAGTTTTATTACGCTTACAATGACCTCTCCCTTGTCGGTGAACTTCACCGCATTGCCAACAAGGTTCATCAATATTTGCCGCAGGCGTCCGGGATCGCCGATTGCGATGTCAGGCAAGTCCGCCGAGAAATGGGTTTGCAGAGACAGCTGCTTGTTCCTGGCCTGAACGGAAAATTCTTTGACTGTCGCTTTTACAACCTCTCTTACGCTGAAGGGGACGCGTTCCAATTCCAGCTTGCGCGCTTCAATCTTTGAAAAATCAAGAATGTCATTGATGATTTCGAGCAATGCGCCAGCCGAGCTTTTTACGGTTGCCAGGTAATCGCGCTGCTCGGGAGTAAGATCGGTATCGAGGGCCAGGTCAATCATTCCTATCACGCCGTTCATTGGCGTGCGAATTTCATGGCTCATATTCGCCAGGAACTCACTCTTTGCCCGGTTGGCGGATTCCGCGGCTTCCTTGGCCATGCGCATTTGCTCTTCCGCCTGCTTGAGCAAAGTGATGTCCAGAAATGTCCCTTCAATTTCAGTCCCGGCAGCGCCGGGAATCATGGTGGTGTTGGCCATTACCCAGACCGAACTTCCATCCTTGCGACGGAGAGACAACTCCTGGTTGGAAGCAGTTCCGTACTTGGCCATTCTCTGGTCGGCAACGTTCTTGTCGGCAAGATCGAAAAATACGTCCAACACGGAGCGGCCAATCAGGTCTTCGCGCGAATCATAACCAAGAATTTTGGCGCCCGCGTCATTGCAATCAAGAAAGCTTCCTACCTGCGAACACCGAAATACGCCCGCCAGGTTGCGCTCAAACAGGAGCCGGTAGCGCTGTTCCGATTCGCGCAGCGATTCCTCGGCTGCTTTGCGCTGGGTAATGTCCGTCACTAGCCCACTGGCATACCGCAAGCCGTCTTTTTCAAATGTCTGGATGGCCCGGTTATGGACCCAGCGCCATTCTCCGTCTTTGCGGCGTACGCGGAACTCCATGTCGAATGGTGCGCCTTCGTTAAAGAACAACCTGAACGAGCCCAGGACTTGTTGGGCTTCATCCGGATGGACGCATTCGAAGAGAATTGGGAGCCCGCGAGCGTAACATTCTTCCACGCTGTACCCCAAAACCTTCTCTGTATTAGGGCTTAGAAATTTTATCTGGTCATTGCTGTCAACCATCCAAATGACGTCTGGCATGGTCTGGATAAGAGCGCGATAATTTTCGTTCGCTTCACGTAGCGCCTGCTGCGTAGCTTTGGCCTGTGTGATATCGCGTGCGATCGCGGAAACGCCGATGACCTCTCCCTTCGGGTTCTTGATTGGACAATATGTCAGGGACACGTCAACCCGGCGGCCATCTTTGTGATGGCGCTCGGATTCGAATCGAACCAGTGTCTCTCCTGCCAGCACGCGTGCGAAGCATCTGTTGTATTCATCTACCCGCTCTGGCGGAATAATGGTGGCGAAGACAGATTCTCCAAGAATGTCTTCCGCGGGAAATCCATAAATGGCCTGCGCGCCCCGGTTCCAGCTCAAGACCCTCTTGTCCAGTGAAACGGCAATAATTCCCTCTTCAGAGTACTCAACCACCGCTGCCAGCAGAGCTCGCGCTTCGTCGGCGCGCCTGCGCTCACTTACGTCCCTTAAAATTGCCGCGACGCCTATCAATTTTCCATCGGCATCTTTCACCGGCGATGCGGAACAACTGATTTCAATCCGGCGTCTGTCCTTGGTCACGCCACTGCCGTCAAAAGGATGTACGGTTTCGCCTCGCTTCATGCGCTCAATGACAGCATTTACCGCGGGTATCGCCTCATCAATCGCTAGTGTGGCAATGTTCTGTCCAATGATTTCTTCAGCGCGATAACCAAACAGCTTTTCCGCTGCCTGGTTCCAGCTCTCGATGGTCGCGTCCGGCGTGCACCCGATGATCGCGTCTTCAGCATTTTCCACGATGGATGCCAGGAACTTCTGTGCGTCTTCTGCTGACTTATTCGTCATCGGCTTCTCCTTCCTCTTATTGTCATGCTGCGCCTTTGTTTCTTTTAAGACAAGCTTCTTCCGGACTCTGCTGGAAAGGCCCCTGCAAACTCCATATTCTTCAATATTTTACCGGCTCTTTGGGGGCGTGCTTGTGCCTTGAGCGTGGCCATGCGTCTCAAATGGATTGAGTTGTTGGATTGTAACCGCGATTGTTCCTATTTCCCCTTGTCGAGCCCGAGAGAGGTTCCTGCGTTGTGGGCAAAAAACACCAGGAACAAAAGTAGAAGTCCTATATTATCCAGTTCATTGCCAAAATATCGCCACATCGGAACGCCTTGCGGAAGGACCCAGGTAGAAAGTAGCAGGTTGGCCATGAACAATGCCCCTACAATGGCAAAGGGACGCACCCAGAAGCCCAGCACCATGGAAAGCCCAATCAGCAGCTCCGCCACGCCAACGGCATAGCCGGAGGCGGTTGGATACTTCAGCGTCGCTCGCAGGAATGGCTTGTACGCGGGCACGGCGCTTTCCTGGACGTATCCTGTGACATATTTCGCATAACCACCGTGAGCAAAGTCATGCCCCACGAGTTTGTATTGGGCGAAGAACAGAAACATGACGCCCACGATAATCCGTGCCACTGCCATGGTTGCAGATGACGAGCCAGTATTTTTCATGCTGATCGACTTTTCTCCTCAAACCTGTAGATGAACGATTTCGTTGACTCGCCGATTCAACGCGGCTTTACTGCTTAAATACGTTGCCGTCTTTCATCACAAACTTCACGCTCTTAAGTGCTTCTACGTTTGTGAGCGGATCACCCTGTACCGCCATGATGTCGGCAAATGCTCCTGGCGCAATCACACCGATATCGCCTTTCATGTCCAGCAGATTGGCGGCCGTGGAAGTTGCGGACTTGATGGCGTCCATGGGCGACATGCCGAACTTGACCATGAAACCAAATTCATTTGCGATGGGCTCAGTCCATGGAATACCGCCCATATCCGTTCCGAAAGCAATTTTCACTCCGGCCTTCAATGCTTTCTTGAATGAGACCTCATGTTCAGTGGCCCGCGCGCGATCACGCTTTCCATCTTCAGTATTTTCCGGCGACCAATCTGTGTAGTAAACGCTAAGGGTCGGCACGTACCATGTTCCCTGCTTGAGCATCTGCGCGATCGCGGCATCGTCCAGGGACAGTCCGTGTTCAATGGAGTCGCACCCGCCATCCAACGCCCGATGCAGGCCAATACCGCTGTAGGCGTGACAAGCAACCTTCTTCTGCTGGCCATGCGCTTCATCCACTACGGCTTTCAGCTCTTCCACAGTCAATGTGGGTTGGGAAACCAAATGGCCTTCCTTATCGACCCATGAGCGGTGCGTCATGTAAACCTTGATCCAGTCTGCGCCGTTTTCCAGTTGCTGGCGCGTAATCTTGCGCAACTCAACAGGGCCATCGCCAAGCTGCGCGCCTTTCGGTACCACAATGTCAGGGTTGTAGCCTTCCAGCGGATAACCGCCTGTCACGGAGATGGCGCGCGTTACCACCAGTAGTCGCGGGCCTGGAATAAAGCCATTGTTGATCGCCTCTTTGATTCCCACGTCGCCGTAACCTGCGCCTTCAGTCTCAAGGTCGCGTAGCGTGGTGAATCCCTGTTCCAGTGCGCGCCGCGCCGACACGGCGGCCCGCGCGGCCCTGTAGGATGAAGGATGTTTCAACAGTTGGTCATCGTAGCTCTCAACCTTGGGGTCTTCACCCTGAAGAAAAATGTGGGTATGGGTATCGATCAGCCCCGGGAGAACCGTGACCTCCGCAGGCAGATTGATAACAGTGGCTCCTGCCGGCGAATTGCCTCCACTCGTTACGCTTTCAATCTTGTTGCCTTTGATCACAACCAGCACGTTGTGCCGGACTTGGTTCGATACGCCATCAATCAAATTCGCGGCATGGATGGCAATCACTTTCTCGGGAGCAGGGCTGCCCTTTGGCTGCGCTGTTTGCGCCTTGGCGGTTGTTACCAGAGTTGAAGCGAACAGCAGGATGACGCACAGAACGGCTTTGCGGCTCAACATAAGAACTCCTACCCTCTCAGTGATTAAGTTCATAACAAATACGCCTTGAAACTTAAATTTGCAATTGGTTTTGCTGAGATGGCTTATGGATTTTACTAGGCAGAAGCTTCAAGATATGTGGAGTGAGAAAAATTCTCGGCTAACTCCGACGATACCTTTAATGGCATGGTGGAAAGCGCGGTAACGAACAAAGAAACAGGGCAGCCGAAGCTGCCCCTGCATGTGAATCTACAGAAAAGTTTATGCGGGAGAAGGTTTGCCCGGCGCGATTCCCGGCGTTCTGCCCGGCTCCGGCTTCAGGACCTGCTGCACACCGTCGCCATCGCCCTTTTGCGGGACGACGCGGGCCGGAAGCTGCTTGCCTTCAAGAATCAACTTCAGTTCGTTGGCGTCCAGTACTTCGCGCTCCAGCAAGGCCAAAGCTATGCGAACCATGGCATCACGGTTTTCCAGAATGATGCTCTTGGCTTTTTCATAGCCGGTGTTGACCAGGCGGCGGACTTCAGAATCGATCTCGCGGGCAGTCTCTTCGCTGAAATCGCGATGCTGTGAAAGCTCGCGACCCAGGAATATCTGCTCTTCTTTTTTGCCGAAGGTCAGCGGTCCCAGGCTGCTCATGCCCCATTCGCAAACCATCTTGCGCGACATTTCCGTGGCGCGCTCAATGTCATTGCCGGCGCCGGTGGACATCTGGTTGAGGAAAATTTCTTCCGCCAGGCGTCCGCCCATCATCACGGCAATCTGCGTGTTGAGGTAATCAAGCGTGTAATTGTGCTTGTCAGTTTCCGGCAGCTGCATGGTCACGCCCAAAGCCATTCCGCGAGGAATGATGGTGACCTTATGCAGCGGATCGGCATGCGGCATTAGGGCCGCCACAATCGCATGGCCAGCTTCGTGATATGCCGTGACCTTCTTCTCTTCTTCCGTCAGGAGCAGGCTCTTGCGCTCTGCGCCCATCAGGACCTTGTCCTTGGCCAACTCAAAGTCATACATCAGCACGGATTTGCGATTGTTGCGGGCCGCATTCAACGCAGCTTCATTCACCATATTGGAAAGCTCGGCGCCAGAGAAGCCCGGTGTGCCGCGCGCCAGAATGGAGAGATCAACGTCGTCCGCCAAGGGAATCTTACGGGTATGCACGCGCAGGATCTCTTCGCGTCCACGAACATCTGGAAGTGGAACCACAACGCGGCGGTCGAAACGTCCCGGACGCAGCAGAGCGGGATCAAGCACGTCAGGCCGGTTGGTGGCGGCGATCAGAATCACGCCTTCATTCGATTCAAAACCGTCCATCTCGACCAGCAACTGGTTGAGTGTCTGTTCACGTTCATCGTGTCCGCCGCCCAGGCCTGCGCCGCGATGGCGTCCAACAGCGTCAATTTCGTCAATGAAGATGATGCAGGGCGCGTTTTTCTTGCCCTGCTCAAACAGGTCGCGTACGCGGCTTGCGCCTACGCCGACAAACATTTCAACAAAGTCTGAACCGGAGATGCTGAAGAACGGTACGTTCGCTTCGCCGGCGACCGCACGCGCCAGCAGGGTCTTACCAGTTCCCGGGTGGCCGACCAGCAGCACGCCCTTAGGAATGCGTCCGCCGAGCTTCTGGAACTTCTGCGCTTCGCGCAGGAACTCGATAATTTCGCGCAGCTCTTCTTTGGCTTCATCCACGCCAGCCACATCTTTAAACGTGATCTTCTTCTGCTGCATGGAGAGCAATCGAGCGCGGCTCTTGCCAAAACTTAGCGCCTTGTTCCCACCGGTCTGCATTTGCCGGATCATCACAAACCACAGCACACCAAGCAGTATGAAAGGCGAGAACTGGATAATGGCCATGGGCCAGTTCCATCCCTGGCTATCTTTAAACGTCGTCTTGGTGTCCTTGTGGTCGTCCAGCGCCTTCAACAGGGCAGGATTTGTGGCTGGAACCACGGAATGATACATGCTGCCATCGCGTAACTTGCCCCGCGCCACATTGCCTTCAATCGTGACATCCGCGACCTTGCCGTCATTCAGGTCTGACATGAACTGGGTGTAGGCGATTTCCTGGTCTTTGCCGGCGTTCGGGCCGCCTTGAATCATTCTCCAAAGGACGACGGCGACCGCTACCAGCGTCACCCACAAGATCACCGTTTTAAATGTCGAATTCACTGATTGCTCCTAGATTCCCGGTCAGGACACCTATAACTCTGACCTGCATGGCTTTTAAAGACGTCGCATCCGTTACAGACGTTTTCCAATGAAAAAGGTTCCCCGAGCCCTTGACACGCCGGGTTATGCCAATTAGATGCGGAACGACTGGGTTTCGGACTTAAACTTTCCCACTCCAAAGATTTTATACCTATTCCCGCCACTCTGGGGGCAGTAAAACCGCTTAAGACATGCTTAAGGAATTACCCCAGATTCGGCCCGTCCCGCGATATAAGGCAGATTTCGGCCCAAATGGCGCTCTCCCAGCCCATAGCCTACGACAAAATTTTCATTCATGAGAAAACCAAAGTAATCGGGCTGCAGGGACACACGGCGGGCCGACTGCTTGTCCAGAAGGACAGCCAGTTTCACGCTGGCAGCACCCCGTCCCACCAGGTTCCGAATCAGGAATTCACTCGTCAGGCCGGACTGCACCAGCGCTTCCACCAGCAAAACATGCTGCCCTTTCACGTCGAGCTCAGGACTGAAAAAGATCTCGGTGGTGGTGGAGTTGGCTTCCTTTGACTCGGCTTTTACAAACTGGCAAACCACGTCCAGATTGAGCTCCCGAACCAAGTCAGCCATAAAGACAAATCCGTTTTCCATCACGCCGACAACATGCAGGGTTTTGCCCTGAAAATCAGCGGAAATCCGGCGGGCCATCTCCTGCACGCGTTTCTTGATCTGGTCAGCAGTCAACAGAATTCTGGGATATTCAGACTGAACGCTGTTCACTCGCCTGCCTCGGTAGTCATGGTTATCTCCTCGATCAGGACCGCGTCCCCTGAGCTGCTGGCAAAGTCCTTGGAAGCGGGAAAAGACCGCATCCAGACGATTTGTCCCGCGCTTTCTATCACAGGCCAAGTTTTGCGCTCGTCGGGAGAAATCTCATGCCCCAGTCGACCGGGCTGCAGCAACTCTTTTACTTTCTTGGGGGATTGGGTGTGGACCGGAAAGAACTTATCTCCAGCACGCCAATTTCTTACTTTTAGTTCGGAACCAAGCAGGCTTGCTTCTAAGAGCGTTACCCCATTATAACTTGAAGCCTTTTGTTTTCCATCACTTATTAACCGCGCTCGGATGGTAATTCCCAGCTCCGGTACGGCAACTTCGCCCGGAATTGGCAGGGAGTAGGAGTAGTTTCCTAGCGTTTTTTGCATATTGCGGCTGAATTGGACCTCTCGGCTGCTGCGATTTGCCACTAAACCATCAGGTAACGCCACCTTTGTACCCGGTTTTCCATGATCCGCCAGTGCCGTAAGTTGTTGAATATGCTTAAATTCGAGTGAAATACCTAACCGCTGAAGAGTTCTCTGGATGACGTGCCGCTGGATGGCCAAAGGCAGATTTCGCAAGGCCGAAAGATCCAGAGCCAGGACACCCTGGGCATCGCCGCTTGAGCTGCGTCCGCTGCGGCTGGGCTTTCCTTCATGAATCAGCCTCGGCAACAATGCGGAGAGTTCGTCGTTCCAATAGTCATTTTCAGCCTGCGCCACGTCTACGAGATCGGCCAGAGTCTGCCGGATTGCCGGATTGAAGTCGCGTTCAAGCAGAGGAAGCAGGGTATGCCGGACGCGATTGCGGGTGTGGCCAAGATCCAGATTGGATGAGTCTTCGCGCCAGGGTTGGCTCATAGCTTTCAGATAGGCCTCGACTTCACTCCGGCTAGTGGTTAAAAGAGGCCGGACGAGGTGCTTTGCTTTGTGTGCAGGAGCAATGCCAGCCAGTCCGCGTGCGCCAGTACCGCGCAGGATGCGCATCAGCACGGTTTCAGCCTGGTCATCGAGCGTGTGGGCCGTGGCGATCTTGTCGGTTTTCCCTTGCCTGATCAGCTCGGCGAACCACTTATGGCGCAATTCGCGGGCAGCCGTCTCAATGCTGATTTTTTGCGCGACAGCGTGTGCCGGCACATTGCCCGAACTGTAGTGAAATTCCAGCTGCAGACTGGCTGCCAGTTCTTCGACGGATTGCTTGTCGCCATCGGCATCGGCACCGCGAATCCCGTGATGGAAGTGGGCAACCAAGAGAACGACGCCAAGTTCTTCCCGCAAGTCCGAGAGGATGCGGAGTAGAGCTACGGAATCGGCGCCACCGGAACACGCGACTGCCACGCGCTCACCCGGCCGGAGCAGTTGCTGTTTGCGGATATACTTGAGGACTTTTTCCAGCATTGAGTTCTTGGAAACACTTCGTACCATTGTGAAATAATTGCCAGCCTATGTACAGGAAACCGAGCACGCTGAAGGGCCGGGCCATTTTCAGTTTTGGCTTGGGCTTCGGGATATTTCTTCTTGGCGTCACTCTGAGGACGCTGCTGGACCGCTGGGGCGTGAGCGGCGTGACAGCGGCAGTCGATGACCTGCTGATCGGCGTTCTTGCTGGAGTCCTGGTATTCGCCTATGAGCGTCACCAGCACAAGCTCATTCTTGAAAAGATGCGCGTAGTCTCTGAGATGAACCACCACGTCCGCAATGCGCTGCAGCCGATCATGTATTCGCCATATTTAAAAGAACAGGCAGAACAAGTCAAAGTCATTCAGGAAGGAACTCGTCGGATTGAATGGGCGCTGCGAGAAGTGCTTTCAGGAGAAGACGCGGTCCCGCCAAGCTCCAAATTGCCAAACTCGGCATCGAAGTCCACAGCCTAAGCAGCGGCAGCCGTTAACAGACAAAGTTGCTATACTTTCCTCCCCGTATGAAGGTCACCGTCATTATCCCCGCGGCCGGTCTTGGCACCCGCATGGCGCCGGCCGGCAAAAAAGGCGCGCCCTCAAAACAATTTTTTGAAATCAGTGGAACGCCCATCGTGATCCACACGCTGCGTGTCTTTGCGCGCAATCAGCAGATCAGCCAGATTGTAGTGGCGCTGCGCAAGAATGAGATGGAGCGCTTTACCCGTCAACTGGAAAAAGAGAAACTGGCAGAAAAAGTGAAAGTCGTGGAAGGAGGCGAACACCGCCAGGAATCCGTGGCCAACGCGCTGGCACAGCTCAAAGCTGCTCCTGACGATATTGTGCTGGTGCATGATGCCGTGCGGCCGTTCGTCGATGATGAAATTATTGCCAACGTGATTCATGAAGTGGAGAAGCACGGCGCCGCCATCGCCGGATTGCCGGCAGTCGATACCATCAAGCAGGTGGAGCGCGCGGCAGAAGGCGCAATTATTACTTCGACTATTCCGCGTGAACGAATCGTTCAAGCGCAGACACCGCAGGGCTTCCGCTATGAACTGATCAAGCGCGCCTTTGACAGCGCCGCCGCCGATGGCTTTACCGGCACCGACGAAGCGTCATTGGTGGAGCGTCTGGGAGACAGCGTCTGGGTGGTGATGGGCTCGGCGAGAAACATCAAGATCACTACGCCGGGGGACATGGATTTGGCGGAGTATTTTATTGGACTGAGCGCTCGGGAGCGCTAGCAAAACCTTTTTACCGCGGATCAACGCGGATGAACGCGGATCAATGGAAAAACAAAACTCGAAACTGCTACATTCCGAAATCACCGAAAAGATTCTCGGCATTTATTACGATGTATATAACGAGATTGGCCACGGCTTTCTGGAATCCGTTTACAACAACTGTATGTTCTTCGCTCTTACCAAAGCCGGAATTTTGGTTCGACGAGAAGTTCCAGTGCCTGTCTATTTTCGCGGTCAAGATGTAGGTCAATTCAAGGCTGACTTGGTGGTTGATAACGCCGTCCTCGTCGAACTTAAAGCCGTCCAGAATCTAGATCGGGCCCATGAAGCCCAAGTCATGAATTATCTTCGGGCAACGCAACTGGAGATTGGCCTGTTACTAAATTTTGGGTCACCAAAGCCCCAGTTCAAGAGAATCGTTTTTGAGAATTCCAATAAAAAAATCCGCGTGTATCCGCGTGGATCCGCGGTAGGTAATTCATGAGAATCGGTTACGGATGGGACTCCCACGAATTTCAAGCCGGCGTCCCTTTAAAGATTGGCGGTGTGGAGCTTCCCCACGATAAAGGCCTCGCCGGACACTCGGACGGCGACGTCCTTCTTCATGCCATTACTGACGCGCTCCTGGGAGCGGTGGCGGCGGGCGATATCGGCAGCTACTTTCCACCGACCGATCCCAAGTGGAAAGGGGCAAACTCGGTCATCTTTCTGGAAGAAGCGCTGAAGCAGGTGCGCCTTGCCGGATACAAAGTGAGCAATATCGACTCCACGTTGATTCTGGCCGAACCCAAGATCGTCCCCCACGCAAAGAAAATCCAGGCGCGCGTGGCTGAGTTGCTGGGCGTAAAGCCAGACCAGGTCGGGATCAAAGCAAAGACTCCCGAAGGCATGGGCACAGACAATGCGGCGATCGCTCACGTGGCGGTTTTACTGGAACGGGCCGCCAGGGTTCGACCAGCTACTAAGAAAGGATCTCGCAAAACGAAGAGCAAACCCTTGAAACGCAGAGGAAGGGAGTAAGCGAAGGAAAGAAAGTAGGAGACGAAGATAATCGGCTGCGTCTTCAAACTTGTTCCCCTTCCTTTCCTCTGTTCCTCTGTGTTTCAGGGTTTCAGCCCTTGTTTCTTGCGCATGCGTGCTGCTAACCTAAGCTGCCTCGTCGAGTCAAATCATTTCATTTCCGGTTGGTGTCTCCTATGAAAAATTCCCTCACCCGTCTGTTCCTGATCGTTGCTCTTTTCTGTTGTGCTCTCAGCGCGCACGCTTCTGGGCCGTTGCTCATGCAGAAGCCCACGCTTTCCAAAACGAACATCGCGTTTTCTTATGCGGGCGACTTGTGGCTGGTGGCGCGTGACGGCGGCGAAGCGCGGCTGCTGACCAGCGGCGACGGCACCAAGAGTGATCCGGTGTTTTCACCGGACGGCAGCATGATCGCCTTTTCCGGCGACTATGACGGCAATGTAGACGTTTACGTAATGCCGAGTGAAGGCGGAGTTCCGCGCCGACTTACGCACCATCCCGCAGTCGATGAAGTTGTGGGTTGGTCGCCCGACGGTAAATCTATCCTGTTCCGTTCAACGCGCAACAGTTATTCACGCTTCAACCGGCTGTTCACCGTCTCGCTCGAAGGCGGTTTGCCGCATGAATTGCCGCTGCCCACTGCGGAATTCGGCGCGTTCTCTACAGACGGCAAGCACATTGCGTACGTTCCGGTAGACAACAACCGCAGGCTCTCAGCGATTGGATGGAAGCGCTATCGCGGCGGCAAGGCATCGCGCGTGTGGATCGCAAACCTGTCTGATCTCAACGTAGACCAGGTGCCGCGCGAAACTTCCAATGACGGCAATCCCATGTGGGTTGGCGGGAGGGTTTATTTTCTGTCTGATCGCAATGGCCCGTTCACGCTTTTCTCCTACGATCCCAAAGACAAGAAAGTGGAGCAGGCGCTTGCCAGCAATGGCGCTGACATCAAATCGGCCTCAGCAGGACCGGGTGCGATTGTCTATGAGCAGTTTGGTTCTTTGAACCTCTTTGATCCCGCGACGGGCAAGTCCAAAGCGGTTGCGGTGACGGTACCTGCCGACCTCCCCAATGTCCGGCCGCATTTCAAGAAAGCTGAAAGTGAGATTGCTTCGGCCACGCTATCTCCCAGCGGGGCGCGAGCGGTGTTTCAAGCTCACGGTGAAGTGCTGACCGTACCGGCGGAAAAAGGCGACATCCGCAATCTGACGAACACGCCGGGCGTTATGGAGCGCGATCCTTCATGGTCGCCAGATGGCAAGTGGGTAGCGTATTTCTCTGATGAGTCCGGGGAATATCAGCTATTCCTGAAAAATCCTGATGGCATGGGAGAAGCGCGAAAGATTTCTCTGGGAACACCGGCTTCCTTCTATTACGACCCGCTATGGTCGCCGGACAGCAAGAAAATTGCTTTCAGTGACAAGCGGCTCAACCTCTGGTATATCGATCTGGCCAAGGGAACGCCGGTAAAGGTTGACACGGATACCTACGACGCGCCGCAGCGCACGCTTGATCCTGTGTGGTCGCCTGACAGCCGTTGGATTTCCTATTCAAAAACTCTCACGAGCCATATGCACGCCATCTTTGCTTATTCGCTGGAACAAGCGAAGAGTTTTCAGCTCACGGACGGCCTGAGCGATGCGCGATTCCCAGCCTTCGACCAGAAAGGACAATATCTTTATTTCACGGCCAGCACAGACGTGGGCCCGACAACCGGCTGGCTCGATCTTTCCAGCACCAATCGCCCGATTACGCGCAGCCCGTATCTGATGGTGCTGCGCAAAGACCAGCCTTCACCGCTGGCGCCGGAAAGCGATGAAGAAAAATCCGCTGCGGATGACGCTAAGCAAGATACCGATAAGTCATCCAAGGCCGAAGACAAGGCAGAGCAGGAACCAGGCAGTGCCGAGGAGAAAGCCAAGGCGCAGGACGCGCGCGCAGCCAAGTCAGTAAAGAATGAAGGCGTGGTGGTGCGGATTGATACGGAAAACATTGGCCAGCGTATTGTGGCCATGCCGATTCCGCCTCGCGACTACAGCAAGCTCGTCGCAGGAAAAGCCGGGACAATCTTCTTGATTGAAGATTCGCCTCGTCGCGGACCGGACCAGATGAACACGCTTTGGCGTTTTGATCTCACGTCACGCAAGCCGGAAAAGCTGATGGAAGGCGCAAATGATTTTGCCGTCTCGTTTGACGGCAAGAAGATGCTTTACAGCAAAGGCCGTCGCGAGAACAGGAAATGGTTTATCAGTTCAGCCACGGCCCCAGCCCGCGGTGAAGGTGGTCCGGCAGCAGGCAAGCCGGAGATGCCGCTGGCTTTGACCAAGATGGAAGTGCGCGTCGATCCCCGTGCGGAATGGAAGCAGGAGTACAACGAAGTCTGGCGGATAGAGCGCGACTTCTTTTACGATCCCAACCTGCACGGTCTGGACCTGGCCGCCACCAAGAAACAATATGAGCCCTATCTGGAGAACTTGGGGAGCCGCTATGACTTCAGCTATCTGCTGGCGGAAATGCTGGGAGAAATCACAGTGGGCCACATGTACATCCGCACGCCTCCGGAGCCGCCGGCGGAGCAGGGTAAGGTAGGTCTGCTGGGAGCGGAATACACGGTGGAAAATGGCCGTTATCGGTTCCAAAAGATCTATCAGGGTGAAAACTGGAACCCGCAACTGCGCGCGCCCCTGACACAGCCGGGAGTCAACGTCCAGGAAGGCGAATACCTGCTGGCCGTGAATGGCCGCGAACTGCGCGGGACAGATGAAATCTTTGAGCTCTTTGAGGGCACAGCAGATAAATCGACTGTACTGAAAGTTGGCCCTGCGGCGGACGGCAAAGGCGCGCACAATGTGACAGTGGTGCCGATTGAGAGTGAAGCGGCACTGCGCAACCGCGCATGGATTGAAGGCAATCTGCAGAGGGTGGAAAAGCTCAGCGGCGGGAAACTGGCTTATGTCTATCTACCTGATACAGGATTTGGCGGCTACACGTCATTCAATCGCTACTTTTTTGCCCAGGTGGGACGTGAAGGCGCTGTGATTGACGAACGCTTCAATGGCGGCGGTTCAGCGGCAGATTATGTGATCGATTACCTGCGGCGACCGCTCCAGAATTACTGGATGACGCGTGAAGGCCATGATTTCACCACGCCTGTAGGGGCAATATTTGGGCCGAAAGCCATGATCACCAACATGTATGCCGGTTCCGGAGGCGATGCGCTGCCATGGTATTTCCGCGATGCCAAGCTGGGCCCGCTCGTCGGCACCCGTACATGGGGCGGACTGGTGGGAATTTATGACTATCCTGAGCTCATGGACGGCGGAGGAGTCACCGCGCCGCGTGTGGCCTTTTACAATCGCACGGGAGACTGGGACGTGGAGAACCACGGCGTTGCGCCCGATTATGAAGTCGAAATCATGCCCAGGGACTGGGCCAGCGGGCATGATCCGCAGCTGGAAAAAGCGGTGGCGCTGGTAATGGATGCGCTCAAGAAGAACCCGCTGCCCGTGGCCAAGCATCCTGCGTTCCCCAATTATCATAATCAGTCGCCGCAAAGCGTCCCGGCGGCGGGACATTCAACAGGCGGAAGGAAAAAATAGCTGCAAACACAAGGGTCTGGGTCTTGCCGCAGAGGTAAGGCCCAGTTTTTTATGGCATGCGGCTGCTTGAAGCGAGCGCTTTAAGATTGGCCGCGTAACTTTTCCGACATTGGAGCGTACAAAGACTATGGGAAACAGACCAGCAGCTTATTGGGTTCTTGTGCTAGTTGCGATCGCGATGGCCGTGGCTGGCTTTGTCATAAGATCGTCTCCTGATCCCCAGAGGCATGCCATGGCGCCATACCTCGGCTGGGGAGCGATTGCCTTGTTGCTGATTGCGCGCTTCTTTTTCAGAGGAAAACCGGACACTACTCCCCCAATGCCTAAGGATTAAAGAAAACTGGGGAGTGTAGAAGCGCGGCTTAGCTGATGGAGAACCAGATCCGTCCAGATTCAATCAACGCAATGAAGATGCCGATGATGAAATAGAGATTCTGGGCGGTGGCGTCACTGGGGGGCGCGGGCAGCTGCACGCCACGGCTGCGGAAGAAGCCGTCAAGTTGACGCTCCTGCTGCATGATCATGTTGGCCAGTGGACGGTGAAAGACAGCAATGGCCACGCCCAACAGCAGTCTGGTGATTTCTACGATCATATGATTTGAGTCTAAGCATGCCACCACAGCGCGGCAATCAGTAGAAAAACCTAGTTAAAGGCGCAAAAGTGGTGCCGAACGGCCAATTACGCATGTTAGAATTGGGTCTAGCCCTTCCCCATGAACGCAGACCTGCAAAGACTCATCGAGCTGGAAAAAATTGATCGGGAAGCCCTTCGCCTGACCGAAGAAGTGGCCAGCCTGCCCAGGCGGGTGGCTGCCATCGAGGCGAAACTGGCAGAGCATAAGGCTGCCGTGGAGCAGGCCAAAGCGCGGGTTAAAGCCAATGAGGCCAGCCGTCGCCAGAATGAAGCCGACATCAAGGGGTTCCAGGAAAAAATTGCCAAGTACCGCAGCCAGTCATCCAGCGTAAAGACAAATGACGAATATCGCGCCCTGATGCACGAGGTGGAGTTCGCGGAAAAGCAGATCAGCGGTTGCGAAGACAAAATTCTGGAATTGATGATCGGGCTGGAGAATGAAGAAAAAGCCCTGAAACTTGCCGAAGCCGAATTAAAGACTGAAGCCGCGGACGTGGAAAAAGAAAAAACCGAAGCGCATGTTCGCACGGCTGAAGACGAAAAACTTCTGGCAGGACTGAAAGGTAAGCGCGACGAGCTGCGCGCCGGAGTGGATTACAGCGCTTTGGCCCACTATGACCGCGTGATGCGGCAGCGCAAGTCTGCCCTGGCTGAAGCCCGCGACCAGAAATGTATGGCCTGCTTTGTTATGGTCCGTCCCCAAATCTGGCAGGAAGTCCGCACCAACGAGCAGATCATTACCTGCAACTCCTGCGGACGAATCCTGTACTTTGATCCGGCCAGCGAACCGGCAGCTCCGGAACCGGTAAAAAAGAAATCCAAAGCTAGAGCGGCAGAAGTGGCGGAGGCCGAAACCGAAGCCGAGCAGCCCGAGCAGGAAACCAGCCCCACACAGTAACGTTCCTTCCTATATGCTGATTGCCTGATGGCAAACGGTCCAACTAGAAAAGTGATTGTGAATGAGCGCGCAGCCAAACGGCTCCGCGACGGCCATGTCTGGGTTTACGCCTCGGATGTGCTCTATGACGCTGGCGCCAAGCCCGGCGCGATGGTCCATGTAATCGGCCCGAAAGACAAGATTTTGGGATCGGCGATTTACAGTTCATCGTCACAGATCAAGCTGAGGCTGCTGGGGCGTGAGGCCCTGCGGTCAGAAGAAGAGTTGCTGCAACTCATACGGCAGCGGCTGGCTGAAGCTGTGGACTATCGAGCCAAAGTCGTGCGGGACTCTGATGCCTGCCGGCTCGTTTTCAGCGAAGCAGATCGCCTGCCGGGGTTGATTGTTGACCGTTACAATGATGTTTTTACGATTCAGGTCTTGACGCAGGCATGGGCCGCGCCGGAGCGGAAGCAGGCGATTATCGAAGGGCTGAAAGAGTTTGCCGGTGCGGAAAACATTGTGGAGCGCGCCGATGCCCGTATCCGCGAGCTGGAGCAGCTGCCGGAGATGGAATCCGGGCTGGTTGAGGGCCACAAGAGCAGCACGGTCTTTGCGATGAATGGCATTAAGTTCCACTATGACGCGCTGGGCGGCCAGAAGACAGGGGCGTTTCTGGACCAGCGCGAAAACTACGCTGCGGCAGCGCAATACGCCAAAGGCGAGGCGCTGGACGTTTGCACCTACCAGGGCAGGTTTGCGCTCCACCTGGCGCTGGCCTGCGACAAGGTGACTGCCGTGGACATCTCCCGCGAAGTGCTGGAAGTGGCCGAGCAGAATGAAAAGCTGAACGCGGCCGCGCACAAGAGGGAGATTGAGTGGATTGAAGGTAACGCCTTTGATCTGATGAAAGACTATTCATCCGCTGGCAAGCAGTACGACACAATCGTGCTCGATCCGCCGGCTTTCGCCAAGTCAAAGAAGCATCTGGAATCGGCGATTCGTGGATATAAAGAGCTCAACCTGCGGGCCATGAAAATGCTGCGTCCCGGCGGAGTGCTGGTCACGTGCTCATGCTCATTTGCCGTGAGCGAACAGGACTTTTTTGAGGTGCTAAATGAGGCCGCGCAGGACGCTCACCGCTCTGTCAGGGTGCTGGAAAAACGAACCCAGGCCAAAGACCACCCGATCCTGCTGGGCGTGCCGGAGACGTATTATTTGAAGTGCTTTTTGCTATCCGTGAGCTAAAACCACTAAAATTTCAACCTAAGCAATTGAAAATAATAGGAATATTTTCAGTATTATATACTTGACGCAGAATTATTAACGAGTTAGGATTGCCTCAGTACAAAAGAGGCGACCCAATGAGATTGATTGACGTTCACCAGCGCTTTACTTCGGAACTGCAATGCATCGAACACTTGGTTAACATGCGCTGGCCTCATGGGGTGCGCTGCATTGCCTGTAACTCTGATTGGGTACAGCGGTATGACTCACACGGCAAGACTGGCAAGTTCCGGCGGGTCTACCAGTGCGGAGATTGCGGCAAACAATTCACAGCACAGTCCAATACCCTCTTTCACGATTCCCACCTTCCCTTACAAAAATGGTTCATGGCGATTGCTTTGATGTGCGAGTCCAAAAAGGGCATGAGCGCAAACCAGCTTGCGCGTTCGCTTGGGGTCACTTACAAAACAGCGTGGTACCTGGCCCACCGCATACGCGAAGCAATGACAGACGGTAAGGGAAACATGCTAAGCGGCATCATTGAAATTGATGAAACCTATGTCGGCGGCAAGCGCAGGGGCGTTTACGCTGGTAAGAAAGCTAAGACTCCGGTAATCGGTTTGCGGGAACGTGGCGGCGATCTGAAACTAAGAAAAGTTCCCTACGCAACTTCCGAAGTGGTTAAAGATTTAATGGCAGAGCATGTCAGCAAAGATGCGCGGGTCATTATGACGGATGACAGTGTGATCTATCCGTTTGCGATGAAAGGAACCGGACTCAAACATCGCACAGTCACCCATAGCAAGGGCGAGTATGCGCGATATACAAAGTCCGGTACCATTCACACAAACACTGTCGAGAGCGCGTTTTCACTGCTCAAGCGTGGAATTATTGGAACGTATCACCAGTTAAGCCCTAAGCACATGCAGCGATATCTGCACGAGTTTGAGTGGCGTTTCAATCGTAGAAAAGAGCAGTCCACAATGCATGACATGGTTATGAGAAACCTTGCTAAGAAAAAGGAACTGCCCTACAAAGAACTTACCGCTGGCGTTCCCGCGTGGTAGTGGGGAGTATCATTTAGCCATGAGCGAAAACAAAGAAAAGAATTTTCCTACATTTGTGTGGATGGCTAACGATAACTCACAACAACTAATAAATCTTGGACAGGTGCGCGTAATAGACGAAATCAGTAAAGGGCATTGTCGTCTTGTGTTTTCAGAAAATTATACTCACACTCTTACCGGAGATGGTGCCGACTCTTTAGTTGCACAGATTGTCGCACATTCAGTGACTATAGACGGAACACCTACAGCGGAGTTATGGGCTAAACTTGGAAAATAATTCTGAGATATTTTCCAGCGCTCAAAATGCTCAGACAAAAACTTACGGGCTGTAGGGGTGTTTGGCATCTCAGGTGTGTATGTCAAATGGGGCATATTGAAACCGTAGAAAACCCGCCGCGAAAACAGGCGGGTTTATTTCTTTTGAATTTGTTTATTTGTTGTTTCGTTATTTTTTCGTTGCTTTAAATTCGATATAGAGTTATAAGCAAGTCGGGCCGCGCCAGTGTGCAACCACCGACGCAGCCCTAACCACAAATCACCTTCCTTGAAAGGCGAATCATGGCTGTCTCTAAGGCTACCCGCTCACGCGCAAGAAAGAAAGCCACTCCGTATCAGCGCGTTATGAAGTTTCCAACGGCAAAGGGCAAGATCGTTGCCGAAGTGGAATTATCAATCTCACCCGATTATCGAATCATAGAAATTATCTTTCAGGACAAAACTTCGCTCACGTTCAATCTTGAATCGTGTTTGCAGGTTGTCCCTGAATTGGTAAGTTGGAAATCTGGTAGTTACAAACCGCTCAAACGCTGGCGATCTGTTCACAGCGTTTAAAACCCGACCCGCCGCAAGGCGGGTTTTTACTTGCTGCTCTATAGTAATTCGCACAGCGAAGTGATTTTAGGGGTGACTTTCAATAAGATGTAAAAGCGTGATTATGTAGCTGGAATTTACAGAGAAACTTAGCTCGTGCCGCTTTACCTTGCCAGCCTTGTAATCGTCCCAAACATCAAAGACGCTTTCAAAATCGCTGCGCGGTATTTTTCTAGTCTGTCCATTGCTGGGATTTACTGTTATGGAACTGTGATCTACGCTCACAATTTCAAACACGATTTTGGCTTTTCCTGCCCTGCTCCATGTTGATAATCGCCCAATTGGGCGTAGCCTTTGGATTGCATCCCAGTATTCAGGAAATGTGTTCATTGCGTCTTGAGTATCTTGCCCCGTTTAGTCCGGCGGCTTGCCTTGACGCTTTTCTTTGGCACTGGCTTGTGCTCTATGAGGCGCTTGAGTACCGCGTCGAATCTATCTTCGTCAACCTTGATCGGTTTTTGTTCTGCCATAGCTTTATAGTTATGAAGGACTTAGGCTGGGGTTGATTCCTTCAATTTATTTGATAAACTAAAGAGTATGGCCCCGTAGCTCAAACGGACAGAGCGCCTGCCTACTAAGCTCGGAGATGCCAGTTCGAGTCTGGCCGGGGCCATTCCAAGTTCCCTTTTTCGGCTCTCAGGGTGCTGTTACACCCTGAAATTACGGGCCGAAGGAAAGGGGTGTTCCATGATTCATCGCCCAGCGCGGTTTGTCATGGTTGTTATCCAGATGGACGGCCTGATCGTCGCCCTGATCTGGATATAACTCCTGGCCCCGGCTTTCATAGCGGGGCCAAACTTTTTAAAAGATCAATGGCCAACGTGACAAGTAATGTCACCGTGCCATTATTATATATAAAAGTTATCACTCATGCATGTTACTGTGCAACCACTTTATGTGTGTTTGAACACAACATAATCATGTGATATTCATTAACATTTTCGAGATTGTAATTTCAGCCCCCAATTATTTAACAGCAATCTACCTACTGCACACTTCAATTGTAATTTATCCGCAATTCTAAGTCCACTCATAACAGATAAAATAAGTCATTTGTTTTCAACGAGCTGCGTCAAAGGCATGCTCCTTAATATTTTTTTGTTAGATACTTGACAATAACACGCTCATATTTTATTATCGTTTTGTAGTCATATAGCATCAAATCATCCGTAACCGGCAATTATAAGAAACACAAACTCATTTGAAGGAGACAAGAACCATGACCATCACTCGAATCGACCCCTTTCGTGAACTGGCGAGCTTTTTCCAGACCTTTGAGCCTACCGGCAAAGAGCAGCTGAGCGCGGGCAGCTTCGTTCCTCCCGTTGACGTATACGAGGACGAGCAGCACCTGGTGCTCAAGCTGGAAATCCCCGGCCTGAACGATGAGGACATCAACGTCAGCGTAGAAAACAACACCCTGACCGTTCAGGGCGAGCGCAAGTTTGAGAAGGAAGAGAAAGAAGAGAACTTCCATCGCATTGAGCGCAGGTACGGCTCTTTTGCCCGCACCTTTAAGCTCCCGAACACAGTGGACGCAGAGAAGGTGGAAGCCAGCTATGAAAAGGGCGTTCTGAAGATCATGCTGGCAAAGAGGGCAGAAGCCAAGCCGCGGCAGATCAAAGTTGGAATCGGCCAGAAGACCCTCCAGGGGTAAGTAGCCAAGGAGAAGGCCAAACGCTGCTTATGAACGGCCGTACGGGAGATGAAATGTTCATCTCCCGTTTTCTTTTAAGCCGCAGCCGCTATGCAGGCAGATCAAGCGCAAAAGGAAGACAATAGAAAACAGAAACACTTGGCAGCAACAAGCGATCTAATAGAAGTTGAGGAGCACTTAATATGGCAATTCGTTGGGACAAATTCACGATCAAGGCGCAGGAAGCAATCCAGCAGGCAAATGAGCTGGCGGGCCAGCACGGCAATCCGGAAATGCTGCCGTTGCATTTGCTGGCTGGGCTGTTGCAGGACGCCGAAGGGATTGTTGCGCCTGTCCTGGCCAAGCTGGGCGTGAATCCGGCGACACTTCAGTTGCAGGTGATGGAGAGGATTGACCGGCTGCCGAAAGTCTCTGGCGCCGCGGCACAACCGCATCTTTCCGCTGCGATGTCGAAATTGCTGGACCAAGCTTTCAAAGAAGCGGATACCTTCAAGGACGAGTATGTCTCCACGGAGCACCTGCTTCTGGCGATGACGGCGGATAAAGACAAAGCCAACGAAGCACGCCAGCTTCTGAGCGGCGCAGGAGCCGACCACGATGCGATTTTGAAGGCGTTAACTTCGGTGCGCGGTTCGCAGCGCGTGACCGACCAGAATCCTGAAGGAAAATATCAGGCGCTGGCCCGCTATGCCAAGGACCTGACGGAGCTGGCGCGGAAGGGCAAGCTTGATCCGGTGATCGGCCGCGACGAAGAAATCCGCCGCGTGGTGCAGGTCCTTTCGCGCAGGACGAAAAACAATCCGGTACTGATCGGTGAGCCAGGTGTGGGCAAGACGGCCATTGTGGAAGGGCTGGCGCAACGCATTATCTCCGGCGACGTTCCGGAAATCTTGAAGAACAAGCGTGTGGTCGGACTGGATTTGGGTTCGATGCTGGCCGGGGCCAAGTATCGCGGGGAGTTTGAAGACCGCTTGAAAGCGGTGCTAAAGGAAATTGAAGACTCCAACGGGCAGATCGTTCTCTTTATTGACGAGCTGCACACGCTCGTCGGGGCGGGCGCATCTGAAGGCGCAATTGACGCCAGCAACATGCTTAAACCGGCGCTGGCTCGCGGAGAGCTGCGCGCGATTGGCGCGACCACGCTGAACGAATTCCGTAAATATATCGAGAAGGACGCGGCTTTGGAACGGCGCTTCCAGCCGGTGTTTGTGGGCGAACCGAACGTAGAAGATACGATCTCGATCCTGCGCGGCCTGAAAGAAAAATACGAAGTGCACCATGGTGTACGGATCAAGGACTCAGCCATTGTCTCGGCAGCGACTTTATCGAACCGCTACATTACCGACCGTTTTCTGCCGGACAAAGCGATTGACCTGATCGATGAAGCCGCGTCTTCATTGCGCATACAGATTGATTCCATGCCGACCGAGATCGACCAGTTGGAGCGCAGGGCGACGCAGCTTGAGATCGAAAAGCAGGCGCTGAAGAAGGAAGACGATGCCAACTCGAAAGACCGGCTGGCTGTGGTGGAGCGCGAGTTGGCGCAGATCCGTGAGCAGGCCAACGCGCTGAAGGTCCGCTGGAAGGAAGAGAAGGAAGGCATCACCCGCATCCGCGCCCTTAAAGAAAAAATCGAGCAGCTGAAGATTGAAGAGCAGCAGGCGGAGCGCAACGGAAACCTGGAGCGCGTGGCGGCGATCCGTTATGGCGATCTGCGCCAGGCCGAGACGGAGCTGGCGAAGTTGAGCGCGCAGGCAGACGACAAGCAGCGCCGCATGCTGAAAGAAGAAGTGGACGAAGAAGACGTGGCGCGGATCGTTTCCAAGTGGACCGGCATACCGGTATCAAAGATGCTGGAAGGCGAGGTGCGCAAGCTGGTGAGCATGGAAGACCGGCTGCGCCAGCGCGTGGTTGGACAGGATGAAGCGTTACAGCGCGTGTCGAATGCGGTAAGGCGTTCGCGCGCGGGGTTGAGCGATCCCAAGAAGCCGATTGGCTCGTTCATTTTTCTGGGCCCGACGGGCGTAGGAAAGACTGAACTAGCGAGGGCGCTTGCGGAGTTCTTGTTTGACGACGAGCACGCCATGGTGCGGATCGACATGTCGGAATACATGGAGAAGCATGCGGTCTCGCGGCTGATTGGCGCGCCTCCCGGATACATTGGCTATGACGAAGGCGGGCAGCTTACTGAGGCCGTGCGCCGCCGGCCTTACAGCGTGATTCTGTTCGACGAGATCGAGAAAGCGCATCCGGATGTGTTCAACATTCTGCTGCAGATTCTTGATGACGGACGGCTAACGGATTCTCGCGGCCGCACCGTGGATTTCAAGAACACGGTGATCATCATGACGTCGAATATTGGCGCCAGTTATTTGCAGGCTGAAGGCGTGAGTTCGCCGGAAGCGTTTGCTGAAGCCACCGACCATGTAATGGAAGCGCTGCGGCAGCATTTCCGGCCTGAGTTCCTGAATCGCGTGGACGACGTGATTGTGTTCAAGCCGCTGGGCGAGGAGCAGTTAACGCATATCATCGAGCTGCGGTTGGACGATCTGCGCAAGCTATTGGCAGACCGTAAGATCACTATCGAGCTTTCGCAACCGGCCAAGGAACTGCTGTTCCTGGAAGGCTACGACCGGGCTTATGGTGCTCGTCCGCTGAAGCGGGCCATCCAAAGGCTGATCCAGGACCCGCTGGCATTAAAGATCCTGGAAGGCGAAGTGCTGCACGGCGATCACGTAGTCGTGGACGCGGATGTGCCGAAACGGCAGATGGTGTTTACCGTGAGCGGGCGAACGGAAGCAAAGCCGACGCCGGCAAAGCGCGCAAGCTGAGAAAGCAAAAATCAGGCCGCAGGCAAGCGCTGAAGGATGCGCTTGTTTGCGGCCTTTTGTTTTAGAAGATTCGCCAGGACGCCAAAAATGTTTTAGTCCTTGGATTTCTTGCTCTCGGACTTTTTGGATTCTGACTTCTTCGAGCTGCTGTCCTTGTCTTTCGACTTCGCTCCGTCTTCTTTGGCGGACGACTCCTTCTTCTCTGAGCCGCTTTTATCTGAGCTGCCCTCAGATTTGGACTTTTCGGACTTGTCCTTGCCGCCATAGTCGGTCACATACCAGCCAGTGCCCTTGAACTGGACGTTTGGAGCATGCATGACCTTTTCGACCGGGCCGCCGCACTCCGGACACTTTCTAACCGGAGGATCAGAAAACTTTTGTATCTTTTCGAATTTGTGTTTGCACTTCTTGCACTGATATTCGTAAAGAGGCACTTAAAGACACCCTCAATTGTAAGAGTTTGCGATGTGATTTTAGCAGAGAGCCATGTGGCAGATGCTATTCTTAGCGCCGGAAAACAAACGCATGATCGAGCAGAAAAAACCGGGCACGCTGTATGTTGTGGCGACTCCAATCGGCAATCTGGAAGACATCAGCTATCGCGCGGTGCGGATATTGAAAGAAGCCGACCTGATTGCCTGCGAGGACACGCGCCACACGGCCAAGCTGCTGCATCACTACGGTATTGACAAGCCCACGGTGAGCTATCACGAACACAATGAGGCTGCACGGGCGGAAGAACTGGTGGCGAAGCTTACCGCAGGGTTGAATGTTGCCCAGGTTTCCGACGCGGGGATGCCGGGGATTTCTGATCCCGGATATCGCGTGATCAAGCTGGCGATTGAGCGCGGCGTGAAGGTGGTTCCGATACCGGGCGCGTCGGCGCTGGTGGCGGCTCTGGCTGGCAGCGGATTGCCTACCGATAGCTTTCAGTTTCTGGGCTTTCTTCCTGCGCGATCCGGTGAGCGACGTACGCTGCTGGAGTCAGTGCGGGATGTGCAGCAGACGACTGTGGTTTACGAAGCGCCGCACCGCATTGCGGAGACGATGAAAGATATCGTCGAATTGCTGGGAGCGGAGCGGCCCGTGGTGCTGGCGCGTGAGCTGACCAAGGTGCATGAGGAATTTATTCGCGGCAGCGCGGCGGAGGTGCTGGCAGGTTTGCAGCAGCGGGAGATCAAAGGCGAGATTACGCTGCTGATTGGGAAGTCTAAAGGCTTTCCGCAGGCGCAGAAGAAAAACCTGGTTTCGCGGATGCAGGAGATCATGCGCGAGCAGCAGCTCGATGAGAATGGGGCACTAAAGGTCCTGGCAAAAGAGCAGGGAATTTCAAAGAGTGAGGCATATAGAGAACTACAACGGATGCGCGGGAAAATTTAGCTCATATATCGCACGAGCGAACGTGCAACCAATCCAGAACAGTAAAAATTGGAAGATTCCAATGGTACTCGGCGACATCCTTCACATGCCGCTATCGCACGAGTGAAAGATGCAACCAATCCATAACAGTAAAGATTGAAAGATCTCAATTGGTACTAGAGCAACATCCTTCACATGCTGCCCCGGGTGGCTGCCGTAAGGCCACAGGTGTTCAACTACTTCGGTATTGTGCTCCACTACAGTAGCTTGGAAAACGGTATTGATGGCTTGAGTTGTAGCTGCTTGTCCCGGTTCGGCGATTTCATACTGCAGGATCCCACGAATGGACAAAACCCCAAGAGGTGTACCACTGCCTGCAATCATCCTGAGCAAGAGCACGTCATTTTTGTCGGAAAGGTGTACCGGTGCACCTGAGCTAATCGGAAGGTACTTCCGTCCCTTCCTATAGGAGGCTGTAATCTCTGGTGGAAGATCTAACATAAGTGAAACAGGAGTAATTCCGTTCAGTTTACGATGATCTGTGAAGCCACAACTTCCATTCGGAAATGGTGGGGAGCATAGAAACACAGCAATATCTTCCTGGTAGCCACGTCGCAGCAGATTGTGCCGCTCGTCAAAGCCAACCCCTAGACCGGCAGCGATTGTGTCAGCATGCGCAATGGGTAAGTTGCTGTTGGAAAATGTCAGTTGCTGGCCCTGAAGGACGCCAGAGATAAGAAGCACTGCAAGAACCCTCTTGAGCATGCTAGACTCCCGAAGCGAGTCCAGCCTATGAGAGTCATGAAAAGATGCCAAGCGGCAAAGACCGGCAAAGCACGACAATTCTCGACAGCCGCTTGAGATTCCCGCGACCTATTCCGCCGCCGAAGTGTGGTCATGCACAATCCTCCAGCCTTCTGGCGGAATGCGTTTGAAGATCAGCGTGAACAGTCCGTGCGGTTGTTTGCCATCGGACATGGTGAGATGCCATTCGCCGGTCACTACGGCGGACCTTCGGCTCAGCAGATCGATATCCAACTTTTGAAATTCAAGCTTGCCCATTTCCTTGCCTTCAGCCTGGTAGCGCTGGCGGTAGCGAGCCAAAGTGGGCTCCCATCCACGGGTTTCCGTGGCGCCGGAAAAGAACGTGAGATCGGGCGAGTGCCAGTAACCCTGCATAAAGCCCTCAAGCTTGCCGTGGTTCCACGCTTCGACCTGGGAGAGCAGGATGTGCTTGATGCCTTCTTCAAGATTGGCGCGCTGGTCGTCGGAAAGTTCCCCGCCTTGCGAATTCATCGCGCCTTGTGGTGGGCGCGATGAAGCTTTGTCCGGCGTTATCGTTTGGGCGGAAAGGACAAATGGCAGCAGAAGCAAGGCGATCAGTTGAAGGCGCATGGGAAACATTGTAAGGCGATGGGAGCGGCTAGCTTAAGGTATTTCTCCCCGGTGTATCGGCAAACTAAAGTCACATGTCCACAGGGGACGAGCATTGACCCGGAGTAATGGAATGAGATATTTTCGGGTCACTCGGAGTGTATGTCCTCCAGCAATAGTTTCGAATAAATTTGAATACGTCTACTCCCCCAAGACAGGCAAGGGCGCCACTGAGTCACAAAAGATAAGCCCTCATGATGTCTCTACAGACGGTTGGCAGATACGAGATTACCGGTGAGCTTGGTCGCGGCGCCATGGGCGTTGTGTACAAGGCGCTGGACCCTACGATCGGGCGGACCGTAGCGCTTAAAACGATGCGGCTCGACGTCCACGGACTGGACGCGCAGGAAATGGTGCGCCGTTTCCAGAATGAAGCGCGCGCGGCGGGCGTCCTGAACCATCCCAACATCGTTACTATTTACGACGCCGGCGAGCAGGACGGAATTTTCTACATCGCCATGGAGTTCATTGAAGGCACCACGCTGCATGAACTGCTGGCGGAAAAGCGCGTTCTGGCGACAGGAGAAGTGCTCCAGCTAACGCGGCAGATATGCCGTGGCCTGGATTATGCGCATTCGAATAGCATTGTCCATCGCGACATAAAACCTGCCAACATCATGATTACCGGCAACGGCACGGTAAAGATCATGGACTTTGGCATTGCCAAGTCTGGCGGGCAGGTGACGAATACCGGGCAGGTGCTGGGTACGCCAAACTACATGGCCCCCGAACAGGTTAAAGGCCGGCAGCTGGATGGACGGTCTGACCTTTTCAGCCTGGGCGTTATTCTTTATGAGATGCTGACCGGCGAAAAACCTTTCGTCGGCCAGAATGTTACGACGATCATTTACAAAATCGTCAACGAAAACCCGATCACGCCACGCGATCTGGATGTAACTGTCCATCCCGGTTTGAGCGCGATTGTCACCAAGGCACTGGCCAAAGCGCCTGACGATCGCTACCAGACCGGAGCGGACCTTGTACGCGACCTGGAAAACTACAAACTGGCTGGGCCGGTGCGCACCGGCTCAACTTCTGCCATTACACCCGCGCCCGGCGCACCGGAAAAGACCCTGGTATTGCCGTTAAGGGTGGTCGCCGGAAACACCGCCAGAGTCGCCGGAGCAGCCGCACCGGCGCTGGCTAAAAAGCCTGTTCCGGTAAAGCGTCCCACAACGGCAATTCTTTCCAGCAAGCACAGCGTTCTGATGGCCACCATTGTGACTATCGTAGTGCTGGGCTGCGCCATGGGAGGTTATGCGTATCATCGGACGCAGGTAAAGATGCGTCAGCTTGCGGAAGAAGCAAAGATAAAAGAAGCACAGCAGGCGGCACGCGAGCCAATAGCCATCGCCATTCCCGCGCCCACGCCGGAGAAAAAAGAAGAGATAGCGCCGGACACTACTGTCAAATTTTTCCCGACGAAAAAATCTACGTCTGCGCAAAAAGCAGCACCAGCGCCATTCAAGGCCACCAGTTCGCCGAATAAAGTCTTTGTCGCGCAAAGCGAATTGAAGTTGCTTTCACAGCCGGACAACGCCAAGGTGGAAATCGATGGATGGAGCGAGCCGAATTGGGTGACGCCGTTTACCGCATCGCATCTGGCGGCTGGCACGCATACGATTGTGTTCAGCAAGTCAGGCTATCTGCAACAGACAAAGTCAGTGGAGTCAGTGGCCGGAAAGAGCATTGATGTTTCGGCACAATTGGCGCCGGCGGTTTCCACGATTGTGGTCACCAGCAATCCGCAGGGCGCAAATGTCTGGGTGGACGGCAAAGACAGCGGCCTGACCACGCCGACGCAGCTAACCGTCGAAAAAGGATTTCATAAAGTCACGGTGCGCAAAGCCGGTTTCAAAGAAATGTCCATGGAAGATACCGTGGCTGAGGGCCAGACCATGAGCTTTTCGCCGGTATTGCTGAGCACGAACGTTCAACCTGAGGACGGCAAAAGCCCGAACCCGCTGCGGCGGTTCTTTGGCACCGATACCATTCCGGAAGGCAAAGGGCTGGTGCATATCCGGACGAACCCTGAAGGCGCAACGATCATGGTGGACGGCAAGGCCGCTCCCAAAAAGACGAATGCGCGGTGGCCCGCCGATCCTGGTGTTTACAGCATTGTTTTGCAGATGAGCGGCTACAAGCCCGTGCACAGAAACATCAAAGTGCAAAAAGGTAAAGTTGTCAACATTGACGAGCTTCTAGAAAAACAATAACCATGGAATATGGCCCGCCTAATTATTTCGTCGCCTGACGGGAAAAACGGCATTCTGGAACTTAACAAGCCGCTCATTACGGTGGGCCGGGGCAATGCGAACGATCTCGTTCTGAATGACGCCAGCGTCAGCCGCTTTCATGCGGTCTTCAAGCTCAGAGACAACTCCATTTTTGTTGCCGACCGAGGCAGCACGAACGGCATTGTCCTGAACGACGAAAAAATCAGCAAAGAAACCGAACTTAAAAATGGCGATGTTGCCCTGCTGGGACTTTACCGGCTGCGCCTGGAAAACGTGGATGATAACGGACTTCAGGTCCGGCGGGGCGAATGGCCTTCCACACTGAACAACCTCATGCGCGACCGGCCCCAGCAGGCCGCGTTGCCGCGCAGCAGTGATACGCACAGCAATGAGCTTACAGACCTGGCTGTCCGCGTAAAAAAACTGGAACGTGAAAATTATCTGCTCACGGTCCTATATGAAGCCGGTAAAGCCTTGAGTTCCAAGCTTGACCTGGAACATATCTGCGAGCAGGTGATTTCGCTGGCCTGCCTGATTGAAGGCGTGGAGCGGGGCTTTGTAATGCTGTTTGACGAGCGCGGGGAGGTAGCAAAGCAAACCGAGGTTCGCTATCGCGATCCGGCTAGCGCCGGGAGCCGGCCACAGATCATCCTGAGCACGCGCGTGCTGGAGCTGATTCGCAAAGAGCGCCAGCCGATACTAATTGATGACGTGAGCGCGGACGAGCGCTTCAGCGGCAGTGAAAGCCTCAAGATTTCCGGCTTGCGCTCCGCCATGTGCGCGCCGCTGGTGGGCAAAGACCAGCTTTTTGGCGTGCTGTATGTGGACAATCTGGAGAAAGCCTCAGCGTTCACCCAAGATGAGCTCAACGTTTTTGCGCTGGTGGCGGCGCAGGCGGGCGCGGCCGTGGACAATGCCATGGCGCATGAAAAGATCGCGCAACAATCCTTGCAGCGTTCGGCCCTTGAACGCTTTCTCTCGCCAGAGGTCGTGGAAATGGTTGTGGCGAATCCTGACATCAGGCTGGGCGGCGTGAATCAGGAAGTCACTGTAATGTTTGCCGACATTCGCGGCTTTACCACCATGAGTGAAACCATGGAGCCGAGCCGGGTGGTGGAGATACTGAACGAATATTTCACGCGCGTCACGGACGTGATTTTTGATAATGGCGGCACCTTGGACAAATACATTGGCGACGCGGTAATGGCAGTGTTTGGAGCGCCGATCTCCAAGGGCAATGACGCGGCTGCTGCAGTAAATTCGGCAATGCAGATCCAGCGGCTGCTGGTCGAATTGAACCGAGACGCAGCGACGCGAGAGTGGCCGGAGCTGCGCGTAGGTATCGGGATCAATACGGGGAACGCCATTGCGGGCAACATTGGATCGCCACGGAGGCTTGACTATACGGTAGTGGGGGATGCCGTAAACACCGCGCAGAGGCTGATGACAAATGCCGCGGGCGGACAGATTTTGATTTCAGAGTCGACCGCAAGAAAGCTCGGCAAAACGGGCAAGACGATTGATCTGGAGCGGCTGCCGGAACTGAAAGTAAAAGGCCGCAGCGAAGCCGTTCCTGTCTTCCGGGTGAATTGGGTGGAGGAGTCGGACGAGACTGTGGTCTTGCCAAAGAAAAAGCGCCCCGCCAGGAGCGCTTCAAAGTCACGCAAGGTTTCTACTTAGGTGTGGCCGTGGCAGCAGCGCCTTTTTTGCCGCCCTTCTTGTCTGTAGAACTCCCAACATGGTGGGCAATGATCTTGTCTTTGATCTGGTCGTAGGTGGCTTGGGGTACGATCTTCTTGGTGACGAGATCACGCTTGGTCTTGTATGGGCGGCCATCAATGATCTTCTGGCTGTATGCGTCGCCGATTCCGGGAAGCGCGGTGAGTTCTTCCTTACTGGCGGCATTGATATCGACCAGGTCCGCTTTTTTAGTTTTCTTTGTGCTGGCATCGGACGAAGCCGTTTTCTTGGCTGCGTCTTTGCTGCCGGCAGCCGCGCCGCCTTGGGCGAAGGCACCTGTGGCGAAAAGCGAGAGCATGAACAGAACTGCAAGGGCCCGAGTATTTTTGTGGAACATGATCAGGAATCTCCTCCAGAGCTAAAGAAGTACAAATCAATTTACTTCAAGACCTTGAAAGTCTAGGTTGGAGAAGACTAATTTGTCAAAACAGAATCAGGCGGGCTTGCGGCCGGTTTTCTTTTTGCCTTCCCAGGCGCGCTTGGGGCGCTGGGCCTCAGGCAGATCGCGGTTCTCCACGCGGTCATATGTATAACGGTCGCTTACGGTTCCCAGCGACTGGTTATAGAGGCTGGTAGCGCCGGTGGCTTCTGTGAGTTCTTCAGAAAACTGATGAATCGCCTGGAGATGTTCGGCTGTAGCCGGAACTTCTGCCTTGGTGGTCTTCAGAAATTTCTGGTATCCCTTGTCCACAAGGCGGGAGATTTCACCGCCAATCTGGATGCCGGGCTTGGCAAAGAGACGGGCCGCGCCATCATCGCCGCGCTCAATGGCGGCGGAAACGCTCGATTTTTTCAGGAAGACACGGTTTTTTGTGCCGGGAGCTTCGAGAATGTCAAAGCCATGATCGCGAAGCCAATTCACAGCTTCTTCATATGTGCGTTTCTCTGTTGTTGTCGCCATAAACCACCTGACCGCGGATTCGATTCTAAACGTGAACGAGCCGTTGCCCCGGAAAGCAGGGAATGGCTAATGTCGCACATGGAGAGCAGTTGAAGCAACATTACTGTTGTGCAAAGGGTTACCCCCGCCCTGCGGGGAATGTTTGCCCTCAAGCCAAATGCCGGCTGTTCCGGCGGGAAGTGGTTGACCGGTCACACCTATGATTGCAACGGTCCCGGCGGTAGAAGCTCAGTAATGTTACTTATTTGATTTATATCAACATCAATTTAAGTTGATCTTAGGCAGCATGCGATGAATACTTACGGGCGCTAGCCCGAGTACTCTGCTCCACGGAGTTTTAAAAAAGAATGAAAGCTTTTCCAATTCGCTTCTACAACATGCCGGTCCTGCCGGGTGGTTCCATGGCGCAGCTATTCTCTTTGCTGCCAAAGCTTGCGTTGTTCCTGCTTTGCTTAACGAGTCCGGTGCTTCTGCATGCCGAAACCATCTCCGGCACAGTTCTTGATCCTTCAGGCGCTGTGATTGTGGGCGCGCGTATTGAAATTAGCGGCGGGGAGCTTTCTCAACCAATCATATTTTCCTCCGATGAGCGAGGCAGGTTTGTGTCCCCTGACTTAAAGCCCGGTAACTATTCATTACGGGTAACCCGGGAAGGCTTTGAGCCGCTGGTAAAGACAGTAGATTTGCACGGAACAGCAGAACTGGAGCTGAAGCTGGCGATCGCCAAACAACGAGAGGAAATTACCGTTTCAGGCAAAGGCCGCGCTTACGCCAATAGCGATCCCATTTACAAGCAACTGCGAAATATTGGCCTCGGCGACACTTTCCGTATCGAGGATTTCACCTTACATTTTGACACTGCGACCTTCCATCTGCAGAAAGGCACACTGACGTTGTTGAACCCGGTGAATGGGATTGTTACCGGAGCAATCTTCATTGGGGAAGGCCATTTGAATCTCAAGGCAGTCACCGCGCTCGATGGAGCAGAACTCAAACGGCGTTCGGGAAGCCCGGAAGTTGACGAGGATTTTACCGAAGCCGTTTTCCGTTTCACCGGCGGAGAGCGCCAGGAGTTTCTTGGTGGAGTCAAGGAAAAGGTCGAGACTCCGGGCGATGCCGTCAGCCTTTTCGATCGCTGGAAGGAAAAGGTGCGGAAAACGCGCGAGGTAGCGCAGGGTTTTACCGAGTATCTGCTGCATGGCGAAACCATGGACAATGTTGACGCCGACCTTCTGGCAGCCGTTTACAATCCGGGCCATCCCCCTTTCATGAATGCCTATCTCCACGGCAGGAAACACAAGGACATGCGTTTTTTCATGCGGACACGCGTGGGCGCGTTGCCGCAGCTTGATTCACCGGAGGAAGTAGCGCTGATCAACTACGACCAGGGAGCGATGGACGACGGCGTCTGGTACCTGGCCCATACGCAGCCGGAATATGCGGAGCGCCGAGCCAGTTCGTCTGAGGACCGCCGGCTTTTTGCAACGCACGGGTACAAGATCGAAACGATCATTTCCAGGAACGACCATCTGTTTTCGACGGCAACCATTTCATTTGAGCCGCTGCTTGCAGGCGAGAGAGTACTCAAATTCGGGCTATTGCCCAACCTGCGCGTCTCCCGCGTGGTGGATGACCATGCACAGGACATCTATTACGTTCAGGAGAGCCGAAAAGAAGACGGCTCGTTTTACGTGATTTTGCCGCAGGCTCCGGAGCTGGGAAAGCAGTACTCCATCACAGTGCAGTATGAGGGAGACAAGGTGCTGGACTCAGCCGGAGATGGCAGCTATTACGTGCGGGCACGGACATCGTGGTATCCGAACCTGAATGGGTTTGGGGAACATGCGCTATACGATCTCACGTTCAAAGTCCCGAAAAAGTACAAGGTCATCAGCATTGGCACGCTGAAGGATGAATCGATAGAGCAGGAGTATGCAGTGACGCATTGGGTGACTCCTGGGCCTGTGGCCGTAGCGGGATTTAATTATGGCAATTATCAGAAACTGGAACTGGCGGACGAAAAGACGGGTTTCAAGATTTCCGGCTACTACCTTACAGTGCTGCCCGACAATCTGAGTCACTACAGCATTCTCCAGACGATGGCGCCGAAAAGTATGACCAAGTACGCGCTGGAGCAGACACGCGCCCAATTACAGCTTTGCAACTTTTTCTTCGGCAAGATTCCTTACAATGAAATCTCTATTACGGAACAGCCGGATTTTAACTTTGGCCAATCCTGGCCCAACCTGGTCTATCTACCGATCTCAGCCTACACGGACTCAACGCAGCGCTGGATGCTCTTTGGGACCATCAACAGCAAATTTACTGGATTTGTGCAGGAGGTAACGCCGCACGAGGTGGCGCACCAATGGTGGGGACACGCCGTGGGTTGGGCTTCTTATCACGATCAGTGGCTTTCAGAAGGGTTTGCCGAATTCTCCGCAGGGCTGTTTCTGCAACAAGCCGTGGCCGGCGACTGGCGCAAGGATTACATTGAATTCTGGGACCGGCTGCAGAAACGCATCGTGGAAAAAAACAATTTCGGCATCGCTCCTAATGATGCAGGCCCTCTCTGGATGGGATTACGCCTGATCTCTCCGCGCACGGCGAACGCTTACCAGAACGTTACCTATCCTAAAGGGGCGTACGTTCTGCAGATGCTTCGCTCCATCATGTATAGCCCGCAGGACCAGGACAAGCCGTTCATTGCCATGATGCATGATTTCGTGGAAAGCCACAGCGACAAGCCAGCGTCGACCGAGTCATTCAAAGCCATTGTCCAGAAGCATATGTCAAAAACCATGGACCTGGCGGGCAACGGGCGCATGGACTGGTTCTTTAATGAATGGGTTTACGGAACGCAGATACCGAAGTACCACTTCGACTATCAACTCTCTCCCGCTGACGGCGGGAAGGTAAATCTGCACATGACCATCACGCAGAGCGAGGTAGACGACCAGTTTCTTATGCTGGTTCCCGTTTTCGCCGATTTCGGCAAGGGCATGGTGCGCATAGGCCAGCTTGGGATCAAGGGTAATTCCAGCCGCAGCGTGGATGTGCCTTTACCCATGCAGCCGAAAAAAGTCGCGCTGAATGCCTACAAGGAAATTCTGGAGAGGTAGGGAAGACGCTCAGGCGGCGCGGAACAGATCAGTGGCCAAAGAGATCCTTCGACTCCCTTTCGGCAAGGCTCAGGGTCGCTCAGGTTTTCGCCTGCGGGCTCCCGCTCACCCTTCGGCAGGCGCAGGGCTCGCTCACGGCTCCAAGCGGTTCTAGAGTAGATCCTTCGCGCAAGACCAGCGCTCAGGATTTCGGCAGGAGGCTCCCGCTCGCCCTTGGACAAGGTCAGGGCTCGCTCACGCCTCCTAATCGCCTCAATATAAAACCGGCGCCTATTCTCCCCCGAGATTTTCAGCGCCGGTTTTAAAGGGCCTCCCGAAATCGGGAGAACCAGGCCGCTCATCTACTTCCGGCCAACTTGTTCGCAGAGCAAAGGCGGGGTGTGCGAAGATCAAAAAATTGGATGCGAAGCTCTGCATCACCAAGATGCCTTGCGCTCCTGAGGCCGGTCAATAACAAACAGGGCGCGGTATTTACTTAGTCGATAACAAACAAGGTGGCATTGGAATTTGGCTGGCTGATGTATACTGTGCCGAACTCGAATTATTGCGGGGCTTTTTAAGTTATTTTTTAATCCCTGCATGCCAAAAGCTGTGGGGAGCTACTTATTAAGGGTTCGAAGAACACCATAAACTTTTTACCTTGACCAGCAGCAGCCCCGGTCGGGAGGGTCCGTATGGACCTAATAATTATTCGTCTCGTTTTCATTTCTGTTGTTGCAGTCGCCTGTTACCACTTAAGACCGTTCGGATTAGCAAACCTGCCCGCATGGATCGCGGCGTGCGTCGGCGTGGTGATTGGCCTGATGGTGGTGTGGTTTGAAGCGCGCCTGCGCGTAGTGAGCCTGAAGCGGCTGATCGGGGCCGTGATCGGCAGCATCCTGGGCATTCTGGGCGCTTACCTCTTCAGCGTTGTCATCAAGAACAGCATCACGCATTCAGAAACGCAGCGTTTCCTCATGCTGATGGTCATGCTTTTGATGTCATACGTTGGGTTGATTGTGGGCGCCAACAAGGGCGACCTGCTGAACCTGGCGGCGCTGGGCGGAATCTTTGGCGCGGAAAAACAAGGGCGCAAAAGCTTCAAAATCCTGGACACCAGCGTGATCATTGATGGCCGCATTGCCGATATTGCCGATACCGGCTTCCTGGACGGCGTGGTAGTGATCCCGCAGTTTGTCCTGCGCGAACTGCAACTGGTGGCCGACTCAGCCGATTCACTCAAACGCAATCGCGGACGCCGCGGGCTGGATATTCTTCAGCGAGTGCAAAAGATGGTGACGGTGAGTGTGCAGATTGTGGAAGACGATTTTCCCACGGTTCGCGAAGTTGACCTGAAACTGATTGAGCTGGCCAAAGTGTATGAGGGGAAAATCATTACTAATGATTTCAACCTGAACAAAGTGGCGCAGCTGCAGGGCGTTGAGGTGCTGAACATCAATGAGCTGGCCAATGCGCTAAAGCCGATTGTGTTGCCGGGCGAGACGATGCGCGTCTTCATCCTGAAAGAAGGCAAGGAATACAACCAGGGCGTGGCTTATTTAGATGATGGCACGATGGTAGTGGTGGACAACGCCCGCAAGCTCATCGGCAAGAACGTGGATATTGCCGTGACGTCTGTGCTGCAAACTACGGCCGGCAAGATGATCTTTGGCAAGTTCGATGAGCGCAGCCGCGCGGGTGAGAGAATCGAACCGAAAGCCGAAGGCGCAAAGCCTGAAGTGAGAAAGCCGATCATCGTGGAGTCAACGCCGCATTCACAACCGGAGTGATTTCAGGATTGCGAAAATCGCCGGAATTCCACCCGAGCAAGCCAAAATCGGGCTTGCCGGAGACCCCGGTTGCCAAAGATTGCCAGATTGAAAAGGAAAAACCTTAATGCGAACTGCGCGGAAAGTAAATTTGCTCTTTTCGTTCCCGTCTCCTTTTACGCTGATCCTATGTCCGCAGGTCAATGGACCTGCGGTTGTGGTGAATCGCCTATAGCTCGCATACAATAAAGCCAGCTTGTTACCTGCTTGAGAAAGCGAATAGGGCGCGTTCTCGGAGCCTACCCGATGTCTTGGCACACCATACACCGCATTCTAATGGTCTTGATGCTTTGCTCTGCTCTGCCATGGGAAGCAAGAGCTTCAGCGGAAGGCTTGTGGCAGGGCGCGTCTGTGGGGACGGGACAATTACAGGTCACAGTGACAGACCAGAATGGCCAGCCGCTGGCCAGGGTGATTGTGATCGCGCAGCAGAATGACAAAACTGTGGCGCAGGAACGCACAACGCCTTCAGGTAGTGCGCTTTTGCGGCTGGCACCGGGAACGTACAAAATTTTAGTCGAAAAGCAGGGTTTCTATACCACGGCGGTGGCGAAGCTGGAAATTGCAGCCGGGCAACAGTCACCGGTGGAAGTCAAGCTACAGCCGGTGCGCGAGTACAAGGAAGAAATAGAAGTCACGGCGCAGGCATCGCCGATTGATCCGCAGGAAACCAGCAGCGCGCAGGCCATTACCGCGAGCGACATTTCAAATATTCCTTATCCCACCACGCGCGACTATCGCGGCGTGCTGGCTTATATCCCGGGTGTTGTAGCCGACAGCGGGAAGCAGATCCACATTGCCGGAGCTAGCACGCAAGAAATACAGGATTACCTGGATGGCTTTGAAATAAGCCAGCCGGCGGGTGGAGCGCTTTCACTCCGCCTGAACCCGGATTCACTGCACAAGATTGACGTGCGCAGCAGCCGCTATTCATCGCAGTTTGGCAAAGGATCGGGCGGGCTGGTGGACCTGCAGGTGCAGGATGGAGACAACCGGTTTCGCATCAATGCCACGGATTTTTTTCCGACATTCCAAAACGTGAAAGGCTTTCAGCTGAATAACTGGACGCCGCGCGGATATTTTTCCGGGCCGCTGATCAAAGACAAGTTGTGGTTCGACATATCGCATGAAGGCGAGGTGGACTACAACCTGATCAAAGAACTGCCGGACGGCGCGGACACGAACCGGCTGTGGCGCACCGCCGATCTGGGCCGGCTGCGCATGAACCTGACGCCGGGAAACGTGTTGACCGCAAGCGCGGTGCTGAACCTGCAGGATTCGCAGAATGCGGGAATCTCGCCGTTTGATCCGGTCTCAGTCTCATTGCACAACCATAATTATCTTTACCTGCTGGGGCTAAAAGACCAGATCACTCTGGCGCAGGACACGCTGCTGGAGTTTGGCGGAGCATTCCATCGTAACAAGGCATCGTCGCTGCCGCAGGGCGATCTGCCTTACGTGTTGGGGCCGGAAGGGCGCTCCGGAAATTTCTGGGTCACCAATGAAAATATCTCCACGCGCACACAGGGCTTTGCCAATTTGTATCTGAGACCGTGGAAGCTGGCGGGAACGCATCAATTCACGGTGGGCGGACGCGCGGACCGCGTGCTGTATCACGCGAATATTGATCGCGGGATGGTGCAGTTCGTCGACGAAAGCCGAGCGCTGTTGCGGCAAATCACTTTTGCGAACGCGCCGCCCTTCAGCCTGAGTACGCTGGAATCAAGCGCCTATATTCAAGACCGGTGGACGCCGACGCAGCGCGTAATTATTGAAACCGGCGGCCGATGGGACCACGATTCTTATCTGGGCCGCGACTTCTTTTCACCTAGAATTGCCGGGACGATGCTGATCAGCGCGGCCAGCGAAACCAAGTTCAGCGCGGGCATTGGCGTTTACTTTGACCGGTCAAACCTGGCGCTGGCCAGCAATGGATCACAGGGCACGCGGACAGACGAATTTTTCTCTCCACTGGCGGCGGTATTCACGCCGACTTTTACTGTGGATCCAAGGCTGCTCACGCTGCCGCGCTATAACAACTGGAGCGTGGCAGTGGAGCGGAGATTGCCGGGAAAAGTTTATGCTCGACTGGAATACCTGAGCCGGCACGGCGCGCATGGCTGGGACTTTGCCAGCCAGCCAGGAAATAATTTTCTATTGCTGAGCGACAAGAAAGATCGCTATGACGGCGCGCAACTGACGCTGCGCAAAGAGTTGAAGCGTGGATATCCGGCGCTGGTTTCCTACACGCGCTCACGCGCCACTTCAAACCAGACGGTGGACTTTGGCATTGACGCGTTGCTGGTGGGAAACCAGGTGGGCGGAGTGCTGCCGTGGGATTCGCCCAATCAACTGCAGACATGGGGCAGCTATCCTTTGCCGTGGAAGCTCAAGAAGTTTGATATGTCATGGTCCAGCATATGGCGTTCCGGATTCAGCTTTGTAACGGTTGACCAGCTTGGGCAGATCGTTTCCGGCCCGGGGCAGTTTCGCTTTCCAGATTTCTTTACCCTGAACGCGACGGTGGAACGCAAGTTTACGTTTCACGGATATCGGTGGGCGGCACGTATTGGCGTGGACAATATCACGAACCGTGAAAATCCCACCGTGGTGGACAACGACGTAAATTCACCGACTTTCCTGACGTTCTTTGGCACGGACCATCGCACGCTGAACGGACGGATCAGGTTTTTAGGAAAGAAGTAAAACCTAAAACCTTACCGCTGATAACACCGATCAGCCATCGCCGGGATCGCGCGGAATCGCCGACATCGCCGTCATCGGAAAAACCGAAAATCCCACCCAGCGCGTCTCTAATTTAAAAAACGTCGAGATCATGCGCAGAGGTTACCGGCCCGATGTATCCCGCCTTGCGCAATTCATCGATCAACACCTTATCGACGTCATCCTCCGGCCGGAATAACTGATGATAGAGCACAAGTTGCTTGGGCTTTGCAGCATTTGCAATTCCGGCAAGCGCGGTTGTGGATGTGTGGAAGCTCGAATGGTATTTTTGCCAGGCAGGCGTGCGCTGCTGGAACCACACGGTTGAATACACCTCATGCAGCAGGAGATCGCAGCCGTGGCAGGCGCGGGCAATTGCCTGAGTAGGGGCCGTGTCGCCAGAGATCACGATGCTGCGGTCGGCGGTATCAAAACGGTAGCCGTAAGAGAAATCCCAAGTACCGTGGGCGACGGCAAAAGCTCTCACGGTTACGTTCGCGTCTTTGTAAACAATTCCCGGATGAATCTCATGCGCGTTGATGTGATATGCCTTGGCGTTGCCGTGCTCGAGGCCGTGGACGCGAATGTCCACGTCTTTCACATAAGCCGCCTGGATGTGACGCGCCATGGCGGCGATTCCCGGCGGGCCATAGAGTTCCAGCGCTCCAGGACGGCCTTCGACGGCGGGAGTGAGATAGAGATCAGAGAGGCCGGCGGTGTGGTCAGAATGCAGGTGCGTGGTGAAAACGACCTTGAGATTCTTTGGAGTGAGCGCGGTGATGTGCTTATCGCGGGCGGCAGCAGCGGCGCGACGCACCACGCCAGGGCCAAAGTCGACGAGATAAGCGGAGCCGTTCACCACCACGGCAACCGACGGTCCGGAACGGTCAGGATTGATGATGGGAGTACCCGTGCCGAGGATGACGAGCTGGGTGTGAGCGTCCTGGGAGAGTGCGCCCGTCACGCAGAAGAGAAATAGTGCGGAGAATTTAAGAGAAGCGAATTTCATGAGGCTGTAAGAGTTTAATCGTCCTGCTAGGCGCTGGCCAGAGATTTTGGGTAGAACTCCCTGATGCTGCATTTACGTTCGAAACATTCTCGGGGTCCTTCGACGCGCGCATGCTCCCTGCGGTCGCATTCGCTTGCTCAGGATGACAGATCAAGGGCGTCACCGTGAAGCGCACACATTTCTTTTCTTTACGCGCTCCTGCTACAGCAGTTTGAATTCTGGCTCGGGCGTGGCTGCCAGCAGCGTGCGCGTGTACTCGTGCTGGGGGTGCGCGGTGGTTTCTTCCGCGGGGCCAATCTCGACGATTTCTCCGCGGCGCATCACGGCGATGCGGTCACACAAGTAGCGCACCACCGGCATGGAGTGCGAGATGAAGAGATAGGTGAGGCCGAAGTCGCGCTGGAGTTTCTTGAGCAGGTTCACGATTTGCGCGCCGACGCTGACGTCGAGCGCGGAGACGGGCTCATCGCAGACAACAAATTTGGGTTGCAGGACGAGAGCGCGAGCAATGCCGATGCGCTGGCGCTGTCCGCCGGAGAATTCATGGGGATAGCGGCGCAGGGCGGATTCGTCGAGGCCAACGGCACGAAGGATGTCGATGGCGGCTTGGTGCAGATTGGCGGTGCGGGACAAGGGCGCGGTCGATTGTCTGGTTAATTGACCACCGTTAGCAGAGGCTGCTCCGTGGATGACCAGCGGCTCGGTCACGATTTCTTCCACGCGCATGCGCGGGTTGAGCGAGGCAAAGGGATCCTGAAAGATGATCTGCATATCGCGGCGGAGGCGGCGCAGTTCGCTACCATGGGCTGCGAGCACGTCCTGGCCGTTGAAGGTGATGCTGCCGGAAGTGGGCTCAATAAGGCGGAGTAGCATGCGTCCCAGGGTGGTCTTGCCGCAGCCCGATTCGCCGACAAGGCCCAGAGTCTCCCCCTGAGTGATGTCTAGCGAGACGCCATTCACGGCGCGGACCTCGCGCGTGGTTTTGCCGAACATGCCTTCGGCAGTCAGGTAGAGCTTGACGAGATTGCGGATGGAGAGCAGGGGCATGGGATGAATATAAAGGAGCCGTTTAAAAACCGGGAGTCTGTGATACGCTCGCGCGTTGAATCCCATGACAATTTCCAAGGCAGACGATCGCGGCATATTGGTAGCTCTGTTGGGCGACGGGCGATTCTTATTGTCGCTGACAGGTATGGTATTGCTCATCAGTGGAGGCTTTGCGATTGCACAATCAATCAGCGGCCAGCTTCTGCCTCATGACGTGCATGCGCTTGGGATGACTGCGGCGGACCTAAAGCAGCACACCAGCGCGAACCTGGTGCGGTTCATGTTTCATGACCGGGTGGCGTTCGGGGGTACGCTCATTGCGATTGGCATTGCCTATTGGTGGTTGGCCGAGTTTCCCTTGCGCGAGGGAGCAGAGTGGGCGTGGTGGACATATGCGATATCCGGAGTCTGCGGCTTTCTAAGTTTTCTGGCGTATCTGGGATATGGATACCTTGATACCTGGCACGGAGTAGCTACGGCATTTCTATTGCCGGTTTTTGTTGCCGGTCTGTGGCGGGGCAGAAGGCTAGTCCCCGGGTCCCTTACTCCGAGGTCCATATGGGAGAGCGGGCAGCACGCGTCGACCGGTATAGAAGGAACCGGGCGGAAGCTCCTGCTTTTCTGCGGGCTGGGCCTGGTTGGAGCTGGCGCGACGATTCTTGTGGTGGGCATGACATTTGTCTTTGTGCCGCAGGATGTAGCCTTTATTGGAATCCAACCGGACAAGCTGCGAGCTACTTCACCGCTATTGATCCCCGTGCTGGCCCACGATCGAGCGGGGTTCGGAGGTGGCCTGTTTTCCGTCGGGCTGCTTCTGACGATGATCGTGCGGCATGCGCGGCTTTCACGCAGCTTGGTAGAGATGATTGCCTTGATGGGTTTCTGCGGTTTTGCAGCGGCGCTGGGAGTACATTTCGCCATTGGCTACACCGACTTTGTGCACCTGAGCCCGGCCTATGCAGGCTTTGTAATTTTCGCAAGCGGCACAGCGTTGCTGGCGCGAAGCCTTGGCGCCAAGCGTTCCCTGGCTGTATCGGCTGGGAGGTAAAACCTGCGAATGTTTTGAGCCACCGCAAAACGAAATATTTCCGCGGACATGTCCTGCCAAGATGTCCTACTTCGCAATTGAAATGACGAAGCAAATCGGCTAGTCTCTCGCATCTGCTCCTGTTAATCAAAGAGTAAAATAGTGTTTGTCCGCTGGGCCCATTAGTCTGGGATGGAGCTGTGTTTGGTCTTGGGATGAATCCTACGCCATGTGCTGCACCCCGAAAATGAGACAGAGATAATATCCCCACTGAGCAGGAAGGGAGCTGCGAGTGGCGAATTTAAGAGGTGCCAAGAAACGCGGGTTGCCGTTTTGGCAGGCCGCGGTGGCGAGAGTACAGGCAGGAGAGAATTTAGCGGAAGTGGCATTGGAGTTGGGAGTGGATCGTCGGGGACTGGCGCGGTGGCAGGAGCGTCTGGATCCGGAGATGCTGCGAACGGACCGGCGACGGGAGAAAGCGCTGGTGACGGAAGTGGAGCAGTTGAAAAAGGCTTTGGCCGAGAAGGTACTGGAGGTGGATTTTTTGCGCGGTGCCTTGCACAAGGTCGAGGCGCGACGTCGGCAGAGCGAAAGCGCTGGCGGAGCGGAGTCTACGACCAGATCCAGGAAGTAATGCGTGTGCAAGGCAGCGAGTTGGAAGAAGGAAAGGCAGATGGCAGTCTGAGTGTGGAGAAGATGTGCCAGGTGGCGGTGGTGAGTCGGGCAGGTTACTACCGCAGCTACGCCGAGCAGTGTCCGGACGAAGAAGAGATGATGGTGCGGGCGGTGATCCAGAAGATCGTGGTGGAGCATCGACGGCGCTACGGATACCGACGGGTATGGTTTGAGCTGAACCAGAAGATGGGAATGGTGGTGAATCACAAGCGGGTGCTGCGGCTGATGCGGGAAGACAATCTGCTGGCGCTGCAACGGAAGCAGTATGTGATGACCACCGATTCCAATCACAGCCTGGAGATAGCATTGAACCTGGCGCGGCACATGAAGCTGACAGCGGTAAACCAGTTATGGGTGTCCGATATCACCTACATTCGCCTGCGCGAGCAGTTTGTGTATCTGGCATGAGTATGTAACACTGCTGGAGAAACACCAGATGGTGGCCAGCATGAGCCGAGCGGGCAATCCGTATGACAATGCTCGCTGTGAGCGGTTCATGCAGACGCTGAAGCAGGAAGAGATTCACGCCAGCGCGTATCGCGACCTGGAACATCTGCGGGAAAACCTGGGTGATTTCATCGAGCGTTACTACAACCGGAAACGGCTGCACTCGGCGCTGGGATACCGGACACCAGAAGAGTTTGAGCGCGAGCAGAGCCAAAACCAAGACCAAAGTCTGAAGGTGGCTACAGTAATTTTGACCTTTGGGAAGGCTAATACATTACCGGGATCGGGGACGGGGACTCAAACGCCGTCCCCTTCCCCGAACCCCAACCCCCTGCTGGAGAATAACGAGGGTGCATTATGACTCTATGGACTGTCTCAATTCAGGGGTTCACCATTCACAATCACACGTGTGGGATAAATTTTCTGTCTCACCTCAGGGGTGCACCTCAAAACTCACGCCAATTTGGGGTGGACTGGGATGAATGGGGAGGGGGTAGGGGAGGGTCCGGGTGTTAACCAAAGAGTAAATTTTTGCGGCAGGAGCGCAGGTTTCATGGTTGCCCGATACGGTGGCGGAGCAGATCCCTCCGATCCTCTTCGGCCGCTGAAGAAAACGCGGCCTCATTTACGGATCTGTCGGGATGGCAGGTCTATAGGGATGAAGTGCAGTGGATGGGGTAGAGAGGGTCGGAGTGTTAACTAAGGAGTGAGACGCTGATCAGGAAAAAGGGCCTGAGAAAAGACCGCTGCCGAGGGCGGCGGTACCACACAAAAGTCGCCGGAACAGCAACTCGCAAGATCGAAAGGTTCGCTCATTCTTATAAAAGGGCATAAAAGGGTAACCTGCAGGTTCGATCCCTGGAACTAAGGCTTTTTGAATCAGCTTTTAGGCGTAAGCACTGGCAGTTCAGCGTGCTAAAATTTGAGTAACCCTTCGGCCCAAAGAGACATTCTGAAGAGACGATTCTATTGATTGAGCTAGCGCCCTCCATATTGTCGGCGGATTTTGCCCACCTGGCAGACCAGATCCAGGCGGTGGCGGAAGGCGGCGCAACCGTGCTGCACGTTGACGTAATGGACGGGCATTTTGTGCCGAATATTACGATTGGGCCTCCGGTGGTGGCCAGCGTGAGGAAGGTAACGAACCTGCCGCTGGATTGTCACTTGATGATTGAGAATCCTGACCAGTACATTCCGGCGTTTGTGGATGCCGGAGCGGACTGGATTTCTGTGCATCAGGAAGCATGCGTGCACCTGAACAGGACGATTGAGCTGATCCGCAGCCATGGAGCGAACCCGGGAGTGGTGATCAATCCGGCAACGCCGGTGGGCACGCTGGAAGAAGTGCTGGACATGGTGCATCACGTTCTGGTGATGTCAGTGAATCCGGGGTTTGGCGGGCAGAAATTTATTCCTTCGTCACTGGAGAAGGTACGCAAGCTGGCGCTGATGCGCACGGCGCGCAATGCGAATTTCAGGATCGAGATTGACGGCGGCATGGCCCCGGACACGATTGGTCAGGCAGTGCGGGCGGGAGTCGAGGTATTGGTCGCCGGAAACGCCGTTTTTGGCAAGGGAAATCCCAGAGAGAACACGCAGCGCCTGCTGAAGCTGGCGACGGAAGCCACGCTGCAAAGAGTCTGAAGCTACAGTGCAACGAATGGGCCTGGAAAAACATTGGCCTTGGGATTGTTGTTGCGAAAGATCGTTGATTGAAAAGATCGTGGCCAGCAAGACCCTTGATCGAGAAAGCTATTTGGCCAGTAAGAGCGTGGGTTCGTAAGGGCGCTGATTAGCAAGACCAGATTTGTAAAACCAGGTTTCGTAAGATCGTAGTTCCGTTCAGAGCACGTCCTTAGAATTTTGAGGTAGGTAAATGGTGCGAAAAATTCTTGTTTCAGCCGTGTTGGCCGGCGCAGTGCTGGCCTCAAGCGGATGCCATCACAAAGTCCAGAACCCCCTGGCGAACATTGATTCAAAGCAACCGGATAAGAGCTTGTTCGACCGCTCCATGGATTCAATGAAAAAGGCGCGTTATCAGGAAGCCCGGACGCTGCTTGAGACACTGATCAATACGTATCCTGATTCCGAGTACATTGCGCGGGCCAAGCTAGCGCTGGGCGATGCGTGGTACAACGAAGGCGGCAAAGCGGCATGGCAGCAGGCCGAATCGGAATACAAGGACTTCCAGACGTTTTTCCCCAACCTGCCGGAAGCGTCAGAGGCGCAGTTGAAGATTGCGTCCATGCATTATCGCGAAATGGAAAAGCCGGACCGCGATTATGCCGAGGCGCAACGCGCGGCGGACGAGTATAAACAGCTAATCCAGCAATATCCTGACAGCCCGCTGGTGCCGCAGGCGAAGCAGAAACTGCGCGAGGTACAGGAAATCCTGGGAGAGCGCCAGTATCGCATCGCGCACTTCTATTACCTGCGCGACAATCTGGCGGCCTCGCAGGCAAGGCTGCAATCGCTGACGGAATCCTACCCGCTCTACTCACAGTCCGATGAGGCGCTGTTTGAGCTGGGGAACATTTACGAAAAAGAAGCTGCTGGGCTGAGGAAGCAGAAGATGCCGGAAGCACAGAGGGAAAAGCTGGTCGCCCAATTTGAAAAGAAGGCGATTGACGCTTACTCCAGGATCATCACGCGCTATCCGGCAACAGACCGGGTGGGCGATGCCAAGCGACGTTTAGAGGCTTTGAAAGCCCCGATCCCGCAGCCTACGGCAGAAGCGCTGGCGGAGAGCAAGGCGGAAGAAGCGAGCCGCGAGAAGCTAAAGCTGGTAGCGAAACTGACCGGCAACTTCAAGAAGCATCCGAACGTTGCGCCCGCAACCAAAGTAGGCGAGCCCAATCTGCAGGATGAAACAGTAACAAGCGCGCCGGCAATCATCAATGACTTGAATCAACAGGTGAGCGGCGTGGCGCCCAGCAACAGTGTTGGAGTGCAGGCCGTAGGTACGGGAACGGGAACTCCGGATGCAAACGAGAAAGCGCCGGGCACTGCAGACACCACGCCAGCAGATGGAGCCGCTGCTAAACCAGCTCTGCCGCAGGTGAATGAGATTCAGAAGCCCGATCCGGCGTCGAGCAGCCAGACAACCGCGCAGGATGGCCAGGCGGCTGCGGACAAACAGGCAGCGCCGGTGGACCGCAAACAGGAATCCAGCAGCAAGAAAAAAGAGAAGAAGGGGCTGCGCAAGCTGATTCCGTTTTAAGCAGGGCGCTTGACTACCCTCTCACGGAACCCACAGGGGCTAGCACTTTTGGAATGCGCAGAATGCATGCCTCTGTTGGTTCTGAGGTAGTGTTCTGATTGACTTCAAAGCTAATTATCAGTAAGTTAGCCCTGTTTCCCGCCTCATACAAGGGATGATGCGCCGGCGCGCGATTTTGGTTCGTCCGGATGTGGCATAGCCAGTGGCGCACTGATGACAGTTGATGCACGGCGCGCAGCTTTAAGAAGGTGTTTTTTACGTGTCTTTAAGAATTCTATTTGCCGATGACAGCATGACTGCCCAGAACATGGGCAAGAAAATCCTTTCTGATGCGGGCTACGACGTGGTGGCTGTCAGCAACGGCGCGGCTGCCGTGAAGAAAATCGCCGAGCAGAAGCCCGACATCATCATCCTTGACGTTTACATGCCGGGATATTCCGGGCTGGAAGTCTGCGAAAAAGTGCGCGGCTCTCTGGAGACAATGAAGACGCCGGTGCTGCTGACTGTCGGCAAGATGGAGCCGTACAAACCGGAAGACGCGAACCGCGTAAAGGCAGATGGCGTCATCATCAAGCCGTTTGAGGCCAGCGATCTGCTGGCAATTATCAAGAAATTTGAAGAGCGCATTGGGCAGATGCCGGCGCCGCCGATAGTGCAACAGGCTGCGCGCGCGGAGGTTCAATACCAAGAAGATACGAGCGCAGCGGTTGAACACCTAGACCACAATTCCATGGGCAAACCCAGCTCACAGCCGATGGTGGAAGTGCCAGATCATATGGCTGGCGCCGCCGCGTTCAACGATATGCTGGGAGCAGATTCCTCTATAGCGCCGCAGCATTTTGGCGTGAGCAGCCCCGCGGCAACATTTGAAACGTCGGTAATTGTGCCTGCTCCGCCGATTCCCACAGCAGACTACGAGCTGCCTGGTGGATGGAAAGAAGAAGCAAGACCGGAACCCGCTGCCGTTGCGCCTGCTGCGGAGCCCGAACCTGAAATCACCGCCACGCCGGTAGAAGTTGCGCCTGAACCGGTTGCCGCTGAAGTGGAACCGGAAACAGTGGCAATGGAGCCGCTTGCTGATCCGGAAACAAATGCAATGCCGATGGAAGCCGCTGAGGCTTCGTCCGCTGCGGCTGTGGAGCCCGCGCATCCGCAATTTATACCCGTCTACAAGGAACCGGAGCCGCAACCACAAGCAGACGCGGCTTCTTACGAAGTTTTGCCAACGGCTGCACCGCCTACCGGTGAAATAGAGATTCCGCGCGAACCGGAGTTGCAGGAAACGGCTGATGAAACCACACGAGCTACCGTGGCTGACCGAGTCGAACCCGGATTGCTGTCGACACTTGAATCAGTTGCTGACGCTGCAAGAAAGGCAGCCTCCGAGGAACATCCGGCTTATCATCCAAACGCCGCAGCCCAGGAAGCGCCTTCAGCAGCCGCAATGGAAGTTGCCTCTACCGCTGGCGAACAGTCTCCGATCTCGGCAGCGACAGCGGAGGTCAGCGATGCAGATTTTGAAGCGCGTGTGGCAGCCGCGATGGCTGCTTATAGCCACGCCACCGCCCCGGTTGAAGTGCATGAAAGTCCGGTAGTGGCGCCGGTAGAAATTCAGCCTGAACCGCCGGCCCCTGCGGCCCCGGTGTCTGAGGCAAGGCCAGTAGAAGAAGCAGTGCCCTCGTTCGAATATCGTCCGCCAGTGCGCATTGCCGAGCCTGTGGAGATGGCTCCTGCGGCCTCTGTTGAAAGCATAGCGGCTGTTCCAGAGAGCATCGATCCGCCTTTGGCTTCGGCGCATGAAGCCATGACTCATCAGGTGCATGAAGCTGTTACGTCCGGCGTGGAAGCTGCGGCTGTTGCAGCAGCAACGGAAACCGGAGCAGAACACCATAACATCGCCCAGGCCGTGCATCGCGTGATGGAGCGGCTGAAGCCGGAATTGGTGGAAGAAATCATGCGCGAGCTGCGGTCAAAGAAATAAGCGCAACAATCCTGTGTTCCTGAAGCGGCGTCTCTGGCGTCGCTTTTTGCATTTCAGTGCTCCATGCATGAGCGGGTTGCCTTTAAGCAGCAGCTCTGGCGCAATTCTTGCCACAACAGCGCATCGCGGCATGGAATCTAACTTCACAGACCAGAATTCGATGGCGCAGTGAAGGGAGAAAAGATTTATGCGGAGCATTTTGAGGGCTTCAATTTTAAAATCCGGGGCGGTGGCTGTGATGTTCATTGTGGGACTGGGAATTTCCCAGGCACAGTCGATGCCGCCAGGATCGTATCAACAAACTTGCAGGAACATTGATTTTCACGATGACGTCCTGATGGCAAACTGCCAGGATTCCGGCGGACGCTGGCAAAGCGCTCTGCTACGCGACGTGCAAAGCTGCCGCAGCGACATTATTAACGACGATGGCGCTTTGCGGTGCAGCAGAAGCGGCGGAGTTAACGGCGGCGTTGCTGCGGGACTTCCGGGCGGTTCTTACACGCAGTCCTGCCAGGATGTGCATGCAAGCGGTGACGACCTGCACGCCCGTTGCCCAACATCAAATGGCGACTGGAAAGATACCAAGCTGGACGACTACAACAAATGCCGTGGCGAAATAGTGAATGATAACGGCAAGCTGCGCTGCGTTTCGGGCGTTTATGGCGGGCCGGGCGTGCCTGTGGGTGGTTATCAGGGCTATCCATCGGCGGCCGGCGGCTTTACCGGCTCATATACCCAGACCTGCAAGGACATCAAGAGCCATGGCGATGATCTTGAAGCACGTTGCAAGACCGTAAACGGCGATTGGAACAATAGCAAGCTCGATGATTACCGGAAATGCAAGGGACAAATCATCAATGACGATGGCAACCTGAAATGCGTGGCTGCTGGATACGGAATCGGACGTGGCGGTTATCCGGCAGGCACCTATCAGCAGGGAAACTTTCCGGCAGGTTCTTACACGCAGTCATGCGACAGCATTCACATCGATGGTGACGACCTGAAGGCCCACTGCCAGACCAGGGATGGTGGATCGCGAGACGCCAAGCTGGATGACTTCCAAAAGTGCAAAAGTGACATCATTAATGATGATGGCCGCTTGCGCTGCGAACGGTAAATAGGGAGTAATCTGAAATCGCGCGATCAGCAATTAGTGGCAGGATTTGCTGTTTGCGCGATTTTCTTTTTAACGTCAGGCCTCTTTCTCTTGGTTCGACAATAAATCGCTGCAATTCGCCGACGGTTGCTCACATCCGCATTGCGCCTGTAATATCGAAGATTAGCTCCTTACGGCGCACATGTCCCACGAACTCCCAAAAACCTATGATCCCAGCGCCATTGAAGTGCGCTGGGCGGAATACTGGGTCGCGGAAAAGCTATTCTCCGTGAAGACGCCGGAGCCTGGCTCGCCGGAGGCTGCCAAGCCCATCTTTACCATGTTGCTGCCGCCGCCGAATGTTACCGGTCGGCTGCACATGGGCCACATGCTCAACCAGACGGAGATGGATATCATCACCCGCTGGCAGCGTATGCGCGGCTTTACCGCGCTCTGGCTTCCGGGCACCGATCACGCGGGCATCGCCACGCAGATGATGGTGGAGCGCCAGCTTGCCACGGAAGGCAAGAGCCGGCAAGGGTTGGGACGAGAAGCGTTTCTTCAACGCGTCTGGGAGTGGAAAAAGCATTATGGCGGCGCCATTCAGGCGCAGATGAAGCGGCTGGGCGCGTCTGTAGACTGGGACCGCGAGTACTTCACCATGGACGAGAACCTCTCTCGCGCCGTGATTGAATGCTTCGTCCGCCTGCATGAGCAGGGACTGATTTATCGCGGCAAGTACATCGTGAACTGGTGCCCTCGCTGCATGACGGCCATCTCCGATCTGGAAGTCGTGCATGAAGATTTTGCCGGCAAACTCTATGAGTTCCGCTATCCGCTGGCTGACGACCCCAAGCAGTTTGTCACCATCGCCACCACGCGGCCGGAAACCATGCTGGGTGACACGGCGGTAGCGGTCAATCCGAAAGACGAGCGATATAAAAAACTCGTCGGCAAAAAACTGCGTCTGCCGCTGGTGGACCGCGAGATTCCCATCATCGCCGATGATTTTGCCGATCCGCAGTTTGGCAGCGGCGCGGTAAAGGTCACGCCTGCGCACGATCCCAATGACTTTGCTATTGGCTTGCGCCACAACCTGCCGCAGATCAACGTAATGGACGATCAGGCGCGCATCAATGAGAATGGCGGGGCGTATAAAGGTCTGGATCGCTTTGAAGCGCGGGAAAAAATCCTGCGCGACCTGGAAGAGCTTGGCTTGCTGGCAGGCATCAAGGACCATACGCTGGCTATCGGCAAGTGTGACCGCTGCAAGACCATTGTGGAGCCGCGCCTTTCCACGCAATGGTTCATCAAAATTCAGCCGCTGGCAGATCGCGCGATTGAAGCCGTGGAAAAAGGCGAGATCAAGTTCACCCCGGAGAATTACGCCAAGACTTATTTCGAGTGGATGCGCAACATCCATGACTGGTGCATCTCCCGCCAGCTCTGGTGGGGACATCGCATTCCAGCATGGCACTGCCAGGGGTGCTCGCACATTACTGTTGCGCGTACAGCGCCGAAGACGTGCGAAAAATGCGGCGGCAACAAGCTCACACAGGATAACGACGTGCTGGACACGTGGTTCTCTTCTGGCTTGCTGCCATTCACCGTCTTTGGCTGGCCGGAAAAGACACGCGATCTTGACGTTTTTTATCCCACCACGCTGCTCATTACCGGCTTTGACATCCTGTTTTTCTGGGTGGCGCGCATGATTATGCTGGGCTGCCACTTCATGGCCGGACATCCGCAGGGCACCGTGCCCTTCAAAAACGTCTACATCCACGCGCTGGTGCGCGATGCCGATCGCCAGAAGATGTCCAAGACCAAGGGCAACGTGATCGATCCTATTGAGGTCACGGAGAAATACGGGACTGACGCGGTACGCTTCACGCTGGCATCCATGGCCTCCCCAGGGACTGATATTGCGTTCTCTGAGAGCCGCACCGACGGCTATCGCGCTTTTGCCAACAAGATTTGGAACGCCGCGCGCTTCATGTTCATGAACCTGGACCGCGTTGAAGGGGCCACTCTGACCGGAGGCGCAAAACCGGAGCAGCTCGCCAAACTGGAGAACCGCTGGATTTATTCGCGTTTCAACCGCGTTGCTGGAGAGGTGAACCAGAGCCTTGCCGACTATCGCTTTGACGAAGCAGCCAACACCATCTACAAGTTTTTCTGGGGCGAGTTCTGCGACTGGTATCTGGAAATCATTAAGCCCGCGCTTTCGGGCAATCCGGAAGAAGCGCGCAGCGCCGTCGCTTTGCTGGGTGATCTGTTTGAAGGCTCGTTGCGCCTGCTTTCTCCGTTCATGCCATTCATTACAGAAGAAGTCTGGCATGCGATGTATGAAGGCAAGCCGCCAGCCAAGTCGATTGCTCTGGCGCGTTACCCTGAACTGGACCAGCGCTGGCTCAATGATCAGGCGGAAGAGCAGATGTTGGTGCTCCAGGACCTGATTGAAAAAGTCCGTAACATGCGCGCGGAAATGAAGGTTGAGCCAAAAGTAAAGACCCCAGTAAAGATCCACGCTGCCGCCGATGTGACAAAGCTGGTAACTGAAAATCGAGGGATGGTAGAGCGGCTGGCCGGCGTTGATGGCATTGAGTTTGTGAATGAGTCCCTTGCGCAGATACCAGGCGCGCGCACCACGCCAAAGTTTGAAGTTGCGCTGGTGTACGAGCAAAAAATCGACGTTGCTGCTGAACGCGAGCGCCTGACGAAAGATCTGGCCAAGTTGGAAGGCGAGTTGGCAAATGCCGACCGCCAGCTTGGCAACCAGCAGTTTCTTGCCAAGGCTCCGGCGCCGGTGGTTGAGGGTATACGCAGGCGTCAGGGTGAATTGCACACGCTGATAGAAAAGGGAAAGGCCGCATTAGCAAAGCTGGGTTAAGCTAAAGACTCGAAGGGAATGTAAGCCGCGAGGCGCGTGCTGGCCGAGCGGCGTGATGCAGGGCTGGGTAAACTAGCGAGAACGATACTTTTAAAGCGGTTTGGAGCGAAGCGACAGGAAACCATGGATTGGCATAGCCGAAGACTAAGCGCGATTTTGGAACACGCGCTGCTTGAAGATAGGGCGACCAGTGACGCCACGTCGCGCGCCTGCATTGACGCGCAGCAGCGCGCCACCGCCACCATCCTGGCCAAGCAGGATTGCATTCTTGCCGGGGTGGGCGCAACCGCCCGCATTCTTGAAATTTACGAGCATCTGGACCGCAACGTGATCGGCCACCCGGAAGTGATCAGCCACGGCGAGATATTTGACGGCGTTCGCTTACATAAAGGACAGGCCATTGCCGTGGTGCGGCACAATGCGCGCGCATTGCTTTCCTGTGAGCGAGTCATTTTGAACGTGCTTCAACGGCTTAGCGGGATTGCCACCACCACGCGCAAATATGTTGACGCCATCCATGGCACCAAGGCCCGAATCCTGGATACGCGCAAAACGGCCCCAGGACTGCGCGTGCTGGATAAATACGCGGTCCGCTGCGGAGGAGGCCAGAACCATCGGCTTGATCTCTCTGACGGCATGCTCATAAAAAATAACCACATCGCTCTGGCTGGAGGCGTGGCTGTGGCTTTGCAGAAGGCGTTGCGCAACCGCCGCGAGGAGCAGCCGATTGAAATCGAGGTTCGATCACTGGCCGAACTGGATGAAGCTTTGGCTAACGGAGCGGAGAGCATTCTGCTGGACAATATGAAAGTGGAAGACGTTCGCCAGGCCGTGCAGCGCGTTGCGGCCCATTCGCGGCAGGTTCCGGTAGAAGCCTCGGGCGGCATTCGACTGGAAAATGTTCGCGAGTACGCCGAAACCGGTGTGGACTACATTTCTATTGGAGCGCTCACTCATTCGCCGCAGGCTGTGGACTTGAGCATGCGGATTGTTCCGGCGTAAAGAGCGTTCCTGTCTAAAATAGCGCGCGCTCTGGATGATTAAAGTAGTAAACTGCACTACCCCGCAAGGCTCAAGGGCGCGGGCTGGAGGCGTCGCACTAGCGAATTCTTATCATCGATTCTGGACGACCCATTTCCAGCTATATCAACAAGATAGCTAGTCCGCGGGAGTTCGCGGCAGAGATTCGGTATTATAGGCAAGCTCTATACCTGCTACAAGTAAGTCTGAAAAAGGAGAACTTTTCACTCTATGCGTAAAATCCTGGGATTGCTGTTGGCGATCGTCGCCGTTTGCGGTTCTGCTCTGGCTGCCGATGAATACAAGATTGACCCCAACCATTCATCGGTTAACTTTGCTGTTACTCACTTGATGGTCAGCACCGTAAATGGCCGCTTCAATACGTTTGAGGGAAAGGTCCTTTATGACAGCAAGGACGTTACCAAGTCTTCTGTGAACGTGGACATCAAGACTGCGAGTGTCAACACTGATAATACGTCGCGGGACAATGATCTGCGCTCGCCTGGTTTCTTCGATGCAGAGAAATTTCCCGACATCACCTTCCAAAGCAAGTCGGTTGAAAAAAAAGGCAATGACTATGTGGCCCACGGCACGCTGACGATCAAGGGCGTCTCCAAGGACGTGGACCTGCCGTTTGAGTTGAAAGGGCCTGTTGACGCCGGCAAGATGGGAAAAGTGATGGGCGCTCATGCCAGCCTCACGGTAAATCGCCAGGACTTTGGCGTGTCCAAAGCGCCGGGAATGGTCGGCAATGACATAAAAATCGACCTCAACGTTGAAGCGCATATGGCGCCGCCAGCGGCCGCAGGGAAATAAATATTGTGACGAACCCGGAGTATCTATTGCCGGAGTTGCTTGCGCCTTTGGTGCGCAACACCATCTTTTCCGGCAATATTCATCACTGCGTACAGGCCGACTCCACCAACTCCATTGCGTTGCGTGGAGCGGCGCTGGCCAGCCAGCATCCTGATGACACTCCGGAAGGCGCAGTTTTTCTGGCTGAAGAACAGACCGCCGGCCGCGGACGCAGTGCTCATACCTGGCACTCTGAACGCGGTACCGGCATTTATTGCTCATTCTTATTGCGCCCGCCCATGACGCCCGCAGAAGCGCTATGGCTTTCCCTCATTGCAGGAGTCGCCGTGCAAGACGCGGTGAGGGAGACAAGCGGCCTGGCTGCCGATATCCGCTGGCCCAATGATCTGCTGATCAATGACAAGAAATTTGCCGGCATCCTTACGGAGATGAGTTCTGAAGGAAACAAAGTGCACCATGCCGTGATCGGCATTGGCGTGAATGTAAACCAGAAAAGTTTCCCTGATGACCTGAGGGAATCTGCCACCTCCATGTGTATTGAAGGCGGCAGGGAATACTCGCGGAAAGACGTTGCGGCGGCGCTGATTCGCGCTCTCGACCGCGAATATCGCGCTTTGCTTCGCGCCATGAGCAGCCCGATTCGTACTCCTGCGTTGCGCTTTGAGCCCATCATGCGGCGCGTGGAGTCGCGCTCTTCTTATGCGCAGGGCAAGCTTGTCCATGTGGATGAAGATGGCGGTTACAACGGTGTGACAGACGGCCTTGATCCACGCGGCTTTCTGCGGGTGCGCACAGACAAGGGTCTGCGAATCGTTATTTCCGGAAGTGTCCGGCCTGGGAGGAAAGATGCTCCTGGTTCTTGACGTGGGCAATACCAACACGGTGCTGGGCGTCTATGAAAACACCGCTCCTGGATTTGCCGGCAAGACCACGACCCCTCGCCTGATGGCGCACTGGCGCGTGGCCACCGTAATGACCCACACCGTGGACGAATACGGCGTTCTCTTCCGCAACCTGTTTGCCATTGGAAACGTTGAAGCTGCTGAAGTGCGCGGAATCATCGTTTCTTCTGTAGTTCCGCCCATGGATTCCACGCTGCGTGAAGTTTGCGAGCGTTACTTCCACCTCAAACCTCTTTTCGTGGAGCCGGGCATCAAGACCGGTATGCCGGTGCTTTATGAGAACCCGCAAGAAGTGGGTGCAGACCGCATTGTGAACGGCGTGGCAGCGTTTGAAAAATTTGGCGGCCCTTGCGTCGTTGTTGACCTGGGTACTGCAACCACCTTTGACGCGATTTCACGCAAGGGAGAATATCTGGGCGGAGTGATCTCGCCCGGCATCGGCATTTCAGCGCGTGCGCTCTATGAGCACACCGCGCGCCTTCCCCTCGTTGATATTCGCAAGCCGTCGAAAGTTATCGGTACCAATACTGTCGGCAGCATCCAGGCAGGCTTGTTCTTCGGCTATCTGGGATTGGTGGATGGCATCCTGGAACGCCTGATCAACGAACTGGGACCGGATACCAAGGTCGTAGCAACCGGCGGATTGGCCAGCCTGATTGGAGACCACTCAAAGTACATCAAGAACGTTGACGATCTGCTCACACTCGACGGGCTCCGCATCATATGGGAACGCAACAACGCGGCGCAAAAACAGAAGCCCGCTTCGTGACGGCCCCTGCTGTGGACAACTATTTCAATTACTACACGGAAATTGAACAGCACTTCTGTAGACGCCGGGGAACGCTTCTGACTGTTTCCACGCTTGACTGGGCACTGATGACCACATGGAAAGAAGCTGGAGTTCCACTGGAGGCTGTCCTGCGTGGGATTGACGAAGCGTTTGACAAGTATGAGCGGCGGCCATCGAAAACGCAGAAGATTAACGGCCTGGCCTGGTGCGCGCAGGCGGTGCTTACCGCGGCGGAAGAGATGAAAGAAGCGGCCGTCGGCGCACAGCCGGAAAAAACCAGCGCCGATCCGGGCTTGCACAATGAAGAAATAGCTCGTTATCTTGCCGCAAATGCGGAAAAGCTACGCCGGGTGAAGTCAGGCACTGCGGTAACGTTGGTTGCGGAAGAGTGTGCTGTTACACTAGCGGACTTAGCCTCAACCCTGGCTACCGTAAAGAGTCTACGATTGGAGGACCTGGAGAGGCGGCTCACCATGATGGAAGAAAAACTTCTTGCCGCCCTGACCATGACCACTCCTGAAAACGAGTTGTTCATTCTACGTACAGAAGCTGACCGGGAGATCGCGCCCTATCGCAGCAAAATGCCGGGCGTGCAGATTGAGCAATTGCAAAAGCAATTTATTCACAAGCGCCTGTTTGAAAAAGCAAAGATTCCACGGCTCAGCCTCTTTTACCTGTGAACCTGACAATCGAAAAACTCGTGTACGGCGGCGACGGCCTTTCCCGGCTTCCTGAAGGCAAGACGGTCTTTACGCCCTTTGTGCTGCCCGCGGAGGAAATCAGCGCGACAATCGTCCAGGAAAAAAGCAGTTTCGCCCGCGCCACCGTCGATCAGATACTGAAGCCTTCGCCGTACAGGATTGCTGCGCCGTGCCCGTATTTTGGCACGTGCGGTGGCTGCCATTACCAGCACGCGGGCTATACCGCGCAACTGGAAAACAAACGCGCCATCCTGAAAGAAACGCTGTTGCGCAACGGCAAGCTGGAGTGGAAAGGTGAGATCATCACGCATTCCGGCGAGCCGTGGGGCTATCGCAACCGCTCGCGATTGAAAGTTCGCACCACGCCCGATTTCGCCATCGGCTATTACAAGATGGGCACCAATGAGCTCCTGCCCGTGAAACAGTGTCCGATCAGCTCAGCAGCCATTAATCGCGTGCTGGCTCATGTGTGGGAAATGGGCGAAGGCGGCAAAGTGCCCGCTGGCGTGAATGAGATTGAATTCTTTGCCGACCACGCCGACGCCAAGATGGTGCTGGAAATTTACCTAGCATCGGACGCGCCGGAAATGCGCGAGGTCGCTACCGCGTTGCAGGCAAAAGCCCCGGAGATCAAAGGAATTGCCTTCTTTGCGGAAAGCGCAGGCGCTGAGCCCGGTGGCCAGCTGCCGAAATACACCGTCGGCGAGACTGCACTGCCGTATCAGGCGGGAGAGAAATCTTATCGCGTGAGCGCGGGATCATTCTTCCAGGTCAACCGTTATCTCGTGAAGGAGCTGGTGCAGACCGTGGTGGGTGACTTTCACGGAAAGATTGCGCTGGATCTTTTCGCCGGCGTCGGGTTGTTTGCCGGTCATCTTTCCAAGCGTTTCGATCAAGTGTTTGCCGTGGAATCAGCCCCTGCTTCTGCCGCCGACCTCCAAGCGAATGCCGTCAAGAATATCGTTCCGGTGCTGAGCCCCGTGGAAGGCTTTCTGCCGCGCTGCCTCAACATGCAGCCTGAGCTGGTTGTGGTGGACCCTCCGCGCGCGGGCCTGGGCGCAAAGACAACACAACTGCTGGCCGCACTGCGGGTAAAAAGAATCGTTTACGTCTCCTGTGATCCAGCCACGCTGGCGCGCGATACACGCCTGTTCCTGGAGACTGGTTACCACGTGGAGGAAGTTCATCTGGTCGATCTCTTTCCCCAGACCTTTCACATTGAAAGCGTTGTGCGTCTGGCCCGCGGCTAAGTCCTTTCTTTATTTCTTGTCAGAACATTTTGTTGTTGTCGATCTCTCGTTTATATTCGTTCGGCAAACTTTAGCGCTTGCCAATGAAAGCCCAACCCCGCGCCCCTCTTGCTTTAGCCGCCGCAGTGTTCGCATGCGGAATCTGGTTGTCGATCCACTGGCAGGTATCTACTGCGCTGTGGGGATGGGCAGCAGCGCCGCTGGCTCTTTGCACGATTGTCGCGGTTGCGATCAAGAGTTTGCGCCCCGCACAGGCTGCGGCTTTGCTCGCGCTGGTATGCGCCGGAGCATTCGCACGCATCGCCACGCCGGCTCCTCGGCTGTTTGTTCCTCCGGCAGAGTTTTTCCGGGAAGGTCCCGCGACATCCGGGGAAAACAAGGTTGAAATTGTTGCGCACGTTACCAATGATGGCGCATTGCTGGCGAATGACGAATCGCGAGAACGATTTGAGATGGAGACCGAATCCATTGAACTGGATGGCACAAAGTTTCTTCAGCCTGTAGGGATACGCGCAACGGTCTACGATGCTCCGGGCGCAACTCTGAAATACGGAGAGCGTATCCGGCTGCGCGCAAGACTGAAGCTACCCCACAATTTCGGCAATCCGGGAGCGTTCGACTACGAGGGCTACCTGCGCGGGCGAGGAATCACAGCGCTGGCTTCAGTGAAAGCCGACGAGATTGAAGTCCTTCCGGGGACATCGGGCAGCCGCTTTGGATTCTGGCGCAGCCGCGTCCGTAATAGCATCCTGCAGCATATTCACCAGAGCGGTCTCTGGGGTCGCGAAGAATCTGCCATTTTTTCCGCCATGATCATGGGCGACGATTCAATGCTTCTGCGCAATGTGCGCGAAGAGTTCCAACAGACCGGCGTCTACCACCTGCTGGTGGTTTCCGGCATGAATGTGGCGTTACTGGCATTTGCGATCTTCTGGCTGGCGCGTCGGCTTCGCCTTCCGCAATGGCCAGCATCGCTGCTCACCATCGCGCTCTCCGTGTTCTATGCCTACATTGCCGGCATGGGCGTGCCGATCATGCGTGCGGTGCTCATGCTTTCGCTGTTTCTGGTGGCGCGTCTTCTCTATCGCGACCGCAGCGGTCTGAATGCAACTGGCTTCGCCGTTCTGGCGGTGCTCACACTTTCGCCCATGGCCCTATTTGAGCCCGGATTTCAACTGACCTTTCTGGCGCTTTTGGGGATCACTGGTATCAGCGTGCCACTGCTGGATCGAACGTCCAATCCTTATCGACAGGCACTCTCGCACCTTGACACAACGGCTTACGATCTCAGCGTTGATCCCAAAATTGCCCAGTTTCGCCTGGATTTACGGCTCATAGCGGGCAGGCTGGCGCGGTTCTTTGGCCTGCGGCTCGCGCGAATAATGGTCACCGGCGCGGCCTCCGGCCTATTGATGCTTTATGAGCTGGGATTGGTCTCGGCCGTTACGCAGGCAGCCGTGGTACTGCCCATGCGCGCATATTTTCATCGCGCAGCAATCCTTGGACTTGCCGCCAATATCCTGGTTCTCCCTTTGGCTGGAATCATGCTCAACTCGGGCGTTATCGCTATTGCTCTGAGCTACATTTCCATGCCTTTTGCGCACCTTGCTGCCAGAATCGCGTCAGTTGCGTTGCACTGGACGATTGCCTGCGTTGACTGGGTCGCGCATTTCCACATCTCGCACTGGCGTGTGCCCGATCCTGCTCCGCTGCTGGTATTTCTCGCGGCGGCTGGAATCCTTCTGGCCTTGATAACGGTGCGCCGGCAACGTGCAATCGCACTGGCGGGCACGGTGGTGTTGTTTGTTTCCAGCGGCATCGTCGCCGTTTACCAGTCCGGAGCAAAAGCCGAAAGCGGCAAGCTGGAGATTACCGCCATCGATGTGGGCCAGGGCGATTCCATTCTTGTGATTTCCCCTCAGGGGCGAACGATGCTGATCGATGGCGGCGGCAGCATCGGTCCGGTGCGCAGTGAATTCGATTTCGGCGAAGATGTGGTAGCGCCCTATCTTTGGTCCCGAGGATTGGACCACCTTGACGTGGTTGCGCTAACGCATGCGCACGGAGACCACATCGGCGGCTTGCCCAGCATCATTGAAGATTTTCACCCATCGGAATTGTGGGTTGGCATTAATCCTGAAACACCTGAGTTAATGGACCTCTACGCCGCCGCTTCAGCGCAGCACATTCCCATCCAGAAACATGTTGCGGGCGAAGAGTTTGATTGGAGCGGAACGAAGATCCGCGTCCTTTCGCCACCGGCAGATTGGCAACCGAAACCAAATCGTGCGAATGACGACTCGTTGGCTTTGTTGATTGGCTATGGAGAGACAAGGGCGTTGCTGGCCGGCGATCTGGAAAGAAATATGGAGCAGTATGTGGCGGCAGAATCTCCGCAGGCTGATCTACTAAAAGTTCCGCATCATGGCAGCGCCACATCAACTTCATCGGCGCTGCTCGCCGCTGTCCATCCGCAGTTTGCGGTGATTTCCGCGGGATATCAGAATCCGTTTGGACATCCGCGAAAAGTAGTGCTGGATCGACTGCAGATCTATCGCGTTAAAACCTATCGCACAGACCTGCAGGGTGCGGTGACATTTCTGCTGGACGGAAAACACGTTGAACCGCGGCTTCATTCGCAATGAAGGAACGCCGCGTGCCGGCTACTTTTCTTTTTTCTCCAGCTTGGGCTCGGCGGAAAGCATGAACCCCACGCCGCGCACCGTATGAATCAGTGGCGGAGAGAAATTATGATCAATCTTGGCGCGCAGATAGCTGATGTAAACGTCCACCACGCTGGTGAGGCCATCAAACCATAAATTCCAAACGTGTTCCACCACCATGGTGCGCGTCACTGTGCGTCCAACATTGCGCATCAGGTACTCCAGCAGCGCATATTCGCGCTGGCTGAGCTTGATGGGTTTGCCGGCGCGCTCGACCATGTGGCGCTGCGGATCAAGCACCAAGTCGCCGACCTTAAGGATCTCAGACGTTTCCTGGGCTCGCCGAAGAAGAGTCTGCATCCGCGCCAGCAATTCCTGAAAAGAAAATGGCTTAACCAAGTAGTCATCGGCGCCGGCTTGCAGTCCTGCCACGCGATCAGCCACTTCACGGCGGCCGCTTAAAATCAGCACGCGAGTGGTAGATCCCGCTTGCCGCAATTTTCGCAGAAGAGAAAGACCATCCATGCGAGGCAGGTTCCAGTCCAGAACAATGCCGTCGTAGCGCATCTCGGTCGCCAGTTCCAGGCCTTTTTCGCCATCCTCCGCCAGGTCCACGGCAAAGTGCTCCGCTTCAAAGCCTTCTGACAGGCTGCGGGCAATCTTAGGTTCGTCTTCAATAATCAGGATGCGCACGTTCCACCATCTGCCTCCGGGCGGCCACCCAGAGAGGGGTAGTTCTGTTTTTTGGCCGGATGGCCCTAAACGCAGGACAGCCGATTATTTGTGTGACGATGCACATTGTGGGCCTACCTGCCTGCCCACGACGGAATGGCCTAGCTTTGGTTCTTATCATCATCGAGCGGTGAAGAATCATCTTCTGACGCTGGATTGGCGCGATAGTCCTCAATCAGTCGCCGCGCCTCTTCTGCCTGGGCCGGATTTACACGAACGGAAATGCCGCCCACACCCGGAAAAACGTCCTGCGGCGCCTGCAGGTTGGTAACTACCGACTCAACACCGGCGGAGGTCAGGAGTCCGTGCACGACCATGGCCTCTGATTCCTGCATTGTGTCAAATACTTCCACCAGTTCCGGATCAGATTTCGGCTGTGTGCTCATGGTCCCCCTTCAAGTCTTCAAAGCTATTAGAGCTATTATGGCAGAAAAAGCAAGCCGGGTGCCGCCGTTGAACAAATTGCCGCCACAAAAGAGAGTGGCAGTCATTTTTTTTCAATCCGCAACAGGTAGAAAGTGAGAGTTCCCCAGGAGAGTCGCGCGCGCATCTGTACGGGAACGCGTGCTGCATCGTCTGAGTACCAGACCCAGATTTTTCCTTTGTCCCTGAGTAGGGGCGATGAAGTTTCCGGCTGCACGCGGATCGCGTTGAAAGTCCCAGCGGGCGTTTTCACCTGCTCTCGCGCTTCCACATGGACCATGACCGTTACAGTTGCGCCGCCATCATTGATAGGGAAACTGTAGGTTTTGGCTGGCAGCAAGGGCAAAGATGCCACGTAATAGATGGAAGAGAGCATGTCCGTCACGCAGCCGGGAATGTCATGTTCTTCATGCTTGCTTTCTTTCTTCTTGATGTTCTTGTGATCAAGCACGGCTTTGCCGCGCTGGTAATCGAATGAGATGTTGCTTTCCACACGCCGGAAACCTTCTTCAATGTGGCGGGACGTGTTGTGAGAGCAAAAAGTTAAGGGATCGAAAAAAGATTCCAGCCGGTCCTGAACGTGGTACAGCAGAGAGACGGTCCCGGCGGCATCGGCTGCGGCAACAATTCGATTCTCCCGGCCAGCCTGCTCCATACGCAGTGTGGCAATCCCGGCGTTGAAAACTCGCCATTCTCCGCTATAGACGTAGGTTTGCCCAATGGGGAATTGATATTCCGCACGCGGGTGAGCTACTGACGGTGCGACAAGCTCGCTCTGTTCCGTTGCGCGAGCGGGGCGAGAGGGTTCCGCGGGGCCTGGCTTCTTTGCCTGAGGTGAAGACGCAAAGGAGGCTGCCAGGCCACCCAGCGCCAGCAAGGCGCAGATGGCGCGCAAAAAAATGCGATCACGAGTTTGGATCAATGTTTTACCAGCATTTTCAGCACAAGAGCGCCCAGCATCAGCGCCGCACCCAAGGCGGCATTGTACTCGCGATGCCGAAGATAAAGCGCTGAAGAAAAATGTGTTGCGCCGTCAACCACTTCGGCTTCTGCGCGGTACGGTGTGAGGCGCGGCAAAAAGCGCGGCACTTCTTTGGCGTAAGAATCATAGCCGGGGAATGCCGATCGCAGATATTTTTCCTCGGCGGTAATCACCGGAAGATAGATAAAGGCAAACATTGCCAGCGCGCCAATACCAATCCAGAGATTACGGGCTGCAATGATGAAACCTATGGCAATGATGATGGAACCAAGATAGAGCGGATTGCGCGTGTAAGCGTACGGGCCTGTGGTGGCAAGCTCGGCGTTTTTGCGTATGTGTCCTGAGGCAAGAGCGCGGACCAGAACGCCCACGGCTGCCACGGCAAAACCTGCGCCCAGAGAAATCCACGTTGGCCGCGCGAGCCAGAAATATGCGGCTGCGAAAACAAAGCCCAGAGGCACGCGTGACCGAGTGGCAATCCGCGACCAGCTAGGCATGGCCGCCTCCCAACAGGTGGCGAGCGGCGGCAATCACTTCTTCTGTTGAAATTTTCAGCAACCCGGCTTCAACCTCTCGATGGTGAGAAAACGTGGTCTCGCTTTCCGGATGCCGCAGCGCAATCGCATTGGCCCCATACGGTCCGGTGCGTCCGGGATCGGTAGGTCCATACAATCCGACAACAGGAATTTCCAGCGCAGCCGCAAGGTGCAGCGGGCCGGTATCACCGCCCACCAGAATGCGTGCGCGACGTGTAAGCGCAATCAGCTGCCCGATAGTGCAGCGCAACTCAAATGCATTGCCGCCGCTGGCGTTAACCACCGCGCGAGCCAGTTCGCTTTCCTCCGCAGAGGCATTGACCAGTGTCTTGATGTTATGTGCCGCGAGTGCCTTTGCGACCTGCCCAAATCGCTCCGCCGGCCATTGCTTCGCGCCCCAGCCTGCGCCGGGATTCACAATGGCGTAGCTGGCGATTCCCAGCCGCCTGATTTCAGAATCTGCCCAGGCTTCAGCCGTAGGATCGACAGGGAGCTGGGGAGCAAGCAGCTTCAATTCGCGACTGCCGAGCACCGGCTGAAGAGCCCCACCCGCCAACGCCAGGTTCTGTTCGATCACATGGTTGCCCTGGCGCGGAAGCACTTTTCTGTAAAAGTGCTTTGTTGCGGATTCGCGGGGGTCCGCATAGCCCGCCAGGATTTTTGCGCCGCCCAGCTTGGCAAAAATCCCGGACTTGATGGCGCCCTGAAAATCCAGGGCAAAGTCGTAGTCGATTTTTCTCACGCGTTTCAGCGCGCCGGCAATTTCCGCGGTGGCAGAAGGACGAAAGAAGTGTTGTCGCCATCGCCGTGTATCAAGCGTGTGAATGTTGTTGACGACCGGCTTTTGGGGGCTCACGTTGTACGGACTGGCTTTTCTCCCCTGGGCGGTAAGCAACTCAGACCAGCGCTCTTCCACCAGCCACCCTATAGTTGCATTGGGAAGGGCAGCCCGGATCGCGGTTGCTGCCGGCAAGGCATGCAGAATGTCTCCCATGGCTCCCAGCCGGACAATCAGGATTTTGGCCATTCCCGCCTCAGTACTTTATTTCTCAGCAACTCGGTAGTGGAGTGGTCTTTAGGATCGCCGACAATGGCGACACGCCCGCCGCAGGCAATTACCACATCGCGTTCCGGCACATTCTCTTCAGTGTAGTCAGTGCCTTTGGCGTGAATGTCCGGGCGCAGCAAGCGTATAAGTTCGGTCACGTCCAGCGAATCAAAGAGTGTAACGGCGTCAACATCACTGAGCGCTGCCAGGATTTCCGCACGTTCGTCACCGGGAACGCGAGGCCGGCCTTCACCTTTCAGTGCTCGCGTGCTCGCATCTGAATTCACCGCGACAATGAGCCTTCCGCCCAGCTGCTTGGCGGCGCGCAGATAGCGGACATGACCTACGTGAAGAAGATCAAAACATCCATTGGTAAGGATGACCTTGTCCCCGGCCAAACGCCATTGCCGCACCTGCTCTGCCAGTTCAGCGGTTGAAAATACTTTTTTTGTGGTGGCAGCCAGTTATCCCTCCATTACGGCGCGCAGCAGTTCAGCGCGGGTTACCGTAGCGGTTCCGCGTTTCATCACTACAATGCCTCCGGCGTAATTTGCCAGGCGCGCGGCAGATTCTGGGTCGGCCCCGGCGGCAAGCGCGGCAGTGTAGGTGGCTATGACAGTGTCCCCGGCCCCGGTAACGTCAGCCACTTCATCTGAGCCATAAATCGGTATAGGAACCGGCTTGTTGCCGCGGGAAAAAACCACCATGCCGTCCTTGCCGCGCGTCACCAGCAGGGACTGCAATTTCATTTTCTGCATCACGGCCTTGCCGGTGGCGAAGAGGCGAGCGTTGTCATTGCCGATGCGTGTTCCCAGGACCTCTTCCAACTCTGATTCATTCGGCGTGGCGGCCGTAACGCCACTGTAAGCCAGCGTGCGATAGCGCGAATCGAGGGTTACGGGAACGCCGTTGAGAGAAGCGCGCGAGCGGATGTTGTCAAAAATTTCCGGGGTGGCTGCTCCATAGCCGTAATCGGAGATCAGCAACGCGTCGGAGGCGCGGACATAGCCGCGGGCCTGAAACGTGAGGTCACGAACGGCGGCTCGGTCCAGCGGCGTTTCCGGTTCCCGGTCCACCCGTATGACCTGCTGGCGGGGCGAGTGCGTGGTTCCGGCAAGGACGCGCGTCTTGGTAACCGTTCCACGGCCCTTGATCCTGCGTATGGCGCTCACAGAAATATGTTTTTGCCGGAATGCATGTAGCAGCATGCGGCCGGCTTCGTCGTCGCCGATAACGCCAACAGGGAGGACCGTCACTCCCAGATCGGCCAGGTTGTAAATGGCATTGCCCGCACCGCCCGGGACGACCGTGCGGTTACGATGGCGCAGGATGAGCACCGGCGCTTCCCGCGAGACGCGCGAGATTTCGCCATAGATAAACTCGTCGGCAATCAGGTCGCCCAGGACGGTTATGCTGAGCTTGGAAAACTGCTCGATGATTTTGACGAGGCGGTCGGCCGGTTTTTGGGCTTTTTGCATGGACTCACGATTTTCTCATGCCGGAGGCTGAATCTGCTGGCCTGAGCGCTGTTCAATGATCTTAATGATCTCTGTTAACACCTGCTGAGACGATTTCAGCTCAATTCGAAGCCCCGCCGTCATAAGCGGGGAAAGTTGCGTGGCGAGAGTTCCCAGATTGATCAGGTCTTTTTCCGTGGTGATGAAACTGTCTGCTTTGGTTTGTTTTTTAAGGGCGAGCAGACGGTCTATCTCGCGCTGGTCGTAGCGATGATGGTCGCGGAAAGTGAGCGTCCCAGCGATTTCCATCCCTGAAGATTTCAACCCGTCAAGGAACTGCTGGGGTCGCGCAATTCCGGAAAAAGCGATTGCTTTTTCCGCAGCGGCAGGGATTTCAATGACCCGGCGGGCACGCAAAATGCTTGTGGATCCAATTGGCGGTACTTGAGAATCGGTTAGGACAACGGAATCCGCTCGGCTTAATGCGCTGATCGGTTCGCGCAAGCGGCCTGTAGGCAGCAAAGATCCTGTCTGGTCTTCGGAAGGCAAGAGGACAATATCAAAATCGCGATGCAGGCGGCGATGTTGAAAGCCATCATCTAACAAGTGCAGCTTGGTGGAGAATTTCTGTTCGGCCAGAAGGCCAGCCTGATAACGGTCAGCCCCAACAATCACGGGTGCCCGCAGTTTGCGAGCGATCAACAGAGGCTCATCGCCAAACTGCGCGGATGAACCGTTAGGATCGACCGCGGCAATTTCGGTGGAAGTGCGTCCGTATCCGCGAGAGAGGACGTCAAAGGTGATCCCGCGCTCTGCCAACAACTGTCCCAGCGCGATCACGAAAGGCGTTTTGCCACTGCCGCCAACGGAGATGTTCCCAATGCTGATAACCGGCCGCGACAGCTTTTTTACCTGAAAGATGCGGCGATCATATAAGGCATTTCGCATCGCAACGCCCGCGCCGAAGATGGCCGAGAATGGGTTCATCGGGCACTCTCTTGATGCTTCAACAGCGGGGCCAGAGCGTCCAGGGTGCGCCGCGTGGCTCCGGCATGTTTGCTAAATAAATCTTTTGCAAGGCGACCCATGCGCTGTAGTTCATCGGGATGGCCCAATAATGAGAGAAACTGTGTGCCAAGAGTTTCAGCCGTAACGGTCTTTACTGCCTTGCCTTGCTCAAAGATGCTGACGACCTCGCGGAAATTAAAAGTATGCGGTCCCACCAGAATGGCAGCGCCGTACTGCGCGGGTTCAAGAATATTGTGGCCACCCGTGGGAACCATGCTGCCGCCCACAAACGCGATGTCCGCCAGTTCATAAATTGCGGCGAGTTCCCCAACGCTATCCAGCAGGAAGATGCCGCTGCGAATCGCTTGCGGCGGTTGCCAAAGAGTACGGCGCTGAAGAACAAAGCCCTCTGTCGAAATCAAAGCTGCCACTTTTTCAAACCGCTCAGGATGCCGTGGCGCCATGACCATCACGGCCTTGGGGAATTGCTGCTGGACTGTCTTGAATGCCGCCAGCAGCAGCTCTTCTTCGCCTTCAGCGGTGCTGCCGCAGACGATTATTGGCGACTCTTTGTCGATAGCTGCCCGCAGGCCGGTCACCAACACGGTTTGAGCACTTGGGCGAATATCGAATTTCAAATTGCCGCTGACTCGCACACGTTCAGTGGGAGCGCCAATTTCGCGCAGACGCTCGGCGTCTACTGTTGTTTGCGCCAGAAACAAATCCACTTCAGAGAGTACGCGTCCAAAGAACCATTTGAAGCGCCTGTAACGGGGGTATGAGCGGTCAGAGATGCGCGCATTCACGATTGCCAGCGACGTCTGCCGCTTGCCGGCCAGATGGAGCAGGTTGGGCCAGAACTCGGTTTCTGCGATCACGATCAGCTGCGGCTTCAAAGCATTCAGATATCTTCGGACAGCAAAGCCAAAATCTAGCGGCATGAAGAAAACGCGGCTTTCGCCAAAGCGCTGGCGCGCCAGCGCCTGGCCGGTGGCTGTGGTGGTCGAGACAAAAATCTGCCGATCGGGATTTTGCTGCTTCAGGTCATTGATCAACTGGCTTACCGCCAGCACTTCGCCCACGGAAACGGCATGCACCCATATAGATCCGGGCTGGGCATCATTCAATCGAGCAGGGACAAAACCGAGGCGCTCCGCCAGTCCGGAGCGGTATTTGCCCAGGCGGAGCATCTGAATGATCCACCATGGCAGCGAGAGCAGCGCCGCACAGGCCAGAAGCAAACTGTAGAAAACATACATTGAATGACTTGGACATTCTATGGAAACGGCGGGGTTGTGCAAACCTGCCCGGCGGCTGGATATAATGAATTTTGTGAAAGCCGCCCGCATCAGCCTTTGTGTCGTCCTGCTTACCACGCTGCTTTTCAGCGAAAAGCATTTCAATCCGCCGCCAGCCAACCATGCCAGCACATATCCGCTGCATGAGGCGCATAACGACGAAAAGGTGACCATCGCCGCCGATCCAGTGGACGCTCAGAAAATGTCCGGGATATTCAAAGAGAATTACTGGGAGCGTGGCCTTTTTCCGGTGCGCCTGCTGATTTCCAATGACGGCGATCAGACGCTGATGCTTCAGGACCTGAAGATCGAATACATCACGGCTCGACGGGACAAGCTGCAGCCGGCGAGCAACGAAGACATCTATCGCAAGTTCGTCAGGCCTAATCGCGCGGACCAGAGCCATCCGGGGATGCATCTGCCGTTCCCTGTAGGCAAGAAAAAAGAGGCTATCAGCAAGGACACGCAGGAAGAGTATGAGTCGGCGCAATTCGCCGCTGTTCCGGTGACGCCGCATTCCACCCATGCCGGATATTTATTTTTTGACATGCAGGGAGATCCGCCAGAACCGGGAGCGCATTTGTATGTCTCCGGCATCAAGGCCGGCACCAAAGAGCTGTTCTACTTTGATATTCCGATGGATAAGCCGGAAAGCGCACCTGCTCCCAAATAAGCATTCAGTTGCCTCTATAATCTTTCCATGCCCGCCAGTCCCAAGCCTGCCAGTTCGCTTTCTTCAGCCCTGCGCGAGAAATATGAGCCGGTGATCGGGCTGGAGGTGCACGTTCAACTGCTCACGCAGACCAAGATTTTCTGTGGCTGCTCCACTCAGTTTGGCGCTCCGCCCAACACAAATGTCTGCCCAGTATGCCTGGGACTGCCCGGCGCACTGCCGGTACTCAACAAGCGCGCGGTAGAGTTTGCCGTGCTGGCTTCACAGGCACTGAATTGCCAGGTGCGAGAGACTTCAATCTTTGCCCGCAAGAATTATTTTTATCCTGACCTGCCCAAGGGCTACCAGATTTCGCAGTTTGATAAGCCGCTGGCCGAACATGGCTATATTGAGATTACGCAAGCAGGCGGCGGCAGTAAGAAAATCGGCATCACGCGGTTGCACATGGAAGAGGATGCGGGCAAGAGCATTCACGACGGTCTGGTCGATTCGAATACCTATACGTCGATTGACTTGAACCGTAGCGGGACGCCGCTGGTGGAAATAGTCAGCGAGCCTGACATGCGATCGGCGGATGAGGCGTTTGAATACCTGACGCTGCTGAAAGAGATCATCCTGTACACGGGCGTGAGCGATTGCAATATGGAAGAAGGATCGCTGCGCTGCGATGCCAATGTAAGCGTACGTCCGCGCGGAGAGGAAAAGTTCGGTACCAAGGCGGAAATCAAGAACGTGAATTCCTTCCGCTTTATCCGCGACGCCATTGAGTATGAGATTGACCGGCAGATTGAAGCGCTGGAAGCGGGCGAGCGCATTCAGCAGGAAACGCGTCTCTATAATGCCCAGGAAGGCCGGACCTACAGCATGCGATCCAAAGAGCAGGCGCATGACTATCGCTACTTTCCCGAGCCTGATCTGCTGCCGCTGGTGGTGGATGCACGAAAGCAGGAGGGAATCAGGAAGACTTTGCCGGAATTGCCGGAAGCGCGCCGCAAGCGCATGGTGGCCGACTATGGCATTACTGAGTATGACGCTCGGGTCTTGACAGTGACAAAGTCGCTGGCCGACCAGTTTGAAGAGGCCGCCAAAGCGGCAAAGAATCCCAAGCGCGTGGCGAACCTGGTACAGGGCGAACTGATGGGCCGATTAAAAGCGGCAAGCCTGGAGATTGAACAGTCCCCTATTTCAATGAAAGGCGTGGCGCTGTCCGCTGATCTGGCGGAGTCGGGTGCTATTTCCAGCAAGATCCTCAAAGATCTTTACGACAAGGCATTTGCTTCTCATGAAGATTTTCCCGCAGTCTATGAGCGGGAAAAGCCGCAGCAGATTACGGATGTAGCAGCTCTGGAAAAGATCATCGACGAAATCATTGCCGCAAATCCGAAACAACTGGAACAATACCGCGCCGGTAAGACGACCATCCTAGGATTTTTTGTAGGCCAGGTGATGAAGGCGTCAAAAGGGCAGGCCAAGCCGGAGCTGGTGAATGAGTTGCTGAAGAAGCAACTAGCAGCTAGCAGCTAGCAACTGGCCAAACCAATTAAGATTTTCGTTCCGAGCCAACTTTACGTGTTAGTGCAACCAACATTCTCTTCACCTCGGCGAGTTGCTGGTCGAGAATGAGATATGCCTCCTCATTCAAATAGCCAAGGTCCTTTGCAAGCAGGAGGTGATATTCCATCTCATTTGCCGAACCACAAGCAATCTGAAGGAATCTATGAAGTTCTGAATTGCCGAGCCGCCCACACCCCTCAGCTATATTTGCAGGAATGGAAGAACTACACCTTCTAATCCGGCTTACTAAGCCGAACATTTCATGCTTGGGAAATGTCTCTGTTGCGCGATACGTTGCGAGGACCAGTTCGTGAGCTTTTTCCCAGACTTTGAAGTCGCGAAAATCTTTCATTTCTCCCCCCGAAAGTGCAGCCAATCTCCGCGGCCGCGGCAGGCGAAAGCGCTCACGTTACTGTCGCAACCTGCCACGGCTAGTTACCAGTTGCTATTTGCCAGCTGCTATTTGCTCAAATGCCCATGCGAATTCTTCGGACCGCTGGGCTTGTTCTTCAGGCTGTCATACAGAATCTCAATGAACATGTCAGTTTTGATGAAGCCCTGTCCCCATGAATCCCATTTGGCCAAGACTTTTTCCTGCTTGAGCTGATCGAGAGTTTTTCCCTTCTTGATTCCGGCTTCGACGGCGGCGGAAGTTTCTTTCAATGTGGTGACGAATTTTCTTAAGTCGTCCTTGGTTCCGAGCGGGCCGTGGCCGGGAATGATCTTCACGTCGTCTGGGACTTCGGACAGGACTTTCTCGTCGCCGGCGATCATGCCTTGTACGCTGCCGCCGCTATCGATGTCGATAAACGGGAACATGCCGCCGTTAAAGAAATCATCGCCCATGTGGACCACATTGGACTGCTTGAAAAAGATCACGCTGTCGCCATCGGTGTGGCCATTGGGAAAATGGATGGCGTGAATATCTTCGCCGTTCAGATGGACCGAAACATCGTTTTCAAAGGTGATGATGGGCAGAGCAGTCTTTTCGGCAGGCTTGGTTTCGCCGAAACGGGTCTTGCCGCCGGTGACCAGGCGCTTGCGCACGTTTTCCTGCGCCACGATCGGGGCTTTTTCGCCGAAATGTGGATTGCCGCCGGTGTGGTCACCGTGCCAGTGCGTGTTCAGGACGACTTTGACCGGTTTGTCGGTAATGCCTTTCAGAGCGGCTTCAATCTTGTCTGCGAGCGGCAGGAACTCATCGTCCACCATGACAATGCCGTCGTCGCCGACGGAGGCTGCGATATTTCCGCCCGCGCCTTCAATCATGTAAACGCTCCCCGCAACTTTCTGAACTTTCATTTCAACCTTGCTGAAATCCTGGCCCTGGGCAAAAGCGTGCATGGAGCCAAACAGTCCAACCAAAACTATCGCAAGAATAATTTTCCGCATCGTTGTCCTCTCTGAGACCTGCATAAGGTATCGCGTTAGCGTGGTGAAAGGGACAATCTTAGACATCAACGGCACAGACTTCAAACTTAATCTGTAATTGCAAATCGCCGAGGCGGGTCGAATTGGAAATTATGGGCGTCTCACCGATAAAATGGCGGAAACAAATTCTGACGGAGGAACCATGCCGAAAGTTAAACACGTCTCGGCGAAAAATGGCGACGTGATCGTGCTGGTGGGCACCATGAAGGGCGCATTTGTGCTGCGCTCGAATAAAGCACGCAAGAAATGGGACGTGGGCGGGCCATACTCGATAGGTGCACCGGTCTATGCCATGGCATTTGACCAGCGCCAGGGTCGCCGCAGGCTGTGGTGGGCCCAGCAGAGCTTCCAATGGGGCACGGTGCTGTGCTCGTCTGACGATTACGGCAAGACCGTCACAGAGCCGGAAGCTTATTCAGTCAAGTTCCCAGAGGAATCCAAGCTGACGCTCAAGAATATCTGGCAGATCACGCCCGGACGCAATGACGATCCTGACACACTCTATTGCGGTGTGGAACCTGCAGCGCTGTTTGAGTCGCGCGACGCGGGAAAGACGTGGACGCCGGTGGAAGGGCTGTTGAATCATCCTCATCGCTCAAAGTGGCAGCCCGGCGGCGGCGGGCTGTGCCTGCATACGATTGTGCCGGACGCGACAAACCCAAAGCGCATGATGATTGCCATTTCCACGGCCGGTGCATATCGCACGGATGATGGTGGAGCCACGTGGCAGGCGCGGAACAACGGCGTAAGAGCAGAGTTTCTGCCGGACAAGCATCCGGAGTTTGGCCAGTGCGTGCACAAGGTGGTGCAACATCGCGACCGGCCGGAGCGGCTATTTCTGCAAAACCATTGGGGGCTTTATCGCAGCGATGATGGCGGCAACTCCTGGAAGGACATCGCGAACGGCGTGCCGTCGGATTTTGGCTTCTGCATGGCCGCGCATCCGCACGATCCGGAGACGGTTTACATTGTGCCGATTGAGTCAGACCAATATCGCTGCACGCCGGAAGGAAAGCTGCGGGTCTATAGGACAACCAATGCGGGCGAAAGCTGGGAACCACTCACGCGTGGCCTGCCGCAGAAGAACGCCATGGAAACTGTTCTGCGCGATGCGCTCGCAACGGATACATGCGATCCCGCTGGTGTTTATTTCGGGACGAGAAGTGGCAAGGTCTATGGATCGAGCGATGATGGGAAATCCTGGAAGGTGATTATCGAGGGCCTGCCGGCGGTGGTTTGCGTGAAGGCGGCATGGGTGGGCGGAGATGGAACGGATTCACCGCGGAGACGCGGAGACGCGGAGAAGAGGAAGATCGGAAAAAGCAAAGCCAGCAACAGCAAAGCAGGAAGAAGCAGGGCGGCCGGAAAATCCAAGTCTGCAAAGCGCAAAGGCCCTGGCCGCGCGCGGGCTGCGAGATAGCCTGTGCCAATCACGGTCCGTATACCAACGTATCTGGCTTCGTTTGCTGGGGGCCGCAACCTGCTTGCGGTAGACGGCTCACCGGCGACCGTCGCGGAAACGCTCACAGCGCTGTGGAAGGAATATCCCGGCCTGCAAGACCGGATTGTGGATGAACAGGGCATGGTCCGCCAGCACATCAACATATTCGTGGGCGACGAGGCCATCCGCTTTGCTGACGGGCTGGCAACGAAGGTTCCTGCCGATGCAGAGATATTGATTGTTCCGGCGGTGAGTGGCGGGTGAGTTAAGAGGCAGAGCGAAGGGCACGCTCGACAGCCGGTGTGAGTTTTATGGCCACGAAATAATCGTCGGGATATAGATAATCTTCCCCTGACTCATCGACCACACGCAGCATTCCGAGCCTGGCCGCAGCCGAATCACGCGTGAGCTGGTAGATTTTGCGTAATTCCAGCGAGGCGGGATAGTCATCGTTTCTTACACACACGACGGGTTGTGACCCCGCGGGCCCTTTTTTTCTAGGAGATGATCCGTTTGATTTTGATTTCTTTTCTGCCAATGCCGTGCGCCTCATACCAATGCAGTTCGCCTCAATGTATCGTACCATCAGAAAAAATCGGATTGATGCAATTCCTTTGAGTTTTCTCCAGCGGCCACGGCCATAGACCTTTCGAAGCCGTTTCAGCTCGCGAATGGACCTGCCGACCGCAATTAGCTCAATCCCGGAAATTTCACCTACAAGTTGAAAAGTCACTCGCGATTTTCCGCTGTCATGTATCCAGACAGCTTGAACTGAAACTATTTTAGCGGAGCAGCGTCCAGCGGCATGCTTGCTTCCTTAAAAACCTTCGTGACGGCACCTCGGGCCGACGCTATAGACGATGAAGCTTTTCTTGTCGAAGCTGTATGCGCGGATGAGCCGTTCAGCCATGCCGTAGCCATCAACATCCACAGCAGCACGTCAACATATTCGTGGGCGACGAGGCCATCCGCTTTGCCGACGGGCTGGCAATGAAGGTCCCTGCCGATGCAGAGATATTGATTGTTCCGGCGGTGAGCGGCGGGTAGTTTGGCATAAGATGTTTTGCCTAAGTCCTATCTAGTTGTTACATAAGATCGAAATTCTCCAACCAAAGAGAAATCGCTTTTGTTATATTGTTCCAGCTTCTCTGGAGATTCTTATGAAGTTATGGGCTCAGCGGTTTCCCGCCCTCTTTCTGGCATTGTTCTGCCTGCAATCACAACAGATATTTGCTCAGAACCCAAACGGGCGCGCTCCGCAGACATTTCGCACCACAACAAGGCTGGTTGTGGTGGACGTGGTAGCCACCGATGAAAAAGGCTCGCCGGTGAAGGACCTGAAAGCCGAGGACTTTGTTGTAAAAGAGAACGATGAGCCGCAGAAGGTGGTGGATTTCAGCTTCCATCAGCCTGGGGGTGTGAAGGCTGCGTCTCATCAGCCTGCGCCGAACGTTTTTTCAAACGAGCCGCTCTACAGCGGCAACAGCGCTTTGAACATAATCCTGCTGGATGCGATCAATACGGATTTCAGCAATCATGCTTATGCGCAGGACATGCTGGTGAAATACCTGGGAACGAACCCCACGCTGCAGCCGACCGCAGTGTATGCATTAGAGAACAATTTGCGCCTGTTGCATGATTTCAGCACCGATCCCGCGACGTTGCGGGACGCCATCACGCATTACAGAGGCATTGGCGTGGCGCACCTGGCTACGGCGGAAGCAGCCGCTTCACCATTCACACAGAGGGGCACCTTCCGTAATGTTCCCCAGGGGCGCAGTGCCGCTTTTCGGGGAATGATTTTTCTGGCCCAGACGCTGGCCGGATATCCCGGCCGCAAAAACCTGATCTGGATTTCTGAAGGTTTTCCGCTCAGTCTCTATCCGGACACGGTCATGAGCCCAGAAATCATGCAGATAGAGGATTATTCGCCGATGGTGGAGAAGATCGCCGACGAGCTGATGGGAGCGCAGGTGGCGCTTTATCCCATCAGCGCAGCGGGAGTATCCAAGGATGACCAGTTCTCCGCCCAGACAGCGATGTCCAGCATGGCGCAACGCACCGGAGGAAAAACTTTTTTCAACCGCAATGACATTGATACCGGCGTGCGCACCAGCCTGGATGATGGCTCAACCTATTACACACTGGAGTATTATCCGGCCAACAAGACATGGAACAATAAATTCCGCCACATCAAGGTCAGTGTCGGACGCCCTGGAGTAAAGCTGCAATATCGCGATGGCTACTATGCCAATAATCCGCTCACTGTATTAAGCACCAGTACCATGGAAAATGAATTCAGCCAGGCCCTGGATATCAATGCGCCCGCGCTGACTGCGGTTTCCTTTGCTGCGGCCGTACTTCCCGCTTCGCCGCAAACACAGAATAAAATGTCAGTGGTCTTTCACATTGATCCGCACACGCTGGCCTTTCAGCAGGGCAGCGACGGACTGAAGCATGCTGAACTGAACTGCGTGGTGTGGGCTTATCCTAAAAAGGGCGACCCAATACGCGTTGAAGGCGGCACCATTACGGCTGCCCTGCCCCAGAGCGATTATGACAAGATGATGAAGAGTTTTTTCCCTTGCCAGCGAGCGCTGGACCTGAAGGCGGGCCAATACACACTGCGCCTGGGCGTGCTTGACCGGAAATCAAACCTGATTGGCACACTGAGTACGCCGCTTAACGTTCCATAAGCAATCATGTTGACGGTCTAGCCAACGCTTTTTTAGAACTTCACGATCTACTGATCGCCAAATCATCCGTGCCAGCTTTGCGCGCGCTTACCGCAGCGGCATGCTTGCGCCTTCAAATACTTTGGTTACCGTGCTGCGGCCCACGCCATAGATGATGAAGCCTTTGTCGTCGAAGCCGTATTCACGGAATAGCAGCTCGGCCAGGCCATCGCCGTCTACGTCTACGGCATCGATCAGCTCCAGCCTCGGGGCAACGTCCAGCCGTGAAGAGTCAGTCACGCTGGAGGCAAGTTTCTGCGGCACGCCTTCAAAGTCCACACGCGCAATCACGGTTACATAGCGCGAGACGAATTTTCCCGGCGTGCTCTTGCCGCCCGGCGCCAGATAGCTGCCCGGAATTTCCGCGCTAAATACGATCACTGCGTCATTGCTCAGGTCCAGATCAAAAGAGCGCATCACCACATTTTGAAGAGAATTAGCGTTGAGCTGCACGTTTTCCCGTGGAAGCTGCGCCAGGGCAAGCTTGCGCATCCTGGTTTCCATCTGCTGCGCTTCCCCGGGCTTCCACTTGAAAGCAAAAGAGCGCACATCGGCCGATTCGTTATCAGAGACGGCCACAAAAGTTTTGGTGCCGGAGGTAATTACAGGGAGTTTAGTGTGTGGGGCAGGAAACCCCTGGGTCGTCGGTGTTTGGGCAGACGGAGTTGGCGAAGGCTGTGGCGTAGATTCTGGTTCTGCTTGGGGCGGAGAGCGCCGCCGGAGCACGGGCCGGTCAGCATCCTCCGGCGCGCTGGAAGAGTCATTTGAGGGAGCGCTTGCGGAAGAGGCGCTTGTTGTCGAATTTGAAGTTCCGGGAGCGGAAGTACTGGCAGGCGTGGGGGATGGGTTGGCATCGCCGCGATGAATGATTGGCCGGTTATCACCTGTGGTTACAGGGGTCGATGCCTGCGCTTTCTTGGGTTGGTCTGCAACTTGCCACTTAGCCAGCGCGGTCCAGCCCTTATTGTTTGTGCTGCTCAGGATGGTGGCGTAGCCAACGGGTATGCCTTCTTTTTGCACTTCATAGACAATGCCGTTATCGAGCGCCATGGGCTGCGGCGCGGATTTATAGATACTGGCATCATGGAAGCTGCCTTCGTCCAGGATGGCGACGGGAAAAACGTGCGTGGCGACGATGCCGGCCGAATCCGTAGTGACTTCAACCACGGCCGTAGCGCGCAGCTTGTGCGCCTTGCGACGCTGGGCAAACGCGCTGGTGACGGCCGCCGCACATACCAGCACAAGCATCGCGCTGGCAAGGAACCTGCTTCTGCTATATAAATTCATTGATCTTATAAACACGGAAACCCTATGGAAGTTAATGATAAAGCCCCGGAGTTCTCTCTTGCCAATGAAGATGGCAAGCCAACCGCATTAAAAGATTATCGCGGCAAGCACGTGGTGCTCTTTTTTTATCCCAAGGCCAACACGCCAGGTTGAACGATAGAGGCGTGCGGGTTCCGCGACGCATTCACCAAGATGCAAAAAGCAGGGGCAGTGGTGCTGGGCATTTCCGCCGACAAACCCTCTGCCCAGAAGAAATTTAAAGAGAAATACGACCTGCCTTATTCGCTGCTGGCGGATGAAGACAAGGCTGTCTGCAACAAGTACGGCGTAATGAAAGAGAAGAGCATGTACGGCAAGAAGTACATGGGAATCGAGCGGACGACCTTTGTGATCAGCCCGGAAGGCAAAATTTCAGCCGTGCTGACGGGATTGAAGCCGGACGAGCATGCGGCGGCAGCGATGGCGGCGCTGAAAGGGAAGTAGCGGGATTCGCAGCCCTGAACATGCTTGACCGGTGGTGCTGAAAGACATACTCTGGTTCCATGAACTACGGAGGACGGATCACCATGGAGACGGGAAAGCGAGGGGGAAAGCCTTGCATCCGTGGCCTGCGTATAACCGTCTACGAAGTGCTTGAGTATCTGGCTTCGGGTATGTCTCAGGAAGAAATTCTCAAGGACTTTCCTGATCTTGAAGCCGAAGACATTAAAGCCTGTCTTACGTTCGCCGCAGACCGCGAGCGTAAACTGTTTACTGCCCCTGCTTGAAACTACTCTTTGACCAGAATCTCTCCTACAAGCTGGTACGGAGCCTCTCTGACGAGTTTCCCGGTTCTGCACACGTACGGGACTTGGGACTGGCATCAGCCATTGATATTGAAGTGTGGGAATACGCAAAGCAGTTTGGCTTCACAATCGTGTCCAAGGACACCGATTTCAGCCAAAGGGGTTTCCTGTTCGGACCGCCGCCTAAGGTTATCTGGATACGGCTTGGAAACTGCTCAACAAAAGAGATCCAGGACGTTCTTCTTTCCTACGCTGCAGAGATTCGACAGTTTGGATTAGATCCTGATTCATCCTTTTTTCCAATTGATCCAATTGCTGGGAAAAATCCTACAAGGGTTCTTGTCGAATCAAGCGCGATTTCCGCAATTTTGTACGATCCCAAATCGCAAACACTTGATATTGAATTTAAGAGTTCAGGTGAAATCTATCGATACTTTGACGTTCCAAATGATGAATATCAGGGGCTTCTAACGGCACCATCAAAAGGAGCTTACCTGAATTCAGAAATCAAACCGAAATATAAAACTCGAAAGCTCTTGTGATCATCCGGCTTTCGCGTTTTGTGTCTCCTCCCAAAATTTACTTCGATCCCGTAATCGTAAAGGTCAGAACGCTTTCTGCCGGAATCCTGATTTCCTGCTTGCCCGTGGCTGCAGCAACTCCGGTTCCAGCGGCAGCACCCGCTCCCGCACCGATAGCTGCTCCTTTGCCGCCTCCGGCCAGCGCGCCAATCACAGCTCCGGCGCCCGCGCCGCCACCGATTTTTGTGGCATTGCTCTTGGTGTGGCTCTTACCCTGGCGCGTAACGCGGGAGCTGTAAACAGTCTCTCCGTTGATGGAACTCAGACGCAGTGTGAGCGCGCCCGGTTTATGCAGGCGTCCGCTGCGATTCACGTACGTGACCTTGCCTTTGACTGGAGCGCCCGCGTGGACCACGACTTTGCCATGTTCCACAATGTCATGCGTAAGAGTGCCGCTCCATATTTCGCCGGCGTGCGCCGTGGCTGAGCTCAGAGACGTGTTGAGGCGAACGGTGGCATGGCTTCCTGCAGGAAGGGTTGCGGCCCCACTCCACGACGCAAAGGCCAACAGCAGGGTTAATACAATTGATCTTTTAAACCTCATGGCATGCCTCCAGTTGGAAAACCAGAACAGCTGCGGCTTTGGATGATGCGATGATTTTAATGCTGCAATGAACTGCTATACACTTTCCGCTGAGAATCGGAGGAACTAATGCGAGCTTGGCCTTTCGTGTTTGTACTTTTAGCTTTGGCTGCCACTGGACGGGCCATTCCGCGGGCGAATGCCACTAAAGCACTGCATGATCTGTTCAATGCGGCCTGGGAACAGGAGATGCAAGGAGACCCGGAACGGGCGTCGGAGCTGGGTGATCGGCGATGGAATGATCGCTGGATGGACAGGAGTCCAGAAGCGTATGCGCGGCGCGACCAGAACAACCATGAGATTTTAGCCAAGCTGGCCAAGATCGACCGCAAGCAGCTGAACAAGGCCGACCAGCTCAACTACGACTTGTTCCAGAAGCGCTATCTGGACCGCCTGGAACAATACAAAGTCCGCTGGTTCCTGATGACCTTTAACCAGCGTGAAGGCCCGCAGACCAGTGACGACCTGAGCAGCTCGCTGCGGTTTGAGACGGTGAAAGATTATGAGGACTGGCTGGCGCGCCTGCGCGCTGTCCCCATTGCGATGGACCAGTTCACGGCGCTGTTGCGCGAGGGCATCAAGGAGCGCATGGTGCATCCGCGGGTGATCATGGAGCGGATTCCGGCGCAGATCGACAAGCAGATTGTGAGTGATCCCACGCAGAGCGGGTTTTACAAACCGTTCAAGAGCTTTCCATCTGCAATCAGCCAGGCCGATCAACAGCGGCTGCAGCAGGACGCGCGCAAAGCGGTGGAGCAACAGGTTGTTCCTGCATTTACCAAGTTCAAGCAGTTCTTTGTAAGCGAGTATCTGCCTGCATGTTACGACAAAGTGGGCGCGTGGCAGCTTCCGCATGGCGGCGAGCTCTACGCGCAGATGATTCGCCACTATACGACGACGAATGAGACGCCAGAAGAGGTGCACCAGATCGGACTAAAAGAAGTGGCGCGCATCAATGGTGAGATGGACCGCGTAATGCAGCAGACGGGATTCAAAGGATCGCGCGATGAGTTCTTTAAATTCCTGCGGACCGATCCGCAGTTTTTTTACAAGACGCCGGAAGAACTGTTTGTGGCATACAAGGCGCTGGCCAAGACCATTGATCCGAACCTGGTGAAAGTGTTCCGCACCTTGCCGCGTGAGCCTTACGGAGTGGAAGCGATCCCGGCGTCGTTTGCTCCGGATACCACGGCGGCATATTACCGCCCAGGCGCTGCTGACGGATCACGCGCGGGAACCTACTTCGTTAATCTTTATAAGCCTGATGCCCGGCCCAAGTGGGAAATGATGGCGCTTTCCATGCATGAATCTGTGCCAGGACACCATTTGCAGATTGCCCGCGCGCATGAATTGGGAGAAATGCCAAAGTTCCGCCGCTTTGGCGAGTACACAGCTTACGTGGAAGGCTGGGGGCTTTACGCCGAGTCGCTGGGCGATGACATGGGTCTTTACAGCGATCCGTATTCCAAGTTCGGCCAGCTCAGCTATGAAATGTGGCGTGCGGTGCGGCTGGTGGTTGATACCGGAATCCACGTGAAGCATTGGACGCGCGAACAGGCGATCAAATACTTTATGGAGAATTGTCCGAAGCACGAACTGGACATCACCAATGAAATTGACCGCTACATTGCATGGCCGGGACAGGCGCTTGCTTACAAGACCGGCGAGCTGAAGATTAAAGAGTTGCGCGCGCGCGCGAAAGAAAAGCTGGGCACGAAGTTTGATCTAAAAGAATTTCACGATGTGGTGCTGGGATCAGGGTCGCTGCCGCTGGATATTCTGGAGCGGAATGTGGATGAATGGATTGCGGCGAAGACGCAGGCCTCTGTTGGCGCTGCGCCGCACGCGGCGACGCGCCGGGGCGCGGCAAAGAAGTAGATGACAACGGTTGCAGAGACAGTTCCGGCAGTGGCTGGCGTTAACGCGCGCGGGCGCGCTGGACATTCGGCGCGTTTTTATCGACCTGAGCTGGATGTGCTGCGGTTCTTTGCTTTTCTGGGCGTGTTTATTTTTCATGCAGCCCCGCGCACGATGGAGTTTTATAACACCGCGGGATATCCGCATTGGCTGAGCAGCCTGCTCATTCCGACATTTGGCGCGGGCGCTTACGGCGTGGATTTATTTTTCGCTCTGAGCGCTTATCTGATTACCAGCCTGCTGCTGCGCGAGCGTGCTACGACTGGCGCATTGGACCTGCGGGGCTTTTATCTTCGACGCATTCTGCGCATATGGCCGCTGTATCTTGCGTTCGTCGCGTTCGCGACAGTCTTTGCGGCAGTGGTCCCCGAGCAGCATCTGCCGATGCGGTATGTGGTCGGCTATAGCTTGCTGGCGGGCAACTGGATTTATGTGTTCTATGGATTGCCTGCGTCATTCGCTACACCGCTGTGGACTGTATCGATTGAAGAGCAGTTTTATCTGGCATGGCCGCTGGCGTTGCGCAAAGCGTCAGTGCGCACGATGGCGATCATCGCCGTGGGAATATTGATTGTTGCGAACGTCTGGCGCGTGTGGCTGGCGGTTTCCGCAGCGCCGGTCGAGACGATTGAATACAACACGTTTACACGGCTTGATCCTATCGCTTTCGGGATCTTGATTGCTTTGTTCGGACATAAGCTGCCGCCGTTTACTCGTCTGCAACGCGTGGCAATGCTCTGCTGCGGTGTTGTGACATGGATTGCGGTGTATGCGTTCACCGTTACCAGTCCTACATTGAAGTTCACTACATGGCAGATGGCGGTGGGGCATCCGTTTACGGCGATGGCAAGTGCGGTGGTACTGCTGTCAGTGTTGGGCGCGCAGCATGGGTTCTTTCGCAGTTGGGCGCTGCTCTATCTGGGAAAAATTTCTTACGGGCTTTATGTCCTGCATGAGTTCGCGCATTTCTGTGCGATTCGCCTGGTGCACGCTTCCACGCCTTTTATGGTATTGGCGCAATCGGTCGTTGGATTGGCGATTACCATCCTGCTGGCTGCGGCTTCGTATCGCTGGCTGGAAAGCCCATTTCTGCGATTGAAAGAGCGCTTTGCGCATGTGCAGTCCCGGCCGGTATGACGCGCGAGGCCAAGCTGCTGCGCCGGGCTTTCTTCAATCGCGATCCGCGGATAGTTGCTCGCGAACTGCTGGGCAAGCTAATTGTGCGGCGTGAAGGACGCAAGCGGCTTGCAGGACGCATCGTTGAAGTGGAGGCGTATCTCGGCGCGGGCGATCTGGCTGCGCACGCCGCTGCCGGCCACACGGCGCGCAATGCCGTGCTCTGGGGACCTCCGGGACACGCTTATGTTTACTTTATCTATGGCGTGCATTACTGCCTGAATATTTCCTGCCTGCCCGCGGGCGACGCGGGCTGCGTGCTGATCCGCGCGCTGGAACCCGTGAGCGGCTTGCGCGAGATGGCTGACGCGCGCGACCTGGCTGATCTCGATCTCACGTCGGCGCGAGATCTGCGCAAAGTGGCCAGCGGTCCCGGGAAGCTGTGTGAAGCGCTGGGTATCACGCGTCCGCGCGATAATGCAAAAGACATGCTTTCTCCCGCGTCGGACCTTCAGGTGATGAGCGACGGCTTCCAAGTGCAAGAAGTTGCGGTCACACAGCGCATCGGCATTACCAAAGCGGCGGAGCTGCCGCTGCGGTATGTGATCGCGGGGAATAAGTTCGTTTCAAAGTGAGCTGCCGGATTTACCTTGTGCAAAAAACAAATCTCACCACAGATGAAACGGATGACACGGATTACAAAATTCAAAATGAGTTCTTTGAGCTTTTTAATCCGTGTCAATCGGTATTATCAGTGGTAAGGTTTGTGCAAAGCGCGCCGGAATTACTGGACATTCATCGCGGCTCAGCCGCATTTCCTTTTCCGCTCACCACAATATTGTCGATCAGCCGTGTGCTGCCCACATACGCCGCCACGACAACCAGCGCGCCGCCGGAAATATCGGCCATGGGATCGAGCGTGTCACGGTTTACGATCTCAAAATAATCCAGCTTGACGGCGGCTTCTTCCGCCATCACTTGTTCGCCGGCGACTTTCAGCCGGGCAGAGCTGCTTTCGCCGCGATCCGCCAGAGTCTGCACGCGCATGAGCGAACGATACAAAACCAGCGCCTGCTTGCGCTGATCGGGACTCAGATAGGCGTTGCGTGAGCTCATTGCTAGTCCGTCGGCTTCGCGCACGATGGGGCAAACGACGATTCGCACATCAAAATTCAGATCGCGCACCATCTTGTTGATGATCGCTACCTGCGCAGCATCTTTCTGTCCAAAGAAAGCAAAGTCCGGTTGCACGATGTTGAACAGCTTGGCCACGACGGTAGTCACGCCACGAAAATGTCCGGGGCGCGAATGGCCGTCGAGTTTTTCGCTCAGGCCTTCCACGTTCACCCAGGTGGTTGCGCCCGGCGGATACATCTCTTCAACCGACGGCAGAAAAAGATAATCGCATTTCTCCGCGGCCAGCATGTCAGAATCTTTTTCCGCATCGCGCGGATACTTGCTGAAGTCTTCCGTTGGGCCAAATTGCAAGGGATTCACAAAGACTGACGCGATCACCACGTCAGCCTGCGCGCGTGCGGTGCGCACTAGCGAGAGATGGCCTTGATGGAGCGCGCCCATGGTGGGCACAAAGCCCACGCGTTTGCCGGCGCGTCGCGCTTCTTTGCTTACAACTGTGACCTCTGCGGCAGAAGTGAGAATGAGCATGGGGGAAATCAGCAGTTAGCCATTAGCAATTAGTCATTAGCTTTGTCTCTCAGCTTTATGCTTCTTGGCTCTCCCGTAAGTGCAATTTTGCAGCTGACAATCAAGGATAGCGAAATGACTTCCTCTGCAACGAAACTGCGCACAACGCCGTTACTGAACGCCGAGGCATCAATGCTGGTGCCTCGTTACCCAAGCTAAGAGCCAAGGGCCAATGGCTAAGAGCTGTTCTACTTCGCGTACGCCTTCATCTCTTTGCGTCTTAGAATCGCTTCCAACTCCACCTTGGTGTCTTTGGGCAGATGGTACGATTCCGCGTCTGCAGGATAAGCGCGTGTCTCAACATCGGCCTTGAACTGCTGCACGGCGTTGGTAAACAGCGCCGCGGCGTCGCCATATTGGCGCACAAACTTTGCCGGCGGTGCAAACGTAAGGTTCACCAGATCATGGAAGACCAATACCTGGCCGTCGCAGTCCGGACCGGCGCCAATGCCAATCGTCGGAGCGCTAACCTCGCGGGTAATCATCGCGGCAACTTCGCGCGGCACGCCTTCCAGCACAATGGAAAATACTCCGGCTTTGTCCAGCGCTACAGCGTCTTTCACCAGGCGCTCAATGCCGGAAAAATCTTTGCCCTGAACTTTATAGCCGCCCATCTTATGCAGCGACTGCGGCGTCAACCCAATGTGTCCCATCACCGGGACTTCAGCGTCGAGCACGCGCTTGACCAGTCCCACGCGTTGCACGCCGCCTTCCAGCTTCACGGCTTCAGCGCCGGCTTCCTTCACAAAGCGCAGGGCATTGTGTACGCCGCTTTTCTCGTCTTCATGGTAGGCGCCAAAGGGCATATCGGCAATCACCATGGCTGACCGCACCGCCCGACGCACCGCCCGCGTGTGGTGCAGCATTTCTTCCATCGTCACGGGCAGGGTGTTGTCATAGCCCAGCACAACCTGGGCCAGTGAGTCGCCCACCAGGATCATGTCAATCCCGCTCTGGTCCACCAGCCGCGCCGTGGCGTAGTCATACGCCGTTAGGCAGGTAATGGGCTCATGCCGCAGCTTTTTGTCGTGGATAGTAGTGGTCGTGATCTTTGGCAGATTCGGTCGGGCGCCCGTCTTTTCAAAAATCGGGTGCTGCCCTCCGTTGAACGAAGTGATGCTCATTTTGCCTCCAGTGCAGTTCGGGAACCCCCGATACCGCCTGTTCGTCCACATTTAGGATGCGGACACCGATATTGTAGTCGCAGGGAAAGTGGGGGTCTAGGGGAAAAATAGGCCCTGGATTCCGACCGTTACTCTGTCGCGCGCACCGTGTCATCGCCCTCTGGGGCATTCCGACGCGGGAACTTGATTGTTCTCCGTGTCTTAGCGCCTGCGTGGTGAAGACCTGGCCTTTCTGATGGCTGACGATCCAGCACCCCCCTCCATACCCCATCCCATATTGGCTTGAAGAGGCCCAAGAACCCCCATCACCTTTTTTACAAAAATATATACTAATAGTATATACTTCTACAAGAAAGGGATGTTATGGGCCAATTCGCCAAGTTGTTTCAGAATGGCAGCAGCCAGGCTGTTCGCCTGCCGCGGGAGTTCCGCTTCAAGGGAGACAAGGTCCGCATTCGCCGGGTTGGCAAAAGCATAGTCCTGGAGCCTCTGATGGACGATCCTGATGCGTGGCTGACCGAATTGAAGAATATTCCCGCTGATCCGGATTTCATGAAAAAGCGCCGTCAACCAAAAACCCCAAAGCGCGCGATCTTTAAATGAATTATCTGCTGGATACAAACGCCTGCATCGCCCTTATGGCCTCCGTAACCAATGAGGTGCAGACGCGATTTGCGGCCGCGGTCCACAAAGGCGGCAATTTTTTTACCTCCTCTGTTGTGGCATTCGAGCTGTGGTATGGCGTCTGCAAGAGCAAGCGCGTCGCCGACAATACGCGGCGCTACAACACATTTTTTGCCGGGCAAATTGATGTCCTGCCGTTCGATCAGGGAGCAGCACAGGTGGCGGGAGAACTGCGGGCCAGACTGGAGGCATCCGGAAAGCCAATCGGGGCCTATGATTTGCTGCTTGCCGGCCAGGCCATGCACCACAATCTGACGCTCATTACCGCCAACGTTACGGAGTTTTCCAGGGTAAAAGGGTTGCTGTGGGAAGACTGGTCAAAGTGATTGAAGATTCCGCGCGGCAGAAGTTCTTTATAATAGCCGCCCTAACGCGAGATTGATCTGAGCTCATGCATGCGCAGCCGTTGCCTGTCCAATGAGGTGCATGCGGTACTTCCCGTCTTTTTCCTCAATTACCCACCAACCTCTGTGTACTCCACGCCGTTTGAGCCTTGCAAGCCGATCGCTGCAGTTGGCTCTTCCGGCTGTAATCTCTTCGAGTTCTTCGAGAGCATGCCATTGACCATCCGTCAATCGGCGGTAAAGATCATAAACAACGCCGTATTGGTATCCTCCCGTTTGCGGATCGAAGACTTTGTGGTCTGAGTTCTCAACGGGAAGAGGTGCGCTCGCTTTGGTTGCCCATTCCGCAAGCACTTTTTCCAACTCTTCTTTTGTTCTTGCCTGCAGGGTTTCAAACCCGTCTTTGATGACCGCTGCCATGAGCTTCCTGCGCTGGGTCAAGAATTCTGCGTAAGTAAGTTTGGTCCACCCTTCAGGGAGCGCATGCCATCTCAGCATGTCTTTTAACTCATTGGGAGTATGTCGAGCCGCATACACCGGGAAGTATTCAAATGGAGGCGTATCAGATATCCGAATATTATCCTGGTATTCAACGAGAGCAAAGTTAGCGACCTGATTGATTTCAGACCGATCCGTAATTGGTGGTTCCAGTTTTTTTAGATGATTCTTGGGGAAAAGATGGTGACGGTCCGTCGCACGACGACGTCGTCGACGGGCTGGGTCAAGCGATGCCGCAACTGGAATGTTTGAAAAGAGCAGTGGAGCATTCAAAACTACGAGCGCGGCATAATAAGCAAAAATTGCCGGGGTTCGCGAACTAGCAACGGCGAGCTGGTCAGGGACGGTGATCCGCCAGAAGTCATCCGTGAGTGTGGTGGTAATCACTTGATCCAAGACGGCAACAAAGTCGTGAGCGGATTTTGTATTCCTGAGTCGGCCAAAGTCGGCTTCAACCTGAGTTTCAAACGAACCTGTGTAGCGGCCGGTTAGAGAACTCATGAAGAACCACCGCGCGATTACTTTGCGCAATGAAAAGCTATCCACTGCATACTCATATTTCCCAAGAAGGAAAAGGACATAGGTATATAGAACACTATTCTTGGACGTTAGCATTTCCGCGCTGCGGAAGCCTGCAGCAACCAGCGTATCCAGAAATTCATGCCAGGTTTGCACGTCCAGCAATTTGGGCTGGGCATCCTTGAGGATTGCGAAATTCTTCTCCCGCGTCATTTCGGAAAAAAGATCTGTATCGAAATCCTTGCCACGCAGCAACGAATAGACCTGTTGCAGACGGGCGCGTTTGAAGCCAAAGCCTACGGCTACACGTAGTAGTTCGTCAGGGTCGGGCATGATGAAATAATTGAATGGGCTCGGCTTGTCGACCGCAGGCTTGCGGCATTCGTAACAGAAACGCTCAAGCTGTTTGCGACCTTCATCCCAAAAAACGGACATTAGGGTAAGGATAAAATCGGCCTGTTTAAGATTCTTTCCTTTACTGTTGATGCGAACGAATACATCCCCCACTTGTTCTTCCGTAAGATTCGGCGACAACTCCAACGCCGTAAAAGAATAGCCTTCGATGCCGTAAAGCCGATTGATTGCATCCGCCAGTCGGGATTCTTCTTCCGGACTGATCTCGCGTCTTTGTTTGGCGGCGCCAATAAAGTCAGTGACAAACTTCCACTGGTTTGTGTTCTTAGACCAGAGCGTGGATACGTCCGGTATGAATTCCGGGTCTTTTTTGATGGCAGCATCGGAGACTTCGAAACTCCCGTCAGATGGACGAAAGGCTATTTCGACTTTTACGTGCTGGTAGTCGCTGTTTATGATTTGCTTGCCTTTAAGGACGGCATAAAGCGATGTGAGCCGCTGCTGGCCGTCAACAATGAGCAACGAGGGCGCAGCTTGCTTACCATCGATGCCGATCTGGCGACCGTCACTACTGCTCTGCCAAAAAAGGAGATAGCCGACCGGAAAACCGCGATACATAGAATCAAAAAGATCGCGAATCTTCTTCGCAGGCCAAACAAAAGGGCGCTGTAAGTCGGGCAGGCCGATCTGGCCACGATCAATGTTCTCGATGAGTAGCTTTACTGAATAATGTGTTTCCTTGAATAGTGATTCCATTTAGATAATGGCTCCTGTGTATTTGAGCAAAACCAACTCCAGGACAACCTGCTTGTACTCAAAGGCGTGCATGTGGCCGCGCAGTTTTTCCGCGGCTTGCCATAACTTTGCTTCAAAGCCCAGGTCGGTGCCGCGCGAGGATCTTGCAGAGGTAGAACCTTTCTTGGCCATAAGAAGAGGGGTAGCGGAATGGTAGTTATCTTACAACCGGGGATGAATTGCAAGGTTTTCTAGCGCGCTCCGCTAATGCTGCGCGCGGGCTGCTGGCGCAAAGAAGGGCTTTCCTATCTTCTTTTTCGCGGCGCTGAAGCCGCTCTTCCACCAAGAACCTCACCTCAGGTGGAAGTTGTGTGCTCCACCCGGCTTCATACGACAATCTGGGTTTGCGGCGGCATTTTTAGGCCACTTTTCGCTTGACATAAAAGCGAACAAATGGTAAAGTTTTACATTGACCTCTGGATGGAAATATGTCCTGGAGGGTGGTCTTTGACAAAATGAAGCTGCTGGCTCCTAGCCAAAAAAGCGGGTACTTGGTGTATTTGTACGGCAACTGCCCCTTTGCGACCCTCTGCCGGTTCTCTCAGCCGATGGGATGGGGATGAAATGGGGAGGTTTCAAATAAGTGCCTTTGTTTGCAATAACGGCTTCTGGGGATACATGGGGAGGAATCGCGTAAGTCCTTTAGATATGGGGAGCGAGGGAGGGGTAGGGGTGCGCAAGAGATCGGGTGATCCGGTGATTTACCGAGCCGCCGGAAGCTGAAAGGCAAAACCTACCGATGATAATCGCAGATGAGCGCGGCTCAGGACGGTAAACCCAATTTTCACCACGGCGGCGCGGGGAAGAGCTTTAGGTTTGTTTCGTGTTCCTTCGTGACCTTTGTGGTTATAGGGTTCCCTCGCTTCGCTTCGGGATTGCAGAAATTGAAAGCCCCCACCATCGTCTCCGATGATGAGGGCCACAAGTGATGTCAAACCTATAAGCCGAATTCTGTACGGCGTTGCCGCCGCTGACGGTCATTCCTCTAGGCCGGTCATTACTGATCGGCTCAAGCGACCTACCCGAAAGTTTGGCGCACCGAGCAGGCACGCATCCCGAATATCGCTATCCGGAATTCCTTCCCTATTTGGTCTTGCTCCGTGTGGGGTTTGCCATGCGTCGCGCATTACTGCCCGACCGGTGCGCTCTTACCGCACCTTTTCACCCTTACCACAACCGTCGAACATCTCAGGCTTTGCGGGCTTGCGCCCGTTTTGCCTTTGCGTCCGGCGCAAAAGCGAATCGGCTTTCGCCATTCACTTTAGTCCAAGGGTTCCGCAACGGCTTGCGCCTGCTTCACCCTCGCGTCCGGTTCGAGCAGAACGGCTCTCACCGTCCGCTCACCCGGCCGGCGGCGGTATATTCTCTGTGGCACTTTCCGTAAAGTGGCTTTGAAACCACCCTCCCGGATGTTATCCGGCACACTGCTCTGCGGAGTTCGGACTTTCCTCTCTCTGGATCGCGCAGCCCGGGAATCCCCGGCGTTCACAACCCAGACAGCGACCATCCGGTTCGACATCAGCTACCCATATTATAAGATGAATTTGGGCAGCAAAGGATTTTGGTCCCCCCACCGGCAGCGCCCTGATCGCATAATTGAAAGCCATTTCAAGGAGCCAGAAATTGAAGAGTCGTCACATTTTGAAGGTTGCGCTGATGTGTGTGGTTATTTCCACGGCGGTGTTTGCGTTCTACAAAAAGCACGATCCCACTCCAGCCGAGCAAAAGGCCCTGAACAAATACACGACCGTAATGAACAAGGTGCTTGACCAGTTCCGCAGCCCTGACTGGGACGAAAAAATAGACGCCACCATTGACCATCCTACGGTGGACACCTTTGGCGACCGCCCCATGGATATTGACCAGCTGCTGCAGCGCACCTATGAGCTGCGCAAAGACTCAAAGCGCTATAAAACGCTGGTTGAGCCTCGGCTTAAAAAGAACGCCGCTGAAAAAGACATATCGAAGAAGCAGCTTGAGGCCGCGCAAATTGAAGACCTTCAGCATCTCCAGGTGCAGGTCCATTTCAACATGCGGGTCGTCCCCATGATCACCGGCCCCGAGCCAAAATTTGATCCCAAGGTTCCAGGCGCAACTTTTGTGCACAAGGACCGCAACAATCCTTTCAGCCATGGCGTTGCTTATGTTTTATTTTTTAGCGGCACCAAGAATGGCCGATGGGAGGAGGCCAATGACGTTTACCGCAACTTCTTTGTTCACAAGCCGGATACGCCGTTCATTGAGAACGTTGAAGTCCGGATCTTTGGCCCTGAGGACCGCATCAAGGAACTGCTGCGCAAGATCGACTGGCGACAGGTGAACACCGCCCTGACTATGTAAGGTATCGAACGTTACTCATCGAACGTAGCTCATCGAACGTTAACTGATCGAACCGGGGGCCGCTTGCGAGCCACTGGCGAAATTATTTTGCTCTGGAATTACCAGCTATCCGCATCTAACATCGATTTGTAAAGTATTATTAAGGCACTGAGTAACCAATTTAGAATGAACGTAGATCGCGGACGGCAATGTTAAACCTTGTTTCAGGATTAATAGCGGCTGGGCTGGCAGTGTGCGGCATGGGCTTTTACCTGCTCTGCCTGTGGAGCGCCCGGACTTTTCTCCGCTCGCGCAGCCAGGAAGGCTCTGCCATTGCTCCGCCTGTAAGCATCCTCAAGCCGTTGCGCGGCGTTGATCCGCAGATGTATGAAAGCTTCCGCAGCCACTGCACGCAGGATTATCCGGAGTACGAAATCATCTTTGGCGTCAGTGAGCCGGACGATCCCGCAGTGGAAGCCGTAGAGCGGTTGATCCGCGAGTTTCCCAAGTGCAAGATTCGGCTTCTGGTCTGTCCTGAAGTGCTCGGCAATAATCGCAAGACCAGCAACCTGGTGCAGATGCTGGACTCAGCGCAGTATGACCACATCCTTATCAACGACAGCGATATCTTCGTCACGCCTGATTATCTGCGCCGCGTGATGGCTCCGTTCGCCCGCCCGCAGGTTGGCATGGTCACCTGCCCGTATCGCGGCATCGCCGCCGATACGCTGGGTTCAAAGCTTGAATCCATCGGGATCAGCACCGACTTCATCGCCGGCGTGCTGGTGGCGCGCCAGATTGAAGGCGGAATTCATTTTGCCCTTGGTTCCACGCTTGCCATGTCGCGCACCGCGCTTGAAGCCATCGGCGGCCTGCGCCCGCTGGTGGATTATCTTGCCGACGATTTTGAACTGGGCTTTCGCATTGCCAAAGCCGGCTATGAAGTAGTGCTGGCGGATGTTGTGGTGGAAACCCATCTGCCCGCGTACAGCTTCCGCGGATTCTTTGAGCACCAGATGCGCTGGGCGCGCAGCACGCGCGACTCGCGCCGCCTCGGTTACGTTGGCCTGCTTCTAACCTTCGGCCTGCCCTGGGCGATTTTTGCCGTCCTGCTGGCGCCGTTTGTCTGGTGGTCGTGGGCAACGTTGGCCGCAGCCGCGGCCTTGCGCGCCGCTGTGGCGATTAACGTCGGCATCGGTGTGGTGCATGATCGCGCTCTTTGGCGGCATCTGTGGCTAGTGCCGATCCGCGATCTTGTGGCGTTCGCGGTTTGGTTCGCCAGCTTTGCCGATCACACCGTTCACTGGCGCGGCGAGGTTTTCATTCTTGAAAATGGCAAGATTCGTCCGGCGCATCCGCGCAAGCCAGGACCTGTCAGCGCGGCCAAGCCTGATCAGGACAAGGTTTCGGTCCATTCGTAAGCACCAGCTTGCCGCCCCACTTGGCCAGCACACAGGCGTCTTGGGCAACATAATCCGGAAGGTGCTCTTTCTGCGGACACTCTTCCGCTGGCTTGCGGTCAGGGCTGGCCTTGTAATCGGTGAGGAGAAAAACAAGTTTGTCGCCGCGCCAAAGCTTTACAAAAGCCGCGTCATCGTCAAAGATCGGTGGCGCGTCAGGAAACTTTGATCCATACCAGATGTTATTGCAGCGCCCGTTCAGGATTCGGATCTGATGCTGCGTGTAGTAATTCACGCTAGAAGCTGCTTCATAGTCGCCATTGTCTTCAATGATTGCGCCGGGTTTCCAGTTCCGCTCAATGGCCTGCGCCAACACCTTCGACGAAAGTACCGGCGAAAAGATCACCAGCCCTTGATGCGCCGCATACAGCAGGACCGTTGTCATCAACGTTAGCGCCAGGTTCGCGGCGAAAACTCGATTGCGCCGCCTTAAAAGCAGGCTCGCAATTGTTCCCAAGGCAAACGCGAATCCCGCCGCCAGCAGCGGTACCTTGAAAGCTCCCATGGCTTGCGGCGTGAGATCAAGAATGTGCCCAAAGGAAAGCGCATAGTCCTGCGGATTTTTCTTGAGCAGCTCCGCGATGTCGTAGTTCGGTGGCGGAGCTTGCGCGTGCCATGCCAGCGCCGCGCATACAATACAAATCGCCACGCCCACCACTACCAGCACGATCGATGAAATTCTTCCGCTGCGCCGCTCTGCACTGCCCGGTGCTGAAATCGACTCCCGCGCCAGCCATCCGCCCAGCAGCAATGCCACTCCCGGCAAGCCGGGAAGAACGTAATATTCCTGCCGGCTGGAGAAGCTGAAGAAAACCAAAATCACCAGCGGCCACAGGGCAAAAAGCAGCGTTGCGCGCTGCTGGCCGTTCAGTCCGTCGCGCATCGCCGCCAACTTGGCCGGAACCTGCCGTATGGCTTGCATAAGAAACGCAGTCCATGGCATCAGCCACACCAGCATCAAACCCCAAAAGAGCCAGAGCGGCACAGTGTCGTAATCGGCAGGGAAACGCTTCTTCAGGAAGCGCAGAAAATGTTCATTGACAAAGTAAAACCAGAAAAATCCGCGCGCCTCGCCCTGCGCCGGATTCCTCGATCCCGCCAGCAGGTGCCACGGCGCGGCGATGATCAGGAAGATTAAAAAGCTCGAGACCAGCCGCATCTTCAGCAGGTGGCGCAAATTTCCGGTGAGCAGCAAAAAAAGAAAAATGGCTCCAATGGGAAACACCAGCCCGATCAATCCTTTGGTCAATACATTGAGCGCCATGGTGGCGGCAATGCCCCAGCACAGCCACGCCGATGGATCTTCTCCCGCGTCAGCCTGTTCCAGCGTGGTCAGAAAGAAATCAAATCCCAGCGCCAGCCACAGTGCTACCAGCATTTCCGGGATCATGAACCGTGTATAAATGAACGGGCCGAATCCTGTGCCCAGCGCCAGGGCCGCGTAAAGGCCGCCCTCATCGCCATAAAAGTGTCTGCCGATTCGATAAACAACCAGCAGCAGCGCCAGCATGCCCAGCGCAATCGGCACTCGCGCAGACCAGTCATGCACGCCAAATAGCTTGAAACTGGCTGCCACGCACCAGTACATGAGCGGCGCTTTCTCCAGGTAGCGGAAGCCGTCATTGATCTTCAGCGTGACCCAATCGTTGTGTTCCACCATTTCGCGCGCAGCTTCGGCGTGGACGGTGTCGGCATCGTCCATCAATGGCGGCTGAAAAAGAGTACCGATGTAAATTACGGCCCAGACCAGAATGACGATAGGAATGAAGACTTTGTGTCTCGAAGATCGCGGGGAAGCCTGAACGTCAGGTGAGGACGATAAAGTCTTGGTCGGCATTAATTCGTTCATTATATTCATGGCCGCCCAGCACTATAATTACAGCCCGTGAAACTGGGTGCAAAATTATTGGTGACTGCCTTGCTGTTGGGTAGCCTGCCTGCCTCCGCGACGAGTCATGCAGTGCCAAAGGACCGAGCAACCCTAACCAATCGCGACTGGCTGCCTCACGTCATCAGCAAGCTTGCACCGCTTGAGTGGTGGAGTTTTGCGGCATCGCCTTCAGACATACGCCGTGAAGACTTCCCCGGTGATTTAAGCTATAACCTGGCGAAGCAGGACACATGGGAATTTCCGCGTTTTTGCTTTTCCCTTTTTCGGCCCAAACCGGAACAGATGTTTTCGCTTCTGGATGCCGTAAATGAATATAAAGGTGACGTAACCTGGTCGATGCTCGATGGCTGCATAGCCGCTTTCATTTCCAAGCCAGGGTTTTACACACCTATCGTGACAGCTGAACAGCAGAAGAAGTTCGAAGACCTGGCACGGAACCCGCCTCATGCCGATGCTGAGTTTGTGAAGCGTGCCATGTCCGATGTTTCCAGGTTCTCAGCCTACCTCGAAAAACGGCTTGGGCTGATAGACAAGCCGTCACTCGATTTTGATCCCCAATGGCTTACCCGGCAAGGTCTGGCGGCTTCGCGCGGACAATTAGAAAATTACTGGGAGCCAGGTGATCGGTCCGTATTTTTGGCTCGTGATCCAGAGGGATACGCCAGAACATCCGAGCCAACCTCACCAGTTGACCGGGATCTGGCGTTCGGCCTTGGAATGTTCGAGGAAGACGCCCTTCTCGCGGAACTCGGCGCCGATTGGGAGTCGTACCACCGCAACGGGATGAACGGCGCGCTGGTTCCCGCATACCCGCTTTTATCGCGCTTGAACGACATTTCGGAGGATGCATTGTACGAACCCGGCGAAGTCGATGCTTTGCTGGCCGAATGCGTTCAGGCACAGGCCAAGGTCAAGGACCCTCTGGCCATCAGGGGACTCGACAACCTGGTTCGCATCGCTCGCTGGGCGCAGAAGTTGAAAGTCGGGATTTATCTTGGCGGACAATAACCAAATGGCCAATTTCATCGGCTTCCTTGCGGCCAACGTTCTGGCGCCGAAGCTCACCACATCATCGGCAAAATCCGCTATGACGATGGGGCTCGCGTGCTCTACGCCGTTGCTGGACAATTGCCGATCCGCACATCTGCAAGCTCTGTAACGATTGGCGCGGAGCAAGCACTACCGTACCAACGGGAGCTCTTTTACAACAAATGCTCTCGCAAAATTTGCAGCATGAACGGAGGGGTACTGCAATGAGCAATCGCTTCACGCGTCGACGTTTCATCGTCACAGCGGGCGCTACTGCCTCAACTGTGCTGGGCTCTTCACTCTTCAACCTGGAAACAGTCTGGGCCGCGCCCGTCATGCGCCGCAATCTTGGCGGCATGGCTGCCAGTGATCCGGTCCTGGTCTCTTATCGCAAAGCCATCAAGGCCATGAAGGCGCTTCCCACTTCCAACCCGCCGAGCTGGAACTATCAGGCAGCCATTCATCGCACCACGCTTTCCGGCTCGTTCCCCGCATGGAACACTTGCCAGCACGGCACACACTTTTTCTGGTCCTGGCACCGCATGTATCTCTACTGGTGGGAGCGGATCATCCGCAAGATGTCTGGCGATCCCGGCTGGGCCTTGCCTTACTGGGATTATCACGATCCCTCGCAGCGCACCTTGCCGGTTCCGTTCCGCGATCCCAAGAGTGAACTCTATGTCGCCGACCCGAACCGCGGCACCGGCTGGAACACCGGATCTGCGTCGTTCCCGGCCTCACACGTCGATCCTTCCGCCGGCATGGCCGAGTTTGACTACTTCCTTGGCCAGGGCGATATTGAAAGCAATCCTCACAACAACGTGCATGGCGATATCGGCGGCTGGATGGGCGGCGTTCCCACGGCGGCCCAGGACCCGGTTTTTTACGTGCATCACTCCAATATCGATCGTTACTGGAACCTCTGGCTCGCCCAGGGCGGCGGTCGCCACAATCCCCTGAGCGATACCACCTGGAAGGGTCAAACCTACACCTTCTTCAATGAGAGCGGGACTGCCGTTACCATGACTCCGTGCGATGTCCTGCGCTGCGCCGAGCAGTTGAACTACACTTATGAAGGGGAGCCGACTGAAGTAAAGGAGTACTGTTTGAGACTCATCTTCCCATGGTGGATCTTTGTTATTGCGCAGGTCCTGATCCCATGGCCTGGCCCTCCGGTCGAACTGGGCGAACGCGAAGTCGCCATTCCCATTGACATCGCGCAGATCCGTGAGCGTATCCCCGCGCTGCTCCAGAACAAGAACGAAAAGTTGGTGATCGAACTGGACAACGTGGTCTCTGAGCGAGCGCCCGGCGTGGTCTGGGAAGTCTACCTCGGCGCTCCGCCGAACGCTGCGCTCAGCGCTGAGAGCCCGCACTTCCTGGGCACCATGACGCTGTTCGCCGCGGGAGTGCGCGAGCACGCGCACGGCGGCTTCCAGCCGGCGCACTTCACCTTTAACGCCAACCGGGCGATTGAAGCCGCGCTGCGCACCCGGCAGGAAAAGCTGCCGCTGGTCTTTGTGCCAACCGGGCCGCTCATTGACGGCAAGCCCTCGCATCCCAAAGTCCAGTCGCCGGTGAGGATTGGCGCCATCAACGTCGCCATCGGGCGCAATGAGGAACGCAAGAGCGATGCTCCCATTGTTCCGGAACGGGAGCCAAACAAGCCCAAATAGAAAGTAAACAAAAGAGCAAGCCGCGAATTTAGCGAATAAACACGAATCAAATTGAAAGTTCAAAATGATTCTCGTTCTTCGTGTTGATTCGCGGCTGATTTTTTTGATCTGCGTTTGTCAGCGCAAATCTGCGGCGAAAGCTTTTTATGACAGCACACTCTCCATGTCATAATCTTCACGCATGACTCCACCGGCCCCAGACTGGACGTCCTCCGAATCCCGCTCCCGGGCCGACGCCCTCGCCGCCGATCTGCGCGCCGCCATCACCGGCGAAGTCCGTTTTGACGACGGCACCCGCGCTCTTTACGCCGTCGATGGATCCAATTACCGACAGGTGCCCATAGGCGTAGTGATTCCAAAAACGATGGAAGAAGTTATTCAAACCGTCGCAATTGCCCGCAAGCACGGCGCGCCGTTGCTGCCGCGTGGCGGTGGCACCAGCCTCTCCGGACAATCCTGCAACGTCGCAGTGATCGTTGATTTCTCCAAATACCTTAACCAGATTATCGAGATCAATCCGCAGGAAAAATACGCGTGGGTGCAGCCCGGCTGCGTGCTGGATAAGCTTCGCAACCGCGCCAATGAATTCAATCTCACCTTTGGCCCTGATCCTTCCACGCATGAGTACTGCAACCTGGGCGGAATGATTGGTAACAACTCCTGCGGCGTGCATTCGGTGATGGCAGGCCGCACCGTGGATAACGTGCTGGAACTCGACATTCTTACCTATGAGGGCGAGCGCATGCGCGTCGGCCCCACGTCAGACGGGGAGTTTGAAGAGATAGTTCGCGCTGGTGGACGTCGCGCAGAAATTTATTCGCGTCTGCGAGCCTTGCGCGATCAATACGCTGATCTCATCCACAGCCGCTATCCCAACATTCCGCGCCGCGTCTCCGGCTATAGTCTCGACGAACTTCTGCCTCAGCGCGGCTTCAATGTAGCCAAGTCGCTCGTCGGCGCAGAAGGCACTTGCGTCATGATTTTGGGCGCCAAAGTTCGTCTGGTTGACTGGCCAAAGAAACGCACCACTCTGGTCCTCGGATATAAGCACATCTACGACGCGGCGGATAACGTGCCTGAAGTCTGCAAGGCTGGGCCCATCGGCCTTGAAGGCATGGATGACGTTCTCATCGGGAACATGAAGAAGAAGGGCCTTCATCCCAAAAGTATCGCCATGCTGCCTGAGGGCAAAGGCTGGTTGCTGTGCGAATTCGGCGGCGAGACCAAAGAAGAATCAACCGCCAAAGCGCGCGGGTTGATGGAGCAGCTCAGCCGCCAGCCTGATCCACCCAACATGAAGCTCTTCGTCGACGAGCAGGAAACTCTTCTGGTCTGGAAGGCCCGCGAGTCCGGTTTGGGTGCGACGTCGCAGGTCCCCGGCGAACCCGAAGCATGGGAAGGCTGGGAAGACGCGGCGGTCTCGCCGGAAAAGCTTGGAGAATATCTGCGCGGCCTGCATCGTCTGCTCGCCAAGTATGGCTATCATTGCGCGCTCTACGGACACTTTGGCGATGCCTGCGTGCACATGCGGATTGATTTTGATCTTGTCTCTAAAGAGGGCATCAAAAAATTTCGTGCCTTTGTTGAAGAAGCTGCGGACTTCGTCGTGCAGCTTGGCGGTTCACTCTCCGGCGAACATGGTGACGGCCAGGCCCGCGGCGAGCTTCTTGTCCGCATGTTTGGCCCAGAGCTGATGGAAGCCTTCCGCGAATTCAAGCGCATATGGGACCCCGGCTGGAAAATGAATCCGGGCAAAAAGATTGACGCCAACCCGCTCGACCAGAATCTGCGTCTCGGCGCCACCTATCGGCCCGCGCCGGTCAAGACATATTTTTCTTTCCCCGAAGATCACGGCCATTTTCCTGAGACTACGCTGCGCTGCGTTGGCGTGAGCAAGTGCCGCAAAGACGACAGCGGAACCATGTGTCCCAGCTACATGGCCACCCGCGAAGAGAAGCACTCCACCCGCGGCCGCGCGCGCCTGCTCTTTGAAATGCTGCGCGGTGAGACGCTCAAAGACGGGTGGAAGAATGAGTACCTGAAGGATGCGCTCGATCTCTGCCTGGCCTGCAAGGCCTGCAAGAGCGAATGTCCCATCAACGTGGACATGGCCACCTACAAAGCCGAATTTCTGGCCCATTACTATGAAAGCCGCTCGCGTCCCCGCGCCGCTTTTTCCATGGGCTTGATCCAGCGCTGGGCAGCCATGGCTCGCGTTGCGCCGTGGCTGGTGAATTTTCTTGGCCGCGCGCCGTTGACATCGCAGTTGACGAAGTGGGTCGGCGGCATCTCCCAAAAGCGAAACATGCCCGCGTTTGCCACAGAGACATTCACGGAGTGGTTTCGCAAGCGCCCGCTGTGCAATGCTGATCGCCCGCCGGTGATTCTCTGGCCGGATACATTCAGCAACAACTTCCATCCCTCAATCGCCAAAGCCGCTGTGGAAGTCCTGGAACACGCGGGCTATCAGGTGAAAATCCCTCAGCAAGTCCTATGTTGCGGTCGTCCTTTATATGACTTCGGCATGCTCGACCGGGCCAAAGCCACGCTGGAACAAACGCTTTCCGCTCTGCGCGACGACATAGAGGCTGGAACACCAATCATTGGCATCGAGCCAAGCTGCGTTTCCGTCTTTCGCGACGAGATGACAAATCTTCTGGGCAACAATCCTGAAGCTCAAAAGCTCAAAAGCCAGACTTATCTGCTCAGCGAATTTCTGATCAATCAAGCCGACTATCGCCCGCCGCAACTCAAGCGCAAAGCGATCGTCCATGCGCATTGCCATCACAAGTCGGTGCTGAAGTTTGATTCTGAATCGGAATTGCTGAAGCGCCTCGGTCTGGACTTCCATGTCCTCGATTCCGGCTGCTGCGGCATGGCCGGGTCATTCGGCTTTGAAGCCGAGAAGTATGATGTCTCAGTAAAGATCGGAGAGCGCGTCTTGCTGCCCGCCGTGCGTAACGCCACCGCGGACACGCTCATCATCACCGATGGTTTCAGCTGCTACCAACAGATTGAAGGGCTCACCGGACGCAAGGCCCTGCACATTGCCGAAGTGTTGCAGATGGCAATTTCTGAATCTTCCACGCCCGACAGTAAGGCAAAAGAGAACTCGCCGCAGATTTACGCAGATGTTCGCAGATAAAGATAAAAGACGAAATCAGCCGCAAACTCACGCGAAAGATCTAGAATTATTCTTGGCTTGATTCGTGTCTATTCGCGAAATTCGCGGCGAATTTTTTAAATCTGCGATGATCAGCGCAAATCTGCGGCTGAACCGGTTTTGGCCCATGGGAATTTAAGCCGGCTTCTCCACCTGGTTATAACGCCTTGCGGCCCGCTTGCCCAACGCCGTCAATGGTGATCGCGTCACTGCCGATTGGCTTTCGTGCCCAGGCTTCTTCTCCGTATTCCCCGCCGCATCCGGCAACAGACGATTTACCTGCGCCAGCACTTCCTGTGTGAGTCCCGGCGCAACGCCATGTAGTCCCGCCAGCAGCTTCGCCTGCCAGCTGATCACCAGCTCGGCGCGATTGGCGCACGTGGCATTCACAATTTTTCGTGCAGCTCGTTCAGCCGAAATCGAAGCCAGCGGATTCGTTCCGCTTACGGCGAACCAGCCAAACTCAGCTTCATGCCTGCCTTTAAATTGCGCGTTCAGGTGTGAGCCGGTGCGCATGAGTCCCGGAGCAACCGTGAGCACGCGAATGCCAAAGCGTTTCAGTTCAGCATGCAGCCCCTCAGAAAAGCCAGTCACGGCAAACTTGGCGCAGCCGTAAGGAATCAGGTGAGGCACGCTCACCTTGCCGCCGATGGAAGAAATATTCACGATTCTGCCCGCGCCGCGCCCCAGCATCTGCGGCAGCACGGCCAGCGTAGAATGGACCGTTCCCCAGAACATCACGTCCATCGCTTCCTGAAAATCCTTCAACTCCTGGGAAAGAATCGGCCCCACGGAAATCACGCCCGCATTGTTCACCAGCACATCAATCTTGCCCATGTTCCGGGTTACTGAGTCGATCATGTGATTCACTTCTTCCGGCTTGCTCACATCGCATGGGACGGCACAAACCACAGCTCCCATGTCTTCCAACTGCTGCCGGGCGCGCGCCAGTTCCTGCTCATCGCGGGCACAGATGGCGATCTTCGCTCCAAATTGCGCAAACTCTTCCGCCAGCGCCAGCCCCAGGCCGCGTGATCCGCCGGTAATCAGCACTGTCTGCCCGCGCAACTCGCGCAGCCGATGCTCGCGAAACCTGCGCAGCCCATGCCGCACGGCCATCACAGTTCCTATGCCCGCCGCCGCGCCCCCCATGAGCGTACCTGCGACAGCCCCGCCAAGAATGATTTTTGTCCGATTCTTCATAGCTCTGTCCTATCCGGCTTTTCAGCTTGCAATCTGAAATTCATTTTCCGGCGCTACCGCCGGAACGCTGATCCTGAGTTTTTCTCCCAAAGCAAGAAAGCGCTCCTGCCACAGGCGCGATGCGGGATCGTCTTTGCGGGCGATCTCGGGGAAAACTTTATCCAGAATGGAGTAATAAATGTTCTGTGCGTGCCAGCAATCCACTGAAAACGGCATCATGGGATAAAGGCTGGTGAGCACGTTGGCGCGTTCCAGCGTTTCACTGTCCTTGGGGTTCTCTTGCAGACGCCGCAAAATGCGCGTAAGGCTGTTGCCTGCGGCATAACGGACCCCGGCTTCATCCACCTGCACGCCTTCACGCTTGACCATTTCCATGAGCATGGCAATCCGGACAAAATCCACCGGTTCGGTTTCAAAGGTGTGTATAAGGTCGCTGTTGAGAACAAATTCCGCGGTGAAGCGCAAGACATCCGGGACAGGCTGGCCCATCTCTTTCAGGAAGCGCATGAGCGATCCATGCTTCTCGTAAATCTCATAGTAACTGTCCTCGGCATCTCCCAGCGTGCGGGAAAGAACAATGTCGAGAATTCTCTTTTGCTCGTCCTTGAACAAAGCGCGGAAGGAATACGGCATGCCGTCAAACTGCTCGTCGAGCAGGCGAAGCAGTTCGCCAAAGTCGCCGCAGGAAAAGGCGGCCATGCTTTCTGCCGCCAGCATTTCGTAATCTTCTTTCTTATCAAGCTCGCGAACGCCCGCGTGCAATACCTGATCGCCCAGATACACTGCGGCAAACCTCAAGTCGCGCGCTTCGCGGGTAATGCGGGACGTGACGCGGGAAATGCCCAGCGCCAGCCGCGCAGTCCCGGATTCGGCATGGCGATAGTCCACGCTTTTGATCGAATAGCAGTACTGCGGGACGATGTGATCGCCGTTAAACATTGAGCTAATGGCAAAATGCGCTCCCACTTTGCATAGATCCACGAATGCAGGCGCAATCCAGCGGTTGTAGATGGATGCACCATCGCCCAGCTCCGGCAGGTTGCTCTGGGCAAGGGCAAGCTGCCGCAGAAATTCCGGTTCGGGGTCCACGTTGCCGGTTTCGCGTGCCAATTGGATCACTCGCCCGGCATACTGCAGCACTTGCATGGTTTCAATGCCGCTCAGTTCGTCAAAGAACCAGCCGCAGCTGGTGTACATAAGCATGGCATGCCGCTGCATCTCCAGCAGTTTAAGAGCGTCCACGGTTTCGGCAGGCTTCAGTTGATGGCGGGAATATTTCTCAAAAAATAGCCACAAGGAATCCGGCGAACGGTCCAGCACTACATCTATATAGTCATTGCGCGCGGCCCAGGGATCGTGCAGCATCTCGCCGCCTTTGTTCTCAAATAATCCAGCTACACAATCGCGCAGATAATCCAGGGCCTCACGTAACGGCCCGCGCCATTGCTGGTTCCAGCCCGCGCGTCCGGAATTGCAGCCGCAATCGCTGCGCCAGCGTTCCACTCCATGGGCGCAGCTCCATGAAGTGTTTTCAATAATCTGCACTTCATGCGTCGGCGGATACATCTCCAGGAACTCGCCGTAATTCGTAAGCCGCATGGAAGAATCAGCTTCGATCCTGTCCAGCGCATATGCCAGCGCCATGTCGCCGTGGCGATGGTGGTGGCCATACGTTTCGCCGTCAGTGGCAATGTGCATCAATTGCGGCCAGTCGCGACGGTCAGAGAATCCGCTCTTTAGTCGGTTGGCAAACTGCTCTCCGCTGTTCAAGAGCTGTTCAAAGGCCACGGCGCGGGAAATGGGCCCATCATAAAAGAAGAGGTTGATTCTTTTTCCTGAAGGCAGCTTGGCCAGATAGGCGCGTGTGGGATCAATACGTGCGCCGCTTACGTCTTTCCAACTACGTCCGCCAATTTTGCGTACTCTGCCGGCCTGATGCGGAGCCAGGATCGTAAATTGAATGCCCTGCTCAGCCAGCGTCTCCAGCGTCTCCACGTCAACTGCAGTTTCAGCCAGCCACATGCCTTCCGGCGTGCGGCCAAAGCGGTGCTCAAAATCGCGGATACCCCAGATGATTTGGCTTGTCTTGTCGCGCGAATTGGCCAGCGGCAGGATCACGTGGTTGTAAGCCTGTGCCAGCGCCGATCCATGGCCGGAAAATCTTTCCTGGCTTGCCTTGTCTGACTCAAGGATCGATTCGTACGTCTCCGGAGAGTTGTCTTCCAGCCATGAGAGCAGGGTCGGACCAAAGTTGTAGCTGATGCGCGAATAGTTGTTTACTATCCGCCGGATATATCCGGCTTCATCAAGAATGCGCGAAGCGCCGTTGGGCGCGTAGCACTCGGCGGTGATGCGCTCATTCCAATCATGATAAGGATAGGCGGAATCCTGGCGCTCAACTGCTTCCAGCCACGGATTTTCCCGTGGCGGCTGGTAGAAATGAGCGTGGATGCAGATACAGCGTTCCATTGAGAGGCCGGCCATGCCTGTGTGCTGCAAGGAACATTACCCCGACATTAGGATGTGAAACGTCTTCCAGATGGTGCCTAGCCGGCTATAAATAGAGAGACTTACCTCCATTATGGTACTTGTGTGCAATTGCCCAACAAAAGCCATGTCTCTGCTCAACGTGAGTACCTGGATGCTCAGATCGGCAGCAGCTCTCTCTGTGCGCTCTGGCTTTGGCATGTATATATATTAGGAGGCAATCTGTTCCACATCCAGTTCGCGCGCAGGACATGTTTTCCCTCTCGCCTAAACAGGTGAACCTTTAGCACCGGCCCAATTACCCCCTTATGACTTTTGACAGCAATGCGTCTTCTCCCAGCGCCTCATATCAAGAAGGGAATACACCGGATAATCCCACATTCAACTTCACCTGGCCGGATTCTCAAGGCTTTGATCCTAGGGACAGTGTCTATTACGTCGAAGCTCAACTCAGCCGCAGCGCAGCTGGAGGACAGGCCGGGCTGGCAGGATTTTCCATCAAGAAGATCGTTCCGTAGCTGAAAACATATCCAATAGGAGTTCGCGAAAGAATGTCATCGTGAATCCAAACGGCTTCTCGATTCGAGTGAGGGGCCATTTTTTCTGAACGCGACTCGGTCGACGCAATACTTTCGTGATCTCCCGCGGCAAAGTCTGAAAAAATCACAGAACTCCTCAGGCGATTTACTGATTTTTTTGAATGCTAAAAAATATTTTTTGCATTTCTCCTGCATGGGGTAGCTGAAATGCGCAACTCTTGTTTATAATCATCCGTTTTCGTCAGTGATCTCGATCACCGATGAATGTGAGGCTGCCGATTCGCGTCAGAGCATCCAGCGCGACGGTCTTCGGGCAAATTTTATTCGATGGCACAGATCTTTCACCGCAGTGCAAATACTCTGGCTCGCGCCAGCATACTGGGAGTAGTGCTCCTGCTCTCGGCCGTGGGCGCGGCCGTCTTGAAGCTCCAGCGCTCTCCTTATGTTACGGCGCAGCATATTGCGCCGGAACAACCAGTGCCGTTCAGCCATCAGCACCACGCCGCCGGTCTCGGGCTGGACTGCCGGTATTGCCACACCTCGGTGGAGGATTCAAGCTTTGCCGGAATCCCTCCCACCAAGACTTGCATGAACTGCCACGCGCAGATATGGACGAATGCTCCCATGCTGGCGCCGGTGCGCTATAGCTTCTCCAGCGGCCAGTCACTGCAATGGACGCGCGTGCACGATCTGCCGGATTTTGTTTATTTCAATCACAGCATTCACATCAATAAGGGCGTGGGCTGTTACAGCTGCCATGGCCAGGTGGATGCAATGCCGCTGATGTATGAGGAAAACACGCTCCAGATGGAGTGGTGCCTGGATTGCCATCGTCAGCCGGAAAAGTTTTTGCGGCCGAAGAATGAAGTTTTCAACATGAAGTATCAACAGCCAACTCCGGAGAGCCCGGTTGAAGTGATGATTGCCGGGAAGAAAGAATCCTTTACTGACCAGTTAGTGCTCGGTACGGCTTTGCGGAAGGAATATCACCTGCGCACGCAGCAGGATATAACCAGTTGCTCCACCTGCCACCGATAGGGTGGAAACAAATGGAAACGAATGTCTAATAACAGCGATATAAAACCTAATCTGATTTCTGCCAGTGAGATCAAGCCGGCCAGCATGGAGCTGGAAGCCGTGCGCAAAAAGCTGGCCGATGCTAAAGGACCAAAGTACTGGCGTACTTTAGAGGAGCTTGCGGACCAGGAAGCCTTCGGCGAATTGCTGCAGCGCGAATTTCCGCGTCAGGCTTCAGAATGGGTTGATCCCGTTTCGCGCCGCAGCTTCCTCAAACTGGCCGGCGCATCCATGGCATTGGCTGGACTGGCCGGCTGCACGCGGCAGCCGTTGGAGCAGATCCTGCCTTATGTCCGGCAGCCGGAAGAGCTGATCCCCGGAAAGCCAATTTTTTATGCCACGGCCATGCCTTTCCATGGTCATGCGCTGCCGTTGCTGGTGGAAACACACGAATTTCGCCCTACCAAGATTGAAGGCAATCCGCTGCACGCGGCCAGCCTGGGCGCCACGGACCTTTTTGCTCAGGCCTCCATCCTGAATCTTTATGATCCTGACCGCTCTACCACGCTGACCAATATGGGCGAACTGCGGTCATGGGGCGACTTCGCCATGGCCGTCAACAGCAGGATCAACGATAAGGATGGTCTTAAGGCCACACAGGGTGCGGGGTTGCGCTTCCTTACCGGGGCTATGACTTCGCCGACCTTTGGCTGGCAGATGAAGGCTGTACAGCAGGCTTTCCCGCAGTCAAAGTGGCATCGCTGGGACCCGGTCAATCGCGATAACATGCGCGCCGGATCGAAGCTCGCCTTCGGCGGATATTACGATCCGGTTTACAAGTTTGAAAACGCGGCAGTCGTGGTGTCGCTGGACGCCGACTTCCTCTCCGGAGAGTGGTTCCCGGGCTTTGTCCGCTATTCGCGTGACTTTATGCGCGGACGCAAGCTGGAAAATGGCGACCAGATGAACCGCCTCTATGTGGCGGAGAGCTCACCTTCGACCACGGGGGCCAAGGCCGATCATCGACTCGTCCTGCGTCCTTCAGAAGTGGAGACCGTCGCTCGTGCGCTGGCGGCAAAAGTCGGCGTGGGCGGAGCGGCAGGGAGCCTGAATCCTGACCAGCAAAAGTTTGTCGATGCGGTTGCCGCCGACCTGACAGAGCACAAAGGCAAATGCCTGGTTGTTCCGGGCGAGTTCCAGTCCCCCACGGTCTATGCGCTGGCGCATGCCATGAACGGTGCGCTGGGCAATGTCGGCCAGACGGTTACATACATTGATCCCGTTGAAGTGGATGCGGTGGAGCACGGGCAGTCCATTAAAGAATTGATTGCTGACATGAACGCGGGCAAAGTGGATACCCTGGTAATCATTGGCGGCAATCCTGTGTATAACGCTCCGGTTGATCTCGACTTTGTCACTGCCGTGCAGAAAGCCAAGCTCCGCATACAGTTCTCCAACTACAAAAACGAGACCACTGACTACATGCACTGGCATGTGCCGGAAGCGCACTATCTGGAAGCGTGGAGCGATGCGCGGTCCTATGACGGCACCGCCAGCGTAATTCAGCCTATGATCATGCCGCTTTATGACGGCCGAAACTGTCATGAAGCGCTGGCGCTGTTTACTGACCAGCCGGGCACGGGCTCGCATGATCTGGTGCAAACTTACTGGAAGTCGCAACATCCCACAGCTGATTTCGAGAGTTTTTGGCGCACCTCAGTCCATGATGGTTTTGTGGCCAACACTACCTCCCCTGCCAAACAGCTAAGCGCCAAGATTGGATCTCTGCCCGCTACGGCTGCCGCCGGCGAAATTGAAGTTTCCTTCCGTCCCGACCCCACGATTTACGATGGCAGCTTTATTAACAATGCCTGGCTGCAAGAGACGCCGAAGCCGCTGAGTCGCAATACATGGGACAACGTTGCCATGATTAGTCCCAAAATGGCGGCGGACTGGAAGCTGAATCAGCTTAAGGACGACAACGACCATCAGTCGGACGCGCAAAGAATTATCGAGATTGTCTTCCCGGATGGCCGCAAGGTAGAAGCTCCTTACTGGCCGCAGCCGGGTCATCCTGACAATGCAGTCACGCTCTTTCTGGGCTATGGTCAATCCAGGACTGGGCGCGTAGGGACCGGCACAGGTTACAACGCTTACAAAGTCCGTCCCAGCGGCACGCAATATATTGCCGGCGGCGCAAAGATTAACGTTACCAATCGATTCTGGGACATCGCCGTCACGCAGGGCCACTTCAGCATGGACGACCGTGAGCCGGTGAAGGTGGCGGACCTGGAAGAGTTCATCAGGAACAAGAACTTTGTCCATGAGAATCCTGAAGAGGAGCCTCATGACAAGCCGGACCATCCTGAGTCGCTATATCCCGATTACCGCTATTCGCAGGGCAATCAGTATTTCCGTGAATATGCCTGGGGCATGTCTATCGACCTGAATTCCTGTGTTGGCTGCCAGGCATGTGCGGTGGCCTGCCAGGCGGAAAATAACATCTCCGTCGTGGGCAAGCAGCAGGTGCAGCGTGGCCGTGAGATGCAATGGATACGCATTGACTCCTATTATGAAGGCGATCCGGCCAATCCGAGCGTTTACTTCCAGCCGGTTCCCTGCATGCAGTGTGAAGATGCGCCGTGCGAGCCGGTTTGTCCCGTGGGCGCGACCACGCACTCCACTGAAGGCCTGAATGACATGGTTTATAACCGCTGCGTGGGCACGCGGTACTGCTCCAACAACTGCCCGTATAAAGTTCGGCGGTTTAACTTCTTCCTGTTTGCGGATTACGACACGCCTAGCCTCAAGCTGGGCCGCAACCCGGATGTGACCGTGCGCAGCCGCGGCGTGATGGAAAAATGCACGTATTGCGTGCAGCGCATCACCGCAGCCCGCATCGCTTCAGAAAAAGAAGACCGGCAAATCAAGGATGGAGAGATCAAGACGGCCTGCCAGCAGACCTGTCCTACTGGGGCAATTACATTCGGCAACATCAATGATCCCAGCAGCCGGGTGGCCCGCCTGAAGTGGGAGAACGGCGACCGGTATGGCAAGAGAAATCCGCGAGACTATCAGCTTCTGGCGGAATTGAATACACGCCCGCGCACCACGTATGTGGCGGCGGTGCGAAACCCCAATCCTAAATTAGCGTCTGGCACGGAGAATACATAAGAGATGGCTGCACCAGACATTCTGCCGCCTAAAGGTGTAAGGCCGCCCATTATCGGGCCCGGCCAGACCTTTGGCACCATAACGGACCGCATTGCCGGAATTGTGCTCACCAAGCACACCCCTATCTTCTGGGTAGCAATTGTGGCTATTTCGCTGGCGATTTTCGGCATGTTGCAGACCGCGATTGGCTACCTGCTGGTTAAAGGCGTGGGAATCTGGGGCATCACCATCCCGATTGGATGGGGCTTCGCCATCGTGAACTTTGTGTGGTGGATCGGTATCGGCCACGCGGGCACGCTGATCTCTGCCATTCTTCTGTTGTTCAAGCAGACCTGGCGTACCTCGATCAACCGATTTGCTGAGGCCATGACGATTTTTGCCGTCATGCAGGCCGGCTTGTTCCCGCTGATTCACACTGGACGTCCGTGGCTGGCAGCCTACTGGCTGTTTCCTATTCCGCTCACCATGGGTGTCTGGCCGCAGTTCCGCAGCCCGCTCATCTGGGACGTATTTGCCGTCTCAACGTACTTCACGGCATCGTTCCTGTTCTGGGGCATTGGACTCATTCCTGACTTTGCTACGCTGCGCGATTCCGCCAAAACGCTGGTTGTCCGGCGCATTTATGGCATGTTGGCGATGGGCTGGCGCGGATCAGCCAAGCACTGGAACCGCTATGAGACGGCTTATATGCTTTTGGCTGGTCTTTGTACTCCGCTGGTTCTCTCGGTGCATAGCGTGGTGTCACTGGATTTCGCGGTGTCCGTGGTGCCGGGATGGCACACTACTTTCTTCCCGCCATACTTCGTCGCCGGCGCAATCTATTCCGGTTTCGCCATGGTGCTGATGCTGGCGATTCCGTTCCGCTATCTCTATGGCATGCAGGATTTCATCACCCTGCGGCATTTGCAGAACTGCGGCAAGCTAATGTTGGCAACCGGCCAAATCGTCGCCTATTCCTATGCGATGGAAATGTTTATCGGCTGGTACAGCCATGACAAATACGAACTGGCCATGGTCAATAACCGGCTGCATGGCCCGTACTCGCACTATTACTACATGCTCATCCTCTGCAACATCCTCATACCGCAGTCGCTGTGGCTCAACAAGGTGCGTTCCACGCCGTGGATACTGTTCCTGGTGTCCGTGGTGGTGAATACCGGTATGTGGCTTGAGCGGTTTGTCATTGTCGTCATGAGCCTCCAGCGCGATTACATTCCGAGTTCGTGGGGCATGTACTGGTTTACGAAGTGGGACATGATGATTTTCGTTGGAACCATGGGGTTCTTTACTTTGCTCTTCTTTATCTTTATCCGGCTTATGCCGGCCATTTCCATCTTTGAAATGCGGAACCTGATTCCGCAGGCGAAGGTGAAAGAATAATGACAGCTGGACCTATTTACGGATTGATGGCGGAGTTTGAAACGCCTACGGAACTGGTGGAAGCGGCCAAGGGCGCTTATGCCGCCGGCTATCGCAAAATGGATGCGTACACCCCATATCCGCTGGAAGAAGCCGCGGAAGCTATTGGCGCGCACCATAATCGTGTGCCGTTGATCGTGCTGGTTGGGGCCATGCTTGGAATGATTGGCGGATATTCGCTGGAATACTGGGTTTCGGCCGTCGCTTATCCGATCAATGTCGGCGGCAAGCCATTTCATTCATGGCCTGCGTTCATTCCGGTTACTTTTGAATGCGCGGTGCTGGGCGCGTGCCTGGCTGCTGTGTTTGGCATGCTGGCCTTGAATGGACTTCCGCAGCCGTATCACCCGGTATTTAATTCACCGAACTTTGTGCGCGCCAGTCGTGACCGCTTCTTCTTGTGTATTGAGTCTCAGGACCCCCGGTTCAGCCCGTCTGACACTCGCAAATTGCTGGAGAGTTATAAGCCTGAAGAGATCACGGAGGTGCCGTATTAACCGTCCGGCACAAATCCGCGTTGCATGGCTGCTGTTTGCGGCGGCAGGAATGGCTGTTCTTGCCGGCTGCCGGCAGGACATGCATAACCAGCCAAAATTTATTCCGCTTAGATCAAGCGAGTTCTATTCTGATCGCCGATCGGCGCGCTATCCCGTTCCCGGAACCATCTCGCGCACGGTTTCCGGCGACTCGGCAAACTGTTCCAACAATGCGTCGCCGGAATGTCAGGAAAGCGTGATCGTGGACAAGGAGCAGCTCGATCCCAACAGTTATTACCTGACCGGCAAACGCGGAAACGTTTACGGCAACGATCTTCCCGGCGATCTGCCGTTCAAGGGGGATACTCCGGAGGGACGGCAGAACATACTGGCGCGGGGCCAGGAACGCTACACTATCTATTGCACTCCCTGCCATTCGCAGTTGGGCGATGGAAACGGCATGATCGTGCAGCGCGGCTTTAAGCGTCCGCCGTCTTTCCATGTGCAGCGGCTCAAGAACGCGCCGCTCGGCTGGTTTTATGATGTCATCAGCAATGGTTTTGGCGGTATGCCGGACTACGCCGCCCAGATAAAACCTGCTGATCGCTGGGCCATTGCCGCCTATATTCGCGCGCTGCAGCTCAGCCAGAACGCAAGTGAAACGGACGTCGCGGCTGCCGATCGAGACCAATTGAGCAAGCCGTCAGAACAAGGAATTACTATCCCAGATACATCTATAATTTCGCCCGCCGTAACAACTCCGGTAACGCCGGTGCCTGATACGCAGCCAAAGGGGAACAAGCGATGAGCCAGACTTTGGTGCGTGTTACTCCTAAAGATTTTGCGCCGCCGGCGATGATTGACCGCATGCGCTCGCGCTCGCTGGTCGTCGGAGCCGTGTTCGGCGTTGTGCTTCTCGTATTCACAGTTGCGCTTGCCAAGTGGGACCTCTTCCTCCGCGCATGGCTGTTTGGGTTCATGTTCTGGCTGGGCCTCACCACGGGTTCATTGGCGCTCCTTTGCCTGCAATACACCAGCGGCGGCAACTGGGGCCGCCTGGGGCGCAGGATCTGGGAAGCCGGGGCTGGTAACTGGTGGCTGATGGGTCTGTTCTGGCTGCCGATTGCCTTTGGCGTGAAGCGTCTCTTTGTCTGGACACAAAGGCCTCAGGATTCGACCGAACTAGCGAAATTCATCGCGCACTACGGCGCGGACAAGCTTCATTACTACCTGAACGTCCCGTTCTGGCTGGTGCGAGGCGTGTTCTACTTCGTCGCCTGGGGGATTATCTACTACTTCCTCAAACGCTGGTCAGTCCGCGAGGAGGCAGGCACCACCACTCCAGCGCAGTTCGTGCCCATCCAGAACCTGAGTGGCTTCGGCATCGTGTTCTTCGGGTTCAGTATCACTTTCGCTTCCATCGATTGGACCATGTCTCTCTATCCTGAGTGGTGGTCAACGGTCTGGGGCATGCTCTTCATGGTGGGCCAGGTGCTTACCACGTTCTGCTTTACCATCTGGTTGCTGACGCGGCTGGCTCAGATTGAACCGGTCTCGCGCATGTTCAAGATCGACTACCTGCATGACTTCGGCAAGCTCATGTTTGCGTTCGTCGTGCTCTGGGCTTATCTCTCGTTCTCGCAATGGCTGATTATCTGGTCCGGCAACATGCTCTCAGAGATTCGCTGGTACCTGATGCGCCTTTACCATGGCTGGCAGTATTTCGGGACAGCGCTGATTTTCGTTCATTTCGTCTTCCCGTTCGCCCTGCTGCTCTCGCGCAGCCTGAAGCGCCATGCCGGGCGCATCGTTGCCGTGTGTTTTCTGCTGTTGTTCATGCGGCTGGTGGACCTGTTCTGGCTTACCGCCCCCAACTTTTATCCCGGCGCGGAATTCGGGCCGGGTCATCCTGCAACCAACGGGCTGAACGGCTTCGGCTTGGCCGATGCGGCCATGTACATTCTCTGCCCCATCGCTATGGGAGGAATCTGGTTGTTCTTCTTCTTCTTGCGGCTGAGCAAGCGCTCGCTCATGCCGGTAAATGATCCTGGTTTTGTCGAAATGCTGGAATCGAAACATGGATAAAAACAAATTTGAAACTCAATCCGGCGGGCACATCAAGGAAGGCCATCAGGAAAGCGACATAAGCGTTAAGGGCGTGGTGTGGTCGGGAGTGATCCTGGCCGTGGGCGGTTTGCTGGCGTTCGTCCTCATGATCGTGATGATCCGCTTCCTGGAAAGATGGGAGCGCGACCACGAAGCCAAACTCACGCCCATGGAGCAGCAGTTGCAGCAGGAACGCGAAACGCCGAAAGAAGGACTGGGCAAAGTGGTGCCAACCAGTGAAGGCGAAATCAAGCCTGCTCCGGATTGGTATGGACGCGGGAAAATAGAAGACCATCTCAGCCGCACCATTAAAGCTCCTCGCCTGCAATATGACGATGAGCACGATATGCAGATTTTCCGCGGCTCAGAAGAGAAGTGGCTCAGTTCCACGGGCAAATCATCCAATGGAAGTATTCATATCCCAGTCAGCCGCGCCATGGAAATTCTGGCCCAGCGAGGCTTACCGCAAGTGAGCGGGCCATTTCAGCCCGCAAATGTGGGAGCGCCCAGCGCCGCATATCCCTCCGGGGCCGCTGATAATGGCCAACCGGCGGGCCGCGCGACGCCAACAGCAGGAGTAAAGAAGTGAATTACGGCAGTACAATTCGGAAGGCGTTGGCTGTGATTACGATTGCAGCTTGCGCTTCGGTTTCAGCGTGGTCTCAGGCTGCGCCCAAGCTTCAGCCGGGCGAATCCGTTCCCAACACGAAGCCTTCAATTCTCGACCAGGTTGGGCTTGACCAGCGCCTGAACCAGCAAGTCCCGCTCGATCTGGCTTTCAACGACGAGCACGGCCAGGCAATTCAGTTGCAGCAATACTTTGGGCAGAAACCGGTCATTTTGATGCTGGTGTATTTCCAGTGCCCCATGCTGTGCACGCAGGTATTGAGCGGCTTTACCGGCGCGATGCTTGGAATTCGCAGGTTCGATATTGGACGCGAATTTAACGTCATAACGGTAAGCATCGATCCGCGTGACAAGCCGTCAGACGCCGTTGCCATGAAGGATCGATATATTAAGCGCTACCGGCGTCCAACTGCCGCTGAAGGCTGGCATTTCCTGACGGGCCAGAAAGACCAGATTGATGCGCTGGCGCGGGCCGTAGGTTTCCGCTATGCGTGGGACCCGGAGATCCAGCAGTATGCGCATGCCAGCGGCATCATGCTGCTTACGCCGCAGGGTCGCGTGGCCCAGTACTATTACGGAATCGAATACTCCCCGCGCGATATTCAACTCGGGTTGGTAGAAGCGTCAAAAGGCAAGATCGGGAACATTGTGGACGAGGTGCTTCTTTATTGCTACCACTATGATCCCCGGCAAGGCCGGTACGGCGCTGCCATTTTCAATGTTTTGCGCTTGAGCGCCCTCGCCACGGTTCTGGCGCTGGGTGGTTTTATGTTGATCATGTTTCGCCGCGATTCGCTCGCTGCCCACAAGGGCCGCTTAACCAGGACAGCCGAATAGATGCAACTGAACTTTCCCATTTTTCCGGAGCAGGCCTCGAGCATGGCGGGGCAGGTGGACGCGCTCTACCTGTTCCTGGTGTTGATTACCACCTTTTTCTCGCTGCTCATCGCCATTCTGATCCTCTTCTTCGCCATCAAGTACCGGAGAACGCCGGGACGGCAGGCGGAACAGATCCACGGCTCCACTCTGTTGGAGATCATCTGGACGGTAATTCCGCTCGGTATCTCGATGGTCATTTTTGTCTGGGGCGCAGTCATTTATTACCACATGGAACGCCCACCAGCGAACCCGCTGGAGATTTACGGCGTGGGCAAGCAATGGATGTGGAAGTTCCAGCACCCTGGCGGACAGCGCGAAATCAATACTCTGCATGTGCCCACCGGACGCGACGTGAAAGTTACCTTGATTTCACAGGACGTGATCCACAGCTTCTTTGTTCCCGCATTCCGCGTTAAGCAGGACGTGCTGCCGAACCGCTACGTTTTTACCTGGTTCAGGGCCACCCAGCCGGGGACTTATCACCTGTTCTGCTCGCAATACTGCGGCACCAAGCACTCAGGCATGGTTGGCCAGGTGGTTGTGATGACGCCGGAAGATTACGCCAACTGGCTGGCCAGCGGCAAAGCTGAAGGATCGCTGGCGTCGCTGGGTGAAAAAGCGTTCCAGCAATACGGCTGTACAACGTGCCACCGGCCGGATTCAGGCGCGCGTGGCCCGAACCTTGAAGGCGTCTATGGCCGTCCCATCCGCCTTACTGATAATCGCGTGGTGCTGGCGGACGACAATTACATTCGCGAATCGATCCTTGAACCGAACGCCAAGGTCGTTTCCGGCTTCCAATCCATCATGCCGACGTTTCGAGGCGTGGTGAGTGAAGATGAAATCATCGCCATTACCGAATACATCAAGCACCTGTCACCACAACAAGCGAACCCGCTGAATAATCGCTCCACGCCTACGGAAATCCGTGACAGTGAAGTGCCAAACATTCAGCAACAAAATAAGCAAGAGAACCAGCAGCAACCGGCACAAACCCCGCAGGGAAAGAGGTCTGCGAATCCATCTGGGAAGAAACCATGAGTACCGCAACAGCGATCGTTAAACCGGTAATGCCGGAAAGGCATTTCCTGAACGACAATTACGGAATCAGATCGTGGCTGCTTACGAAAGACCACAAGCGCATTGCGATCCTGTACCTGTTTTCCATCACGTTCTTCTTCCTCATTGGTGGCGTGTTTGCATCGCTGATCCGGCTGCACCTGCTCACCCCAAACGGAGAGTTGTTCGAGGCTGATACCTACAACAAATTGTTCACGATGCACGGCGTGAACATGGTCTTCTTTTTCCTGATCCCATCAGTTCCCGCGGTGCTGGGCAATTTCCTGGTGCCGATTATGGTGGGCACCAAGGACCTGGCTTTCCCCAAGATCAACCTTCTGAGCTGGTATCTGTACATGGCCGGTGGCATATTTTCCATGGCTGCTATGGTCTCAGGCGGCGTGGATTCCGGATGGACCTTCTATGCCCCGCTCAGCTCCGGCTATTTAAAGACGCATGTCATCATGCTGGCCGTGGGCGTGATTATCGCCGGTTTTTCCTCGATTTTTACCGGCCTGAACTTCATTGTCACCGTCCACCGCATGCGCGCTCCCGGCATGACCTGGGGCAGGCTGCCGCTCTTTATATGGTCGAACTATGCAGCCAGCCTGATCATGATTCTGGGAACCCCGGTCATTGCGATCACCCTGATCTTGTTGGCGCTGGAACGCGGCTTCCACATTGGCATTTTCGATCCGAAACTGGGCGGCGATCCAGTGCTGTTTCAGCACATGTTCTGGTTTTACTCGCATCCCGCCGTTTACATCATGATTCTGCCCGGCATGGGCGTCATCAGCGAAATCGTTCCGTGCTTCTCCCGCAAACGAATTTTCGGATACTCGTTCGTGGCGTTCTCCAGTGTCGCAATCGCGGTTTTCGGATTTGTTGTGTGGGCGCACCACATGTTCGTGGCGGGCATCTCGGTTTATTCGGCTCTGGTTTTTTCGCTCTTAAGCTACGCGGTGGCTATCCCTTCAGCCGTGAAGGTCTTTAACTGGACCGCCACCATGTACAAGGGCTCAATCGAGATGAGTACCCCGATGCTTTACGCTATGGCGTTCATCGGCCTGTTTACCATCGGCGGATTGACCGGGCTTTTTCTGGCCGCTCTGGGTTTGGACATCCATATCCATGACACCTACTTTGTCATAGCGCACTTCCACTATGTAATGGTGGGCGGCATGGTTACGGCTTATCTGGGCGGATTGCATTTCTGGTGGCCCAAAATAACAGGACGAATGTATCCTGAAGCGCCAGCCAAGCTGGCTGCGCTGATCACGTTCATTGGATTCAACCTCACGTTCTTCCCGCAGTTTCTTCTTGGATACATGGGCATGCCGCGCCGCTATTGGGCTTATCCGCCTGAGTTCCAGGTGCTCAACGTGCTATCAAGCGCTGGCGCTTCAGTCCTGGCCGTGGGCTTCCTGCTGCCGATCCTGTACTTTGCATGGTCGCTAAGGTATGGAGAGATCGCTGGGAACAATCCGTGGCAGGCCACCGGCTTGGAATGGGAAACCAGCTCGCCGCCACCGACGCACAATTTCCACGAGATCCCGATCGTCACCAAAGATCCGTATGCCTACGGAGAAGATGCGGAGGTCACCGTTGTCCACTAGCCAGACAACCACTACCGATCATCATCCGGCGCTGGCGCACCAGTTCGACAGCATGGAGCAGCAGCAGGAAGCTTCCACCTTTGGTATGTGGGTGTTCCTGCTCACTGAGCTAATGATGTTTGGCGGACTCTTTACCGCATACCTGATCTACCGCCTCAAGTATTACCCGGCCTTCGTCGCCGGCAGCACCAGCATCAGCGTTTCATGGGGATTCGCCAATACGCTGGTTCTGATCGCCAGTAGCTTCACCATGGCCATGACGGTTTGGGCGGCGCAAAATGGTAGGCGCAAAACGCAGGTCTGGCTGCTTCTGGCTACCATGCTCCTGGGTGCGGCGTTCCTTGGCGTAAAAGCTAAGGAGTATTACGACAAATGGGACGAGTGCCACATCCCCGGCCACGTGATCGGCAAAGGTTTCAATGCCTGGGGCGGCTGCAGTGCCACGGACAAATCGCTGGGCAATATTGCGGAGGAAATCCGCGATCCCAAGCACCACGGCAATTCCAACGTCACTGAAATTTCGGCCGAGCAGACAGCCAAGCGGACAGAGATTTTCTTTTCCTTCTACTTCCTCATGACCGGCCTTCACGCCTTTCACATGGTGATCGGACTGGGGCTGCTGGGGTGGCTTTTACTACGCGCCAAAAGCGGGGAGTTTGGCCCTGCCTACTACACGCCCATTGAACTGGGCGGCCTGTACTGGCACTTTGTCGATATTGTATGGATTTTCCTGTTCCCATTGCTGTATTTGATCAGCCGGCACCAACACGGAGTTTAAGGACCAGAAACGAACATGTCTGAACATTCACATCCCACTCCCGGTCTTTACCTGGTAATTTTGCTTTCCTTGGTGGTCGGTACCTGCCTTACCTGGGGCATCGCTTTTGTTGATTTAGGAAAATGGAATCCGGTAGTCGCGCTTACGATCGCGGTCATTAAAGCGGTCCTGGTCGTTCTCTTCTTTATGCACGTTCATTACAGCAGCAAGCTTACCAAGCTCACGATTTCCGCCGGCGTCTTCTGGCTGATGATCATGATCACCATGAGCCTGAGCGATTATCTGACGCGGACGTTCCTGCCGCAGTAACGCAGTATTTAGCTGCAAGACCGCAGCGATTTCGATGTTTTCCAGGCTGCTAAGATCTTCCAATATCCGCTAAATACTAAGTACTAATTACCAACTACTGCTTAGTCAGAATCTCTTCCAGAAAATCCAGCGCCCGCGGATCGTTCATCTGTCCCAGCCAGAAGATGGCTTGCTTACGCACGACGGGGTTCTTGTTCGTTTTGGCCACGTTGATCAGGCGTGGGACCGCATCGGCATCATGCATCTGACTCAGCGCAAACACTGCTTTTTTCTTCACTTCCGTCTCAGGATCGTTTTCGATTGCGTCAGTAATCTGCTCCGCGGCTTTTCTGCTGCCCTTCTGCGCCAGCCAGAAAATTGCCTGCCCCCTGACGCGCGGGCTTTGGTCGTACCGGGCCATGCCGATCAGGTCCTTCAGCGCTTCCGGTTCTTTGCTTTGTGAAAACGCGAACGTGCCTTTCTCCCGCATACGATCATCTGGATCGTCGCGCACGTACTTGCGAAGAAGCTCCAGGCCTTTCTTTCCGCGCTCCACACCCAGCCAGAACGCGACGTTTTCGCGCAGCGACGGGCGTTGTCCCGGCTGAATCATCTTTTCCAGCGCGGCATCGGCGGCTGGCGTGTCATGCATGGCGATGGCCATCACCGCCTGATGCTCCGGGCCTTTCCTTCGGGACTCGCTCTCGGAGGCTTCAGCAAGGGCCATTTTGCTCAGCAGTTCCACGCTCTGCTCCGGCTTTACGTCTTCCAGCCAATAAAGTGGGAGATTGGCAAAGTCGAGAGGACAGTCAGCGCTGTACACGCGAATTTTTCTAATCTGCTTTTCTTCGGCGCGCAGGAAAATGAACGCATAGGGCAAGGGCTCTGGCGGCGAGCAGTCGGAGTTCGTCCCGCTAAAGGAGCTGCCTCTTTCCGACTCCAGCTTGCAGCCTATACAACACTTGCTTGCACTCGATACTTCTTGATCGAAGGAGTCAAAACAGCACATCGTACGTTCTTTAGCGGTCGCAGGAATTCTGTAGCCGATCCAGAGCGGCGCGGTCTGTTTCTGCACCAGGCCATCCACAGTCGCCTGAAGACCGGACGACGCGGAAAGCTCCTGCACCTTCGCGTTGGATATCTTCGGTTTCTGGGCGACTGGCTGCGCGGGTTGCTGCGCAGCCGTCATGACGGCATAACCAGCCAGCAAAATTGCGAGTATGTGTCTCTGCCAGGTTTTCATCGAGCGCTCCTTACTTGTTCAGGATTTCCATCATGTAGTCGCTGATTTCCGGCGAATTCATGAGAGACATCTTTGAGATCAGCGATCTCTTCAGTTCAGGATTAGTTTCCTTGCGGGCCAGCGCCACCATCTCTTTCCCGGCGCCATGCAGAAACAACGCATTGATGACTTTCTTTTTTGTGGAAACATCAGCTTGCGAGTTATAGACCTTGGTCAAAGCGGCAAGGCTTTCTTCGCCGCCTACCAGACCAAGGGTATTGATGGCTTTGTCCAGGACAGCCGGGTCCTTCTCTGTCTGAACGATCTCCGCCAGTTCATGGGCACACCCGCACATAAGCATCGCGCCCACGGCCTCCTTGCGTGTCTCGACATCAGGTGAGTTTTTGTAGAAATCGAGCAACTCCGCGCGACCTCCCATCATGCCCAAGTAGCGAATGGCTTCGCGGCGAAGCTCAGGGTTCTTTTCTGTCTTCGCCAGCGCTGCGACGTCATCCTTGCAGCCACACATAAGCCACGCCTGAAAAACGGTCTTTTTCACGCTTATGTCCGTGGAGGAGTTATAAACTTCCTTCAGCACGGCGCGGTTGCGGGGATTGCCGTTCATGCCCATGTTACGGATAGCGCGCTTCTGTAAATCCGGCTGATTGTTCGCCTTGGCGAGCCCCACGAGAATCTCCTGGGCTTTCTCCGATCCGCTCTGCGAAAGTACGAACAGTGCTTTGTCTTTCAGCTTCGGGGGATAATTCCCCGTGATGATCTTTTCCAGCAAGGGAACGGCTTTCTCCGGATTGGAATTCATCAGGCTCTGGATCGCCAGCAGTTTCAATTCCTCATCGGAAATGTTTTCTGGATTGCTGACGCCGCGAATTTCCTGCTCCAGCGCCCCGGCGTCCCGCAGCCAATTGCTCTTGGGATAGTTCTTGCGAAGCTCGCCAATCGCCGTCAGCGCCTGCGCCTTGTTACCGGCCTTGTTCAGAGCGTAGGCCTTCCAGTACATGGCGCCGTCAGCGCGGCGTCCGTGGATCTTGATCACTCCATCGAATTGCTTGATGGCGTTATCGTATTCGCCGTTATCAAGCGCGTCTTTGGCGGCCTGATACAGCTCGTCTTCGTGCGCGTTCGCCTTCTCCGCGGTCTGCGGATCCAGCAGTGCAGCCGAGGGCACTTGCTGCGCCGCAGCGGCGGAAGACAGCCCAAAAGAAACAGCGATATTTAAAAATAAGATCAGAAATAATTTGCGATTCATCATGGTTATAGCCTCTGGTTTACGCTGCCGCCGGAAAGCTCCGGACGCCGCGCTCTAGAATTCACTTCAGAACCGACTACGCGTACCTTGAACAAAAGCCCTTCAGACTGGATCGTGTGGCGCACCTGCTCTAAATCGTCGGGCGAAACTTCTGCTGGACCATTGGCGATCTCCGCCAGCACGCGACCCAATTGGTCGAGCAATCGAGCCACCCGCGGATCGCCCGCTTGTTGCGAACTCACGCGATATAGGTGATTGTTATCCAGCAACTCGCGGGCCTCGGCTTGTTCACTGGAAAAATTGATGGGACCTTTGGTGTCATTGTTCATGATTTCCACCAGAAGCATCTGCGACCGCTCCAGGTGATCGCCGACAGCGACTAAAACCACACGTTGCGGATTGACCTGTGAAGCCGGTTGTTGCGCGATCTGCGGGCCGGGACGGGGCCAGAAACGGCCAGCCAGAAACGCTGCGACCAGCAGTAGGGCCATTACTCCCGCGAATGCCCATTTTGGTGGCGACGGCCTGAGCACCCGTCTAAGAAAGCCTGTTTTTTCCGGCAGACGGTCACGCAGATTCAGCCATGTTTTTTCTTCAAAGCCCGGGCCAGGCTCAGGGACTTCCAATGGTTCGATCTGCTGCAGCGTGGACTGCACACGCGCAAATTCAGCGCGGCACTCCGCGCAGGCGGCCAGATGGCGCTCCACTTCCGATGCTTCTTCTACATCGCCGTAATAATGCAATACGATCTGTTCTTCGCTTAGATGGTTCATTTCACTGCGCTCCCGCCCCACCGCGCTCCGCGCGTTGAAGAACCCGGACCGGCATAAGGTTCCAGCTGCTGCCTGAGTTTTTGCACCGCGCGGAACACGCTGTTCTTGGCGGCGCTGGCTTTCAGGTTCAGCGCTTGGCTGATCTCTTCAATAGACCGGCCTTCCATGTGGCGCATGGTGAAGGCCACGCGCTCAGCCGGCGTGAGTAAACCAAGTGCCCCGGCAATCTTCTGCTTCATCTCCGCGCTCAGCACCAGCCGGTCTGGCCCTGGGTTTTGGGCCGGAAGCTGAATCTGCGCGCTGTCCTCGGCGTCAGGGTTATCGACAATCTGATAAGTATCTTTCGTCTGCATATGCGTTTTTCTCGCGGTCAGGAAGTCAAGCGTGCGGTTCACCGCGATCCGGTAGAGCCATGTGCTGAAGTTGGCGCGAAGCTCAAAACGCTCCAGGCTCTTGTAGGCCCGCAGGAAAGTTTCCTGGACGAGCTCTTCCGTATCCTGCTGGTTCCCGGTCATGCGGTAGATCACGCGGAAGATGCTGCGCGAATGGCGGTCGACCAGGACACGAAAAGCATTTCTGTCGCCGGCCAGGACCTGCGCCACTATTGCTGCATCTGTAACTTCCATTCGATTAAGTTAGACTGGAATCAGGGAGAGCGGTTAGGTTTTTCACCGCAAAGGGCGCGAAGGACGCAAAGAAGAGAGAAATGGAAGACCAACGCCAAAGGGCTTTCCCATTCCTTTGCGGCCGTTGCACCCTTTGCGGTAAATCAGGAACTTGACTCGATGGAAGAAGCTACGCGGAGCACCGTACTCTCATCAAAGTGCCGTCCCAGGACCTGCAAGCCGATGGGCAGGCCAGCCGAGTTCTTGCCGCAGGGAACGCTGATCCCCGGTACACCGGCCAGATCGGCGGTAACGGTATAGATGTCGGCAAGGTACATGGCCAGGGGATCGTCGACCTTTTCGCCGAGTTTGAAGGCCGGAGTCGGCGCGGTTGGCGTTACGATGGCATCAACTTTCTGAAAAGCCTGTTCGAAGTCGCGCGTCAGCAGGGTGCGCACCCGCTGAGCTTTTAGATAGTAGGCATCGTAATATCCGGAACTTAACGCGTATGTGCCGAGCATGATGCGGCGTTTTACTTCGGTCCCAAAAGCTTCGTCACGGCTCTTGCGATACATGTCGGAAAGCGTGCGAGCGCCTTTGGCACGGTAGCCGTAGCGCACGCCGTCAAAGCGGGCCAGGTTGGCGGAGACCTCTGCGGTCGCAATCACGTAATAAGTGGGGATGGCGTAAGACGTATGTGGGAGGGAAATGGGCACAATCTCGCATCCGGCTTCGCGCAGTTTGGCAATCCCGGCTTCGACGGCTGCCCGGACTTCAGCGTCCAAGCCGTCGCCGAAATATTCTCTTGGCACGCCGATCTTCAGGCCGTTTACGGGCTTTAGCAGTTCAGCTTCGTAGTCGGGAACAGGCACGTCGGCGGAAGTTGAGTCCAGCGGATCACGTCCGGCAATCACGCGCAGGAGAATCGCCGCGTCCTTCACAGTTTTGGTGAGTGGGCCAATGTGATCAAGAGATGAAGCAAAAGCAATCAGGCCGTAACGCGAGACGCGACCGTAGGTTGGCATGAGCCCAACCACGCCACAGAAAGAAGCCGGCTGGCGGATGGAGCCTCCTGTGTCAGAGCCCAGCGTCGCAACAGCGGTTCCCGCTGCAACGGCAGCGGCGGAACCTCCACTGGAGCCGCCGGGGACGCGAGATTTATCGCGCGGGTTGCGGACAGGCCCATAGGCGGAGTTCTCATTCGACGAGCCCATGGCAAACTCATCGCAATTCATCTTGCCCAGAACGATTGCGCCTGCGGCTTCAAGCCGGGCCACGGCAGTGCAGTCATAGGGGGGAATGAAATTTTCCAGGATCTTTGAGCCCGCCGTCGTGCGTATTCCTTTCGTGACCATCACATCTTTGATCCCGACCGGGACGCCCGCCAGCGGGGGCAGAGGAGAGTCTTTGCTTACCAGATCGTCGATCTGTTTCGCATGCTTTAAAGCCCGGTCTTCGCAGAGAGTGAGGTAAGCGTGAATTCCAGGATCGTCAGTTTTGATCTTCCCGTAAAACTTTTCCACGAGTTCGGACGCGGTAATTTGTTTTGCCGCGATAGCGGTTCGGGTGGAGTCGATAGTGAGCGAGTTCAGGTCCATTATGGGTTTCTATTTGGCAAAACAAAACCTCACCACGGAGGCACGGAGACGCGGAGAAGATCAAACCTTTGAGACAGCAAAGTTATTTCTCAATCACCTTCGGTACTTTAAAGAATTCTCCATCACTTTCCGGCGCATTCTTCATCGCTTCTGCGTGTGGCAACGATGGTTGCGGAACATCTTCACGCCAAGCCGCGCCCATGCCATCGCGCTGCTTCCCGTCCAATGCGCCAAATTTTGCCGAAATCTGCGCCATCGGTGGAACATCGGAAGTATCCAGTTCGTTCAGCCGATCAATGTAGTCGAGAATTGAGTTCAGGTCCTTGAGCATGCGCTGGCGCTCCTGGTCTGTGAGCTCCAGGTTGGCCAGGTCGGCAACATACGCGACGTCTTTTTCAGTGACTTTCATTGTTAGCACTCAGGGTTCAGCAATCAGCACTCAGTCATGAGACGGAATCGTTCATGAAACAAAAACCTTTGAAACGCAGAGGAACGGAGGAAACGGAGTGATAGATTTTCTGTGATCTAATGGCCGATCTCCCAATTCTTTCCTTTTCCATGAACTTTTTCTTCGGGTTCCCAGGCTTTCTGTCCGCATTCACACTACTCAGGAGCTGAACGCTGAGTGCTGGCTGCCGACTGCTTCACTTTAAACTGCACGCTCTTTACCACCTGTCCCAGCAAGCCCTCGTACCCACTCAAATATCGTGGAGCAAAAGACTGAAGCTGATTGCGCCAGCCCAAGTCCGAGACTTCTACGGTCAGTGTGCCGTCAGAAAACGCTGCTGCTGTGGTGCGGGACGCCACTTCTTTACCGCAAACTAGCGGCCACGCCAGCAGAACAGCTTCTTCTGGCGGTCGCGCGCGCAGCAGGTCCTGCATAATTTGGCGCAAGCCGGTGCGCACAGCTTCCATCGAATCCTTTACCTCAGACTAAAGATTTTAGCATTCAAGATGGTCGTAGCTGGACGTCGCTCAGAGAGCCGTTAGACCACGAAAGGCACCAGCGCTTTCACGCGCTGTTTGTAGTCCAGATATGCGTTACCAAACTGCTGGACCATAAAAGCTTCTTCCATCCGCAGTTTGAGCCCGAAGCCCAGAAGCAAAAGGAAAAAGCCCACAAAGCCACGCAGTTCACCATGAACGATCGCGGTACTCAGGTAAGCCAGCAGCAAGCCGGTATAAATCGGATGGCGGACAATACGATACGGGCCACTTTGAATCAGCTCATGTTGTTCTTTGATCGTGATGGTTCCGCTCCAGTTTCTTCCAATCCAAAAGCGCGCCAGGATCGCAAAGCTTACGCCGGCGGCAGTAAGAATGAGTCCAGTCCACAGCAAGGCGTCATCGTGTGCAGGCAGGACTCTCTGGCGTAGCCAGCGCGGCCAAAGGCGGCGGTCAAAAAGTAAAAAGAATGCCGTGGTAACCAGGATGGTCTGCTCCAGGCGTGAAGCAATAGTTTGCCTCTGCACACTGCGCTTCGCTGTAAGCGCGCTCACCAGCCAGACGATCCAAAGGGCTGTCCAGAGGTACGCTACGCCTGTGTTGAAAATGTCTTTCATCTGCATCTGCCTGAAGATACGATTTTCTGGGCGGAGTGGTTCAGATTGCCGCTGCTCACTTCAAGACTACAAGTGCCTGGGTTTCATCATCAGGCGGCGTTACGAAGGGTCTAGTGCTTTTAAATCCAACGACTTAGCCGTGTTTTCGTCTCGCCGTTTAATGCTGAGAAAAACCACTGAACCATTATTTACACCCGTTCACGTAAACCTTGTTAAATAAACAGCCGCCCGGCAATTACTATAATCTCGAAACCAATATCCCGTTTTGTTTCTGTCTCATAGCTTGGAAGAGGGCGCCAAGGGCGCAAGGAGAGGCACAACTAATGCACAAGCCGGTAAAGTACGCAGAGAAAGTCCTGACCTACGGAGCGAAAGGGGCTTGGGCTGTTTTTGAAAAGATCAACAGCATCAAGCCGCGGCCTTCATTCACGCCAAAATGGTCAGACAAGCCGATATTGAAGTCGTGGGAAAAGACGAAGCCGCCGCTAGGCTGGCCGCGCTCCACGGACTCTCTGTGCCCCAAGTGCGTTCCGGAAATCCGGCAGCAGATTGTTGACGGCAAATTACCGCATGAGATCCTGCTCAATGAAAAAGCCGGCGAGATCAAAGCCACTATCGTGGAGCGCGACGGCAAAATCCTGATGGTGAAGGATTGCCCGCTGCATGGCCACTTTGAAGACGTGATGGCCGTTGACGTTGAATTCTTCAAGCATCTGGAAGACGTTTTCCCTGGGCGCGATATCCGCGCACACAACGACGAAAAGCTGCACAACCACGGCACCAGCACGGTAAAGCACGGCCGCGGATCGGTCCTTACGATCGACCTGACGAACCGCTGCAACATGATGTGCGACCCCTGCTTCATGGACGCGAACCAGGTCGGCTTTGTGCATGAGCTGACGTGGGACGAGATCAAGACCATGCTGGACAACGCGATCTCGATCAAACCGCGCAGGCAGATGTCAGTACAGTTCTCCGGCGGCGAGCCGACTCTGTCTCCATATTTCCTCGATGCCGTCCGCTACGCCCGCCAAGTTGGTTACAACTCAGTGCAGGCCGCGACCAACGGAATTGAATTTGCGAAGTCACCTGAGTTCTGCCGCCAGGCCGCGGAAGCCGGTTTGCGCTACGCTTACCTGCAGTTTGACGGTATCGGAAACGCAGCGAACTCGCATCGGCAGGTCGGTAATTTGTTTGACGTGAAGCTGCGCGCCATCCACAACCTGCATGAAAACGGCGTGGATATTGTTCCGGTCACCACCATCATCAACGGGATCAATAATGAGCAGGTGGGCCGCATCATTCAGTTTGCGCTGGATAATCCCAGGACCATCAGCTTCCTGAGCTTCCAGCCGGTTTCATTTACTGGCCGCGATGAAGAGATTACCGACGACCGCCGTCAGGCGCAGCGCTACACGCTGAGCCATCTGGCGCACGACGTAAAAAACCAGACCGGCCTGGGCGAGCCCAAGCGCGACTGGTTCCCAATCTCATTTATGTCCACCTTCTCTGATTGGGCCGACTTGATCCATGGCCCCAGTGCAGATTGGGGACAACTGAGCTGTGGATGCCACCCGAACTGCGGCGTGGGCATGGCCGTGATGATCGATAAAGAAACTAAGGAAGCAGTGCCAGTCACGGCGTTCCTGAATGGTGACCGCATCGCGCAGGACGTGGCTAAGGTCAATGACGCTGGTCGCGGACGGTTTCTCTCGGTCTTCGGCATGGCGCTGGCTCTGGCCCGCAACTACGATCCGTTCCAGGCCCCCAAGCACTTCAAGCTGATCGATCTGCTGAAGAAATTTGACAAAACGTTTGGCGCAACGAAAAATCCCGACGCGAAGTACGGGAGCGTCTCCGGCGATCGCACGGTTGAAGATATCAAGAAGCGTCGCCAGGACCGCTGGAACTTCCTGTTCATCGCCGGAATGTGGTTCCAGGACCTTTACAACTACGACTTCCGCCGTACCGAGCAGTGCATTATTCCTTACGCCACTCAGGAGGGCGAAATCAGCTTCTGCGCCTATAACACGGGCGTGGGCTGGCGCAACATCATTGAAAAGATGCACATGACGGCCACGCTCACCAAGTGGTATGAAGAGCACGGGCGCCATGAGATTTTTGCCGGCGGCAAGGCCGTGGGCCTGAACCAGAGCGCTCACAAGCTGAACCTGAATGAAGCGCATGTGCACGCAGGCCGCAACACCACGCTGGACGATCTGGGAATCGCCAAGACCGCGCGCGAAGAGAAGCTGCGCGCCCGCGACGAGAAGATAAAAAAGTCCGCGGACGATGCCCGCATGGAAGCGCTCTACCGCGAGCACATCCTGAAAGAGCCCAAGCCGCAGGGAGGGTTTATTCCTCTTGGCGCCATCGCTCCGGCGGCACCGAAAGCAGAAGCCACGCAGGAAAAGAAGGAAGAAGTTTTCGGCGACTAACAGCAGGAACTTAACCACAGAGAACACAGAGGGTCACGGAGGCAGTTTCTCAGTGACCCTCAAGCTTTGTAAGCACGCTTTTGTCGTTCAGCCGAACGCTGATTCTCTGTGTTACTCTGTGACCTCTGTGGTTAGAATTTGCTATGCGTTTCCTCCTTACATTGATGGCCTTCGCGGTAATAGCCGGCTGTGCCGGCGAACCAAAGCACGCCACATGGACGAACGCGACCGGGGCAGAACAAAATGAGCGCCTGATGTGGCAGGCGATTCAGGGCGAAGACTGGGTCAACGTGGAAAGGCATCTTTCTCCCACATTTATCGGCGTGGCCCCCAATGGCCGCATGCTTGATCGTGCCGGCTGGGTGGAACTATGGCAGGCATCGGAAGTGCAGGAATTCTCGCTGGGCGACATGCAAATCCAACCCGAGGGAACTGACATGAAGGTGACCTACATCTTGCACGTGAAGGCTTCTGCTAAAGCGCCATTGCCATCTTCCGGCCTTCGCGCTATTTCCATCTGGCAAGAGGTCAAGGGCCGGTGGATGCTTACCGCAATGTCGATTACAGCCATCCAAAATCAGTAAGAATTCCGCCTTCGGGCTGAGCGCACTGCTTTTGTGAATTGAAGATATTCAACCTTTTCGCATCCAGCGACCCACGGCCTTGGCCAAAAATGTGTTTTCCCAGGTTACTAAAAATCAAGATGAGTGTGGCAACTGGCCACCTGTCGAAATCTGGGCTGTTGAAGCCAAAGTTGCCCTAACCGGCTGCATTCATTAGGGCTAGACGTGAGGTCCATGGAAAGGCCCAAAATGCGCAAGTTGAGGGCCATTTCAACGTTACCAAAGTTGGCGCCGTGCAAGAGCGCTTAGTACCTCCGTCACCTTTTACTTCCACCCCCTCCGGTCTAGATTTGGAAGGCCGCCTATCTCATGCGGTTGCGGCTGTATTTCATTTCTAACGGGCTGCTTGAAAAGCTTATGTCATTTAACAATCGAGATAAAAAAGCCGAGATGCCTGCCATGAAGAACTACCAATCCGGATTTTCCATGGTTGAGCTCCTGATAGTTTGCGTGGTCATGCTGATCATTGCAGGCCTTGCTGTGCCGAACATTTTCCAGACATATCGTAACTATCAGCTGGATTCAGCAGGCCACTCGGTTGCGAGTCTGCTGCAACAGGCGCGAATTCAGGCCGTAAAAACAAACCTGCCGGCGTATGTGAACTATACCAACGCGGCAGCCGGCAATATGGCGTTCGTGACCAATGATCCTGCCAATACGACATATGCTGCTGGGGAGCCCGACGTGCAGTTGTCTCCGGCAGTTACGTTTCAGGGCGCGCCGCCTGATCATGCCCAACTGGATGCGTTTCTCAACGTTGCTATGCCACTTGTCGCCCAAAGTATAGGTTTTAACGCTCGCGGCTTGCCCTGCACTGAGGGCGGCGGCAATCCTACCGTGTGTACGGCAAACGGAACGGGATTCGAATGGTTTATGCAAAGCGCGGGAGGCTGGGAAGCAGTTACGGTAACGCCATCGGGAAGAATCAAGAGCTGGAGATTATCGGTTGCGACCGGGGGCACATGCGGTTATACAGCTTGCTGGTTATAGGCGGAATTTATGAAACAACAAAATAAACGCTCGCGCAAGAACGCCAGTGGATTCACCCTGGTGGAGTTAACGGTGGCCATGTTCGTTTTAACCGTGGGAGTGCTGGGCGGGATGATCATGATTGTTCTGGGAATGACCCGCGACAACACGAACCGTATGGACACCACGGCAACCAATGCGGCCCAGGCCGTGCTGGAAGCGATCTCTGCCGTGCCGGCAAATACCGACACAATCCTGCAGGTGACTGACTGCGCCAATGTTACTTCCTTTGTTACAACAGCGGGCGCCACGGGGAACGGAACGGGAGCGGCGCTGAATGCAAACGGCAATGGCGAGGTTGATTTTACCCAGGCGGCAGTCGCAAATTACCAGATTAACTACACAGTTTGCAATACCAATGGCCAGCGGACTGCCTATGACGTGCGCTGGCACGTGACCACGCTTCCAACGGGGGCCAAGCTGGTGATTGTGGCCGCGGGCCATCCCACCAGCTACAACAGAAGTCATGCCATGGCCTACATTGCGCCGGTATCACTGCGCACGATCGTAGGAATGTGAGAACCCATGAATAAGAATAAAAAATATTCACGGCAGCGCGGCTTTACCTTGATCGAATTATTGATGGTCGTGCTTTTGCTTTCCATCGTTGTAGGCGCGGTGTTCTCGCAGATTGACCGCGCGCAGGTACGCTACAGGGTTGAAGACCAGAAAGTTGACCTGACACAGCAGGAACGCGAGTTCATTGATCAGTTTGCGCGCGATCTGCATCAGGCGGGTTATCCCTCAGCGGCAATGTACGGAGGCATCGGGACAGCCAACCAGATCGCATTGGGCCTGGTTTCGCTTTCAAACAATGACATTGTGATAGAAGGCGATGTTGATGGCGATGGCACGGTGGATACCGTTGAATACAGCTATTTTGACGGTTCTGGATGGACAAGCAGCGCGCCAAATCCCTGTCCCTGCATACGCCGGAGTCAAGTGGCAAAGGGGACAGCAGCAACTGCGGCAACAACGTTTACCCAGGTGCAGGGTGTGGTGGGTACTACGTTTTTCACGGCGTTTAAAGCGGACGGCGGAACAATAACTTTGCCTGCAGCGCCTAGTGACTTGCCGAAAATTAAAACAGTGCAGATTACCCTGACGACACAAGGCACAGCGCAGGACAGCGACGCGCATAACAGCATACAAGTAACCATGACGGGCATGGCACGTTTAGTGAACAACTGAGGTGACAACATGAACGGAAAAAATATAAAGCGGCTGAAAACCCAGCGTGGCATCGCCATGATGGTGGCCCTGCTCGCTCTGCTTCTGCTTGCCGCCATCGGCATGGGGCTCATGTTCATGGCTGACACGGAAAACAGCGTGAACAATAATTACCGCGACTCGCAAAAAGCATATTTTGCGGCGCGGGCCGGCGCTGAAGACGCGCGCCTTCTTCTGGCCAAGGACGCCGCGCTCAATGCCAATGCAATGGCACTGACCCCGAATTCGCCCTTCCATATGATTTACCTGACGAACCCTACGAATGCTGAGGGGATTGATCCTACTACGGCTTCAGGAAGCACCCTTGCAGCTAATCCTTATCTTGACGATCAGCTTTGCTGGGAAAGATATGCCAATCTGGCATTGACTCCAGGCGCAGGACCTTGTGGCTCGAATGGCCAAGGCGGCCAGTTGCTGACCAATTCAAGCACTTTTACGGCCACCACCATGACGCAGACGGCCGGCGTGAACGGATCAGATGCTCTGCCATTTAAGTGGGTGAGAATCGCCGCCAAGCAAAACCTGATGGGAGCATTGGGGTCTTCAGGCACCAAGGTAAACGGCGCACTTGCGAACGGCCAGCAAGTTTGCTGGGATGGATCGCAAGAAGTCGTAGTAAGTAGCGGGTCGTGCGCTACACAGGCGGTGACCGTCATGCCGGTCTGGGAAATCACCTCATTGGCAGTCACGCCCAAGGTGGGCGCTAATCCGGGATCGAGACGCATGGTGCAAATGGAAGTGGCCTTCAGGCCGCCGCTTATTCCGCCTGCCCCGATTTCGGTTATGGCGCCTGTGCAATTGCAGGGAAGCTACATACTGAATGCCTATGACAATTGCGCATGCACTTGCTCCACCAGTGGAAGCGGAAACAATGCGACTACCAGCTGTGTCCCTCGCGCTGGCCAACCTGCTAACGCCTGTAACACCTCTGCGCATGCGATTTTTACCGAGAATTCAGTGAACGTGGTTGGCGGTTCTGGAAATACTATAACCAGCTTCGGATCCGATCCGACCCAGGGCACGACAACGCAGTCAGGCCCGTCGGTCCAGGGCGTAAATCCGTGGCCAAACTCGCTGAACATTAACAATCTAATCAATCAGTACAGGACAGGGGCTTCAGTCCCGAACTATACGTGCACGGGTACCCAGGACCTTACAACCACCCCCGCTACCTATAAGAATTGTGGTACGCAAACCGGCCAGACATTCGGCACATATCCTTCCGGGCTCCCCACGGAGCCTGCTCCGGGAAGTTATACCTCCGTCACGGAATATGTTCCCGGCAGTGTAAAGCTGACTGCTGACGCGAGCGGATCCGGCATCCTGATTGTGGATGGCGACCTTGAAATCAATGGCGGCCTGAACTGGTATGGACTCATTTTGGTTCGCGGTAAGGTGTCATTCACCGGCGGCGCTGGAGCAAGCACAAACTTGTTTGGGGCGATCCTGGCGGGAGACGACGTGAGCGCCACCAACACGGTGCAGGACGACAATTTTGGCGGCAGCATCAATTTTCACTATGACGTGTGCGCTTTGAAGAACCTGGGAGGCTCTACCCCCCCACAATTGCTGGCGACGCACGAAATCATGTATTAGGAGCATAGGCCAAATGAAGAAGTTCATTTACCCAATGTTGACTTTTGTGCTGGCCGCGGGCGGCGCGTGCGCCGCCCAGTCAGACCAGCCTAGCTTGGGCGAACTGGCAAAACAAAACCGCCAGGAAAAGAAAGTCGTCAAGGTGCTTACCAATGACGATGTAGCAACAGTCAGGCCTGAAACACAATCGCAGGCCAGGAGCGCAGACAATGCGATCTCCGCTGGGCCAGCCGCATCGGAGGCAGCCGCTAAAAGCCCTGACAAGGCCAAGGATGCGGAAAAGACCGCTACGGCGACAAAAGATGCGCCGAAAGATACGCCTGAAGTTGCGGAGCTGAAGCAAAAGCTTAATTCCTATACGCAACAGCGGGATGGTTGGAAGCAGTCAGTCAAGAAATATGAAGACCTCATGGCGAACGAGACCAGCGATTTCCGTCGCCAGATGTATGAGGACGCTCTGGAAGGCGACAAGAGGAATGTTGAAATTTACCAGGAGAAGGTTGACCAGACACAGGCCGATCTTTCAAAGGCAGAAAAGTCTTCTCCTAGCAAATAACTCCGGATTGAAACTTTAAAATAGCCAGCCCTCCGCGGCTGGCTTTTTGCTGTCATGGGAAAATCATGCGCCGCTAACTGCGCTACAATTTCTTGCAGCATGGCCGCTTCCCAACAGAAAAGTAACGTCCGGCTGGACAAAACCATGTTCCGCCGGCTCTTGCTGGCCTGGTACCAGGAATCCCAACGCAAGCTCCCGTGGCGTGGAGCAACCGATCCGTACCACATTCTTGTTTCGGAGATCATGCTGCAACAGACCCGCGTGGCCGTGGTTGAAGATCGCTATAGGAAGTTCATTGCGCAGTTCCCGTGTGCTGAGAAATTGGCCCGCGCTAAAGAAAGTACTGTGCTCGCGGCATGGAGCGGCCTGGGTTATTACCGCAGGGCGCGGGCGCTGCATGCGGCGGCAAAAGAGATTGTGCGGCGCGGATCTTTTCCCCGGACCACACCTGAGCTGATGGAATTGCACGGCGTTGGCCGCTACACGGCGGCTGCCGTGAGCAGCATCGCTTTTGGCGAGCCCGTGGCCGTGGTGGATGGCAATGTTAAGCGCGTGATTGATCGCCTGGTAAATCACAAAGCTCTGCTTGCAGAGCCCGTTGGGGAGAAGCAGTACTGGGAGATCGCCGGAGACCTTTTAGATCGGCAGAGCCCTGGCGACTTTAATCAGGCCATGATGGAACTGGGAGCCGTGGTTTGCCTGCCCGTCCAGCCACTGTGCCATGCCTGTCCAGTTGCAGACCTGTGCGGTGCTCGTGGCCCGACGGAAAAAGTTGGGCGTCCGGCGCGGCGGAAGGCAGAGCTGCATTATGCGTTGGCCCGCCGGAATGGCAGCGTGCTCTTGCGCCAGCGGAATAAGCAAAGCTCGCTGATGCCAGGAATGTGGGAGCTGCCCGAAATCGAAGAGGCGAGCAAACCAAGCAAATTGCCTTTGCTGAAGCTGCGCCATGCCATTACCACCACGGACTACACTGTCTTTGTGCATGCCGGCAAGAATAAGAAGCAGTCGGCTGACCGGTGGATTCCTTTGCGTTCTGCCTATCGCCTGCCGCTTACCGGGCTAGCGCGCAAAATCATTCGAGGGATAGGCGATGCATAAAACAGTGGGAGCGATCTTCATTACATTGGCAGCGTTGATCAGTCAGGGAAGCGCAGCATCTACGATGACGAGAGAGACAAAGCCAACCCAGGCAGCATCTTCAGTCTCTGATTGCTCTACCCCGGCCAAATCTCTTCCTCATGGCACAACCCGGGTTTATATTGCGCTTCGCAATGGGAGAGACGGCTCCGGGTCTTCCATGGCTGACGCGCGCGACGGCAGCACTGTCGCTGCCTTCGATACCATCCTGCGCTGCTACAGCGAGGGCTGCACGGACCCGCAGAATCCTAAAAAGTCGGTTGTGAAGACAGAAAACCTGACCGTTTGTCTTGGGCCGGGAACCTTCTCAACTCTGGGCGCCTACGATTACCTCATCGCCGTTCCGCATCCGAACCCGGCTGGTTTCACCATTGGCAAGGGATGGAAGATACATGGCGCGGGAAAAGACAAGACCGTGGTGAAGCTGAGCGACTACCTGCCGATCACGGACCCCAAAAATCTTCAGCATATGCCGGTGAATAGCGGCATTGGCCTGGTCTTTGGCACCAATTCAGACGGAGCTTCGGGAATTGAGATTTCAGACCTGACGATTGATGGAAATTACCCGGAGTTGAAATCGCGGGCCCGGCAACACGGCGTTACGGCGCTTACGCTGGAAGCGATCCATCTCCGCTCAGATATGGGCGGACACCGAATTCATGACGTGAATGTAGTGAATGCCGCGGCGGAAATCGGCGCAATTAGTCCGCGCTGGGAAGCCTTTCCAATCTGGATATTATCGGTGGACCGTTCCAAGCCAGGGCAGGATCGCGACAATATTATTGAAAACGTCAGCATGAAACAGACTGTCTGCCTGGTTTGCACGGCCATATGCGTGGCGAACGCGACTGCCGAAGTCAGGAACAACCTGGTGGAGGGCGTTCAGATTGGATACGGCGGCTGGGACCTGGCCGGTGGCTCGTTTCATGACAATACGGCAATCAACACCGACTACGGCTTCAACATCGATAGCCTGGTGAATAACGGCGTTACCATCGAGAGAAACAAGATCATTCATCCGCGAAGGTTCGGCTTTGTGGTTGGCGGAGAAGCCACGTTTGCCAACTTTAAGTTTCTGGATAATACCGTGCAGATTGATAGATCTGGAGTGATTGGATTTGTCTTTCGCGGGAACGTTACCGGCGCGGTCATCGCCGGAAATAAAGTGCTGGCGGACAATTCTTCAGGCGCCAGCGCTACGGCATTCAAAAGTTATCCTGCAACCCGACAATCGGGGGCGAACCACAGCAACATTTATCAATCCAACCAAATCGGTAATGGAATGTCGCTGGTTTTCCAGGGATCATCGCAAAAATCGCAGAACTGCTTCTTCGATAATCGAGACGAACGAGGCAATCCGCGCAGGGACCTGCCTGAGAATCATGGCGGCGCATGTGTCGCTGACCCGCGGAAAGCGACTTCACGCTAACGCCTGAGCAGGGATTTTCACGAAGCCCACAAGTTATCTACAATAGAGTTTTAGCTGGAGGGGACCCAATGCCCGCACTGGAAGCCGGAGTTCAGGCACCGGAAATCGAACTGCAATATTTGGATGGCCGTAAATTTTCACTCAAAGAGGAGCGCAAGAAAGGTCCTGTAGTAGCCGTATTCTTTAAGGTGAGCTGCCCGGTATGCCAGATGGCACTGCCGTATCTTGACCGCATTTATAAGGCTTATACCAAAAGCCGCGCATTTACCTTTGTTGGCGTTTCCCAGGACAATGCCGCGGACACACAGGCATTCAACAAGCAATACAATGTCAGCTTTCCGGTTTTGCTGGATCCAGTGGGAAAATATCCGGTTTCAAATGCCTATAAGCTGACGAATGTTCCTACAACGTTTCTCATTTCGCCGGAAGGCGAGATAGATTTTGCCACAGTCAGCTGGTCAAAGGCGGACGTAGAGCAACTGAATCGTCGCCTGGCTTCACTGAGTGGCGCGGCAACAGCGCAAATCTTTCAACCGGGAGAAAACGTTTCAGAATTCAAACCCGGTTGAGAAGCGAAAAATTGATCCGCGGTCGCGGATGGAAGAGTAACTTCAGCAATCAGTATTCAGCCAAAGAGGAACAATGAAAAAACTCGGCACATTCCTGTCTATCGTCTTCGTTTGTATATCCGCTGCATCCGCTCAAAACGCATTGCCTCCCGCCGCGCAGAAAGCCATGAATGCCATTGATGCGGAGAAAATCCGGGCTACGGTGAAATACCTTGCCGACGACGCTTTGCAGGGCCGCGGAACCGGACAGAAGGGCGGAGACATGGCGGCAGACTGGATTGCCGCACAGTTCAAGAGCTACGGTTTGGCGCCCGCCGGAGAGCATGGAACATATTTCCAAAAGATCAATTTTTTTGGTGTAACCACAGATCCCAAGCAGACCAAGTTTTCTTTTGTGCCCAAGTCCGGTGCGGAGATGGCGCTGAAATTTGCCGATGATTACGTGGTGAATGACCAGACGCACGCGCAAAAATCTGAAATCGACGCGCCGCTCGTTTATGTAGGCTACGGAATCAATGCCCCGGAATACAAGTGGGACGACTACAAAGGCGTGGACGTGAAGGGCAAGGTGCTGCTCATGCTGGTGAATGAGCCGCCTTCAGACGATCCAAATTTCTTTAAGGGCCGCGCGCTCACATATTACGGTCGCTGGACTTACAAGTATGAAGAAGCAGCGCGGCGCGGTGCGGTGGGCGTGGTGCTGATCCACAAAACAGATATGGCCAGCTATGGCTGGGAGGTCGTGCGCAACTCCTGGGGAGGCGAATCATCGCTGCTTAAGGACGACACGGACCCCAAGCTGAAGTCGGCAGGATGGATCCAATTGGAAGTAGCGCGCAAACTGGCGACTGCCGCCGGGATGGACCTGGACAAAATGCTGCATGACGCAACCACGCGCAGCTTCAAGCCGGTGGAACTGCCTGTGCGCGTGAAAGAAACAGTCGTAAGCACGGTGCGCAGCTTTACTTCAAGAAACGTGCTGGCACAGGTAAAGGGTTCCGATCCCAAGGCCGCGCAGCAGGCGATCCTATACACTGCGCATTACGATCATCTGGGCATCCATCCTGATGAGCCGGGCGACAATATTTATAACGGCGCAGCGGACAATGCGACGGGATGCGGAATCCTGCTGGAACTGGCGCGGGTGTTTGCCGCAGCCCAGGAAAAGCCCAAACGGACGGTTATTTTTGGTGCGGTCACGGCAGAAGAACAGGGACTGATGGGATCAAAGTATCTGGGTCAGCATCCGCCGATCCCGGCGAGAAATATTTCACTCGACCTGAATTATGACGATATTCAGCCGCTGGGTGAACCGCAGCAGCTCGTCGTGTCCGGGGCGGAGCGCACAACGGTTTATCCGCTGGTAGAAAAAGTGGCAAAGGATTTTTCCATGTCAATCCAGCCGGACGATCATCCGGAAGCGGGGCATTATTACCGGTCTGACCATTTCAGTCTTGCCCGGGTAGGCGTACCGGCATTCAGCGTGAATGAGGGCGTGCTCTTCAAAGGGCATGATCTTGCCTGGGGGGAAGAAAAAGAGCGGGATTACGTAGCCCACCGCTATCACCAGCCTTCTGACCAATATCGTCCCGACATGGACTTCACCGCTGATGCCAAATTGGCGAAGTTTGGACTCGTTCTTGGCTGGGACGCGGCGAACCAGCCCAATTTGGCCGGCTGGCAGCAGGGCGATGAATTTGAGAAAGCCAGAAAGATGGGGCAGTAAGAACAGGCGTCGGCGAACAAGGCTTTAGCCTGCTTTGATGGTGCCGATAGTAACGTAACGGAAGCCGCACAGCTGGGGTACAATCCAGGCATTCCCCCAAAGTACACCCGGCCGAAATGTCGTTTTCGTTCCTTCAACGCGGTAGTTTGCCTGATCACGCCCGTCAGCTTGTTGTGACCAGCGATGAACCCTCGCTCGTTCTGGAAGGCCTGGTCACGGGAATAGATAATCTCCGGCACGACGTTTACCTGAGTTCCAAGTTCACTGAAATTGCCCGCCAGCACATTTTTAAACTCGTGGCCAGACACGGAAACGTGGAAGACATGGTCGCGGACGATCGGCCAAACGGTCGCCCGCCGATGCGCCCCAACGGCCACGCGAGCCGACAATCGGATTCGGTGGAATTCAAGAGGCTGCTGACCGAACTGCATATTGTGTCATTGAACCGGGCGAAAGCCGAGAACAACGTTTCACTGGATCTGCTTTTTAGGCTGGCCATCCTAAAGTTTCAGCGTACCGAGCTGGTGCACCAATATGCCGTGGCGCTGGAGCGCTGCCGCAACCGTGTGAAGTCGTATGAAGGTCCCCGCCAGTCCGGGCAAAGCCGCACCGTGGAGATGCGCGAACGGATTGCGCATTTCCAGATCAACAAAAAGACCGTGCTGCGCCGCGCCGGCCAGGACCTGTTTGTCATCCTGCGGGAAGCAGAAAAAGAAATCCTGGGGCGCACCAGGCGCTCGCTTTTTGGCGATGCGATGACGGCAAAATACGAGTTGTTCCTGAACCGGCTGGTATTCACTGAAGATGGCCAGGACAACCTGCTCAATGCCGAGCATTACGTGATGCTGGGCAATTATGACCGCGATAAAGACAGGTTTGAAACCATGCGCGACATTGCCGCGCGATACCTGAAATCGCTTGGGCTGGTGAGCGATGTGGAAGACCCGATGGTCGGTGGCATCCTGAATGTGCCGGAAAACGCGCATGAAATCATGGCCGGCGGATCGCCTGAAGACAGCAACGCCAAAGGCAAGGCGCAAAAAGCTCTGCTGAATGCATGGACGGAGTTGCTGGAGCGCGAAGGCGTGATTGACAGCGTGGTTGCGTCGTATGAAGCGGTGCCGCTGCTGGCGCAGTACTCGCCGCCAATCAATCCACAGCAAATCAAGAACGCGCTGATCTCCCGCGAGGAACGCAGGCGCGTGGAAACGCTGCTGGAAGAGCACGGCAAACTTTCTCCCGACGGAATGCACGCCGCGGTGAAAAAAGTGGAAAGCTGCAAACCGGCCGAGCGCGCCAAACTGGCTGCGCGCTTCTTTACCGACTTCACGCGCTATCATCGTGACCTGCGCCGCATGGAAGCTGTGGTTGAAGCTATGGAAAACGTCAATGTGCTGGCCAACGAGCGTTTCCGTGAGCTTTCCGCCATCAACAACACGCTCTATGAATTTCTGCTGGCGGAAGAGCAAAAGCCGGCAGAAGAAAAAGTGATTCACCACGTGGTGCTGAAGGCTGACATTCGCGAATCAACCACGCTGACGCGCACGCTTTTGGAAAAAGGGCTGAATCCCGCTTCTTACTTCAGCTTGAATTTTTACGATCCAATCAACAAGCTGCTGCCGAAATATGAAGCGAAAAAAGTTTTTATTGAAGGCGACGCGCTGATCCTGGCGCTGTTTGAGCGTGACGGCGAACCGGCGCTAGGTGTGGCGCAAACCTGCGTGCTGGCAAAGGAAATCATCCAGGTGGTGACCGCTTACAATGAGCGATCGCTTTCTGCCGGGCTGCCGAGCCTGGAGCTTGGCATCGGAATCTCATACCAGGATTCCGCGCCCATGTACCTGATGGACGGCAACAAGAAAATCATGATCTCAAAGGCGCTGAATGAGAGCGATCGTCTCTCCTCATGCAGTAAGGGCGTGCGCCGGCTCATGAAAGACCACGAATTGCTCTTCAATGTGTTTTCATTCAAGGCGGTTGAAGACGAAGACACCGGCGGCAATCCTGACGAATTTCTGCTGCGCTACAACATTGGCGGCATTCACATTAATGAAGCGGCATTTCAGAAGCTGCGCGGAGAGATCTCACTCCAGGCATACGATCTACAGGTCCCGATGATCTGGCAGAAGAGCGCGGTGCGTGTTTATGCTGGCGTAGTACCGCTAGGCCAGGGAAGCTTTCATCACATTATTGTGCGTGAAGGCTGCATCACACACGTGGACGCACGAGATTTCTCGCCCAAAGGGGTTACAGACCGTTACTATTACGAAGTCTGCACACATCCGAAGATTTATCAGGCGATTGAGGCTGTTTCAAACAACCTGGTGGCTGCGCGATAGTCAGAACTCTCTGCGCGGAACTTTAAAGGGCACGCGGACAACAGCTTCAATATCCACCGGCATGCCGTCTTTTGTGCCGGGACGGAATCGCCACTGTTCAAGCGCCTTGCGCGCATTTTCATTCAGCCGATCGTCAAAACCCTCAAGCACTTTTACATCGCCCACGCTGCCATCGGCATGAATGACGGCGTAGAGGACCACGGTTCCTTCCACACGGTCGTGCATCAGGTCCTGCGGGTACGCGGGATCAACTTTGGTGATGGCCTCGGGCGCGCTCAGGTCAGCTCCGCCATGCGTGGCGTTCAGCTCGGCAAATCGGATACTCCAGCTTCCCGTGGATGAAGTGAGATTCGGCATACTGAGCCGCATGGAATAATGACGGCGCGTCCCGAAGACGCGCGTGTCAACGCTGTCGCGTGACGGTTCACTTTTATCGGGAGTGAGAGGACGAGGAGCCGGAGGCGAGGCGGATGCGATCACAGTATTGCTTGCAACTTTAGTTGGCGGAGCAGAGACATAGATGTTCGACGGCGAGCCGGTCTTGCTGGAATCATGCTGCGCAATTTCCGGGCGTGCAGTTGCACCGGAATGCCCTGCGGGGCTCGCGGCGAATTCTCCGGGGCGATTGCCTTCAGGGACAATCAACGGCCCGCTGGGCGCGACTGGCTGCGCATTGAGTACCAATAACTGTCCCAGCGCTTTTTCTCTCGCGGCATTTCCATTTGCAACGGGCGGCGCAGGGGGCACGGCGGTTGCTGCCTGCGCGGGCAATCCAAGGGCGCTAAGATTGCGGCTGGCCGCAGTGGGAGCAGGAGGCGCAACCTGCGGCGCGGACATCGGCAAAGGTATGGATTGCAGCCCGCGATTGGCGGTTACTTCTGGCGCGGGCGCAGCTACCTGCGGAGGAGCTTGTGCGGGAAGCTGAAGAGCGTCGGGCTTGCGCGCTGTGACGTCGGGCGAAGGTGGAACCACGATGGCGCTTTCTACTGGAAGAGCAGGCATCGTGCGATGGCTGGCTGGGGCTTCAGCGGGTGCAGCCACTTCAGGCTGGGCTGCGGGGGGAAATAGCAGAGGTCGCAGCCTGCTCTGCACCACTGGCTGAGCGGGCTCGCCAATCGGCGGAACATTAACGGGCAGCACTTGAATGGGATGGTTCATCGCTATGGGCGCACCGGGGATCGCTGTGGAGACAATCAAGTTCGGCAAAGGAGTGTCCTGCTTCACCACCAACTGGCTGGGCTGGACGATAGTTTGCCGGGTGCTGATGTGGTTCTCATTGGTCACCACGATCTCCTGCGGCGCAAATTCAGGATCAGCCTTCTGCGGACGCACGCGCCGCGGAGGTTCAGGCTTTGCCTTTTGGGTATTTACCGGCGGCAGATATTCAGAGACTTCGTAATGGATGACCGTCTGGTTCGGCGGCGTTTGCGGCAGCACCTGCGGTTGGTTCAGCCATGCCAGATTCAGCGCGTAGATCGCGGCAATAACCAGCGCATGCCCTAGAAATGACTGCCGCGCGGCCTTCCATGCCACCGGACGATGCACCAGCGCATCGGGCCAGTACTTGCCGGGAGCAGAGCTGATCCAGACCGGCGGTGGAGCTTTGCGGAACAAGTCGCCGATATTGCGCGTGAATATGCGCAGCCACGGCTCGGGTTCCAGCGCAAAACGCAGGTCAGCAGTAGAAGCCGGAAATGCTTCATTGGAAAGCGCTTTTTTGGCCGACTGCATTTCGCTTGTTCCCGGTGATGAGAAAGATTATATCTTTAATTACTACATGCCCCAGCTCATGGTTTTATCCCGAAAGGCCCTGCTGCCGCTCGCCCTGGCGATGCTGGCAGGGGCCTGCTACGCCCAGGCCGGGATGGCTACGCGCGGCCAGAACAAGGCGGTTCAGGAAGATAGCGCCAACGCCATTGTGCCGCACCCGGCAGAAGATATCTCCGGCATGTACAGCTTTATCAGGGAAGGCGAGTTCCTGCAGATCACGCTCGATCCTAAGGCGGTCACCGGATATATCTCACGGATGGGCGAGTCCGACAGCGACAACGGCGTTTTTCTGGACCAGTTTTTCGCCAAGGCCGACGTGCAGGGCCACGACGTTTCTTTCACCACGCGACAGCTGCACAGCGTCTGGTATGAATTCAAGGGCAGGTTCAGCCGCGGGCCGGGAAAAACCAAGGGTGACGACGGCTATTACATCCTGCGCGGCACGCTCAAGGAACTCACCACCAACAACGCCGATAAAGCCGTAAGCTCACGCTCGCGGGAAGTGGAATTCAAGCTGCTGGCGCAGCCGGAAGATCCTGAGGAAGCCGCGCCATCGAAGAACAAAAAACCGAAATAGCGAATTGATCTACCAGCTTTCCGCCAGCCCGACTTTTTCAATTGACAGAATTCTATCCGCGATCAACAAAAAACTTATTGCACAATTGGCGCAGCACTCTTCTGCCTGGGCAGGCCGGCCTGTTCGCAATTTTCAGCAAAAATATTTCATGATTAATATTTTTAATTGCGTTTTAATGGACATAACAAGAAAGATCTGTAGCATCGGAAAGGGTGGGACGCGGCTGCATAAGGCCCATCTTCCTGAATTTTGATTAAGCGTTCACACTGAACCAGGGAAGGTAGTTCTAGAATGCCACCGTTGTCGCTAGACCCCTTCGTCTTGCGGTTTGATGCAACCAACCCCGGCGTTATTGAGTCTCATTGTTCCGTTTGCAATCGCCTGATTGCCGCCAGCAGGGAGATGAGAGTATTGGAGATTGTGCAGCGAATCCATCTGGATAAATGGCATGGGCGGGGAACCTTGATCACCAACAAATTGATGTAGGCAGCGCAGCCTTGGCTGCGAATCGCGGATCGTCAGGAACCAATACCCTTTAACAGCTGCGCGATGCTCACGCCCAGGGACCGGGCCAGCTTTATGAGGGTGCTTATACGGATATCTTTTTCGCCGCGTTCAATGGCCCCGGCAAAAGAGCGTCCCAGGCCGGCTTCATGGGCAAAGCCCTCCTGTGACCAGCCCCGTTGCTCCCTGAGCCGGCGGACCCGTTGCCCGAGTTGTAGCTGGGCCTCTGACTGTGGCTTTTTGGCGGCCCCTTTTTTGGCTTGCATTCCACCCTAACATCGGTGTAAATTCCTCCTCTGTCCACCCTTGATCGTTGCACTTCCTTACGTAGCACCATCAATCGTAGGCAGACAGGTAGAAGGAGATTTGCTCGTAACCGCCCACTGTCCGCCACCCGCTAACGGCTGATGGTGGGCCCCTTTTTGTGCAGGGATAATAGCAGAATTGTTAGAGTTTTCTAATCGAGATTTGAATCGGCAAACGCGGTCCGGAGCCAATGCGAGCGCGAGTCCCCAGATCAATCCGTACGCTCTTGCCGGCTGGAGGAATTGCGCGGCCGCCGATGCATGATTTCATGCAGGCTGGCTATAAGCAGATTGGGACCATTGTCGATTGTGGCCTCATTGCGCGAGCGCGGCAGGTGAGAGACTTAAGGAAGACGGGCCGTTCTCTATTGCACAGGCAAAAGCAGCGGATCTGTGACATGATGAGTGCCATGGCTCAATTAATTGTTACAGAAAAGATCGATGGCAATCCGGTGGCGTGGCGGTGTTCGGATTGCAGCCAGAGTTTCTCCGCACGGGGTAAACTCACGACAAAACAGAGAAATGACAAGGTCAACGCTGAATTCAAGGCCCACATGGAAGAAAACCATAAGGGTGAAAGCCCTCGTCCCATGGCGTTTGCCGCTGCCGTTCCGCTGCCTAGAGATTAGGCTTATCTGCCGGAATCCGAGGCCGCGCTGACGTTGTTGAACGGGCCGGCGGCTGTGATGCGGTAGTCCTTGTATTCAATGCTTAAGTCGGCGTGTCCGCCAAGCCGGACTGAAGTAAAGCTGTGGTTTTGCGCCGGCAGCCAAAAATCATTCACATTGATATAGCGAGTTTCAATCTGCGTGCCCTTGATCCAGAAGGAAGGGTTTTTGGCCGGGCCGCCTTCCATGCGCACAATGGCAAATTGCCGGCTGTCAACCCAGATTTTTCCCTGGAAAAGATATTTGTTTCTGGTGCGTGGCTTCACGGAAAGCACGTACAGCCCGCCGCGCGGGCCGGATTCGTATGCGACAAGGGCGAACTCATAATTTTCCTGGTTCACGGCAATGCGCTTCTGGTTTTCCCCGTCGATCGCGTCTTTCTCGCCTTCCATCAATTTCTTCAAGACCCGGTCAATCAATATCTTTGAGCCGCTCTGGGAAACGATTACAAATTCCTTGGCGCCCGGGGCGCGGTATTTCATGTTGACCACCATCTCAGCTGCGCGCCCTCCGGGAAATCCTTTGTACTCCAGGCGGTAAATCCTGGTGGATTCATACGCCTGAAGGGCCTGGGCGCGTTGCAGGTTCATCCGCACCAGGTTCTCGACTACCTGCTCTGACTTCAACTGCCCCGCATCCTGGCGATCAGGGGGCGCCTGTCCGCGCACAATTCCACAGAGGAACGGGCAGAGAACGACCGTGACAATGATCAGCCATGAAGATGGATACCTGGTGTTCCGGGAAAGTGCAATAGGAGCGGGAGCCATTGTGGATTAGATGGCGATCTGCCGAAGACCGCATCTGCAACCATGACATTTTATCGGGAAAATTACTGTCCACAATTGAACAAATCGGCCCGGCAAAAGCCTTGTGTGCAATCTGGGGCAGACTTATGCAGCGGCGATGGGCCATACTGGTTACAAAGGTGTTTCAAAGCGGCGCCGGTGTCACCGCGCGGCCCGGCGCCCAGCCATGCTGGCTCTATGCAGGCCAATCGCCGCACAAGAGAAGGAGAGGCCGATGTCCAAAGTTCCCGAGTTGACCGATGCTGCGGTTGTGAATGCCAGGATGATGCCTCCAATGACCTGGAATGGAGCGCTTGCGGGCCCGCTGGAAACCGCAACGCATTATCTCCATCTGACGGCTTTTCCGTGCCAGAAGTGCAATGGTCCGGTGATCGCCGGATCGCTGGGCACGCGCCATGACGTTATCACTCAGGAAACGGAAATCCGCGCCGTGGGGGCGATCTGTATCGCCTGCGGCTCCAGGCCGGAAGCGATTCTGGCGCCTGCTGTCGACCATGGTTTTCGCCCGATCGAGTGGCGGTGGGCCATCAAGCCACCTTCCCATCCGTAACCATTCGCCATGCATGCGCTTTGGCGCCAAATTCCCATTTTGAAGCATCTGTTCGATAAAAGACATAAATCGTACAAACTGCTCAATAGTGCACACATTTGTACTCCGCATAGGAGTAGCCTTAAGCTAGTGCAAAACCTTATACAAAATCGGCAAGAGAAAGCGGCTATGGCCGCCAAGGCTGCGTTGATTGTTGCAGCCAAGTCCGCCAAAGCGGCAAAACTAGCCAAGGCAAGAAAAGCGGCTAAAGAAGCCAATGCAACAGATGGGCACTTTGCGCCCATGGAGTTCCTGGCCAAACCCGGCCCCAGCCGCACCATTGCGGAAATAAAGAAAGGCGAAAAAATCTTTGGCCAAGGAGATGAAGCCACCGAGGTGTTTTATATCCAGAAGGGCAGAATCAGGATCAGCGTGGTCTCCAAGACCGGCAAAGAGGCCACCGTGGCATTGCTTGGCGCCGGCAACTTTCTAGGCGAAGAATGCATAGCCGCGCCTAAAGTGCATCGCGTGGCTTCAGCCACCGCGCTAACGCCTTCCACCATACTGAGGATTGAGCGCGATGAGATGATCCGGGTGCTGCATGAGGAACAGGCATTCTCTGAAGTTTTTGTGGCTTATCTTCTGGCCCGCAACGCGCGCACGCAGGAAGACCTGGTGGACCAGCTTTTCAATTCCAGCGAAAAGCGGCTGGCCCGCGCACTGCTGCTACTGGCCCAGTTCGGCAAAGACGGCACCGCGCCTGAGACCGTGATTCCCAAGATCAGCCAGGAAGTGCTGGCGGAGATGATTGGCACCACGCGCTCGCGCGTCAACTTTTTCATGAATCGCTTCCGGCAAATGGGATTCGTTGACTACAACGGCAAATTAACGATCCATAGTTCTCTTTTGAACGTGATTTTGCACGATTAAGTTTGGGGAGCTGCTCTCCCTGTTGTAAAAAACCTGGGGCCGATGTGAACAACGCATCGGCCCCAGGTTTTTTAACAACGTTTTTGCTCACCAAAGTTTTAGTTGTTGAGCCGGCGAAGAAAGGACCTGACTGATTTCACAAAGTCATCTGGCGTGTGCGATTCATGAGCAAACGCGTTTGACTCAATCAGTTCCGGTTCCGCGCCTTGATACAACTGAAGGATGGGGGTCTTGCACACCTTGCGCGCCTCAACCCAGACCTTTCGCTTTTCTGAAGGAGGCAATGAATATCCGATAAGAACAAAATTGACCTTTTTCTTTTTGCACAAGGCGCGGACACCGGCACTGCCTTTGGCCTGCAGCACCGCAAAGCCTTCCTTTTCAAGAATGGTTTTCCGCAGATCCGCAAGAACCGGGTTCCAGGACGCAACCAGAATGGTTTCTTTTCTTTCAGTCAGGTAAGTGTCTCCCGAGGCAGGTATATGTAGATTGTGACACATGAATACAGGGGTGATCAATGCGAGGCGGTGAAGCCGGAATCTTTACCACGGAGACACGCCAAGGTTGCCAAAATCGCCGAGATTGAAAAGCCAAACCTTTCGCCGCAGATGAACGCTGACAAGCGCTGATCAGAAAAAATCCGACTTGGTAACTGTATGAGGCTGTAAAACCCACCCTCCGCAAAAGGCACGAAGGATGGGGAGAAGTTGTGACGCCGCCATAGGTCAGGCGTTGTGGGGCTGGCTGCGAATGAGCGGCCAGCGCTTGATTCGACGCCCATTGCCGGTCTTCCAGTCAGAGTACTCGGGTTCAAGGGTAAAGGTGGGCTCGATGACAAAGTTCATGCAGGTTTTATCCTGAAAGCGAACGGCAATGGAGTGATATTCACCGGTAGTAAAGAGTTCAATATAGTCCAGAGGCTTGCCCTGGGCTTCCTCAAAGCGGTGGAAGCGGCGACCGTTATAGCGGCGAATAGTGGTCTTGCCGCGCCGGGTGATGATGGGTTTGGGCAGGGAAGGAAACCGACGCCGTTTACGGGTTTTGCGAGCAGGTTGCGGACGGCGGGAAGAGCGTTTACTTTGAATACCAGCCATGTTGCCTCCTTCGGTAGGCGATTTGGTTAGGGCGGCGTTCGGTGTTGATAGCACCGGCGCTGCCCGTTTGTTGAAGCAATTAGCAATTGGCAAATAGCAATTGGCTCGTGGCAGATTGGTTCAGCGCATACAAACATATAGGCAAAAAGCGAAAGCGTGTAAAAAGTTTTATTCGTTTTTTTTGGCGCCTGTTGGGAAAAATGGCTGAAGAAAATTAAGTGGCGGGTTTAGGTTTTTGCGGGGAGGGAGGAAATCTTTTCTTACGTGAATGGTGCGCAGATTGTAGCTGACACTTGATCTTTCCATGGCTGCGGAGTCTTTTTTTCGAAAAAGACCAGATATCCTGCGGCAAGCGGCGTGGAATCCCACCCTTTGCGTCCGCGATCAGTCCTGTTTGGATGCGTTCTAATGTGGTGTCTCACAAATACCTTTTGCTTGCCCAAAAGATTATTCCGCGCAGCCGAGGGCGGCTGCGGTCCACAATGATTTGTTTATTGCATGCATTGTCGAGTTATTTCAGAGACACCACACTAGCAGGACGCAAAGGATGGGGCAGCCACGGGATGGTGAGTTCGAGAAGAAAGAGAAAAAGGCGGGCCATCAGGCAAGTCGGCCATGGAAGCGCGGGGCGGGAAGAGAATCTCCGCGGTTTGTTAGTTCATGCGGCAAAATCCTGATCGGTAAAATCCACGTCAACATTAATGGATTCGGCGGCAAGCATAGGCACAAACCTCACCTTGTCGCCACAGCGCCTGCATTCAGGCAAGACCATTCCAGCAGTTACGGTGACCAGATGCGGCATGCGGTGGGCATAGTGGTGGACCCGATAAACACCAGCGCGAGGAGCAACAACACCAGGCACAAAATGCGAAGATAAATCCAACCGACCCCCGTAAGGCGAACGGAAAATTGTAACAGAACGTTTTCTTAGATCGACCCGATCTACGCAATGGAGCGGTGTGGAATCCCACGCCTTTGGCGTCCGCGATCAGCCTGTTTGGATGCGTTCTAGTGTGGTGTCTCCCAAATATCTTTACAAAGAGTTGGCCCGATACTTGCGTGCCCAAAAGATTATTCCGCGCAGCCGAGGGCGGCTGCGGTCCGACAATGATTTGTTTATTGCATGCATTGTTCGAGTTATTTCAGAGACACCACACTAGCAGGACGCAAAGGATGGGGCAGCCAGGGAATGGTGAGTTCGAGAAGAAGGAGAAAAAGGTGGGCCACCCGTCCCGATGTGAACAACGCATCGAACCCAATTTTTAGCGCAGAGAAAGGCCCATTGACAGGCACGGTTTCAGCGTCTCACAATGTTGCCGTTAGAACTATGCCCAAACGAATACTCTCAGTCTCGTATGATGACGTCCTGCTGGCAACACGCAAGATGCTGTTGGAGCAGAAGGGATACAGCGTCATGTCCGCTCTTGGATTCAGAGAGGCAGTGGAAAATTGCCAGAATGACGCCTTCGATTTATTCGTACTTGGTCATTCAATACCCGAAAAAGATAAATTGCATTTGATAGGAGCGTTCCGGGGGAGCTGCCCTGCTCCAATTCTGTCCCTTGAGCGCATCGGGGAAAAGCAAGTGCCGTGCGACTTCCATGCTTCGCCTGATGATCCTGCGAAGTTTCTCCAAGTGGTGGATGACATTTTGGCAGGACGCGAAAAGCGCTCAGAGCAAAAATCGGGATCGCCGACGAATATCCGCACAGCCCGGCAACCAGATACTTCAAACTGAAGTCCGATACCGCAGCGGCTGAAGTTCAATGATTTTCCGCTGCTCCACCCCGTGAGCGATGATGGCAATTTTCTAAAGACGGCATAGATGCCGTGTGGCTAGCCTTTGAGGTTCTTTGGGAAGGGACGGAACCAAATAATCCGTTCTGTTTTTCGTTGACATACATGGCGAACAAAAGGTAGATTATAAAGAATCTTCTAGCTGTGAGCTACTGGCTTCTAGCTAAAGAGGTATTAATATCCGGTATCTGGGGCAAAGCGGGCTTAGGCAGTTGCGACCCTCTGCCGACCGAACAGTAAAAACGGAAAAAGAAGGCTGAAATTGGGCCTGATTCGACGGCCGAAAAACGCGAAAAAAGGCTTTCGACCGTTCGGTGACCGCTCGGTTGAATTGAGGTTGACCTTTGTTTTCAACAAAGCGCTATAGGGGGGTGGGGTCTATGGCTGAAGGATGCAGGCAGTGGGCTGTAACCAAAGGCGGGTTTTCCCGGGCCCCCGGTCATCGCCGTGATCGGACAGACTAAAGCTCACCACGGATCAAGACGGATAGGACTGGGTGCTTCCAGAGCAATTTGGACGGATGTACGATGGCGGACAAATCGGGCCTTAGTACGTTCGAAACCAGACATAAGCTGTTACACTTAAAAAAAGCTTTTGCCGCGGTCAGCCTGCCCTAGCCAAAAGAGCTATCCCAGACCCACTTAGCTGCTGAAGCCCGGAAGGGAAGCATCGGGCCATGTCGGGTCGGGAGAAACCCCGGATTCTGTGCGTTTCACGCTCCGCCTATCAACTGAGGGCGATGCGCGATGCTTTTCCCGGCAGGGAGTATGAGGTGATTGCGGCCTCAACCCCGGAACAGGCCGTGGCGGTATGCGTGAGCAACCACATTTCCGCAGTGGTGCTGGATTCCGAGTTATCGACTGAATCCGGCTGGTCTGCCGCGCGGACCTTGAAGATGGTTAATCCGCATCTGCGTGTGATGCTGCTTTTGAAAAGCGCAGACGGAACCGTACCCAGCGGAGTGGACGCCGTAGCGCCCAGCTATTCCCACATATTGCCCAAACTGAAAGATTTGCTGGATCCGCAGAAGTAATGGCCCCAATAGACGACGGGCGAAGACTGATGGTTATACAGGTTTCCTGTTAGGATTATCAGCTTCCCTGGAGGGTCTGGATGAGAGGTCTATCGATGAATCGAGTTGCGGCGTTGGCAGCCAGCTTGTTTCTGGTTTCACTTGCGGTTGGACAGGAACAAAAAGCTCCCATCAAGAACGTAGCCGCGGTTGCGACCCGTTATGTCCGCTGCGGAGCGCTGGTGCAACCGGAAAGCGGCAAGGTGCAGCGCAATGTGCTGATCACTATCCAGGGTGAGCGAATCCAGCAGGTGCAGGAAAATGCGCAGGCCCCGGCAGGCGGCCACGTGATTGATCTTTCTGACCACACATGCCTGCCCGGATTGATTGATACGCACACGCATACGCTGTTGCAGGGCGATATCACAGCCGCAGACTATGACGAGCAGTTGCTGAAGCAATCCACGGCGTACCGCGCGATTCTGGGGACACGCTCTGTGCGCCGCGCACTGGATTACGGCTTTACCACCATCCGCGACCTGGAAACCGAAGGCGCAGGTTATGCCGACGTGGATTTAAAGAAGGCCATCAACAATGGAATTATTCCCGGCCCGCGCATGAAAGTGGCCACGCGCGCCATGGATGTTACGGGCGCTTATCCGCTCTCAGGATATTCGCCGGAAATAACCGTCCCGCATGGCGTGCAGGTGGTGGATGGGCCCGAAGATGGCCGCAAAGCGGTGCGCGAGCAGATCAGCTATGGCGCGGACTGGATCAAGGTCTATTCTGACCGCAGTTATTTTGTGCGGCCGGACGGAGTGCTGGATGACATTCCAACTTTTACGCTCGACGAGCTACGGGCGATTGTGGACGAAGCGCATCGGCAACATCACAAGGTGGCGTCGCACGCCATGGCGCTCAATGGCGTACACAATTCGGTTGAGGCCGGCGTGGATTCCATTGAGCACGGAAACTACATCGCTGAAGCTGACCTGAAAACCATGGCGCAAAAAGGGATCTTTTACGTCCCCACGATTTATGTTGGCGAATACGTTGCCCAGGGACGCGCCGCTGCCGGAGCAAAAGTCTGGCTGGAGATGATCAAGATCCATGAAGATACTTTTCACCGCGCGCTGAACGCCGGAGTGAAGATTGCTTTTGGCACGGACGTAGGCGGCTTTGACTGGGGCATTGATCCGGCAGTGGAATTTCCTTACATGGTGAAGTACGGCATGACTCCGATCCAGGCTATCCGCTCCGCCACCACCAGCGCCGCGGAATTGCTGGGCATGCAAAATGATGTTGGCAGCATTGCCGTGGGAAAATATGCGGATTTAGTTGCGGTCAAGGGCGATCCGGTTGCGGATGTGGCGCTATTGCAGAAGATTGATTTTGTAATGAAGGGCGGCGAAGTGCACAAGGGGGCTGATTCTCGGTCGAACGGGCAATAAGACCAACCCAACAGCACTGGAACGAATCTTACAGGTTATGGTGCTCTGGATCATTCTCGGCATGGCATGGCTCGCCATACTTTTTGCCGGGGTAACCTTGTTCCGCCTTGCCGATTATGCGGACAGGAAAGTGCGTCGCCTTGCGGAGCGTCCGCGGCAACGCAAAAAGCAAGTCGCCTGAGCATCTCTCACCCTGAGTTTCAAGTCGTTGGCGCATCTCTTTGCGATTCGTTAGTTCGCTGACATTACTTGGTAGTAACGAGCCAAAGTGGCTGAATTGACTGGATAAAAGGCGAATTTGTAATCAGGCCCAAAGTGCCGTCAGAAGCCTTGATGCCAAAGGCGGAGATGCTGGAAGATCCTTGATTGGCGACATAAAGAAACGTGTTGGAAACGTCCACAGTCAGGAATGTCGGCTGCGGCAGTCCAATGGAACCGGTTGGTTGCACTAAAAAAGGCGAGCCGGCAACTTGCGTAAGCGCGCCGGAAGCGGCCTTGAAAGCGGAAACATCATTCGATCCCTGGTTCGCCGAATAGACGAATGAAGAAGTTCCGTCCACGGCCACAGCCACAGGTTTGGTTCCGGCAGAAACTGATCCAACCGCGGCCAGTGGTCCGCCGGCGACATTGAAGCTGGCAATTTTATTGTTGGCGGAATCGGCAGCGTAAAGGAACTGGCCCTTGGGATCAATGGCCAGCCCCGCAACGATCGCGCCTGCGCCCAGGGAGACCGGCGAGCCGGAAAGTTCTGTCAAAGCGCCGTTGGTTCCAATGGCAAAAGCTGAAATAGTGCCCGCTGCTCCGTTCGAAACGTACAAAAAGCCCTGCGTGGGAGAGATTGCCAGAAATTGCGGGCTTGGCGCCGCAAGCGTTGTAAATGAAGCTGGACTCAGCAGGCCTCGAGTCTGATCAATGTTGAAAACTGAAATTGAAGCGGAAATCGAAGGCGATGAACCCTGGTTCAACACGAACAGAAACTGGCCTCCGGAATTAACGGCAACTCCTATTGGATTGGAGCAGACGCCCGGGCCGCAAACCGGAGTAGGCGGCTGCGCGGTACCAATGGGCGCAAGCACGCCTGCGGTGTGGTCAACCGTAAAGCCGGAAACAGTGTTGGAAGTCTCATTTGGTACGTAAAGGAAATTCTTGGAAGGATGCAGCGCAATGGAAACAGGGCGCGGAACGGTAGAGAACGAGGACACCGCAAGTGGTGACAAATCACCGGTGGACTTTTCGCTGAAGCCGTGGATGGCATTGTCGCCCTGTCCAACAACGTATAGAAAAGCCAGAGTGGGCGCGGTGGAACTGCTGCTTGATCCCAGGCATCCGCTTAAAAGTAGGGCGATGAATAATAACGTTATGGTGAACAGTGCTTTCATTCGGTGCTTCCTCATCTTCTGGAAAATAAGAACGCCCACTGCCGCGCGCGGAATCATGTGTTCGAATCGGCGATGGCAAGCTGCGAATCAGTCTAGCAGTTTGCCGTTATTCTATCAGTTGCGTCGCGCTGGTCTCTCTGCCGCAACCCGCTGTTGGCGTGCCAGTGCATAGACCTTATCAGAACGCCTGCGCGTGGACTTTCTTGCGCAGATAGAGTTGACTTTGGATTGCCAGCAGGCCAGCATTTTGTTCATGGAAATTGCTCCCGCCGCATTGCCGAAGCGAATTGCACGCGTGATGGCGCGCGGCTGCGGCTTGCTCTGGGGAGTTTTCTGCTGCCTGGCGGAATATTTATTGCGACGCCTGGGCGGAAGATTATCAGAACAGGTTCGCATTGAGGTGCTGCATCGCTGGTCGCGCAGGACTCTTCCGCGCATGGGTATCCGCGTTGAAGTTGCAGGCGCCCCGCCTGGCGCGGGCTTGATTGCCAGCAATCATCTCAGCTATCTCGATATTCTGGTCTATAGCGCCGTTGCGCCGTGCGCTTTTGTGGCCAAGCGTGAAGTCCGCGCATGGCCCGCCGTTGGATGGATTGCCACACTCGCCGGAACCATTTATGTTGACCGTTCCCGCCGTAGTGAAACGCATACCATCCAGCCGGAAATACAATCGGCCCTCGCGCACGGTTTGCGGTTATTCCTTTTTCCTGAAGGCACCAGCTCAGATGGTTCGCGCGTGCTGCCGTTTCATTCTTCGCTTTTCCAGCCCGCGGTAGACTTACAGGTACCGGTTTCCGCCGCAAGCATTGAGTATGCCATCCCTGACGGTATTGCCGCCGCTGAAGCCTGCTATTTCGGGACTATGAAGCTGTTTCCTCATCTCTTGAATCTGCTGGGCAAGCATTCGGTAATCGCCAGGGCAAACTTTTCCGCCAACAGCTTTTTCTTTACTGACCGCAAGCAGGCGTCGCTCAAGATGCATGAAGAAGTTGAGCGTCTTCGATTCTCCAGCATGGAAGTTGCGCCATGAGCACATACCTCGAGTTCGCTGATTTGTCGGCTGACCCTCCCGTTCGCGGTTTTCTTCATGAGCCCTCGCAGACCAATGGCGATGCGCTGGTCCTTACGCACGGCGCTGGAGCAAACTGCCAGAGCAAATTGTTAATCGCCGTGGCCGATGCTTTTGCCGACGCTGGATATCTCGTGCTGCGTTGCGATCTGCCATTTCGCCAGTCGCGCCCTCATGGGCCGCCGTTTCCCGCCATGGCTGCGCGCGACCGTGAAGGACTGCGCCGTGCCGTGGATGTCTTGCGATCGAAAACGCAGGGACGCATCTTCCTCGGCGGACATTCCTACGGCGGTCGGCAAGGCAGCATGCTCGCCGCCGAGCATCAGCAACTCGCAGCGGGACTTCTTCTGCTCTCTTACCCCCTGCATCCGCCGCGCAAATCCGCAGAGCTGCGCACCGCGCACTTTCCTCAACTCAGAACGCCGTCATTATTTGTCCATGGCGGGCGAGATCCGTTTGGCTCGCACGATGAGATGAACGCCGCGCTCGCCTTGATCCCGGCGCAAACGATGCTGATGGAAATAGAAGGCGCAGGTCATGAGCTGCTGGGAAAGAAAAAGGATGAAAATCTCCCGTCCAGGATTGTTCAGGCGTTCCAGGGATTTTTTACAAAAGCTTAAGGAATTGTGAAATCGCGTTGTGCTAGCGCCGCCACTGAAATGTTTTTACCAGAGCTCGTTTCATCCATGGCTTCAGTCGGCCGCGCTGCGATGCGTCGCCCAACCGCTTGATGATCTCAGCTTCAGTGGGATAAGGATGGATCACTCCGCCCAACTGCCCCACTTTCATCTTGTGCTGAATGGCCATCACCAGTTCGCCGATGCTCTCTCCCGCATGACGGCTAATCAACGTGGCGCCCAGCAGCCTGCCGTCTTTCTTGCGCACATGGACGCGCGCGAAACCCTGCGTGTCGTTGTCCACCACGCCACGGTCATTGTCCTTGAAGGGGAGCTGAAATGTTTCCGTTTCCACTCCGCTCTTGCTCGCACCTTCCTGGTTCAATCCAACATGCGCGATTTCAGGATCGGTATATGTACACCACGGAATCACCAGGTCGCTGGCCCGTTTGTGCCCGAAGAACAGCGCGTTCTGCAGCGCGATTCTCCCCAGCGCTTCTGCCGCATGCGTAAAGTGAAATGGCGATCCAATGTCCCCGGCGGCGAATATGCTCTTGTTCGATGTGCGCAGATGGTCATCAACGGTCACGCCCTTGCCGTCATACTTCACGCCCGCAGCTTCCAGGTTCAGCCCTTCGATATTCGGTACGCGCCCCGCCGCCAGTAGGATCTCATCGCCTACCACTGTTTCGTTTTTCTGCCCGCGATTGACGATCAAAATCTTACCCACAGCCGACTTCTCAGCCCGCTCGACTTTCGCGCCCAGAATAAGCTCAATCCCTTCCTGCCGGAATTGTTGCTCCAACAGGGCGGCAACATCAGGATCCTCTTTTGGAAGCAGCCGCGAAACATCGCTCACCAGAGACACCTGGCTGCCCAGCCGCGCAAAAGCTTGCGCCAGTTCGCAGCCAATTGGTCCTCCGCCAATCACAATTAGCCGCCGCGGCAGCGCCGTGAGTGAAAACACAGTTTCATTTGTGAGATAACCTGCTTCCGTTAATCCCGGTATCGGCGGCACCGCTGCGCGCCCACCCACGGCGATGATCGCTTTCCTGAAGTCGAGCCGCTGCCCTTCCACTTCAAGCGAATGCCTTCCAGTGAAATGGCCATGACCGAGAAACATATCCACACCCAGTCGGGTAAAGCGCTGGACGGAATCATTCGGCGCAATCTCTGCGCGAACCCGGCGAACGCGCCGCATCACATCGGCAAACTCTACTGTTGGTGGTTGCGTCTCGATTCCGAACTCACGCGCCTCTGTTACCGCGTAGGCTGCACGCGCCGAGCGAATCAGCGCTTTCGATGGCACGCATCCATAGTTAAGGCAATCACCGCCCGTAAGCGCGCGTTCAATCAGTGCTACGCGCGCGCCCAGTATTGCCGCGCCAGCCGCCGCCACCAGCCCTGCCGTTCCGGCGCCGACAACAATCAGGTTGTAGCGGCCTGCCTGCTTGGGATTGGTCCAATTAGGCGGGTGCGCATTTTCAACCAGCTTCTTGTTGAATTCGTCGGCGGGGCTCACCTCAATTGCGTGAGGTGGCGTCATTGCAGGCTGCCTCCGCAACTGGAACCCGCGCCCGCGGTGCAGCCAAAGCAATGGCCGTCGGTGCTAATCGGTTTTTGCGCCAGCTCTGCGAAAGAATCAATTTCCCAGATGACTTTTCCGCCAGGTGTTTCCAGATCAAGCATCTGATTAAAGTCGCAATCGTAAATCCGGCCGTCCCATCCAATGCTTACCAGATCGCGGCACATCAAACCTTCCACGGTCGCGGGATTGAAGTGGTTTGTGAGAAGAGCCATATACGCTTCATGTTTTCCTTCGCGGAAAAGAAATTCCGCAAAGCGTTTGATCGGCATGTTGGTAATGGTGAACAGCCGGTCAAACTCGATTGCAAAATTCTCGCGTAGCTGCGTCTTGTAATCGTCTTCCAGCTTTTGCTGGGGTGGCGGCAGGGAAGCTCCCAGGGGGTTATATACCAGATTCAGCGTCAGCCCCTGTCCGCGTCCATAACCGGTTGCATTCAGCAGCCGCAACGCGCGGATACTCTTCTCAAACGCGCCTTTACCGCGCTGCTGGTCAACATTGCTTTCCGTATAGCAAGGCAGGCTTGCAGTGATCTCAACTTGATTGGCTGCCAGAAACTCCGCCAGCGTCTCCTGCCCCGGCTCAAAAAGGACCGTGAGATTGCAGCGATCGATCACCTGTTTTCCCATCTGCCGCGACTCGCGCACCAACCAGCGGAAATTTGCATTCAGTTCCGGTGCGCCGCCCGTGATGTCAACGGTGTGGATCGAAGGCGTTGCCGCCAGCAGTGCAATGACGCGTTCCGCAACGTTGGCTGGCATGATCTCTGTCCGCTTGGGGCCGGCTTCCACGTGGCAGTGGTGGCAAGCCTGGTTGCAGAGCTTGCCCACGTTGATTTGCAGCGTCGAAACCTCGCGCCGCTTGAGTTCGCCCAGGCCGTGTTGCCGAAGCGTGCCGTGAAAGTCAGCCGCCGAAGTGCGGTTCAAAATCGGCAGCAACGTGGTTTTCTCAGCCATCCGGCAAACCCTTTCATTCGCTAGAATATACTGTAACCATACAGGCGAAGCGTGTTCCAGCGAACATCTCTTTCCCGATTTGTTAGATGTTAAACTAGCGGCTTTCATTGGCGCTGCTTTTTGGTTCCACATTGGCAAAATGGGTGTAGGGAAATGCTTTTAAATTAATTCTGCGATCATGACCTGGTGGATTGGGAGCGCCTGTCTTTGCCGGAAGAACTTCGACCCACGAAACACATGGAAAAAACGCCACGCCGTCAGCCCAAAGTCAGCATCATTATCCTTACGTGGAATAGCTATGACGTTACCCGCGACTGTCTGCTTTCCCTCAGGAAGATTGACTATCCCGCTTTTGAAGTGGTGCTGGTGGACAACGGCTCTGTCGATGGCTCCGGCAAAAAGCTGGCCCAGGACTTTCCCGATGTAAGAGTCATCCTGAATGACAAGAACCTGGGATTTACCGGCGGCAACAATGTCGCCATGCGTGACGTTCTGACCCGCGGAACGGACTACCTGCTGCTGCTGAATAATGACACGATTGTTGCGCCGAATTTTCTCACCGAGCTAGTCAAAGTAGCGGAGAGCGATGAACGCATCGGCATGGTGAACCCCAAGATTTACTACTTCGAGCCTGCGGATAAAATCTGGTACGCTGGCGGCGAGTATGTTCCCTGGAAAACTTTTCCTATCCATGTTGGGTTGCGTGAGAGTGACGTTGGCAGCTATGACCAGACAAAGGAAGTTTCTTTTGTTTCCGGATGCGCGCTTCTGGTGAGGGCTGAAGCTGTGCGGAAAGTCGGTTTGCTGGATGAGATCTTTTTCATGGGTTATGAAGATGTGGATTGGTCGGTGCGAACCCTGCGCGCGGGATACAAGGCCATGTATGCGCCTGCATCGATTGTGTGGCACCGTGATTCCTACGTTACAAAGCAGAGCATGGGATTTGCCAAGCGGGATTTTTACAGCATGAGAAACGCCGTCCTGTGCGCGCGCAAGTATCTGCCTCGCCATCAGCTGCCTTTGTTCGCTTTTTCCATGACTAAATATGTAGGCTACGTCACGCTCAGGTCTCTCTTTCAGGCGGATTTCAAGCGGGCAGCAGGTCTCTATCGCGGGCTGTGGAACGGCTGCTGGACCACCATTCCGGAGAAACTTCCCCCGTTATAATGCTCTGGTCAAATTCGGGAAGGGTGGAATTTACAAGCTCCGTTCGGTTCTGGTCTCCCATGAGCGACTTTCTCTATAAATCCGTGGAATCGTTCGGGAGCAAAATAAAAGGACGGCCATTCCATCTGGATCGAAGTATTCCACTCTCCTTATTGCTGGGATTGATGCTCCGGCGCGCCATCTGGCTGATGCGCGGCGTCTTCAAACTTCTATTTCTGCAGCGTCGCGTCGCAACTGTATTTATGGCCAAAGGCGTCAATCTCCGTGGCGCGTCGCTCATTCGTTTTGGCAAAGGCGTGACTCTGGAGCGCGGCGTCATCATTGACGGTCTCATGCGCAAAGGTGTTGTGCTGGGTGACAACGTGAAGATTGGCGCTTACTCGGTGATCGTGGGCGCGCCCGCATCCAACCTCGGTGAAGGCATCAGCATGGGAGCCAATTCCGCCGTCGATGCTTATTCCTTCCTCGGCAGCTCCGGGTTCATCTCCATCGGCGAAAACGTGATCATGGGCCAGCACGTGGGATTTCATCCGGAAAACCACAACTTTGATCGGACTGATATTCCGATTCGCGAGCAGGGCACCACGCGCGTGGGCATCATTATTGAAGACGATGTCTGGGTGGGGTCGAACGCAATTTTTCTCGATGGCGCGCATGTGGGCAAAGGATGCGTGATAGGCGCGGGCAGTGTGGTGCGCGGCAACATTCCACCGTATTCGATAGCGGTAGGCGTGCCGGCAAAAGTTGTGCGTTCCAGAATGCCCGGAGAACAAGTCCCGCATTCGGGCGCGACCGGAGCGGATTGAGGCCGCTGCAATGAAAAATTTCTTTCGCGTGGCGCTGAGTCTTGGAGTGCTCGCCGGTCTTGTGCTGCTGGAATGCAAGCGCCCGTTGCGACGCGATCGTGAATCCAAACTTCGCCGCAATACCCGCAACCTGGCCGTTGCCGCGCTAGGCGCGCTCACCGTGCAACTTCTGGAAGCGCCCGCCGTCCAGCCTCTGGCGCGATCGGTGGAGAAAAGAAGGCTAGGTCTGCTGAAGCAGGTGCACCTGCCACGACCACTTGAGATTGTCACCGCTGTTCTGCTGATGGATTACACGCTCTATCTCTGGCACGTGCTCACGCACCGTGTTCCATTCTTGTGGCGATTTCATGCAGTCCATCACGTTGATCTGGATCTGGACGCGTCCACCGCGCTCCGATTCCACTTCGGCGAACTCGCGGTTTCGATGCCGTATCGCGCCGCGCAAGTTCTGCTGATCGGCGTTGATACTGAAGCGCTCAGTTACTGGCAGCTGTTTCTTTCGCTATCAATCCTGTTTCACCATTCCAATGTCCGTCTGCCTCGCCGATTGGAATCTGCGCTGAGCTGGTTTCTGGTTACGCCGCGCATGCACGGCATTCATCATTCGAATGAACCGGACGAAGCCAATACCAACTGGTCAAGCGGCCTGGCGTGCTGGGACCGTATTCATCGCACTTTTCGGCTCGATGTGCCGCAGGAAGAGATAACCATCGGCGTGAAAGGGATTGATACAGAAGACCGCGTGCGGCTGCCGGAAATTCTTACTCAGCCATTTCGCAACATCCCTGAAGTCGAAGCTTTCTTGCGAGCCCCTGAAGCGGACTAGTCGCTCGCGTTTGCCACGCCGGCTTTTACCACGCGCGGAGAGCCCTTCTGCAACTCATGTTTCGCCAGGGATTCAAGATGGACTTCGTCGGGGCCGTCCGCCAGACGCAGAGTCCTTACGTTGGCCCATGCGCCCGCCAGGAACGTATCCTGTGAAACGCCTGCCCCTCCATGCGCCTGAATCGCGCGATCCAGCACACGCAAAGTCACGTTGGGAGCCAGGACTTTAATCATTGCGATTTCCGCCCGTGCTTCCTTGTTGCCCACGGTATCCATCATGTAGGCAGCTTTCAAGGTGAGCAGTCGCGCCTGCTCAATCTCCATGCGGGATTGCGCAATGTCCGCCCGCAGCGTGCCTTGTTCCGCCAGCGGCTTGCCAAATGCCACGCGCATTTTCACGCGTTGGCACATCGTTTCCAGCGCGCGCTCCGCTACCCCGATGCAGCGCATGCAATGATGAATGCGCCCCGGCCCCAGTCGGCCCTGGGCAATCTCAAAGCCGCGTCCTTCGCCCAGCAGCATGTTTGTTACCGGAATGCGAACATTCTCAAAATTTACTTCACCGTGCCCGTGCGGCGCGTGATCGTAACCAAACACGGTCAGCATCCGCTCAATCTTCACTCCCGGCGCGTCCATGGGCACCAGCACCATGGATTGCTGCTGATGTTTCCTGGCCGTTGGATCGGTTTTGCCCATAAAGATCGCAATCTTGCAGCGCGGATCGCCCGCTCCAGATGACCACCACTTGCGGCCATTCAAAACGTATTCATTGCCTTCACGCCGAATGCTGGCCTGAATGTTTGTCGCGTCTGACGAAGCGACAGCCGGCTCTGTCATGGCGAAGCAAGACCGTATCTCTCCCGCCAGCAGCGGCTTCAGCCAGCGTTCTTTTTGTTCGGGCGTTCCGTAGCGTGCCAGCACTTCCATGTTGCCGGTATCGGGCGCGGAACAATTGAACACTTCCGGCGCAAGAATGCTGCGGCCCATGATTTCGCATAGCGGGGCGTATTCCAGATTGGTAAGCCCTGCGCCCTGGTCGTCATCGGGCAGAAACAAATTCCACAACCCGGCGGCGCGTGCCTTGGGCTTCAGTTCCTCAATTATCTTGGTTGGGGCCCAGCGGTCATTCTCAATTTCCTGGTAGAAGCGCTTCTCGTTCGGATAAATATGCTCTTCCATGAAAGCGCGTAAACGCTGCTGCAAGGATTTGACTTTGTCGGTGTAATCAAAATTCATATTGGCGGTCCTTAAGCGCGGCTTGGGCTTCTATAAGGCTAGTCGATTTACCGTGATTCATCAAATGAATCATTGGAATAGTGTAAAATTTATGGCGTGCATCTGAGCCAGGTCGATCTTAACCTGTTTGTTGTGCTGGAGGCCATTTACCGCGAAGGCAATCTCACGCGCGCGGGCCGCCAGCTCAAGCTCACGCAGCCGGCCATGAGCCACGCGCTCAAGCGGCTGCGCGAACTGCTGCAGGACCCTCTTTTTATCCGTGAAGGCGCCAACATGGTTCCAACGCCGTTCAGCCGCAACATGATTAATGAAGTTCGCCAGGCGCTGCAGATCCTGGAAGTAAATCTTTATGAGAACCGCAATTTTGATCCGGCCCACACGCGGCGTAATTTTCAGATCGGCTTCTGGGAGTTGATGGAATCCACCATTCTGCCTCCGCTGGCAAAAGTTCTGGCCCGCGCGGCGCCGGAGATTTCGATCACTACATTGCGCGTCAAGCGCCGTGAGATTGAGCAGGAACTGGCCAGCGGCACCTTGGACCTTGTTCTGGATGTCCCTATTACCATCAGTGATAACGTTCGCCAGCAGCCGTTATTTTCCGATCGCGTGGTAGTCATGGCGCGCAAGGGGCATCCGGCCGTCGGGAGTGGACTCGATCTCGACACGTATCTCCGGCAGGACCATGTTCTTGTCTCGTCGCGGCGTCTCGGTCCCAGCCTGGTGGATACTGAATTGAACCGCTTGGGCCGCAAGCGCCGGATCGTCCTGCGCTGCCAGCATTATTTTGCCGCCTGCCGCGTCGTCGGTGAAACGGACATGCTGCTGACCATCCCGGAGCATTACGCGCAAATGCTCAACACGGGTTTTGATCATCGGCTGTATCCGTTTCCGTTAAAGAGCCTGCAACAGCTGGAGATTCATATGTACTGGCATGAAAGCGCGGAAAATGATCCGCCGAACCGCTGGCTGCGCGAGCAGATCAAAAAGGTTGTGGATGGAATATTCTCGGAGCCTGCGCCTGAGGTGCGTAGCCGCGCTCGCCGCTCTGAAAAATCGCGGCCCAGGCCGCAACTCATGAGGAGAAGCCCATGAAAGCAGCAGTCTTGCACGAATTGAAGAAACCATTCGTTATCGAGGAAGTTGAACGCCCCAAGCCCGGCCAAGGCGAAGTCCTGATCAAGGTGGAGGCCTGCGGTGTTTGCCATTCTGACCTGCATGTGGCCGAAGGCGATTGGAAACAATTCGGTGGGATCACCAAGCTGCCGCTCATCGTTGGACATGAAGTCGCCGGGAAAGTAGTTGAAGTCGGCCCCGGCGTGAAGGAGCTCAAAGTCGGCGACCGTGTCGGCGTGCCGTGGATTTTCTGGACTTGCGGTGAATGTGAATTCTGCCGTGAAGGCAATGAGAATCTTTGCGTGAAGCAGAAGATTACCGGCGTTACGGTCGATGGCGGCTATGCGGAGTACATCAAAGCGCCGGCTACCCATGCGACAAAAATTCCTGACTCGGTTTCATCCGTGCAGGCCGCGCCGCTCTTTTGCGCGGGTGTTACGGTCTATCGCGCCATCATGCAGGCCAAACCGCAACGCGGACAGCGGCTCGCGGTCTTCGGCGTCGGCGGCCTAGGACATCTGGCGATTCAGATCGGTGTACATCTCGGTCTGGAAGTTTCGGCGGTAGATGTGGCCGATGACAAGCTAGAGTTGGCCAAGACGCTGGGCGCGGCCAATACGTTTAACGCTGCGACATCAAACGTTGTAAAAGAAATGCGCCGTCGCGGCAGCGCCCACATCGTCCTGGTCACGTCAGGCTCCAAAGCCGCGTATGACACGGGGTTCTATTGTGTGCGTCCTACCGGCACTCTGCTTGCCGTGGGCCTTCCGGCAGAGATCTGTTTTCCACCAATCATGATGGCGGCCGGCGAGGTCAACATAAAAGCGTCAGCGGTCGGCACGCGCAAAGATCTGGAGCACGTTTTGGCGCTGGCTGCTCAAGGCAAATTGCACTGCCAGGTGGCCACGCGTCCGCTGGCTGATGTGAATGCAATCTTCGAAGATATGCGTGGCGGAAAAATTTCCGGACGCATCGTTCTCACCATGTAATCATGCCCGAAAGCGACGATGCTGCACGCTGGTTTATATTGGATTCAGGAGCACTTTTGAGGGAATAGATGAGAGAAGCGGTGGTAGTTACAAGCTCGCGCACGGCGCTGGCAAAATCGTTTCGCGGATCGTTCAACGCAACGCGTCCTGACGACCTGGCGGCACACTGCATAAAGGATGTGCTGCGCAAAACGCCGAAACTCGATCTCAGCGAAATTGAAGACGTAATACTCGGCTGCGGGCAGCCGCACGGCCCGCAGGGCCACAACGTAGCGCGCGTCGCCGCCATGCTTGCGGGACTTCCGTCGTCAGTGGCGGGGACTACCGTGAATCGTTTTTGCTCGTCGGGTTTGCAGGCTATTGCCATGGCGGCGCACCAGATCATGCATGAAGGCGTCGACGCGGCAATTGGCGGCGGAGTGGAAAGCATCAGCATGGCGGTCCGCGACGCGAGCCCAAATCCTCTCCTGCAATCAACCATGCCGGGAATTTACATGGTGATGGGCGATACCGCGGAAGTTGTGGCGAAGCGCTACAAGGTCAGCCGGCAGGTCCAGGATGAATATTCTCTGCTTAGCCAGCAGCGCACCGCCCGCGCCCAGCAGGAAGGCTTTTTCAAGAAAGAGATTGCGCCCATCAAGGTAACCAAGTCCGTATTGGACAAGAAGACGAATGAAGTGATCGGCAAAGAAGAAGTGGTGGCCGATAAAGACGAATGCAACCGGCCCGACACTACGCTCGAAGGCCTGCTGGCGCTCAAGCCTCACTTTGATCCGACGAGTGGCCAGGGTTCAGTCACGGCAGGCAATTCGTCGCAACTGTCTGACGGCGCTTCCGCTACGCTACTCATGTCGCGCGAACGCGCTGACCAGCTCGGCATTCCTTATCAACTGGTTTTTCGCGGCTTCCAGGTGTCCGGCTGCAATGCCGACGAAATGGGCATCGGCCCGATTTTTGCCGTGCCCAAACTTCTTAAGCGCGCAGGATTAAAGATGGACGACATCGACATCTGGGAGCTGAATGAAGCTTTCGCCGTGCAGGTTGTGTATTGCTTCCATCATCTCGGCATCGATCCTGAGAAGCTGAACGTGAACGGCGGGTCAATTTCCATCGGTCATCCCTTTGGCATGACTGGATCGCGCATGGTGGGTACTATGGCCAATGAGATGGAGCGGCGGAAACATCGCTATGGCGTGGTGACCATGTGCGTTGGCGGCGGACAGGGAGCAGCCGGTCTCTTTGAGCGGGCTACCTAAGGAGTTTTTATGGCGACGACAACTTCCATTCGTGCGTTCAAGAAAGGCGCGGGGTTTCTGCTGGAAGACACGCCGGCGGAAGAAATTTTTACGCGCGAGCAGCTGAGTGAAGAGCACATCGCCATTGAGCGCACGGTGGAAGAGTTCTGGGCCAATGAAGTGGAGCCGAATCTGCCTGCTATCCGCCAGAAAAAACCCGGCGTCGCGCTGGAAGTACTGAGGAAGTCAGCCAGACTTGGATTGCTCGGCATCTCTGTGCCGGAAAAATTTGGCGGCATGGAAATGGACCTGCCTTCAGTCATGGTGGTGGCCGAAGTGATGGGACGCGATGCGTCGTATGCAGGCTGGCATTCCGCGCACACCGGCATTGGATCACTGCCAATTCTTTTCTTCGGTTCGGAGCAACAAAAAGAAAAATATCTTCCGCGCCTTGTGAGCGGCGAGCTGCTGGCCGCGTATGCGCTCACTGAACCGCTTGCAGGCTCTGATGCGCTGGCTGCACGCACCCGCGCCGATCTGAGCGCTGACGGCAAGCATTACATTCTGAACGGACAGAAGATGTGGATCACCAATGGCGGCGCGGCGGATGTGTTCATCGTGTTTGCCAAAGTGGGTGGAGAGAAGTTCACGGCATTCATCGTGGAACGCGCATTTGGTGGCCTGACCAGCGGCGCTGAAGAACACAAGATGGGCATCCAGGGCAGTTCCACCACCGCCATCTACTTTGACAATGTAAAAGTGCCGGTAGAGAACGTGCTGGGCGAAATTGGTCGCGGACACGTGATTGCTTTCAATATCCTCAATATTGGGCGGCTCAAGCTGGGGCCGGCCGTGATGGGCGCGGCCAAAAGCATTCTTGCCACCAGCATTAAATATGCCAAGCAGCGCAAAGCGTTCGGCGTGGCCATTGCCAGCTTCGGGGCCATGCAGCATAAGCTGGCGGAGATGGCGATCAGGATTTTTGCTACTGAATCCATGGCTTGGCGTGTGGTAGGACTGATTCAAGCACAATTGAGCGGCGCGGAACACGGCAGCGCCGATTCCGCCAAGGTTGAACTCAAGGCCGCTGAGGAATACGCGGCTGAATGCTCAATGGTAAAAGTTTTTGCCGCGGAGATGCTGGATTACGTGGCCGACGAGGGTGTACAGATTCACGGCGGCTATGGATTCCACCAGGACTATGCCGTCGAGCGCTACTACCGTGACGCGCGCATCAACCGTCTTTTTGAAGGCACCAGTGAAATCAATCGTTTGGTGATCTCGGGTATGCCGTTAAAACGTGCAGCACGCGGTCTCCTGCCATTGCTGGAAGCCGCACAAAAGGAATTACGCGACACCAATCGCCAAGATGAAAGCGGCGCTGATCCGGAAACGGGCCTTGTCCGCAATACAAAAAGAATTGCATTGTTTACTCTGGGGGTTGCACATCAGAAACACGGCGCGGACTTGGAGAAACATCAGGAAGTGGTGATGAGTCTTTCTGATCTTTTCATGGAAACCTTTGCCATGGAATCCACTTTGCTCCGCTGCCGGAATCTTGCCGCAAACGGGAACAGCACCGCCAAAGATATCTGCCAGGTCTTTCTTCGCGACGCCATCACCAGGATGCAGGCAGCTTCGCAAAATGTGCTGAGCGCCTGTTCCGGTAACGATCTGGAGCACCACATGACGAGGCTGAGATCGCTGGCGGAATATCAACCGGTGAATGCAATCGCGCTTCGCCGCGGCATCACAGAGCGGCTTCTGGGGAGTGAACGCTACATCTTCTGATCTGCTTTTACCTCTAGCTCTCAATTGACGTTGCTTTTGAAGTGCCCGGGTAAATCCTACCGTGGCATTGCGGCATGAATAAACACAACGCGGAAGAGAGACTTGCCTGGTTGATAAAGGTTTCTCTGGCTTTGTTAAGATCACGCCAAAGGGTTTCCTCAAATCCGGCATAACGTCTTCTCAGTGATGCGGCGAACTCACCTATTGCTGCTTCAAGTTGCCCGCTAAGAGCAATCACTAATCCAAAGGCGTGACGCTGCCCACGCGACGAGCAAGCTCTGGCGCCTTGATTCGACGGCACGTTTCTTCAAAGTTCGGCCGTGGGCCTTTCCACCGAAGGTCCTCGACCGACTCGAACACCGGCACATCAAGCCGCAGGGTTGCCAATGTGCGAAACAGCAGCGCATCATCCCACGCACTGAATAATGATTCCGATAAAGCGCGGGCTCTCTTGATCGAAGGATGCCAAGCCTGCGAATCCTTGGGAATGTCTTCAAGATGAGGATATTGCGATAAGACAAGCGTAGCGGCTTTCAGCCCCCATCCCGCCACGCCGGGGTAGCCATCCGCACTGTCTCCGACTACAGCGAGATAGTCCGGAATCGACTGCGGCCTGACGCCAAACTTTTCCACCACGCCGGCTTCATCGCGCAGGATGTCGCGCCGTCGATCAAGCTGCACAACTCTGTTGCCGGCGACGCACTGGCCCAGATCTTTATCCGGCGTACAGATCAAAACTTGCTCGACGCGCTCATCGTTGGCAGCTTTGGCAGCGGCCGAAGCAAGCGCATCATCGGCTTCAAAGTAAACTTCCGGCCAGACCTTTACGCCCATGGAGTCAAGCGCTTCTTCAAGGATAGAGAACTGCGACAGCAACTCCGGCGGGACACCTTCACTGGTTTTATAGCCGGGATAAAGCTCATTGCGAAAAGATTCGACAACATGGTCCGTGGCAACGCCCAGATGGGTTGTGCCCTTTTCAATCATCGACACGACGGAAGCGAGAACGCCACGCACCGCGCCGATTTCCTGTCCGCTCGCGTCTGTTGCCGAGGGCACGGCAAAAAAGTGGCGGAACAGTTCGTAGGTGCCGTCGATCAGATAAACATCCATGAAGAAGCGATGTTATATGAACCGCTTGCTTTGTGCTTTGTCGTTACTCGGTTCGCAAGGGCTTTCATGGTCGAAATGGATGCCGCACGGCGGGAAGGAATCACGGCGGCGAAAAATGCTCAGCGATTTGTCTTTGTGCAATCCACGACATGGAGCGGCATCCCGCAGATGTCGCAGCTTGCCGCTGTTCCGCACGGCAGCCTGCTGCTATTTTCGATGAAAGAAAGGATAATATGCTGGCCCACCGGAAAAGAACAATCGCGCTTGTGCTGCTGCTGATTTTCAGTGTTTCCTGGCTGCATGCCTCCGGCAAGAAGATGTGGACAGTCAGTGTCGCCAAATTGGGTTATCGCGGCGATGCCTGGCGGACGATCGTGCGCTGGCGGGGAAACTATATCGTGATCGGTTCGGTCAAGTTCATTCCCGACCCAGAAAAAAACCAGTGCATCGTCTCTTTCGATCCGAAGCAGCCTTTGCTGGTGTTCGATGTTGCGGCCCACAAGCAGGTCCCTGCGGAAGTCCTTGGCAGCCTGGAACAGGAGTGGGAGCCGCCGCACACGCGCAGGCGCTTGCCGTGCTCAGCTGACAAATACGGTATCCCTGAGACCTGGATCCTGCCCTTAACGGATGATCTCGATTACCGTCCTGATTACGAGAAAGACCTCATCACTGTTCTCGATAAGAGTCAAAGAGAGAAATACCGTATTTCACCCGCGCAGTTTGGGTGCTGGAGCGGATGCGTCACTTCCAGCCGGGCGGGAAACAGGTTTGCCATACTCGACAAAGGCCAGACTGTGGGTGGCTGGATCATCCAGCATACGGAAAATCTTGGAGCTGACGACATCTACACTGACAAGAAACGCATTCGGGTCTATGACGCGCAGAACGGCAAAAAGCTTTACCAGGTCTCCTGGTCGGAGCCCACGAATTGCAGGCATGACATTATCGATATGAGTGAGCGGGTCGCGTTCTCCGATGACGGCGATATGCTCGCTATTCTTGACGATGAAGGGGTGCTGCGTGTGGTCCGCATTTCTGAGCAGTAGAGCGTGTCCTTCAATGCCCGGTACAAGGCCCGAATGACGGTTCGCGAGTTTACCACTTAGCGGCTACTCCGTTCTTAGCGCTTTCATCGGCGAAATGGAGACCGCGCGGCGAGCCGGAATCACGGCCGCGAAAAATGCCGAGAACTAGCCCGACGAATACGCGCCTGGACGCTCCAGCAAGCACCATTTGAACCACGTTGATCCGGTCAGCACCCAACTCCATGCGAATGACAATCTCTTGTGTCCGCTGTGCGCCCGTGTAGGCGGTGACGCCGTACAACCCGGACTGCGGCCAACAAAAGGACACGATGCCGAAAAGTCCCGCGAGACTAGCACTCTATTACCATGTTCTTAAGGATATTTACGTAGGACAGTGAATACTTCTGGCCGCTTTCTTCGGAGACTTGACCATGACCGATATCGCCCGGCTGTTTCAAGCATTTCTTGCTCCCGCCATCTTCGTTTCGGCGACTGCCTTGCTGGCGCTCTCAATCAATGTCCGCCTGATGGGTATCGTGAGCCGACTCAGGCAGTATGTGCATGCGCGGCATGATGCCGCCAAAAATGGCCGCCTGCAGGAGGCCGATGCATACACGGCGCAGATCACGCTCATCGAGGAACGCGCAAGTATGATCAGGCGGTGCTTCCTTCTGGTGCTGATTGCCCTTGCCGCGACGCTAGGCTCTTGTCTCCTGCTGGGACTGGGTCTCTACTGGCAGCAGGCCGCGGAAGGAGCAGTGATTATTTTTGTCCTGGCAATGCTCAGCCTGCTGTCAGGAACCTTTTATTACATTCGGGAAGTCAGTGTTTCCTTAAGCTCGGTACGCCTTGAAGCATCCGACTCACGGTTCATGGACCTGGGTTCGCAACCCGAGGTAGGCAGACGCGATCCGCTCTAAATATCTTTTATATCTTTTATTTTTGCCAGATGGCATTGATTTGCGGTGCGGCGATGGCGCTTGCGTCACTATAGTTGGGCGGCGTCATTTACCATTGATATCCTGAGAACTTAAAAACTTTATTTATGGTCAGCCTTAAAGACATACAAAATGCCCGTTTATTGCTCCGCGAAGTCGCGGTGCGTACGCCTCTAGTGCTTTGCAAACTGCCGAATGACCCGCAAATGCAAAAGAACGATCGGCAGATTTTTATCAAGCCGGAAAACCTTCAGCCCGTAGGATCGTTTAAGCTGCGCGGGGCTTACAACAAGATCTCGTCGCTCTCGGCAGAAGAGCGCAAGCGCGGCGTGGTGGCGCATTCCAGTGGCAATCATGCGCAGGGCGTGGCGTTTGCAGCGCGAGCGCTGGGCGTGAAAGCGACGATTGTGATGCCTGCAGCGGCGCCCAAGATCAAGCTGGACGCAACGCGCGCCATGGGCGCTGAAGTTGTTCTGGTGGGGCCAATAAGTGACGATCGCATCAAGAAAGCAGAAGAGCTTGAGCGGGACCGCGGGCTGGTTCCGGTGCCGCCGTATGACGACGAAAAGATTGTGGCCGGACAAGGAACGATCGGACTGGAAATCTTTGAGGACATGGCTGACGTTGAGCTGGTGCTGGTCCCGGTTGGCGGCGGAGGCCTGATCAGCGGCGTTGCCACGGCGATCAAGGAATCGAAGCCCAAAGCCAAAGTGATTGGCGTGGAACCGGAGTTTGCCGCTGACGCGCAGGCCAGTCTGCGATCGGGAAAGATACAGTCCATCTCCGGTGAGAGCGCGGCGCGCACCGCTGCTGATGGGTTGCGGTCACAAAGTATTGGCGAGATTAATTTTGAGCACATCCGCAAATATGTGGATGAAATCATTACGGTGACGGAAGACGAGATCAGGCGGGCGATGCGGCGATTGCTGTTTTCCGCCCGCGTACTGGCTGAGCCCAGCGGCGCTGTGACAACGGCGGCTGCCATGTTTCACGCGGACGAACTTCCCGCAGGCAAGACCGTGGCCGTGCTGACCGGTGGCAACATTGAACCGCAGCTTTTTTCTGACATCATTCTGCAAACCGTGTAAGGTAAACCATGGTGACAAACCGCAAAATATCTGGCTTTTTTTTAGTGGTGGCGCTTGCGGCCGGGGGCGCTTTGCTGTCCAAAGCTTTTGCGGTTGAGCTTTTTGCCGCAGAAAATGAGCACGCGACGCTGATTCGCGAGGAATCGCTGTCTGCTTCAGCCGGTGCGAATGCGCAGAAAACGGCGCAGGTTGGGCGCGGTTCCGCGCTCACGATCCTGGAGCGCAGCCAGGCTGACGGACAGCCTTGGATAAAAATATCCATGGCGGCAGACCAGCAGGCGCAGGTGAGCAGGGAAGTAACGGGCTGGATGCCAGCAAAGGCGATCATTACGCCTTCCACCGCGAGCGGCGACGAAATCATTTTTGGCCAGGCTGTGGATTCTGAACGGCAGGCGGAAGAGCGTGGCGGACGCAAAGGCGCGGCCGACGATGCATGGCGCTTGTACTCGCGCGTGGCGGAACTATTTCCGGGATCGCCGCTGGCTGCGGAAGCCATGTGGCGCGGCGCGGACATACGCTGGCAGTTGGCGAAGACAGACTTCGTCCGATCGGGCAAGCCGATGGAAGAAAAATATTTGAGGGAAGTCATCGCGAAGTATCCGCAGTCAAAGCAGGCGGAGCTGGCCGCGTATGACCTGCTCGAGAGCCAGATGTGCCAGGAGTGGCGCGGGCAGTCCGAGTGTCCTACGAAAGAAGCAGCGGTGTATGAGCAGTATGCGCGTGAGCATCCGCAGTCGCCCAAGGCGGCGGAGGCTTTATATAACGCTGCGTGGCGGCAGGCGTCCCTCACTGATATCTACCGCATTAATAATGATCGCGACAAGAGCGACGTGGCGCGCAAGAAAGGCATTGCGCTGGCGCAGCAGATACAGAGCCAGCAGCAAGACCAGGATTGGAAGACGCGAGCGACCGACCTGATCTACAAGCTGGAAAAGAAAATCCCGATCTATGGCGTGGCCGTGGTGGATACAGGAGAAACAAAATGAAGCTGAGGACAGCCGCGCTTCTGCTGGCGATTTCATTTTGCTCTTCGATCATGGCGGCGCAGCAGAAAGAACAAGGGACCGTTATTGCTGAAGTGGAGATGAATGTCTCGCCGGATTTGAACTCGCAAAAGCTGGCGAAAGCCACGCGAGGCAGAGACGTTCCGCTGGTGATGGAGCGGACAAAGATCGGCGAGCAAACGTGGGCGCACGTTTTGATTGTGGTGGACGTCGATCGCGATCGCGAAACCACACGCCAGATCACAGGCTGGGTGCCAAGCAACGTCGTGATCAGCACGGACACGCCCAACGGCGACCAGATTATTTTTGGCGAAGCCGTGGACTCAGAGAACCAGGCCGAAATGCGCGGCGGACGCAGACACGCGGCGGAAGACGCGATGCGGCTTTACTATCGCGTCTACGATTACTGGCCCAACTCACCGCTTGCGGGTGAGGCGCTGTGGCGCGCAGCCGACATCCGCTGGCAACTGGAAAAAGCCGATGTGCGCCTGCGGCCTTCATCGCGCGAAATGAGTCCTGACCTGCGCACGCCCATCGACGACCAGAACATGAAGCTGGTGATGAAGAAGTATCCGCACACAAAGTGGTCCGATCTCGCCGCGTACAACATGATCGACAACAAGCTATGCGGCTCATGGAAGGGCGAGACGCGCTGTCCGGAAAAAGAATCCGAGCTATATGAGAAGTATGCGCGCGAGCATCCGCAATCCCCCAAAGCGGCGGAAGCGCTCTTTAACGCTACGTGGCGACAGGCCGCTCTGGTGCAGATGTATGGCGCGCAGCACGATAAAGAACGCGAAAAAGCGCGCAAAAAAGCCATGGACCTGGCGCAGGAAGTCGCGGCCCGAGCCTCGGCAGGCGATCCCAAGCTCATGGACTGGAAGACGCGCGCCACGGAGCTGATCTACGCGCTGCAGCAAGGTATTCCCACCTACACCCCAGAACCTGATCGCAAATAACCTGGAGGAGTTTTGCACGACTATCTGCTCTCATTATTCTTAGGCATTGTTGAAGGTCTAACAGAGTTCTTGCCGGTCAGCTCTACGGCGCACCTGCGCATTACAGAAGCGCTGCTGCACATCCATCTCGACGATCCGTTCTGGAAGATGTATTCCATCGTGATCCAGTTGGGCGCAATCCTCTGCCTGCCGATATATTTTCGCGCGCGCATTGCCCGCTTTCTGTCTACGTTCCCACGCGGTGAGCGCCAGGACCGCACCGCTCTCACGCATCCGCTCTCACTGGTGATGATCGCGTTTATCTGCACCGCGGTACCGTCATTGCTGCTGACCAAACTGATTGGCAAGCACCTTGAAAGCCTGACCGTAATGGGCGTCTCACTGCTCGTGGGCGGCGTCATCATGTGGATCGTCGACGCTTATTTCGGCTCGCCGCGCACCGTGGGCCGGCACATGACGGAACGCACGGAAGACGTTTCACTCGTCCAGGCCATCTGGATCGGCATCTGCCAGGTGGCGTCGGCGGTTTTTCCGGGCACCTCGCGCTCCATGTCCACCATCGCCGCCGGACAGGTGGCCGGCATGTCCCGCACCGCCGCTCTGGAGTTTTCTTTCTTTCTTTCGATGCCCACCATGATCGCCGCCACCGGGTATGACCTGCTCAAGACCTTCCATCCCAAACACGGCGCAGAAGCTCTGGGCCGCATGCCCGCCGACGGCCATGAGTGGACCGTGCTCGTCATCGGCTTCGTGGTGTCGTTCATCGTGGCGCTGGCTGTGGTGGCATGGTTCATGAACTGGGTCCGCCAGCGGGGATTCACGCCGTTCGCCATCTACCGGATCGTCGTCGGCATCGCGGTGCTGGTCTGGGTGATGCGGGGGTAACCAGTTTCGACTTTCCGATTCGTGGGGGCCCTTCGCTTCTCCGCGCCTTCTTGGTGCGATTCCCTGCCAGGGAAAGAAAAAAGCCGGGCTGGTTTGCCCGGCTTTTTCAGCGTTCATGATGCGGTTACATCACTAATGCCAAACTCTCAAGTTCCTTGTGCAATGATTCCACATTGCAATTGGCGCATTCAATTCGGCCTGCCGCATCGAGCGCATTTTCCGGTGAGACACCGTATCCGCGCCCGGCTAAAAACATTTTCAAAAGTTCCGCTGTCTGGAATGAATCAAGTCCGCCTTGCAGGAGTTCATTCCGAAGCGCCGCCACTTCAGCCACCGAGAATTTCTCTCCCATAGGTCACCTCCGACCCTTATACCGTCTTGCTTAATTAGACACTCATTCCGTCCAGTTTGTTGCAGGAATATTTTTTACCCTCAATCATAGGTAACGCGACGAAAGTAATTCGGGCCTGCACCGTATCACAGGCCCGCAAACACAATGGTTCTTGACGTTTCCTAACGTAAGTTTTTCGCGGACTTTACGAACAAAGCCTTAATCCGCCATCTTGCTCAAATGCAGGTCAAACGCCTCTTTGGTCAACAAGGACGTCAATTGAAACGCCTTGAATTTGTCACCGATCAATTCACGCTGCCGATAAAGCCCCGGCTCGCTATCCACCACTTCATGCCGGGCCTGCCAGTTCAGCAGGAACTCCTGTGCTTCTTTGATGCTGCTTTCGCCACGCGCGCCCGGCATTGTTAACGCTTCAGTGGCGTAGGACTCCAGCAGTTTGGGCCAGTATTTCGCCAGCAAAGCGCTGCTGGCAAACATGTCCGCCCAGACAATGTGTCCCTTCACTGCTACTACGACGCCAACCGCATTCTGGTTCCGCAGTTGTTTGATTACACTTTCATACGATTTCCGCATGGGCTCTGTGATCGACTCAACCTGCGCATGAACGGCCTTGTTCTCGCGTGCCTTCGCATAAGAACTGGTGCTGTTGAGTTCAACGATCTCAGCAGAGGAAGCAAGACGAGTGGAATCGTATGTTTGCCCCGGCGCTGGCGTAGCAGAAGGGCTCGCCGAAGATGCAAGCGCCGCCGCCATCGCTGTTCTGCTTCTTCCAACTTCATCCCACACTTTTTGCTGGTCCTGATCGGCCATCGCCTTCATACGTACGCTGGGTTGCAGCATCACGGATGCATGGGTATCGAACTTTGTTGACGTCTCAATCCAGCGCCCGTGTTCGACGCAAAAGACAGACAGGTCCACGGGATCGCTTTCAGCCGGAACGATGCGGTCTTTGCCGACGACGCGGTCCTGCTTGCCGCCGGTGACAACTTCTCCGGCCAGCAATATGAGCGGATGTTTTGAGTTATTCACCAGCACCAGCCGGTTGACCTCAGCGCCCTGGTAAGGCCGCGGCTGATAGGGCGGACGGCGGCGCATCGTGGAATGCAGGTTTCCCACTTCAGTGACTACAACTTCACCGGAGCGCACACCCTCATCCAGGGTAATGAAATCGCTGGTGTCATGCGATTTGGCGGAAACTACAGGAAAAATTGTTAGATCGCCATGAGTAATAGGCGCAAGGATCTTGTAATCGTTTGACGTGGCTGGCAAGCTTCCTGAATCTCCCGCAAAGGCTGCGGAGATAACTGCGAATCCGATGAGAAGAACCGCCAGAATGGGTAGAAAAGAGTGTTTCATATTAACTCCCCTTTACAACCAGGGCCCTAGTTTTCACTCTAAGAATGTAAAATGGCAGTATTCTTGCGGTTAAAATTGATACTATCCGAACCATGAGTTCTGGGCCCAGGCCGGCTGAAGCAAACGCACTCTCTCTACGCATTCTCTTTGAGAAGAGCGGAGGCGAGCGCTATGGCCTGACCCTGCAAGCTTTTGGCGTAGTGCTGGAACAAGTGGCGGTCAAGTACGTGCCGCAGGCATCGGCGCAGCAGAAGCTGGAGTTCTGGCGCGACCTGAAGCTAGAAGAACTAGCTCTGGCCCGCGCATGCGCTGCCGGACACGATGCTGCATGGCAGGCCTTTCTTACGCGCTTCCGCGAAAAGCTCTATGACATTGCCCGCGGCATCACCAAAGAAGACTCCAGCGCGCGCGACTTGGCCGACTCCCTCTACGCCGATCTCTATGGCACGTCTGAGAAGGAAGGCCGTCGCGTTTCCCGGCTGAATTTTTATATGGGCCGCGGCTCGCTGGAAGGCTGGTTGCGGACTGTGCTGGCCCAGGAATTTGTCAATCGGTACCGCAAGACCAAGCGCCTGGTAAGCCTTGAAGAACAGGCGGAAGAAGGGGTACAGTTCTCCGCGTCGCCCTCCAGCGTCCCCGTAAGCCCCTTGGATAGCCGCCTGGGGGCTGCCCTAGACGAGGCGCTGGGACTACTGAGCGGCGAAGACAGGCTGGTTTTGGCATCGTATTACCTGGACGACCGCACCCTGACCGAGATAGGCCGTATGGTGGGGGTCCATGAATCCACGATCAGCAGGAGGCTGGAAAAGCTGCTTAAAAGCTTGAGAAAACAGGTCCTGGCGGGCCTGGTTTCAAGAGGCATGAATCGGGCGCAGGCGGAAGAGACGCTGGAAGCCGATGTGCGTTATTTACAGGTGGATGTGACCAGAAAGCTGCAAGAAAATCGTCCTGCTGCGTTCCAACAGGATAAGGGATCAGATTAGCAATGCCAGAATTACCAAACTTATTGCGCCAGAGGCTCGCCGCGACTGAGACCGGCGAAACCCAGGCGCATCCCGACGCCGATACGCTCACCGCTTACATGGAGCATTCTTTGCCTGCGGCGGAGAGCAAAACCGTGGTTGCGCACCTTGCCGTGTGCGAGCCCTGCCGTGAAGTTGTGGTGCTGAGCCAGGCGGCGATGGCGCAGCCGGAGACGCAAACCGTGCTTGCGCCAGCCCCGGTGGCACGCTGGCGACGGCTGTTTACCCCTGTTTTTGGAGCGGCTGCCGCAGTGGCTGCCATGGCAGTGATCGCCGTTATGGTGCTTCATCTGCCACAGAAAAATCCGCAGCCGGGTTCAACTGGCGCGACGACGAACAGTGCGGTGGCGAATCGTCCGGCTCCGCAATCGGCACAGGAAACGCAACAAGAGAAAACAGCTTCCGCGGGAGATCAAGCTGTACCTGCAGAACCGAAAGCAGCCGCGCCGATACAGCAAGCGGAAGTGCAAGTGATTCAAGCCCGGAATGATTTGTCTGCATCGGCCAAAGAAACCGAAGCAAGGCTTGAGGATTCCGGAAGAGCCAGAGTAGCTAAAAAGTTGCCATCCGCTGCGCCTATGACTGATGCGGCGATGCAGCCCGCGAAAGTGCCCGTGCTTACAGCCTCGCTGGCAAAGAAAGATTACGTCAACACCAATTTCTTTAACGCAAATGGCGCTGACAAAATTGTGGTGGATAGCCAGGGCAACAATTTGCCTCCGGCTCCGCAGCCGCAACCTGGGGCCACCACTGCGCCCTTTACCACGGCGAACAACAAAATCACAATCTTTGCTGACTTGCCTGCGAATGCTGCCGGCAATTCGAATGTGCGCCTGCTGACGCCCACGCCTTCACAGGAACATTTAGGTTGCACCGTCTGCAAGATCGTACAATCCACGGCGCATACGCTGGGGTTCCATTCACCAGCCAGGGCTCCGGCTCTGCGCGCGGGCGCGCTCGGCAACAGTGCTCTGGGCGGTCCGGGGATGTTCAGCGGCGCGATAGAGAAGAACCAGCCCTCTGAAATTTCCGCGGCGCCAGCAACGGCGGAATCCGATAGTCTGACGGCTTCCAGTTCGCTCAGCGCCGGAGCAATGGCTTATCGATCTGTCGATTCCGCAACGCCAACGTGGAAAATAGTGAGCGGGAAGCTGATGAAATCCAGCGGCCAGTCCCAGTGGGAAGACGCTTACCCCATCGCCAGCAGCGCGATGGAGTTTTCTGTTGTGAACGCGCGCGGGAATGACGTGTGGGCCGGAGGAAGCCATGCTTCACTGATCCATTCACGCGATGGCGGCCAGACCTGGGAAACGATCAAACTGGGCGACAATGCCAGCGGCACGATCGTGAGCATTATCGCCGGAACCATGAGCGTGCAGGTGAAAACCTCTGACAACCAGAGCTGGGCCAGCACCGATGGCGGCAAGAGCTGGAGCCCGCGCGAGTAGAGATGGCAGGAGCCGGCTGTCAGGGTATGATCACCAATCGACGGCCTGGCTCGTTGCGCTGCCAGGCGTTCTCGATATCCGCGAGCGGGACCCTTTCCGTGTCAATCTTTAGATCGTCTTTGGCGGCGTGCGCCATCACGCGCTGAAAGGCTTCGACCAGAACGTCGCGAGGCGGAATACCCGCAGTACCCAGAATTGTGAGTGCCGTACTACGCAGCACGGCTGCTGGAAGCGTGATTGTCGGCGCAGCGCTCTCACCAACCTGGACAAAGCGGGTCTCGGATTGGATAGCTATAAATTCTCTTCGTGTTATCGCCGCGAGAAAAGCCTGCGCAGGGTGTCCCCACACGTAATCGATCACCACCTGAAATCCAGACTGACCGGCTTCCCGCACAAATGCCTCGCTGAGTTCAGTCTCCGGCAGAGCGAGGGAAATGGTGGCGTCGGCGCCGAGATCGTGAAGCGTGTTCAATGCCTGTTGATTGCGGCCTGCGGCAACGACCCGAGCGGCCCCAAGAAGCTTCGCGATCTTTACCGCCAACTTGCCGGTCACTCCGGTTGCCCCAAGGATGAGAACGTTTTCACCGCGCACCAACTTGGCACGGTAGGCCAGTGAAAGCCAGGCTGAGATACCTGGGTTGGGCAGGGCAGCGGCAGTTTCGTCATTCACGTTTTCCGGGATGGGAAAGGTGAATGCGCGCGGCACAACCGTACGCTGTGCCATGGCGCCATGGGGTGGTCGAGGACCACCAAAGAAGACCCGTTGCCCGTCGTCCAGATGCCCGACTCCATCCGAGCCGCAGACGCGCGGTAACTCGCCGCGGCTCGCATAATGCGATCCGCTGGCTAGTTGCTTGTCAATCGGCTTTAGCGATGCGGCGTGAACATGGACAATCACTTCGGCATCTTTGTCGCCAATCGTCGGTTCTGGGAATTCTTCGTATCGAGGCACGGCTCCAATCGTGTGCAAGACGGCAGCATGCATGCGAGTTCCTCTTTGACTTTTTATTCCACAGATTTTACCGGCTGGCTGCCGCACAGTCCTTGACGTATAACGGGCAACCTGGAAGTAACTGTTCCAAACAGGCCATTACAATCAGAACGGGATTGTGAGTGAGTGGCGATTTTTTGACCAGTTACGCCGCCGCATAAGGATAGACGACGTGCTTTTCAAACAGTTTCTTCAGCTCCGTCGCGCGAAAAATGCCAGATCTGACTGAGAATGTTTTAAGTAAGGTGTCAGGAATCCTTGCCAGCGCCTTACCACGCTCGCCCCAGGCCAGTAGCACGATCGTCCCATCGCTTGCGATCCCGAGGCGGAATTCCATCGCACCATTTTCAAACTTCACATGGTAAATGTCCGAGCCGCCCTGGCTCACGCCCTTAAACACCATGGACTTGAACGCTCCCAGCGGCTCCAGGTCATCCTGAAGGTTTGGCAGGTCCTGACGAACCATTTCGGCGAGTGACGGCAGCATCCGGTCATACTGCGGTTTGCCATGACGCGCGTCGTCAACAAACTGCCGCACCAGAGGCTCAGTTCTCGGGTCCTGTTTCTGCTCCTTAAACCTCAGCGGCCCGGCCTTCTGCTGTTCTACCACCAGCTTTGTCTCGCGCTCGCTCAATTGTGGGCTCGGGGCCCACTGGGGAGGGCCGCCCTGGCGCAACGACAACTTGTATGTTTGGCCATTCGCGTCCGCGATGAAAGTAAGCTGCGCGTCAGGCGCGTCATCCACTTTCATGAAGAATTCGTGGTCGCTCTGGGGGAAGATCTCATACGGCTTCTGTCCTGTGATTTGAGCGTAATAATGGTCACCTTGCCGGGACACAGTCGAGTATTGGCGGCCGATCACATATGCGCCCACATATCGGTCGAAGACTCGTGAATCTATCTTCACAACAGTTGGTTCATTTTTCACTTGAGCCGGCAGCAGGAATGAAGTGAAAGAGACGGCGGCAACGCAAACAACAGCAGAACGCAAAAAAGACATCACGAAACTCCTTTCAATCCAGCCGGTGATAGCAAACTGGCGGTCAGGCTAATACGCCTCAGTATTTGGACTTCTTAGGAACGAGAAGCCGTTCGTTTTCATGCGGCAAAATTGGGCCAACGGCTTAATTGGACGTTCTCATGACGTTAAATCCGTGCCATAGCATCCACCAGCACAAACTTCAAGCCAGACGATTATTGTCGATAACAGGCGTTTGCACTTATGACGGCTGCGCCACAAAAGCCATTGATGATCGGAAGCCGAGGGCTAAAGGCCAAAAGCTAACCGGCTATAGGTACCTCTCGCTGCGCTCGAGGTTTCAGAAAAATAACTCAACGGGAAAAACTACAGCACTATCTCCATACCTTCAGACGCTGCCCTCACCTTAGGGTAGTACTCGCGCGCCTGCTTAACCACGGCGTCAATGCAGGAGTCGGAATGGTCAGGGTCGTGATGGAAGAGAATGAGTTCCTTCGCGCCGCTTTCCATCACAACGTTGATAGCTTCACGCCAGTGGCTGTGTCCCCAGCCCTGTTTGCGGGCAGCGTATTCTTCCGGGAGATATTGCGCGTCGTAAATGAGCACATCAGCGCCTTCAGCCAGCTTGCGGACGCTTTTATCAAACACCGGATCGCCGGGCTCGTTGTCCGTGGCGTAAACAATGGTCTTGCCCTGCGTTTCCATGCGGAAGCCCAGGCAGCCCTGCGGATGATTGAGCCACATGGCCTGCACAGTGCAACCTTCAAGCTGCGTGCGGCCTTCGTCGATAGTGCAGAACTTGCGGTGCGCGGCCATGTCACTCATGTTCACGGGGAAATATGGGTCGGCCATTTGTTCTTCAAGCGCCTGTTGCAGCCCGCGCGTGCGGCTGGATGAGTGGAAAACAAAAGAGCTCTCGCGGTCGTTATACAGCGGCGAGAAAAACGGGATGCCCTGGATGTGGTCCCAGTGAAAGTGCGAAAGAAAAATATGCGCGTTGATGGGATGGCCATTCCGTTCCTGGGAAAGCTGTTTGCCCAGGTTGCGGAATCCGGTGCCGCAGTCGAAAACGTAAATGTGCCCATTGACGCGGACTTCAACACACGAAGTATTGCCGCCGTAACGCAGGTTTTCTGATTGAGGCGTGGGCGTTGAGCCGCGCACACCCCAGAATCTGACTAGCATCGTCTTCACCTGTGGCGCCGGAGCTTGATGAGGCGCCTCTTCTGCCATCGGTTCGGTCCCGCGAAACTCCAAGGGGGCACAACAGTTCGTGCGGGAAATGCTCTGCTTTCTTCTATTTGACGCAAAGTATAGTCCATTGGCATTCCTGAAACCACTAGCTTTGGCGTTCCAGCGTAATCAAATGTGTACTTTGGATGAATATGAGGTACGTGTACTTTCGTGCTGTGTAGCTTAATCAGAATTTAAGAATCGGCTAAGATAGGCCTCCTGATGCTTTTCCCCGATTACAAAGAGTTTTCCCGGCTGGCCGCAACGGCATCACTGGTTCCGGTGGCCAAGACCGTTGCTGCCGACTTGCGCACGCCTGTGTCAGCCTTCCTGAGCGTGGCCGCCGACGAGCCAAACGCGTTTCTGCTGGAGTCGGTGGAAGGCGGCGAAAAGATTGGCCGATACACCTTTCTGGGCGCGCGACCTTACATGGTTCTGCGAGCGCGCGGCCGCCAGATAACGATTGAGCGCAGCGGCAAAAAGACGCAGCAGGAAGGCGACGTCTTCAAGGTCCTTGACGGCCTCTTGAGCGAGCATACTCCCGCGGCGGTCCCCGGACTTCCGCCGTTTACCGCGGGCGCTGTCGGCTTCTTTGCCCATGATGCAGTGCGCCAAATTGAAAAGCTCCCTGTCATAGCCAAAGACGATCTCCAAATTCCCGACTGCAACCTGATGTTCTTCGATCGGCTGCTGGCGTTCGATCACGTGCGGCATGAGATTTTCATCATCGCCACCGCCGACGTCCGCCGCCAATCTCCCAAACAGGCATACGCGCAGGCGCTGCGCGATATCGCCAGGATTGAAAAGAAGCTGGCTGCGCCGTTGCCGGCAAAATTCCTTCGCGCGCCCAAGCCAAAAGCCGGCAAGGTGAAGGTTGCGATATCGGTAAGCAAAAAGCATTTCATCAGCACTGTGGAAAAAATCAAGGAATACATCATGGCCGGCGACGTCTTTCAGGCCGTGCCATCTTTGCGGCTTGAGCTTGAGCCCGGCGTTGAGCCGCTGAACATTTACCGGGCACTGCGGCGCGTGAATCCATCGCCGTATATGTATTTCCTCCGCATGCAGGAGATGACCGTTCTGGGCTCGTCGCCGGAAATGCTGGTCCGTGTGACCGGACGCAAACTTGAGTATCGGCCCATTGCAGGCACGCGCAAGCGCGGCCGTGATGAAGCCGAAGACCGTCGCCTGGAAGAAGAGCTGCTCCACGACGAAAAAGAGCGCGCGGAACACGTCATGCTCGTCGACCTGGGCCGCAATGACGTTGGCCGCGTCAGCGACTACGGTACCGTCCGCGTCCGTGATCTGATGTTCGTGGAGCGCTACTCGCACGTCATGCATCTGGTCTCCGCCGTTGAAGGCACCCTCCGCGCCGACCTCACTCCCATCGCCGCGCTGTCATCGTGTTTTCCCGCGGGCACTCTCACCGGCGCGCCCAAAGTCCGGGCCATGGAGATCATTGAGGAAGTCGAGCCCGTCCGCCGCGGCATTTACGGCGGCTCCGTTCTCTATGCCGACTTCGCCGGCAATCTCGACTCCTGCATCGCCATCCGCACCATGCTGGTGAAAGGCAAGAAGGCTTACGTGCAGGCCGGCGCCGGCATCGTGGCTGACTCAGTCCCTGAAAGCGAGTATCAGGAATGTCTGAACAAGGCCCAGGCCCTGGTCCGGGCGGTGGAGTTGGCAAGGTCAGGGGAATAGGAGAATGCGACTTCAAGAATTATCTATCCAAGAACACATTTCTATGGCACTCTACGCCTAACGCCCAACGCTAATCACTCGCAAGTCAGGTTCGCTTTGTCAGGTACACCATATACATGAGTTTCAGTTCTACTGGTTCCACCAAGCCAATGCTGTCTCTTGAGAGATTGCAGGAGCTTTATGACCGCAATCAATTTCTGGATGCATACCAGCTCAGCAGTGAATATTGGAAGCCATCCACGCGCTTAGAAGATCTTTCCACGGCTGAGCTGGTGTTGGGTGGCAGGCTTGCTTCGCGCCTGGGTAGCTCGCAACTTTCACGGCGATTGTTCAAAGAGGCTTTTCGCCGCGATCCTTCTGATCCCTCGGCTATCTACTACTCAAGTTATATTGAGCGGCGCGGTAAAGCACTCTTTGATGTGCTCCGTAAATTCGAATCAAACCCTGAAATTCCCGGCGCCAACGATGAAATTCAAGCCAGCATGTTTGCCTATCATGCGGTGCTTGCCGGAACTGTGCGCGATTTTGACCGCGCCCACCAGTATCTCAAGCGTGCCCACTCTTACAAGACGCGCGATGGCTGGGTGTTCAGCTGTGAAGCGGATGTCCTGGGGTTTGAAGATCGGTGGCCGGAAGCTTTGCAGTCGGCAGAGCAGGCCTGGCGGGTATCGCCCGGAACGCCGTTTGCCGCGCGTGGACTTGCCACAAGCTTGCTGAACCTTCGTCGCGCGCAGGAACTGCGGAGATTCTGGCGCAAACTGCGGAGAGCGGCCAGTCTTATGAAAATGCGGTGCTGGCCTGCTGGTATCTCTGCGCTGCCGCTGAAACCCACACCGGCGAAGAGCGCAGGAAGCTATTAGAACGGGCCACATATATTGCTGATGGTCTGGAAAAGCTTGCGCCACTCGCGGACCGTGGAACCAAATCGCAGATCGCATACGCTCGCATCGATATCGCCAGCATGTCTGACGATCATGCAGGCATGGAGCGGTGGGCTGCTGAAGCCCGGTCGCCATTTCATCGCAAGGTGTTGGAAAATTTACGTGCCAACCCCTCTGGCGCGCGTATTCGATTGCCGTTCCGCCGCGCCATTCAAAAGCATAATGCGTGTCTGCCAACAAGCTTGTCTTCAGCCCTGGCCTCTTCTGATGTTCATATTGATCCGGACACCATGGCCGGAGAAATCACTTTTGGCGGCACGCGTGAGTGGGCTGCCGCAGAGTGGCTGGAAAAGCGCGGATTGGTTGCGCGATTCTTCTCCGTCACGCCGGAAATTGCAGCCAAACTGATTCAGAACGGCATAGCGTTTGTCATGACTCTTGAAGAGGACTTCAGCGCGCACGCCGTTGCTGCTGTGGGCCTTGATGAAGCTGCCGGGACCCTGATCATTCATGATCCACAAAGCTTTCGCAGTACGGAGTATCTGCTGGAGAGTATTGGCCAGGGACAGATTCCGCTCGGGCCGTTGGGCACAGTGATTGTGCCGCCAGGAAAAGCTGCGCTTGTTGATCAGCTCCTGCCTGCCGAAAACACCGCAACCATCTCGCTGCACCAGTCATATCGGCGTGAAATGTTTCTCCACGGGGTTACTGCTGCCCGTTCAGTGCTTGAGCAGGCCATTGCCCGTTATCCTGCGCATCCTGTGACCCAATTGATGCAGGCGCTGCAGGAATTGGACGAAGCGCAAACCGGCAAGGCGCTCGCTCGTTATCAGCAGTTAGCCGTTGTTTACCCCAACGCAGCGTATGTTCGCAGCAACCTGCTTGCCAGTTGCCGGTCAATGCAAAACACAGCGCTGATGCGCGGAATATTGGCTGATATTGTAGAGCGTGGTGTGCTGCCAGGGGTTGAATCGCAACAGGTGTGGAAGTATCCGCCGGCGAATTACGCCATTGAATATGCTGATCTGCTGCGTGATTCCGATGAGACACTGGACAAAGCGCGCGCAATCATCAATTCAGTCATTCGCCGGCAGCCTTCGTATGGTCCGGCGTGGCATGTGCTGGCTGATCTTTTGTGGCATCAGAGAGATATTGAGGGTGCACTGTTTGCTTATCGGGTAGCTTCCTGCCTGAACGAAAGCAATGAGCATTACGCCACCGCCTTTTGCGATGCTCTATCGGAAGCAGGCCGTGAAGAAGAGGGTTTGCAGTGGCTTGAAAACCGTGTTCGCACGTATGGTTCGTCTCCACACGCTGTTGATACCTGGGTTACATGGATCAGTTCACTCGAAAAGCTTGGTCATCCCGGTCGTGCGCTTGCAGCCTCTGCGGAAGGTCTGGCAAAGCATCCAGAGTCGCCTGTTCTTCTGGCTTTTGTGGTCCCTTTTCAGGCACGCATGGGCCAATGGGATGAAGCTGAAGCTCTTTTGTCACGGCTGGAACAGTCAGGCAATCTTGCACTTTTCAGGGAGGCGGCGGTTGCGTTTCACAAAATGCGAGGCGACCTTGAGCAGTCAATCCAGCACGCCGAAGAATGGGTGGAAGAGCTGCCGCTTTCCATGCACGCACGGGATGAACTTGTTCTTCTGATTGCCAAGCGCGACGGTGATGATGCTACAGCGGCATTGGCAAAAAAATGGATGGCCGAACGTCCTGGCCATGACCACATGGAAAGTCTCTACTATCGCCAACTGGAGCGTGCGGGGGTTTCAAGGGCGAAAAAGTATTCAGTCCTCAGGCGGCGTGTGAAACGCAATCCTGAAGATGCATGGACATGGCGTGAAATGGGCTTCCATTGCCTGCGACAGTATGATCTTGCGGATGAAAAGTACCGGGGAAGAATTAAACGCCGCATGGAAAGCCTGATTGTTCAATGCGATCGCACCTCCCCCGGCCATGTTTCGACTCTATATTTGCACGCAGACTGGCAGCAGGCCCAGGGCGAATGGGCGCACGCGCTTGATCTCTGGATGAATGCTATCGCGCATGCTCCCAAGACTCTTTATGGGTATGAGCATGCATGGGATTGTGTCTCTCATCTTGATGCAGCAAAGCGCCAGGAAGTGTGGGAGAGCATGCAAACTTTGTTTCTCGGCAGCACAGGGCGGCTCCAGATTGCGCGAAACCTTGTCCTGATGGCAGCGAAACGATTCGGCGTTGCTGCGGCAGAGAAGTCGATCTCACATTGGACCACGATTCGGCCTGACGATCCCGGAGCCATTGAAGCATACGCTGACCTGCTGCTTGAACATGGCCATGGCCGTACAGATTTTGAGCGGGCCCTGGCGATGATTGGCCCTGCCATTGAACGCTTTCCTTATGATTCTGCGCTTCGGTTCTCGCAGGCTGATGCATTCAGGAAGCTCGGTAAATTTCAGGAAGCCGAAGATGTGTTGAATGAGATTGCGCGCCGGCATCCTGATAATTCTTCAGCCCAGATTCAATTGGCCAGAGTGCAGGACCGTCGTGGGCAAATTGAAGAAGCACTGCAGAGACTGGATGCCGCGATCCGTCGTGATCCGCAAAATACCAGCCTGTTTGAAGTGAAGATTGAAATTCTTATGCGCGCACGCCGTCTCAAAGAGGCTGTTACGGTCATCAATGCGGCATTGCAGAATTTCCCGCGTGTGGTGCACTGGCGTGAACGCAGTATTCATCTTCTTCTGGAATGCGGTGATGCTGAAGCGGCCGTGCAGGCGGCGCGTGGCGGAATTGTTGTCTATCCTGACGGTGCTTATCTGTGGCTGCTTCTTGGACGGACCCTTTACGATCACCGGCGCTTTGCCGCGCAGGGTGAAATTGAGGCCATCTTGCGGCAGAGCCTAGCCCTGAACCCGGGACTTTTTGCGGCCGCCGACCATCTGGCGCTTGTTTTTGTTGAGCAGCACCGCTATGAAGAAGCGGCTGACCTGATGCACAAGATCGTCAACCGGCTCGATGACCCGAGCCCTGCGCTGGGCCGCCTGGCGTGGATCCATCGGCAGGAGGGAAAGAAAAGACAGGCATTGATTGAGATAACAGCACTGATGACAGACGCTCCCTCGTATCGCTGGGGATGGAACGTTTTTATCGCGTGGCTGGAAGAAGACAAGGAATGGGGCACCGCGCGGCAATTTCTCGCTGAAATTCCGCCTGAAGTTCGCACGGATGTGCATTTTTGCCAGAAACGCCTGCTCTTACTGGAAAAAGCCGGCTTCACCGATGCCAAGCTCGATTCTGAATGGAGCACGCTGCTCGCCGATTTTCCAGAAGAGATTCCTCTACACCTGCTTCGTTATGACTTCTTGCACGAGCGGAAGCGGATATTTGATGCAATCGACGTGCTGGAAAAGGTCCGTCCGCTTGAACCGGACAACCCCTATCTGCTGGGCCGTTTTACTGAAGTGCTGATGGAATCCGGCAAGAAAAAAGAGGCCATTGAGACCTTGCTATGTCTCTTCTTTGCCTCTGCTGAGCCTTCTGTATGGCCGCCCAACTATGCCTGGGAGGCGATCCGCAAAGCAAACTGTGAGGCAGATGCCTATGCCCAAGCTCGCGCAAAATTGGCCACGGGAGCACGGCCCACATTGCGTACGGTGGCGATTCTTGCCGATTATGCGTTTGACCGCAACGCTACGCAAAAACGAACAACTCAGCCAATCTGGCGCGAGTGGTTCCCTGACCCTGGCGCGCGTGAAGTGCTGGAATTGTTGAAAGCTCTTGATGCAAACGAACAGAATGCCCAGGCTCTGCGCAGTGAATTTTTGCAAAAGATGAATGATTTTGGCTATCGCAGAGTTGTGGCGAGATATTGGAAAAAGCATCGCGCACAAGTGGAATCAAATACCCGCGCGTGGGCGGAAACCGGACGCGCTCTCACTGCGCTCAAGCGCAGAAAACAAGCGCGTGAACTGCTGGGCCAATGGCGTAAGCGTACCGGCGTGCATATGTGGACCATTACCAATCTGGTCACGTGTTACAACACATTCCGTCGCAAACAACTCCGCGAGATGGCCGCCACCTGCCATGACGCACTTGCGGGCCTGCCGCACGACCACTGTGCGCGCTTTCTGGCCCACGTTGAAGCCGAATCATATGCGCTTCTCGGGGACAAAAAGGCATTTCTGGAGATATGGCAGCGCTACAAACCCGCCTACTTTACCGGAGCCACCAAAGAGGGTGAATGGTTCCAGAATGCACGCAGAAACCTGTTGCATGAGATTCCCCTGATGGCTGGATATTTGGAAAAAGACCAATGGGTCAAAGCCAGAATGTTGCGTTGGCGTTGGCTCTGGAAGCAAAACGATTTCAAACTCCCGGCAATAAAACGCAGTCAAGGAAATTCCAACGTCAATATACGCTGGATCTTCTGGTTGATCTGGCTCTTGCTCATGCTCGCCCGTTTTGCCGCAAATCGAGGACCTTAAGGTTGAGGCGTTAGGCAGGCGCCCGAGTAGCCAGCCGAAATAGCTAACGAACTGGCGAAGAACCCGACAGCTTTTCCTTGGCATAAAGGCGAACAAATGGTAAATTTAGAGATTCGCTCCAGAGCGAAAAAGTGGGATGTTGAACGATCTTTGAAAATAAGCATTCAGCAATTAGCACTCAGCAATCAGCCAAATTGAGTGAGGCTTCGCCTGATTTAGATCGTTCAGCTTCCGGTTGGCACCTGTCGCTCACGATGACAGTTTGTAGCGCGGCGGTTGTTGCGCCGCGCGGCTTCTTAAGCTTGCGACCCTCTGCCGAATCTCCCAGCCGAATGGCATGGGGATGAAATGGGGAGGTTTCAAATAAGTGCCTTTGTTTGCAATAACGGCGTATGGGGATCTATGGGGAGGAATCGCGTAAGTCCTTTAGACATTGGGACCGAGGGAGGGGGGAGGGGCGATGCAGTGGGATGGTACGGACCGGGCGCATCCCTGACAGAATGGACCGGGCGGATACTTGACACTGTGAACGATGGCGGGCGCGAGTTAAGAAAGAGTGCATGCCATGGAAAACGAGCAGTGTGATGGAAGAGAAGCTGCGGTTTGTCTTTGAGTATGAACAGGGGCAGAGGTCGATGACGGAGCTGTGCCAACGCTATGAGATCGCGCGGGAGACCGGGTATGTGTGGATCCGCCGGTATCGCGAGCGAGGAATCGAGGGGTTGGTAGAACGAAGTCGGGCATCCTTGCGGCATGGGAATCAGACACCAGCCGAGATAGAGCGGATGGTTCTGGAACAGCGGCAAGCGCACATGCGCTGGGGGCCGCGTAAGTTAAAACGGATCCTGGAGCGGGATGAGCCCGGGCGAGTGTGGCCGGCGGCGAGCACCATCGGAGCGCTGTTGAAGCGGGAAGGTTTGGTGATAGGGCGGCGCAAGCGGCGGCGGACCGAGCCCTACAGTGAACCTCTGGGACATGCCGATGGACCGAACCGAGTGTGGTGCGCGGATTTCAAAGGCTGGTTTCGAACCGGAGATGGACGACGGATCGATCCGCTGACGATCACAGATGCTCACAGCCGGTATCTGCTGAAGTGCCAGGCAGTGGAGAAGACGGACACGGCGCGGGTGCAGGCGATCTTTGAAGCGGCGTTTCGCGAGTATGGACTGCCCCAGGCGATTCGTACTGATAATGGGGCACCGTTCGCTTCGCATGCGATCGCGGGATTGTCACGGCTGGCGGTGTGGTGGATCAAGCTGGGGATTGTGCCGGAGCGGATCGAAGCCGGGCATCCGGAGCAGAACGGAAGACATGAGCGAATGCATCGCACGCTGAAGCAGGAAGTAGCCCAACCAGCGGCAGCGAACTGGAGAGAGCAGCAACGAGTGATGGAGAGATTCCGTCAGGAATATAACCAGGTGCGGCCGCACGAAGCGTTGGCCATGCAGACGCCAGCTGCGGTGTATGAGGCGTCGGGAAGAAGTTTTCCGGTACGGCTGCCGGAAGTGGAATACCCGGACGAGATGCTGGTACGTCAGATAAAACACCAAGGGCAGTTTCGTTGGAAGAAGCAGGATGTGTTTTTGAGCGAAGTTCTCTGGGGTGAGCCAATCGGGTTGTTACCGACTGATGATCGCTGGTTCACCGTTTACTTTGCCCAAATACCCATTGCAAGATTCGACAGTAAGCAACTGCGAGTGACGCTGTTGCCCAAAGCAGGGGTTGACTACAAGGCTGATGCAGGGAAAGGGGAAGCGTCCCCATCCCCTGCACCCCCATCCCCTCAACCAAGTGGACCAGAAAGTGTCAGCTATGTGCCCGGTCTAAACTGTCAGGGATCCGCCCGTCCGTTCAGCGCCTATCGCCGAAATCGGAAAGCGAAAACCCACCACGGAGGCGCAGAGACGCGGAGGAGCCCGAAATCGGAACAGGGAAGGATGGCTCCGCAACGGCTTGCGACTGCTTTACCATTGCGGACGCCCATCTGCTATCGTCACCGCCTTACCGCTTCAGTGCCTTCCTTATCTTTGCCAGATGGTGCCAGCTATGCCGCAGCGCATGGTCTTCAATCACGAACTGAGCCGTCATGGGCGCGCCAAAGCTCAACGAGAATGGCGCAGCCTGATCGAGTTCAGCATCGGTCAAGGCGCGTACCGCGGCGGCCGCTTCACGGCTGTTTTTGCGCAGCAGTTCCAGCGTTGCGGCCTTGGTCGCGGACGCCTGGTCCTGAGCGTGCTTGGCATTGATCTGTGCCACGGCATCCCAGCTAACGTCTGTAACGGCATTGCCACCGGCCACCGCACCCGCCACGTCAATCTCAATCGGGTACATGCTGGCAACATGGTTCACGATCACGCCAACGGAGCGATGGTCCGTGCTGGAGACCGGTAGATGCCACTCAGCTTCAGAGATTCCTTCAGCAAACGCGGCCAGTCCGGCAGCGCCTTGCTCAATGCGGTCAGCCAGCAGCGCAGCGCGACGGCTTGCCGGAGTCTCTTTCTTGAGCAAATGCGGCCCGGGAGCATCCTGAGCGCCGTTGCGAGTGGCAACAACCTCAAGGTATTCGGCGGCAACCAGCGTGGTGTTGCCGGGTGCGGCGTTGTGTTCCGCCCACAGGCGGATAAGTTCACTGCGCAGCACCTTCTGCCCGCTTGCGTCCAGCGATGCAAAGGCGCGCGTCATGGGGCCGTAATTGAGGCGGAAGAATTCCACCACCGCATCCGGCGGGAAGGGATATTCCAAGCGATACAAGCGCGGAGTGAGTTTCAGCGTGACGATCCCGTCGCTGAAGCGCTCACGCACCGTGGCTTCATCGCCCCACAGCGCGGGCGACGGCATGCCGGAAGGAGCAATGTGTCTGGCAATCGTCTTAAACATCTGGCCGACGAAACCGCCGGGCGTCCAGTTGGCCATGGCGATTGTGCCGCCGGGCCGGCAAACGCGCGTCAGTTCAGCCGCAACCAGTTCCGGACGCGGCGCAAACATCGCCCCGAACATGCTGGTCACCGCGTCAAACTGTCCATCTTCATACGGCAGCGCTTCGGCATCGCCTTCTTCAAAGTTGATGTCCAGTCCTTCAGCGGCGGCGCGCGTCCGCGCTTTCTCAAGCCAGTTGATTGCGATGTCGCAGCCAGTCACTTTCGCGCCCGCCCGGGCCGCAATCAGGGCAAGCTGTCCGGCGCCGCATCCCACGTCCAACAGCCGCGCTCTCGGCTTGATTCCAAGCCGCTGGTAAAATACCTCCGCGTCCTTTTCCATGTAGCGCGCAAAAACGTCGTAATCCCCGGTCATCCATGTCGCTTTCAGGCGGGTTTTAAGTTGATCAAAATCGGCATTCGTCAATATTTCTTTTGCAACAGCATTCGTCGTCATCCGTGGCCATCTCCTTAACCTATGTTGGATCGGCGTTCGATCTGTTTACACTATGGGCTTATGCGGCCTTGAATACTTGATCGAGCGTCCCGTATCCTTGGCCCAAACACCTATAATGGCAGTGAGGCTGTTCTGATGGATGTGCTTTCCGATGTGCTGAGGGTCGTAAGGCTCGACGGCGCGCTTTTCTTTCATGGAGAGTTTTCAGCGCCTTGGTGTTTCAGGACGTCTGAATCAGCCGCGATCACGGCATGTCTCTCGCCCCAGTCGGGGCACCTGATCATCTATCACTTCCTCACGGAAGGCCGCGCCTACGCCAAACTTGAAGACGGAACGCGGGAAGAGTTGACCGCCGGCGACATCGTGGTCTTTCCCCACGGCGACGCCCACTTTATCGGCAATGGCCCATCTGTAAAACCAGTGGATTCATTCAAGACTTTTGGCCCCAACCTCACTGAGGGAGTCAAGGTCGCGCGTTATGGCGGAGGCGGAGAGCTTACCCGCTTCGTCTGCGGCTTCCTGGCCTGCGAACCGCGCATGAGCCAGGTCTTTCTTGCGGGCCTGCCGCCAATCCTGAAAGTGCATGTGGTCAATGAACCCTCAGGCGAGTGGCTGGAAAACTCTATCCGCTTTTCCGTCGGCCAGATGAGCGGCGCAAATGACGGAACCGGCCTGGTGCTCGCCAAGCTTTCTGAAGTGTTGTTCGTTGAGACCCTGCGGCGTTACATCACCAACCTGCCGCCGGACCAGATCGGCTGGCTTGCCGGCGCGCGCGATCCCTTCATCGGTCAGGCGCTGGCCCTGATGCATAAAAAGCCCGCTGATCCATGGACCGTTGAAGAGCTGGCGCGGCGCGTAGGTTTGTCTCGTACGCGATTTGCGTCTCGTACGCGATTTGCGGAGCGGTTCAACCATTTTCTGGGTGAGCCGCCCATGGCTTACCTTGCTCGGTGGCGCGTGAAGCTCGGCGCGGAGCTGCTTCAGTCAACCGAAGACAGCGTGGCTGAAGTCGCCGCCACCGTTGGATACGGCTCAGAGGCGGCCTTCAACCGCGCGTTCAAGCGAGAGTTAAATTGTCCTCCGGCCCAGTTCCGCCGCAAGCGCGTCTCTGCGCCGCCCGCGCAGGCTGTGCTAAAGAAGCGGCAAGGAGTGTGAGTGGCGGTATGTCCTCCGCTCAGACATTCACAAAGATGACTCACGGTGAAGATGCTGAGACGCTGAAAAAGGCAGCGCAGCCTGTCTCGCATTTGGCAGCGGCTTGCCGACCGGAATCGGTTCTTCACGGTACAGGCGTACGGTGTTGCGCACAGCGGAAATCACCATAATCAGCAACATGCCGGAGATGCCAAGCGTTCCAGCAACATCGAAGAACCGGTGAGCGCGCCCAAACAGATGCACGGTGGACTTCCACAGCACCGCGAGGTTGCCAATGGAGAGCAGGATGCGCAACTCCGTTGGTCCCATTTTGTAGTACGAAATTTTGAAGTCGCCCAGAGCATACGTGGCCAGATAAATTTCAACTGACAACATCAGATAAGCAATGAGCAAGCCAAGCGCAACCGCAGGCGACATGTATCCGGAAAGCGCCAAGCCGCCAAGAAGAAAGAACGCGCTGAAGGCGTCCACAATGTGGTCAACGTAAAAGCCGTAGCGCGGACGCGAGTGATCACGAAAGCGGGCCAGCGTTCCGTCCAGCGAGTCGCCCAGCCAGTTGAGCGCCAGGCAAAGCACAACCACGACCAGACCAAAGCGATTGCTGGCCGACCACCAGTAAGCCGCGCCGGCCGCCGCCATGGAAAGCAAGCCGAGCAGCGTTAGATGGTCAGAGTTGATCCAGGCCGGCGTTCTGGTCGCCAGCCAGATCAGGGTGCGTTTTTCCGCGTTAGCCAGGAAGCTTTGCTGTATCCGCTTGGCTTCCCGGAAGTTGGTCTTGCTTGAGCCAGGGTTAGGAATGGTTTGGGTAGATGGCCGAGTGTTGAGCATTTTTTGAATCACCTCCGATTCACGATTCCGCTTGCGACCCGCGGTGAGGGATGGAAGAAAGCTTGGAAGGAGCTGCGCTTTCCGCCAGTTCCCGCCGCAGTCGCTTGCTATGACGGCACTTTGCTCCCGGACGAAGTCAACCGGCAATGCACGCCGACTCATCCGCGGGTAAAACCGAGATCAACAGCTAAGCGCCAGAAAAGGCGATATTTAGGCGAGATCGAGAAGGACATAAACATAGCCGGATGCGGTCAACGCACCCAATCCCGCCCGCAGTCAGGGTGCGCAGCATGGTACGGGGCTGAAGAATATCCTTGAGCAGCGGGGACGGCAGGCAGCAGAATGAGAGACCGTGTTCACTTATAAAGGCGTCGACCACATTGCGCTGGTAACCAAGCGGCTGGCCGCCATGAAGACCTTTTATATAGAGAAGCTGGGAATGACCCTGGAGCAAGAGAGCAAATCAAAGGCCGGTTACAACATTGTTACGCTCCGGGCCGGGGAGTCGTTGATCGATTTGTTTGAAGCTTCGCCCACAAACCCTGCGCCCACGGCCAACCTGAGCGAAGAGCATATTTGTCTATCTGCCACAGGATCAAGCATTTACGACGTGATTGCCACCTTCAAGCGCAAAGGGATGGATCCCTCGCAGGCAGAGGTTAACACGGGGGCGAAAGGCAAAGGGCTCTCCATCTGGGTACGCGACCCGGATGGACACAAGATCGAAATCAAGATGGATTGATGAGACAACCTGAAGCAAAAAGCACTGGCATGGGCCTTAGTTTTGCACTAGAATTCGTGCACGCTGGCGATTGGGGTGGGGCGAGAAAAGCCTTTAAACATCGGGATCCGGACATGCACTTGTGCTTGGTACATGTCCTAATACGATCTTGCGGTGTACTAAGTAAAAGCTTCTAATCACAACTGCTTGAGTTAGTCAGCACGGCAACATAAAAATTAAAGACCAGTTGGCGAACCCTCAATAACTTCCCCCGAGTCGCCGATGCTCTAGTTTTCTCCAGGAGAGTTTATGCAGATCGGTGTCTACGGTTGTGGGTATCTGGGAACTGTAGTGGCTGCGTGTCTTGCCGATTTTGGCGTGCCCGTGACAGCGTATGGCAGCGACTCTGTGAATACCACGTTGCTCGCCAGCGGCATTTTGCCCTTCCATGAAAAGAATTTAAGTGACATTGTCCGCCGCGGCGTCCGCTCCGGGCGGCTTATGTATTCCACGCACTTGCAGTCCATGGTGCAGCGCGCAGAAATCATCTACCTGGCTGAAGACGCCAACCGTGACATGGAAGCCATCTCCATGGAGATTGCCAATTATTGCGATCACGGTCAGATTCTGGTCCTGGTCACCCCTGTACCAGTGGGCACGGCGCACAGGATTGAAGAACGCCTCAAGGCCTCCGGAAAGAACATCACGGTAGTGTCCCATCCGCTGTTCCTCTCTGAAGGCTGCGCGGTGGAAGACTTCAACTGGCCGGACAGAATCGTTCTGGGAACCACGTCAAACGCTGCGGTGACTTCCCTGAAAGCTCTTTACCGACCGCTGGTGATGCGCGGCGTTCCGGTGATTGTTACCAGCCACCAGACAGCAGAGCTGGTGCGTGAAGCTTCAACGGCATTCCTGGCGACGAAAGTTTCCTTTATCAATGAGCTGTCCAGCTTGTGCGAACGCATCAATGCCGACGCTGTTGATCTGTCTCTTGCGCTCGGCCTCGATAAGCGGATCGCGCCGCGGTCGTTGCAACCGGGATCGCTGGGCGGAAGCTTTACTGAATCAGACATGGACTCGCTGGCCAATCTTGCCGCCGGTTCCGGCGTGTCACTCAAGATTCTGAGCGCCGCGCGTGAAGTGAATCAGGAATTTTGCGGACGCATCATGCGGAAAATCAATAGTGCCATGGGCTCGGTTGAGGGCAAGCAAGTCGGACTGCTGGGACTGGCATTCAAGCCGAATACGAACTCCGTTGTCAGCTCCGGCTCCATTCGCCTGGCGCGCAGCCTCATGGAAAGCGGCGCGCACGTGAAAGCCTATGATCCCATCGCAATGCCGGACGCGCAGCAGGAGCTCAGCGGCAACGTGCGCTATTGTGATTCAGCGTACTCCGTAGCAGAAGGCGCGGACGCGCTGGTTCTGGGCACGGGCTGGCCGGAATTCCGCACGCTCGATTTTGACCGCATTCGCCGCATCATCCGCAACCCTGTTGTGGTGGATACCAAAAACCTGCTCGACGGTCCACGCATGAAAGCCCTGGGCTTTGAGTATATGGGCGTCGGACGCGGCGCATAGTTTTCCCTGAATCATCAAAAGTGAAGCCCCTGCTTGTATAGCAGGGGCTTTTTGTATTATGAGGGTCTTTCAGTTTTTGCCGCGCAAGGTGATCGTAACTGCCAGGTCTTGTTCGACCGTTTCACCGCTATCGAAATCAAACGCAGTTGCGGTGGCAGATATATCCGCTTTGCCGCCGGTGAACAACGCCACGGACCGTCCATGGAAGAGCGTGGCCACCGTTTGGATGGTGGCATTCCATGGCGTTATTCCATCACAGGGAACAAATACCGAGAAGAACCCGGTGATGGGAGTATTGCCGTGGGTTTGTTTCAGTTGCCCGGAGAGGGTCACAAACGCCTGCTTCGTACAGGAAACAGAGCCGGTAATGGTGGCTGTTCCGGTGGTAGGGTCAACTGTTCCAAACTTTGTAACGCTGGGCGTAATCGCAAGCGGTGGAAGAGAGGGAACCAAGTTGAATACCAGATCGGCCGGAGACACGGTAGAGAATGAGGATACCTCAAAGTAATAGGTGACTCCGGCAACCGCATCGAACCGCACAGTTGACTGCAAAGTTCCATTGGAATCATCATCGCAGCCAATCTGGTTCAAAGCCCCGCGAGTGCCGGTATAAACCCCTAAAGTTGTATCGTAGTCGCTGCCAATTGTATTAGCTTCCAGTCGCATGTTCTGCGTTGGAGTAAAGGCGAACCATACTGTCTGGTTTCTGTTGACGCAGAACGGATCATCGGGAGCCACTGTGGCATTGCTGACGTCCTGGCTTGTGGTAAAGGGGACCGAGGGGGCCACCGTCGCATGATTGAAATCGTCATTCGGCGGGGTCTGCGGCTGCGGAGCAATCACGTCAATCTCGATGGGAGCAAAAGCGGAATTGCCGGCCGAATCGGTTGCAGTGAAGTTAAAAAAAGTCTTTGTGCCAAAGAATGTAATGTTAGGCGTCCATGTGAAGGTTCCCGTGTTATCGCCATTGTCAACAAAGGATCCCAAGGTACCTCCGGCGGGCACCGGAGCACTCAGGGCAACATGTCCGCCCTGGGCGTCGATGGCTGAAACTGTGAACGTCAGGGTCTGGCCCACCGGGACAACCTGATGCGGCGGCGAAGAGATGTAAATGGGTTCAACCGCACCGAAACGAATCTCGCCGCTCAATGCCGGAGCCTCGCCGTCGCACTGCTGCACAAAAATCACATCCAGGGAGGCGACGCTGCCGTCCGGGTTGAAACTGAGCTGCCGGAACGTGAAGTTACCGGTGACAGCATCGCAGGTCCGGCCGTCGCCGGAGATCAGCATTCCCGGCAGGAAACTAGGTTGGGTGGGCCAGGTCTGTGCTCCGAAGTATTGTTCAAAAGCAGCGAGTGGCGCGCCGCAGCACGCGGCAAATTCGAGGTCCCAGAACACGCCCGGCTGGCCCACAAAATGCACGCCTATTACGTTGTCATTTGCCGATGCTTGCACGCTAAAGGTCCCGTCAGCAGGCGTAAAGAGCGCATTTTGGCCGTCTCCAACGAAGTCGCCCGGATCACTGAAAAGGCTGAGCGAGGTGACTTGCGCGTGGGCCATGGTTGCAAGCAGCAAAAAGAAAGCAATCCATAGAATGCTGCATTTTCTAGTCAGCGTTTCCTTCCAGTCTTTCAATTCAATCTCCTTTTTCGTTTGTGCAAACGGAAATTGTGCGGCTCCGGACAGAGTGAGACGGCCGTTGGATCAGTTTGCATTCGTTGTTGTTAGACACCCTGGCTTGCGTTGATAGTTCCGCCAGGCGACATTTGGGAAGGGGGCTTGCAGAGTAGTGATATTGACTGGTAAAACGTTGCAGTATTTTTATAAATTATTTAGCTACTTGTTTCGCTTATGCCAGCTTTAGCTATCTATCAACTTATTTATTATCAATGCTTAACTATCAAACTAAGAATTAAAATTCTTTAGTAGTAGTGGCACATGAATGGTCCCCAACGCGCGGGGCTGCTGGGCCAACGGCATCAACAAAGAAGCGCAGCCAGGGGATGCGACTGCGCTCCAATTTACTTGTCAATACAATTGTTTTACAAACACATATTAGAAGCACGGGAAGAAGATCCCGCTGTTTCCGTCATTGGGTTTCAGGTGGTCATGCAGGCTGGTCTTTTGCCATGACCATGCGGAACCGGTTGAAGTCCAGTACTGCCATTTCACCCAGCCGTACGTGTTGTTGTAAGTAAACTCCTCTTTGAATTTGCAGTCGGCTGGACCTCCCGAGCCTGTAGTGCAGCTATATTCATAATCGACTGGGACCACTGTGAGGCTGAGCGTCTGGTTGTTGATGGTCGTCATGAAACGTGAATCCGGACTGCGTGGATTGCACCGTCATGCGCGAATATTTCAGGTTGGCCGTGCTTGATGGCGCAGTGCAATCGGCTGACGAAGGATTTTGCGGCAGCGTGGCTGGCTGGTTAATGTAATTCGTATTGTTGTTGGAGTCCACGCTTGGTGGCGCGTTCACGATCACGCTGGTGTTTCCATCGCCGGGGAGAACGCAACGGCGCATAAACCGCATGGAGTAATCATTGCTTCCTGAATTGAATTTCTTATAAGCCCATGGATCGGCCCAGCACTGCTCCGTGACCCAGAGATAAACGTACTGGCTATCATACAAATTAATGTCCCAGGGATAGCCCTTCAAACCGGATTGCCCCGGCGCAGTTTGATAGGTTTTTACATATTGCAGCTTGCCGGAGCTGCTGTTATTGGTGGATGGTATGGATTCATTCAGGTATGAATTTCCGTCCGGTCCGGCAGGCGTAGTGATCGTTCCTGCCAGATGGTAATTATTGTTTCTCAGGCTTTGGTCCATCATCACTACGTCAGCCGTGTCCCAGTATCCAGCGGGGCATGTGGTTGTTGATTGGGCGTGGGCACGCGGTTGAGCGATTCCCAGTACGAACAGCGCAGTTAGGCATACAGCTAAAGAGTGCTTACGCATGGATCATTTCTCTTTCTTCTCTTTTTTCAGGGGATGCCAATCTAGATGTCCGGCGCAAAAACCTTGTTGTCTATGGGCGCGAGTTGCACCGCGATTCACAGGCCTTCACTCACGACAAAGAACGCGCTTTTGTAGCTTGATTACCTGAGCGTGACCCAAAAGTGCCGATCTAAACCTTTTTCCTAATTGCGCTCTGATTGTGAGCTGCTACAATCATCGCCATCTTCCGGAAAAAAATATGAAATCTGCCTGCATCTCGCTTGCTTCCACGCTTGCTCTCTGTTCAACTTCCTCAGGCCCAACCAGCCGCACGCCGGCCGGATATTCTGCGAGCACCGGCAAAGGGAGTGGCGCAATGATTCTGGTGAGCCGCATGAAGCACATGAAACAAATGACCTTCGCAGTGTGCATGATGGCGTTCATGTGTACCGGACTTGCCCAGGCGCAGTCTCCACCCACCATCGTTAAATCATTCAGCGCCGCCACTGTTAGCTTGAATGGTAGCGTCACGCTCACGTTCACGCTTACCAATCCCAATCCGGCAACCGATCTCACTGGCGTGAGCTTTAGTGACGATATGCCCGCGGGGCTGCTCATCGCCAACCCAGACAGCCTCGGCGGCACTTGCGACACCAGCTTGGTAACGCTCCTACCCACGAACATCAGCCTGACAGCCGCCGTGCTTACTGCCAACAGCAGTTGCACGCTTTCCATCGATGTGCTGGCCACCGCCGCAGGAGACCAGATGAACACAACGGGTGCCGTAACCTCGGCTGAAGGCGGGACAGGCGGCACGGCCACGGCCACTGTAAGCGTGCTTGTGCCAGACCTGACGATCACGAAAACGCACACCGGAAATTTTGTTCGTCCGCAGACCGGCGCTACTTATACGATCACCATTTCTAATAGCGGCGGTGCCGATACGTCAGCGCTGATCACGGTGAATGACAATTTGCCGGCAGGTCTCACCGCAACCGATCTCAGCGGCCTCAACTGGAATTGCACTCTTTCTCCGCTGCAATGCACGCGCGGTGATGTGCTGTTTGCTGGAACTAGTTTTGAGCCGATCACGCTCACGGTGAACGTTGCTGCCAATGCCGCATCTTCAGTGACAAATACAGCCACGGTTTCCGGCGGAGCAGAGGCCAACACAGCAAATGACTCCGCCAGCGATGTGACGCAGATTGACGCGGCGCTGTTGATGTCGGCCCAGACGGCGAATCTTACAGTGGCGGCCGGAAACACAACGAGCACAACGCTCAACGTGAATTACAACGGAAGCCTGGGCGCGGTAACTTTTGCCTGCAGCGGTCTGCCCGCCGCAAGCACTTGCAGCTTCAACCCAGCGTCCGTGACGGCGGCAGGCACAACTCCGGTGACGCTGACTATCGCCACCACTGCGCGATCAAATGCCGTCCCGCAGCCAAACGGCGTGCCACCGCAATTCACTTTGCTGCTCGGCATGATGGGACTTGCCGCGTTGGCGCTTGCGCTTGCCCGCACAAAGAGTTCAAAGATTCGTCTGGCGACCGCCTCAGCCGGATTAGCTTTGCTGCTGCTGGCGGGGTGCGGCGTCAGCAACAACACGCCTGCACCGACTCCAACTCCCGGCCCAAAAGGATTGGGCACGCCAGCTGGAACTTCGGCAATAGTGGTTACGGCCAGCAGCGCGAGCGGCGGCGCAACGGCCACCAGCACAGTGAACTTGACGGTGCAATAGAGAAGCAGCTAGCAGCTAGTCACTGGCAACTAGCCAAAGCAGATATCGCAGAAGAGGTGTCCATCACGAGGGAAGGAATCCAGCTTTCCTGTCCCTTAGCGACCTTGGCGTCCTTTGCGGTGAATAAGTCTGGCCAATTGCCAGTTGCTACCTACGCCGTCCTCGCCACCTCATACAGATATTCCACGTAGGACATCACTGCGCCATCGACGCCCTGGACTTTCGGATTGCTGGATTCGATCACGTAGTATTCATTGGGAGCGTGCGCGCCGCTGCCGTGGCCCAGGCCAAAATGTCCTGCAGGGAGGTGCAATGGATCGCCGGTGAAAACATAGCCCGGCCATGAACCAGCCAGACGCGGCATTACGATGGGATCGATTCCATTGCGTTTGTAAACGGCATGTTCCGCGCGGACAACCGCTGCGTCGGCAGGTGTAGTGGTGGGATCATAGCCGCCTGTCATGTTGACTTCGATGTCGCCAAAGCCGTTCTTTGCCAGATGCGCCTTCAGCGCAGCCAACGCATCGGCAGCAGTCATGTCCGGCACAAGGCGCATATCCATTTTGGCCACGGCGCGATGCGGCAGGATCGTCTTTCCGCCTGGGCCGGTGTAACCACCGACAAGGCCTTCAATGTTCACCGTTGGTTTGGATACCAGCAGCTCCAGCGACTCCTGGAAACTCACGTCATGCACCCAGTGTTCCACGCCCATCTGCTTCATCAGCGCTTTTTCGTCGAGCCGTCGCGCCGCTTCCGCGACCATGGCTTTTTCCTGCGCTGAAATAGGACGCGCCTTGTCGGCAAAGCCGGCAATCGCGGGATCATTGCCATCGGCTGAGACCAATGTGTTCAAGGCTTTCACCAGATGCCATGCCGGTGAATCGAGCCTTGCCTTGTTGCTGGAATGGATGTCGGCTTTGGGGCCGCGTCCCCACTTCTCACCGCTGGAAACCAATTCCAATTCGACTACACCTTTTGCGCCCAAGAACGCCGTAACTTTTCCGTCGGGATCCTGCGAAGCAAACGGCATAAAGATTCCCACTGTTTTCTTCAGCGCGGCCAGAACTTCCGGCCGGTGGACGACCTGGGCAAAATGCGGCGAGCCAATTTCTTCTTCTCCTTCAGCCACAAAAACAAAGTTCACCGGCAACTTGCGTCCCGCGCCACGGATAGCATGCAGCGCCGCCAAAAATGTAGCCTCCGGCCCTTTCTGGTTGACCGCGCCACGGCCAACCACAACTTTGCCAAAGCCCGGCTTATCAACAATACGGGCCTCCCAAGGTGGTGACGACCATTCCGAAGGATCGACCTGCTTCACGTCATACATAAAGTAAAGGCCAAGAGTTTTAGGAGCGCCCGCGTCCAGCGTGGCAAAGATGCCCGGCTGTCCGTCGGTGGGGATTTTTATCACCTGCTGAAAACCGGCATCCCGCAGCATCTGCATGGTGAGTTCGCAACCTTCATTCATCCCACGATTTTCCGCCGCAATGGAAGGCTGTTTCATCCATGTCTGCATGCGTTGCACGGTTTCATCGTGGCGCTTGGTGATTTCAGAGCGAATGGCTGATAAGTCATCGTCAAACCCAGTGAGGCCAGTGCGCGATGAAGCAAAGACATCTTCCGTAGCGCTTACCCAGCCTGGGAGCGCAAGACTTGCTGCTCCGGCGGCCGCACCCACCAGGAAGCTGCGCCGGTCAAACGGATTGCTGGATGATTTTGCCGGCGCTGCGCTGGCTTTCAAGTTTTTCTGCTCTGATTTTTCCGCATAGGGGTGCCTCCTGGATAAACGGGTGCGAAATAGCGATGCGGCGAATTATAAGGCGCCAAGAGAGGCCGTGCATCCTCAATCTTCAATCCTGGGTCGGTCAGTAACACCGCGGTTATACTCAGTTTTGAGCGAGACGATGAATCGCACTAAAAAGAACGGCGCCAAACTGGCGACCGCAATGGCTGTGCTGTCGCCGCTGCTGGTATGCCAGGGAATCTATGTGCGTCGTGTGACGCCCAAATTACCGGAAGCCGACGGACCTCGCTCAGGCGAAGCCGGCTCAGGAACGCCATTGCAACTGTTGGTCCTGGGAGATTCGGCCGCGGCCGGAGTGGGTGTGCGAACCCAGGAAGAAGCGCTTGCCGGTTATATGGTGAGCCGTCTCAAGAGCAAGTTCCGTGTCGTCTGGCGAGTTGAAGCGCAGACGGGCGCCACCACCCGCAGCACTATCGCCAGGCTCAAAAGCATGACGCAGGAACCATTCGCAGCCGTCGCAATATCGCTTGGCGTCAATGACGTGACCTGCGGAAGGCGCGCAACTACGTGGCTGGCCGAGCTGGATGAGTTAGCCGGTCTCTTGCGCCTTAAGTTTGGTGCGCAGCGGATTCTCTGGAGCGGGCTGCCGCCGATGCATGAATTTCCCGCGCTTCCGCAGCCCTTGCGCTGGCATCTGGGGGCCAGGGCGAAATGGTTTGCCCGCCTGCTGCGCGAATGGACGGAGCCGCAATTTGACTGCGTGTTCGTCGCTGTACCAGCAGGCGTTACGGGCCCATGATGGCGGAAGATGGCTTTCATCCTGGGCCCCGGATGTATGAGATGTGGGGTGCGGAGATGGCAAGACTGATCATGGAAGGCCGTGGCTTATCTCCGCATGAGCCAGCAGCGGCCCCAAAGGTTTAAGAAAGCGCTGCTTACGTCGGCCGATACGGTCTTTCCACCCGCTCAACTACTCTCTTCACATACCGTGGCTTTTTCCCTTTTATGACCCGGAACTTACGGCCGCAGGTAGGGCAGGGAGGGACAAAGTACAATTCCTCATGCGGCGCCAGCATTAGATGGTCGCATTTACAGCGCCAGGCCACATGGTTGCCAAGCCCTCGTCCGTAGGTCATTTCGCCTTCTTTCCATTGGATCGGGACGTCTTCATAGAATCTGGCCATTCGCAGCCTCCCCGGAGATGCATTCTATTCCAGGAATGCGCGAAATCAAAAGAAAGCGCCAATCGGCGGCATCCAAAGCGGTTTCCAACCGCATCAAAACTCTCTCGGGTAGAAGCCAATCTACAACCAATAGATTCGAACCCAATTTGTTTTGGACTTGCGGGCCCGCTTGCACAACCCGTTGGGCAGGGGTGTAACATTCGCGTGATCTGGCTGCCTGAAACAGCTAAGTGATTGAATCCTTAGTCTCGGCCAATAGACTCCAGGAAATAAAATCTGGAAACTTTCTTGAATACCCGCAGAGCACAACCCGATTCTCCTCCGGTAAGCGAAGTCCCCGCATTTCCAACGGACGGTCAAATTCCCGAGCATGTCTTTTCCGGTGGCGGTGAGCTGGGCGAGAGAATTCGCTCATTTGACTGGTCAAAAACTCCCATGGGGCCAATTTCCACTTGGCCGCAGAGCTTAAAGACCGCCGTGCGCATCATGATCACTTCCCGCTACGCAATGTGGCTGGGCTGGGGGCCTGATCTCACCTTTTTTTATAACGATGCTTATGCTCACATGTCACTGGGAAAGAAACACCCCTGGGCGCTAGGCAGGCGGGCCCGCGAAGTTTGGGCTGAGATCTGGGCCGACCTTAGTCCACGAATCCGCAGCGTACTTGAAGTTGGGGAGGCTACCTGGGATGAGGCCCTTCTTCTGTTCCTGGAGCGCAGCGGCTATTCGGAAGAGACCTATCATACTTTCTCCTATAGCCCTTTGACTGCGGATGACGGCAAGGTCAACGGTCTTTTTTGCGTGGTAACGGAAGAAACTGAGCGCGTGATCGGTGAGCGCCAGCTTGGATTGCTGCGTCATCTGGCGGCTGGTCTTAGTTCCAAGAACACTGAAGAGGATGTCTGCATTGCCATTCCGGCCAGCCTCAAAACCAATCCACAAGATCTTCCGGTCACGCTCACGTATCTTTTTGAAAAGGGTGAGACGCAGGCGCGGCTGGCCTGTGAAACCGGAATCGAACGCGGGCATCCGGCGGCCCCGCAAAGGATCGAAGTCGGAGCGGAAGATGAAGTTTGGCCGATTCGTGACCTTCTGAACACGAAGGGCTCGCTGTTTGTAGAGCACCTCACTGAACGCTTTGGTTCGATGCCGACCGGCGCATGGGACCGGCCACCGACGCGCGCAATCCTTGTCCCCATTACAGGCCAGGGGCAGGAGCGCCCCGCTGGAGTGTTTATCACGGCGCTGAATCCTTACCGGCAGCTCAACGCCGGTTATTCGGGATTCATTGATCTCGTCGCTGGACAGATTGCCGCGGGAATTGCGAATGCCCGTGCTTATGAAGGTGAGCGGCATCGCGCGGAAGAACTGGCGGCGCTCGATCGGGCAAAGACAACTTTCTTCAGCAACGTGAGCCATGAGTTCCGCACGCCTTTGACCCTGATGCTGGGGCCAACCGAAGATGCGTTGGCAAATCCGGAAAAGGCGCTGCGTGGCAGGGACCTGGAAACTGTCCACCGCAATGAGCTGCGATTGCTGAAGCTGGTGAATACCCTGCTGGATTTTTCCCGGCTGGAAGCGGGCCGGGTTACCGCAAGCTACCAGCCAACAGACCTGTGCGCTTACACATTGGAGCTGGCGAGCATCTTCCGCTCGGCCATTGAAAAAGCCGGGCTGAATTACGTTGTGGAATGCGCCCCGTTGCCGCAGCCGGTCTATATCGACCGTGAGATGTGGGAAAAGATCGTGCTTAACCTGATCTCCAATGCCTTGAAGTCAACATTTCATGGCTACATTGAACTCGAGCTGGCAAACAAGGCGGACCATGTTGAATTCTCCGTGCGCGATACGGGAACGGGCATTCCAGAGCGCGAGCTGCCTCATTTGTTTGAAAGGTTTCGCCGCGTGGAGCACGCGCGCCGACGTACGCATGAAGGCAGCGGAATCGGGCTGGCGCTTGTGAGTGAACTGCTGGCCATGCATGGCGGCAAGATCGCGGTGCAGAGCCACGTGGGCAAAGGAACAACATTTACGGTAACGCTGCCGTATGGAAGCCAGCATCTTCCCAGGGAGCGCGTCAGGCCAGAGGCGGAGCAGATAGTTCTCGGAACGGCGCGTAAAGCCTTTGTGCAGGAAGCCTTGAGCTGGCTGCCGGGACAAACGGTAGACGACAAGGCAAGCCGGGAAGACTTGGAAGCTGCCGATGCGTTGAGTGCGCCGCTGTTGGTAACCTCCAGCAAGCCGCGCGTGCTGCTGGCGGATGACAATCGCGACATGCGCGAATACGTCCGGCGGTTGCTCAGCTCGCGGTTTGAAGTCACCACGGCGGAAAATGGCAGGCAGGCGCTGGAGAAAGCCAGTCAGCAGTTGCCTGCGCTGGTCCTGAGCGACGTGATGATGCCGGAAATGGACGGACTGCAACTCCTGGCTGCGCTGCGGGAGAATCCTGCCACTTCTTCCGTTCCGGTGGTGCTGCTTTCTGCGCGGGCCGGCGAGGAATCGCTGATTGAAGGCATGATGTCCGGCGCGGACGATTACGTGGTAAAGCCGTTTACGGCGCGTGAACTGCTGGCGCGCGTGGAAGCCCACATCAAGATCGCGAGCTTCCGCCGCGAAGCGCTGGAAAGAGAATCGCGCCTGCAAAGCGAGTTGCGCGAGTCTGAGCGCGAACAGCAGCAGTTGCTGGATGTGGTGAACCAGTCCACCGATTTTATCGGCCTGGCCGACATGCAAGGGCGTGTGCTTTACGTAAATAAAAGTGCCCGCGCCATGATGGGGCTGGCCGAAACGCAGGATGTCCGCCAGCTCAGGATCAAGGATTTCTTTTTCTCCAAAGACGTTCCCTTCCTTGAAGACGAGGTAATTTCCACGGTGGTACGGGAAGGCCGTTGGCAGGGCGAAGTAAATTTCCGCCATTTCAAAACCGGCGCGAGCATTCCGGTGGACTATCACGTTTTTCCCGTCAATGATCCCCAGACCGGCGAAATGGCTGGCCTGGCAACGGTGACGCGCGACATGCGCGAGCGCAAGACAGCCGAAGCGGCGTTGCGCCAGAGCGAAGAGCAGTATCGCGTGCTGGCGGAGCTGAGCCCACAGGGACTTTGGACAGCCGATCGCGACGGACGCGTGGTTTATGCGAACCAGAGATTTCTGGAATATGTGGGCAAAGACGTTCTTCCCCGGGACGGCGCCGAATATCTCGATCTCTTCTATGAAGAGGACAGGGAACGAGTCTTGAACGTCTGGACACATAGCATCAAGACCGGCGAAGACTACATGATCGACGCGCGGCTGATTCGCGGAAGCGATAGTGCTGCGCGCTGGTGGCATTTCCGGGCTCTTCCTTTGCGCAATGAAACCGGCGCGATTCAGCAATGGCTGGGCGTAGCCAGTGACGTGCATGAGAGCCGCATGGCAGACCAGGCGGTGCGCTCAGAGCGCGCACGGTTGGTGGAAATGTTCCGCCAGGCGCCCGCATTTATGGCGATGTTGCGCGGCCCCGAGCACGTTTTTGAAAGGACCAACCGGCAGTATCAGGAATTGATTGGCAATCGCGACTTGCTGGGTAAGCCTCTGCGCGAGGCATTGCCTGAAGCTGCGGAACAAGGCTTCATCGATATTCTTGACAAGGTTTATCAAACTGGTGAGCCTTTCGTGGCCAATGGTCTCAGCATCAGTATTGCGCGAGTTCCAGGACAGCCAAGGGAAGAGCGCTATCTGGATTTCGTGTACCAGCCGATGCGGGAAACCGACGATAAAATTTCCGGTGTCCTGGTTCTGGGCGTGGATGTCACAGATCGCAAACGTGCCCAGGACGCACTGTTGCAGAGCGAAAAGCTGGCTGCCGTAGGACGCCTTTCGGCCTCGATCGCGCATGAAATTAATAATCCGCTGGAAGCCGTAACCAATCTTCTTTACCTCATCAATGAGGAAAAAGATCTTCCTGAGCAGGCCCGCAGCTTTACTCATCTGGCGCAACAGGAACTGGCGCGCGTGAGCCAGATCGCCACGCAGACTCTGCGCTTCTATCGCCAGCCTACCGCGCGGACCGCCGTGCGCGTTTCTGAACAGCTTGATTCGGTGCTCAAGCTTTATCAAGGCCGACTCGCCTCGGCCGGCGTGGAGATCGTCCGTGACTACCGTGTCGCCGCGCCGCTGCTCGCCTTTGAAGGCGAACTGCGCCAGGTATTTACCAACCTTGTCGGCAATGCGCTGGACGCTTCCCGCAACGGCGGCAAATTGACGCTGCGCACGCGCGAAGCCACAGACTGGCGCACCGGACGCAAAGGCATTCGCGTCACCGTGGCCGACTGCGGCCATGGCATGTCCAAAGAAACGTTGCACCGCATCTTTGAGCCATTCTTTTCCACCAAAGGCATTACCGGCACAGGACTGGGCTTGTGGGTAACGCTGGGCATCATCCAAAAGCATGAAGGCCGGGTAAAAGTCCGCAGCAGCGAATCAACAGAGCATCACGGAACAATCTTCAGTGTGTTCATCCCGCACAGGGAAAAAGACTAAAGTCACGAATTCACAAACGATCTTGGTATGCGAATGGATCTCTCTTATCCACGGGGTTAAGGCTTTTTCCAGGACAACCTGCCCTGAGCAGCCGCTCTCCTATCTATCGACACGTTCCCCTTCTTAACTGAAAGCCCAAGTTCCAAGGAGGATTTCGTGCGTACCGTCACTTTTCTTTTGTTCACAGGAATATTTTCACTTCTCGCCGGTTGCGGCTCGGTTTCCAACAATATGCGTCCGACCCCAACTCCGACTCCGATGTCATCGCCTTCGCCAAGTCCAGTTCCATCACCCAGCCCGACTCCTGCTCAGCCCGATGCCTTCCTGGCAAGCTGGCTCAACAACGTCGGCAGGAATATAGGTCCCGTCGGCACCATTACCCTTGACACCACGGCGAACAATGGCGCCGGAAGCACGAGCACTGGAGGGGGTACCGCCACTTTCGTTCTGCAGTTCTGCCCCTATCCTCAGGGCGCCTGTACCAACATAACGGCATTGAACAACAACTCCGCCACCACAAACTTCACCTTCCCGATGAAGGGAACGTTCTCCGGCGATTTTCAGATCATTGACACTACTGGATTCCCGGTCGAGGTCACCGGCATCGGTTTCAGCAGCGGGATCCAGTCCAATTTCGCATTGTTGCCTGCAGCCACCATTACCGGCGGCATCGGCCAGACCACGGGTAACTCTCCCGGGACGGGGAGAGCCACCGTGACCGGCACTACGGCCCACGTCACGTTGACGGGCGCCTTCCCGAACCATACTTTCAGCAATGCCGTGTGCGCTGTGTCTACCGCGGCGACGTGCATTAACCTGGCCAGTATCACCACCGATGCCCAAGGCAATGCCAGTGCCGATGTCGGCACGGTCCAGATAGGCGCATTCAATATCTTCCGCGTGAGTGACGCCAATGGTGTGCAGTTTGTTACGGCATTCCGGGTGCAGTGATTCAACTGCGCTGGATTGATTGGCGACTAGAAACCGATGGCCGCTCCGCTTACGCGGTTTGCGGCCATCGCTGTTTGAAGTTCAATTAGTTAACGCGCTAGAGCGCGGTACGTTACGGTTTGCCTCGCAATATGATGGTTACTGCCAGGTTTCTTTGAACAAAGACGCCATTTTCAAAGTCGAATGCCGATGCCGTAGCAGTCACATCGGCTTTGCCTCCAGTGAACAAATCGGCTGATCGTCCATGGAAGAGCGCGACCGTGGTTTGTATGTTAGCGCTCCACGGCGTAGTTCCATTGCACGGAACAAACGCTGAGAAGAAGCCGCTGAGCGGTGTGCCTCCGTGACTTTGTTTTAGTTGTCCAAAGATAGTCACAAAGGCCGGCTGTGTACAAGAGACAAAGCCGGAAATGGTTGCCGCTCCAGTAGTTGAATCCACGGATCCAAACTGGGTGACGCTGGGGGAAATGACCAGCGGCGGAGGAGCCGGTACCAGGTTAAAGGTAAGATTCGCGGAAGACACGGGGAAGAACGAGAACGACGAGACCATGAAGAAGTAGGTCGTACCCGCTACCGCATCGAACCGCACGCGAGATTGCAGCGAGCTGGAGTCGTCGTTGCATGCCAGTTGGGTCAGCGCGCCTCGTGCACCGGTGTAAACCGAGAGCGTTGTATCGTAGTTGCTGCCAAAGGTGTTGGCTTCCAGTCGCATGTTCTGGCTTGGGGTAAAAGAGAACCAGACAGTCTGTGTTCTGCCCGCGCAGAATGGATCGTCGGGGGCAGTAGTTGCATTGGTCACGTCCTGGCTTACGGTGAAAGGCATGGATGGTATTACAGTTGGGCTATTGAAGTCGTCATTCGGCGGTGGTGGTGGAATCACGCTGATATGAGTAACGGCCACGCCGGTGTTACCGGATAGGTTATCGCCCAGGAAAGTTACAAAGAAGTTTCCAGACTGGGCGCTGGTCGGAGTCCAGTCAAAGGTCCCGGTATCATCTCCATTGTCAATGAAAATAGCGCCCGCAGGTATACCAGTAGCGCTCAGCACCACATGCCTTGACTGGGCGTCTGTGGCAGTCACGTTGAAATGCACATTCTGATTTTGCCCAACTGTCAGATTCGAGGGCGCGAACACGGTAACTATCGGGTGAGCATTGAATCGGATCTCGCCGCGCAGAGCGGGTGTTGCTCCTTCGCAGTGTTGCTCAAACAGAGCATCAAAGGAGTTGACGCCGCCACTTGCGCCGTAATCGATTTCCACCACGGTGAAGTTTCCGGTAAGGGTGTTGCACCCGCGCCCGTCGCCGTCTACCGATAGCCCCGGCTCGCCGAAAGCCTGAAAAGGAAATCGCGTTGCCCCGGTGTAAGTGCCCACGGTCAAGGGCACATCGCCGGCTGCGGCAAAGTCGAGAAACCAGAAATGAGTAGGCCCAAAGAATGACACCGATACGCCGCTGTCAAAGTTTGTGGTTGCGCTGAAAGTCCCGTCCGCGGGAGTAAGGAAAAGAGACTGGCCGCCTCCTATAAAATCGCCCGGATCACTATTGAGCGCGAGCGAGGTAACTTGCGCATTTGCGGTGGCCGTAAAAACCGAAAAAGCCAGCACAAATATAAAAATGCAGGTACGTTTCATGCGATTCTCCTTGTCTTGAGGTGCTGGGGCCCGAAGTCTATGCCCGGTCGCATTCCATGGAGGATCTTTAGTCCAACGTTAATAGCGGACAGGATCGGGAAGACTTTTGCTGCATCTAGTGAAACAGTGACAAACTTGTCCCAATCGTTTCACCTATTACAAAACAATTACAGCCCGAAGGGCTTTCATCTAATCGAAAAAACTAGCTGCGAAGGGACACTATCTACACCTAGGCTACGACTAAGCTAAATAGCTACTTCTTACTAGAGTGAATCTTGTTTCAGCATTCACTGAAGTTATGCTTGCAAGAGCCGGTGTTACAAGCGACAAAGCAGGTCATGTGGGCGGTTGCCGCTGAATGTCGCGGTGGAATGAATAGTTGTTCTTCGTACCCCAGGAGACAGGCGCGAATCTTTACCAGCGTGGATCAGCGATGGGGAATTCGGACAAGGGGTTTTTCAATCCGCACTCTATCTGCAAAATCTGCGGCAAGTTAATTTTCCACTCCGCTCTCCTGCTGCGCCATGGCCATTTCCGGAACCGGTATAGTGGTAAATCAGCCGATTCCGATCCACGCTCAACCGCGTGAATCCGCGGTGCGTTACAGACTTCAATCGGCGGCAAAGTTTTGTAAAATAGCCTTATCCATGAAGGCCTACGTTACAGTCATGCTTAAGACCACCGTCCTTGATCCTCAGGGCAAAACCATTCACGGCGCGCTCAAAAAAATGGGATACAAAGGCGTGGGCGCTGTGCGCCAGGGCAAGTTCTTTGAACTGAACCTGGATGGAGGCCTGGACAAAAATGCCGCCAAAGCCGAAGTCGAGCGGATCGCCAAAGACGTGCTCACGAATCCGGTGATTGAAGAATTTTCATATCGGATCGAAGAGTAGATGTTGTGAAATCCCGACCCTGAGCTAAGCGAACGGAAGGGAGCCTTACCCGCATGAGAATCTTAGCCGCCAATACACGCGAATTGAACACGAATCCATCCAGGGGTCCGTGTCACGCCCAAGGATTGAAAGTGATAGGAATCTGCTGAATGATTCCGGGATTATCTGAGAGGATTACCAAAGGTTAATAGGGGCCCCCTCGCTACGCTCGGGGTTTATAACCCTTCCGGAGTAGAATTAGTCAGAATCCCCCGCGAGACAACCGGAGTCCAATTGAATGGCTAAGGACGAGGCCGGCTTGCGTGCCGAGTCCACCGCCGCAGGAGCAGAACAGCACTAAAGCTGTGCAGGTCCTGGAGCGGTTTGGAGCGAAGCGACAGAGGTAAAGGTCATGTGCGGAATCGTTGGTTACGTAGGCAAAAAACGTGTTGTCCCAGTCATTATTGAGGGCCTCAGAAGCCTGGAATATCGCGGATATGACTCCGCTGGCATTGCCGTGTGCGGCAATGGCAATGGCGGAGCGCTGCAGGTGCGGCGCGCTGAAGGCAAGCTGCGCAACCTGGAAGAGGTGATCCGGCTGAAGCCGCTGGAAGGCAGCTGGGGAATCGGCCACACGCGCTGGGCCACGCATGGCCGCCCGACGGAAGAGAATGCCCATCCGCATCGCGACTGCACCGGCAAGATCGTGGTGGTGCATAACGGCATCGTGGAAAATTATCTCTCGCTCAAGAAGAAGCTGATTGAAGAAGGCCACAAGTTTTCCACTGAGACTGATACAGAAGTCATCGCGCACCTGATTGAAAAAGCGCTTGACGCAAAGGGCAACGGGCATCGCCCGAGCCTGGAAGAAGCTGTGCGTAAGACGGTGAACCAGCTGACCGGCGTGTTTGCCCTCGGCGTGATTTCTGAAGACGAGCCCAACAAGATTGTTGCGGCGCGCAACGGCCCGCCTGTGGTCATTGGAATAGGCGACAACGAATATTTTGTTGCGTCAGATATCCCCGCCCTTTTGCCGCACACGCGCAACATTTTCTTCCTTCAGGATGGCGATCTGGCGGTGATCACCACCTCCGGCGTCCAGATCACGGATTTTGACGGCAAGCCCGTGAAGCGGGAAATCCAGCATGTAACCTGGGACCCCATCATGGCGGAAAAGGGCGGCTTTAAGCACTTCATGCTCAAGGAAATTTATGAGCAGCCCCGCGCCGTGCGTGATACCACGCTGGGCCGCGTCTCGCTGGACTCCGGCCGCGTCTTTCTGGAAGAGATGGACGTGACTGAAGACGAGCTGCGCAACGTGCAAAAAATCAATATTGCCGCCTGCGGCACCAGTTGGCACGCCGCCTTGGCCGGCAAGTTCATGATTGAACGGCTGGCACGCATTCCCGTGGAAGTGGATTATGCCAGCGAGTGGCGCTATCGCGATCCCATTACTTCCAGCAAGGAAATTACGCTGCTGATCACGCAGTCCGGCGAAACCGCAGACACGATTGCCGCGCAACGCGAAGCCAAAGCCAAAGGCTCCAAGACGCTGGCTATTTGCAACGTGGTGGGAGCAATGATTGCCCGCGAGGCTTCCGGCACGGTCTATACGCATGCAGGACCTGAGATCGGCGTGGCTTCGACCAAAGCATTCACGGCGCAGCTGACCGCGCTTTTTCTGCTGGCGCTTTATCTGGGCGAACTGCGCGGCGCCACGTCAACCGAAGACGGGCGGCGCTACATCGGAGAATTGCTCAAGCTGCCGTCCAAGCTTGAATCGATCCTGGCCCGCGACGAAGAATGCGAAGCGCTGGCCAAGCAGTATTACCGCGTGCAGGATTTTCTGTTCCTTGGCCGTGGCATCCACTATCCCATCGCGCTGGAAGGCGCGCTCAAGCTCAAGGAAATTTCTTACATTCACGCGGAAGGCTATCCCGCCGGCGAAATGAAGCACGGCCCTAACGCGCTGATCGATGAAAACCTGCCCGTGGTGATGGTTGCGACCAAAGATTCAAGAGATCCGAACTCTGTGTTGCGCTATGAAAAAACCATGTCAAACGTGAAAGAAGTAAAAGCGCGTTCCGGCATTGTGATTGCCGTGGCCACTGAGGGCGACGAAGAGATCAAGGAATCTGTTGACCACGTTTTGTATGTGCCGCATGCGCCGGAACTGCTGCTGCCGATTCTGGAAGTGGTGCCACTGCAACTGCTGGCGTATCACATTGCCGTTCGCCGCGGTTGCGACGTTGACCAGCCACGCAATCTGGCCAAGTCAGTGACTGTGGAATAGTTGGATCGCGGGCATAAGAACAGTTTCATTCAACAATTGATCCTCTCGCGCCCAGCGGTTGTACAATAGGCGGGCCCCCTTCCGCTTTTTCGAGGTAAGGAATGCCCGCCATACGCCGCCCGCTCTCTCTTGGCCGCCTGCTCGCTGAGACCTTCGACATCTATCGGCACAATTTCCTGCTTTTTTTAGGCATCAGCGCCATTCCGAACGGGGTGCTGCTGCTGATCCTGATTCTGTTCGATAAAACGTTAGGCACAATCCGGAATGGCGTTGGGATATTGGGGGCCTTGGAAGTGCTTTTCACAATAGTTGCCATTGTGCTTGTTCCTTGCATCGTTACCGCAGCCACCACGTTCGCGGTATCGGATGTTTGTCTAGAACGGCCCACGAGCATCCGGAGCTGTTTTTTTCGCGTTTTCGGCAAGGTCCTTAAAATATTGGCTGTCTCTCTGATGGTGGGGATCATTGTCGGCTTTGGATTGTTGCTATTGCTGGCTCCGGGTGTTTACTGGGCTGGAGTGTTTGGCGTCGCTATTCCCGCCGTGGTCCTGGAGAACATCCGCGTGGGGCAGGCGCTGCCCAGAAGCTCGGACCTAACCCAGAATTTCAGGTCACGTGTGATCATCGTCTTCTTCCTGACCACGATCTTCTCCGGCATTATGAAATATGCGCTGAATGCCGGTCTGGAACTACTGTGGCCAATAATCCATCCGCACTTTGTCCATTTGACAAAGCTAAACTTGCGGGACATCAGCTCCGTACTGGCCCTGACGCTGTTCGCGCCGATCAGCGCCATCGGGCTCACGCTGGTCTACTACGATCTGCGAGTGCGCAAAGAGCCCTTCGGCCTAATGATGGATCGGATGGGCGACGCGGAGACAGTCTCGGCGGAGAGCGCTCAGCAATCAGCGGTCGGCAGTCAGTAACAGCACTCAGCGTGTTGGCTTAAGCCAGGCACTCATCAAGTTTAGTAAAGACCAGCTCTGCGACGTCCTCCTGCATAGCCCTGTTCTAAAATAAAGCTACTGTGAAAGAAGATAAACTTCCGGTTGAATCGTTGTGGTCTCGCCGTAGCGGCCTGCTTTCTTTGCTGGTCGTGGTGATTGTCTCTTTGATCGGTATTATTCTGGACCGGCTGCTGTTAAAAGAAGGCTTGCCACGGCTGGATATGATCATTTTCAGCAATGGTCTTACGGGTCTCTTGGCGGGCGGTTTATTTTGGCAGATGGCCAGGGAAGCCAAGGCAAGCCGCGATCTTGTGGCGGAGCGGATGAAAACCATCGCGGAACTCAACCACCATATCCGCAACGCGCTGCAAGTGATCAAATTTCTGGGCGGGCAAAAACGTAGCGGCTTAGACGATGTTCAGCTTCAGCTCATTAATGATTCGGTGAATCGCATCGAGTGGGCCCTGCGGGAAGTGCTGCCACGGTATCCCATTGGCGCCATCAGCACACCGGCACACGACGAGCAAGTTGACGCGATTGGTCCCATCTCCTAGAACGAAAACATCACTTGCAAATCAATGCGCCGGTTTGCGGACTGCGTATTGAATACGCCTCCGGCCAGAGCGATTGATTGTCCAAAAAGGCCCGAACTGAGATTTCCGATGGGCGGAGCCGGATTAACGTTGTTAAACACGTTGCGCGCGTTCGCGCTAAAGGTAAGGCTATAGCGCTGATTCGATCTCTCTGGACCGCCAAAAGGACCGCCGCCTCCACGCGGGCCGCCCATGCGCACTGGGCCACCACCGCTGGGCCTTCCTCCGCCGCCATGGTTATGTTCCCCTTGCCCCTGCGGCGGATTGGGATTCGAGGCTTCAAGCTTTGGCCCGATGCCAATTGTCTTGCCCACACGCAGGTTGAGCGTGAATTGAGAAGGACCATCGCCAAAATTGGACGGGATGGTTGTTTGTCCCGGCGCGGGCGAAGTATTGAATGATCCGAGAGTTGTATCCACGATGGTTGGTCCCGTGGCTCCGCCGGCAAAGGCCGGACGATCATTAAAGATCGAATCGCCGTTCAAATCTGTGCCGGTAGTGATGTTGAAAGGCGCTCCCGCATTCGCCACCATGAACGGACTAACACGGAATCCGTACGGTAAAGCGACTGTGCCGCCCAGGAAAAGACGCTGGCGTACATCGAACGCCGCGCGGCCGTAGTCGGCGGCGATGCCCCTTGCTGGATCAGAAGCAAAACTGTTGGCGCCGGCCGTGTCACTGTTCGCATGACCGAACATATAAAAGCTAAAAATAGTCAGCCTGGTTCCGGCGCGCATGTTGAAGCTGAGGATCAATTGGTTCTGGTTGAAGACTCCGCCGGACTCATACTGATATTGCGGCAGCGGGGTTGGCGTAAGCACGCTGGAGAACAGTTGATGGACGCCATGAGAGTGGATATAGGTTCCCGTGAGCGTGGCAGTCTTCGTAAGCTGTCGCTCAACGGAGCCGGCGAACTGGATCGTATAAGGCGTGCGCAACGCGGGATCAATTGTGTATGTAGTGGTACCGGTTCCCGGCAAAGCTGGAATATTGGGGTAACCCGCGAAAAGCGATGCCAGCAACGCGCGTGTGGCGGCGTTCGCCGCGGCAGAAGCATTAGGATCAATCGTAATAGTGACCTGTCGCTGGTTTGTTCCGTTAAGCCGCTCCGCGTTCATGATCAGATTTTGCTGAAAGCGATCGTAAAAGAGGCCGAAGCCGGTGCGAATCACCGTTTTGGGCGCAGCATTTTTCTTGCCGCCCAGGCCCCACGCAAATCCAATGCGCGGCGCCCAATCGCCGTGGTCATTGATGCCGTTTTGCGTTTCAAAACGCAACCCATAACTCAGGGTCATGTTAGGGTGGACCTTCCAGTCGTCTTCCGCGTAAAGTCCGCCATCGACAAAAGTGTCTTCAATAAGGGGATTGCCGGTAAGAACAGTGAATTGTGTCGGCTGGCCGCTGTTGAAATTCGCCAATGGAGTAACAGTCTGTTGCGTGATCGGATCTTTTGTGGCGCCAAACGTAAACGTTCCATTAAAGTTCTGCGTGGAAAGGCTGGAGTTTCCATTAACGCGCAGTCGGCCCCCCAGTCGCACAAAGTGATTGCCTTTGTTGATCGACGTATAGTTCTGCAGCTCGTAGTGATTGGTAATGACAGAGCTGATTCCGAGCGGATTGCCGCCTTCACTGAATTGTCCCAGCACGTTGATGGCAGGAGTTAGAAACAGCGAATTCTGGTCCGTCGCGCCGCGCTCCCACTCAAAACGCGTTTCATTGATGGCGTGCGGGCTCAGGATCTGCGTGTCACTGATCTGAATCGTGTTCTCATTTCCAGTCTGGTTATAGCCTTGTGAAGGCAGGGCCAACTGGGCTATGCCGTTATTCTCTTCACTATCATGCGTGAACTGGTAGCGGGCCATCAGCGTGTTGGAAGCTGAAACCTGGTAGTCAAACCGGGCGCTCACATTGGTGCGCATGCGCGGGTTCAGCACGCCGATCACCGGCTGATTGGCCGCCTCAAAGGCCGCGGGAAACACGACTGCGGCTTCATTAATGTTACGGCGCTCCGCGTTGATCTGGTAGGAGAGCTTCTTTCCCAGCGGTCCGCCAATGTTTCCGCTGAGCAACTGCGTGCTGAAATCAGGTTCCGTGGAGGCGAATGGATTCAGCGCATCCATGAACGAATGATTGTCGTTAAAAAAGACCTGGCCATGCAGTTTGTCGGTGCCCGGCTTGGTCAGGATTTCAATCCGGCCAAAGCCCATGCGGTCATATTGCGCTGAAAACGGATTCTGGTTAATGCGGATTTCACGTATCGAAGACTTCGGCGGAAGCTGGCCTCCCGTGAAACCGTCAATATAAATCTGGCCGCCGTTAGGTCCGGCGGAAGGGCCGGCAAGCGCCTGAAGTTCTGACTGCAACTCATCGGGATCGTCTGAAAGCGCGTCAAGGTCTTTGCCCGTGAGTACAACGCTGCTGGCATTGCTGTCAGAGCTGGTGCTCACCTTCGTGGAATCGCTCTGCACGTCAATATCTTCTTCCTTCACCACAATTGCCAAGGGAATATCAAAATCTTTCAACTGGCCCGCGGCGATTTCCACATCCTTGGTTGTGGGAGCAAAGCCTTTCGCTGTGACCGCGACGGTGTACTTGCCGGGCGCCAGGTTCTTGATTTCATATGCGCCTGCACCATCTGAAGTTGCCGTGATCGCAAGTCCGCTGGAATTCTTGACAGTGATGCTGGCCCCGGGAATGACCGCGCCGGTGGCGTCAATGATCTGTCCACGCAGCCTGCCAGCCTGTGTCTGCGCCATGAGCACAGTGGAACAGGCCAGCGTAAAGAAGAAAAGAAAAGCCGAGATCCGTACACGGCTCCCCGAAGGCCAGAATTTCATCAATCTCTCCTCAATATCATCGTTGCTGCGATTCACTGTGGGCCCCCGCCTTCGCCACCGGGCGCTCCCATGTTCCATCCAGAAAACAAAGCCGCTGCGCTTGTGCCGTTGGGCGATGCGGTGAGAATCGGCTCAACGCCGCCAAGCAAAGTAATAGCCGTTACTTCATTGCCGCTGGTTCCCTGTGTCGCTACAACCATTACTGCATCTTCTTTCTGCAAATCAGCAAGAGTAATGCTGGGTATTCTGCTCAGCATCTGCTGGAAATCAGGCCCGCCTGCGGGGCGTCCGCCTGGCCCGCCACCCTGCCCTGCTCCAGGCCCACGCGCTCCGCTGGCCGGGGTTTGGCCGCCTGCAGGAGTTCCACCCTGTGCCGCTTGCGCTCCGCCTTTCAGGAAAAACGCCAGCCGCTGCGCCATTTGCGGCGCAAGCTTGCGCAACTGCGAATCAGAATTGAATTTGATGATCACGGATTTCTTGGCCAGTATGTCTTTCACCGTGATGCTGTTGTTGGCCGCATCAATCGAGCTGATGGTCCCGGCAATGTTGCGAAATGTTCCGGAAATAACTTCTTCCGCCGCGATTTCTTTGCCGTCAGCGCTGCGAGTGCCGCGCGCGCGCAACTGGTCGCCAGTCTTGATCTGGTCAATTGTTCCTTTTTGCGCGTCGGCAAACTTCACTGAGTTGGGCGAATAGCGCAGAAAGCTGGTGTCTTTTGAAGTCTTCACCAGCACGCTTAGAGTTGGCGTGATGGAAATGGTGAAAGTTCCGGCCGCGGGATCAATCGCGCTCACAATTCCACCCGTGCCGCGCCTTTGCCAGTCTTCGCGATCATGCTGCTGTTTCTGGGCCACGTCGGCCTGTTTCATTACTACAATCGTCGTGGCCTCGATGTCGCCATGCGCTGCGGCCCGCCCGCGCAATAACATGCGGTCGCCAACCTGGATTTCAGCAAACGTAACGGCAGGGGCGCTCTTCAGATCGGTTTGTCCGGCGGCAAGGCGAACAATGCGCGCGCCATCCGGCACAGAGATAGAAATCTCGGGGCCGGCATCCGTTTTGAGCACCAGGTTTTTCTCGTGGATTGACTTTACAACGCCCACATTCTTTACTGCGCTGCCGGCAGCGGCCTGCGGAGCTTCACCGGCCGGACGCTCCTGGGCCGTTAAAGCGACGCCTAAAGCCACGCTGAGCGCCGCTGCTACCGCCAACGAGTAAATCCACTTCTCCGTAAACTTTGCTGCCTTAGCTACCAATCAGAACTCTCCCAGATAAGTGAGGATTAGCAAGATTAATTCTCAGGATCGTCCCCTCCAGATCATCGGAGGGTGCCTTTCGCTCATGTCCGATATGCTCGGCTGTGTCTATTATGCGAGATAGGTGCGGATAATCATCTCAAAAAGACGGCAGATTTGTGTAAAAAGATAGCAAAAAGTTTTGTTAAGCCAGTTTGAGACAGGCCAAATACCGGCCCAACGTCCAACCGCGTCTTGAGCGATCTTCATTAGAAGCCCAGGCCTTGTGGACTTATCAGCGAGTTTCGCGGCGGATCACCAGCCCACCCGATGCTAACATCTTAAGTATGGACATGACCTGGGTGACGGACCGGATTGCGGTTGGAGGCGGTATCTGGAACGACGAGAACATGGAAGAACTGGTGCAGCGCGGCGTCACGCATATTATCAATATGCAGATTGAGTTTGACGATCGCCCTCTGGCTGAACCTTACCCGGTAAGGGTGCTCAATAATCCCACTGACGACGATTTCATGCCCAAGCCGCCCGCGCTTTTCCAGGCAGGGGTGGATTTTGCGCTGGAAGCTCTGGACCAGCCAAAAAGCAAAATCTATATACACTGCGCCGCCGGCGTGCATCGCGCGCCCATGATGACTCTGGCGATCATGCGCGTGCTGGGATGGTCACTGCAGGACGCTAAAAATCTGATCCAGGAACTCCGATATGTGGTTGACTTTGCCGAATGCTACGTTGAGAGCGTGGAAAATTTCATGAAGGTCTATGAGTCGGCTAACACGAATCCAAGATAAAGAGTCAGCCATCAGCATTCAGCCTTGAACCGCAAAGGGCGCAAGAACGCAAAGAATGCGGCAAGCGATATATCTTTTCCTTTGCGTCCTTCGCGTTCTTTGCGGTAAATACATTTGGCTGAACGCTGACCGCTGAGTGCTAAAATCCCGCCATGCCGGTGGAAGCCGTCCAGCACGTGAGAAGGATGCGCGGAGGAGCGCAAGCGCATTTAATGCGCGCCGATGACGGCCATTTCTACGTCGTCAAATTTCAGAACAATCCGCAACATCTGCGCGTGCTGGCCAATGAGCTGCTGGCAACACGTCTGGCGGAAAGCGTGGGCCTGCCAGTACCGGTAACTGAGATCGTTGAAGTACGCGAATGGCTGATCAAAAATACGCAGGAGCTACACATCGATCAGGCTGGCCTTTCGTCACAATGCAAGCCCGGACTTCAATTCGGCGCTCGTTATGTTTGCGATCCGGCTGAAGGCCAGGTCTTTGACTACATTCCGGAAAGCATGTTCGCGAAAGTGAAGAACATTGCCGCGTTTGCCGGTATGCTGGTGGTAGATAAATGGCTGGGAAACGCCAATGGACGCCAGGCTGTGTTCTGGAAGAAAACTAACGAGCGGAAATATACCGCGACGTTCATTGACCAGGGTTATTGCTTCAATGCCGGAGAATGGAACTTCCCTGACTCAGCGTTGCGCGGCGTTTACGCGCGCAACTTTGTCTATCAGGGCGTGAGCGGCTGGGAATCATTTGAACCGTGGCTCAGCCGGGTGGAGAACATGGATCCCGCGTTAATTCATGAAATCGCCGGCACAGTACCGCCAGCGTGGACAGGCAACGATTGGGGAGAGATGGAAACCCTGACGGCAACGATCGTGGAACGCAGAAGCAAAGTGCGGGAGTTGATTACGGCGTTTCGCAATTCCACGCGCCAGCCATTCTCCGGTTGGGGCCACGCAGCTGAGGTAAGAGCGACAGCCAATCAATCGGCGGTGCAGTAATGGCGGAGAGGCTTCAGTGTCGCTTCTTCGTCCTTCGTTACGCGCCAGATGCCGTCAAAAATGAATTCATCAACGTGGGGCTGGTGCTGCTGCCGCCCGCTGGTGGCGCCCAGGTGCGTTTTACCCGGGACTGGTCACGCGTGCTCTGCCTTGATCCTGACGCTGACGTGGAAATGCTGCAAGCCTTGGAAAATGATTTGCGCAACCAGTTGCGTGAGATGAATGGCGATTACGACCTCATCCTCCGCCGCATACAGGATTCTTTTTCCAACGCCATCCAGCCTTCGGAATTTCAGGCATGCCTGGCTGCCTCGCCGGTGACTGAAGCTGATGAACTGGCGCGGCTTTACCTGGAGCGTCCACGCCGTCGCCAATCAGCGCGTGAGCCGGGTGCGCGCGTGGCGATAGTAGCGCGGATGCGCTCCGAATTCGAGGTTGCTGGCGTGTGGCCACTGATGCAAGAGAAAATTCCGGTTTCGCGCTACACGCGTACCGGCGATCCGCTCAAGATTGATTGTGGGTATAGTCCCAACGGCACGGTGAAACTCTTTCATGCCGTAACGCTTAACACCGATGTGAACGCCGCCAAAGTGCTGGCTTTCAGTTTCCCGCAGCTTGTCCAGGGGGTTCGCAAAGCAGAAAACAAGCAGACATTTCTCACGGCTATTGTGGAGGACGATCTACCTTCCGACGATGAATCGGTCACCTTTGCCCGGGAAACGCTGGAGCAGAATGCTATCCGCATCGCTCCGGTGAGCGCGATGGCGGACATCGCAAAGCAAGCCGCGCGAGAGTTGGGGATTGGCTAAAAGAAAAGCCCCGGCTTGCAGCCAGGGCTGATGGCATAAATGATCGAGTCGATCAATAGGCTTTGAAGAGATCGCCTTCAAAGACCCGTGTTCGCACTCCGTCCAGCGTGGCGGGGATTGCTGGGTGTGCGGCCCCCTTGATCACAAAAATCGCGATTGCAGTTTCAGCCGGATTGTCACCGCTAACGGCAACGCCAATGCCCTGTATTCCTTTGCCCAGGAATTCGGAAACGTGCGCTTCCTTGATGGCAGTGGCATCCTGAAGTTGCTTGGCGCTTACCTGCGGAAGTTGTGCCAGAGCGCTGGGATCGTCAAAGACCAGGCGTGTGCGTACTCCGTCAATCACGGGCGGAATCGCCGGAATGGACTTTCCGGATATGTGAATCATGAGCGCGCCTTCATTGGGATTGTCCGCGCTGGCGCCTGTCTGGACTGAAGCAACCCCAAAGTCCCGCATCAGTGACTGGGCCCTGCGCTGCTGCACCGCTTTTACACGTTGGAGTTCAGAAGGCACGAGAGCGGACTGTGCCGTTCCTACCTGGGTTCCTGCAGCCGATGCTGTCTTGGCGCAGCTCACGGCGTGGTCACCGCCGCCGACGATGGAAAAGGCCGCTGGTCCGCCAAATGCCGTGATGACATCCTGAATTGGATTGGCCACCGTGCTCAGGTTATTGCCGCCATAAAGCAAACCCACGGGCCTGGACGTGTTTGTATCAACGACCAATGATCCCGAGTCGCCTCCGGCGCTAAAGCTTCCGCCACTGATCGTGACCTGGTTGTTGAAATACGCGGTAAAAGCGGGAGCGATACCGTTACTGGTGTCGCCGCATTTTCCTTCATAATTTATCAAGATCGTATCGTTCAGTGACTGGATAGTGGAGCATGTAAGCCCGGTCGTTCTGCCGCTCTTTCCCACCGGTTCGCCCAACGAAGGGGCGCCAATCGTGGCGGATGGGGCCGCTGGGGAAATGTTCGTGGCTCCCACAGGCCCCAAATCCAGGATAGCGCCGGAAAGCTCAACCTGCCCTGGGACGATTTCGGCAAAAGCCGCATCAACGTTGCTGGGAGCGTGACCACAAAGGGCTGCTTTAGACGCATCGGTTGCGCAAGGTCCTGTAGTTTCATTCGCCACAGGCTTCAGCGCTGCGCCCTGGGTAAGATGTGCAACAGTAAGCGGCGGTGGTGCACCCGTCGCTGTGCAGGCAAGTTGCAGGGGCTGATTAATCGCTTCACCGGCCGCGCCCAGCCCTGATCTATCCAGAACATGGTTATTACTCAGGATCACAGGGTTGGTTGTGCCCACATGTGTCCAGAGACTGCCGAGTGTCCCGATGCAGCAGAATTTGGTGCCAAGGTCATTGGCGTTCCCGCCAGACGTTCCCAGCTTGACCGGGGCCACTTGCGCCAACTGCTCGTCATTGGGGAAAACTTTGGAGGGAGTAGGGGTTGGCGCCGGCGTACTGGAACCTCCGCCACCGCATCCAACCGCCCCAATCAATACGATCACACCAAACAATAAACATGAAATTTTTCCCATAGGGATACGCCTCTAGTTACAAATCCGCTGCGCTGAAAAGCCAAGCGTCTCAGTAAAATTTTACGCCCCGCGGATGGCCGTCTGCCAGAGTAACGGCACGTCCGTAATGTTTGATGCAGAGTTGCTGTCGGAGGTCTTTGCCTTGTGTAAGCGATTGAATTTGCTTGTTTTTTGTTCATAAAAGCGCTCACCAACCTGCACGGGGCCATTTGTAAATTCAGGGTAAAAAAATGTGCTTTGGTGAAATTTAAATCAAGGAGGTCCAAATATCTGTTTGTCGTGAAAAAATTGCGGTCCCGTTTTTCAGGACCGCAAAGATAATGCAGGGAGAGAACAACAATTTACTTGAGCGGCAGCACAACTTTCTTGTCTCCCACCATATAGACAAGCTCATAGCCGCCCTTTTTCTTTTTCGGTACGGAGAAATACAGATAGCCCGCGACCGGCTCCCAGGCGCTGGTTTCCGGAAGCGCTTTTTCCTGTAGCTCGGCTTCAATGGCGCGACGATTGCCTTCCGCGGTACGGCTTTCTGGAAGACGTGAACCTCCTCCGCCGCCAATCGGGACGCCAATTCCCACGCTCGAGCGTTGAACGACTCCGCCGGAAGTAGTGCGCTCCGGGCCATTCTGCTGCGTGGTCCTTTCGTAGCCGATGTCTGAGCCACTGGTCACGCCGGGGCGGTGCTCGCGATCAGGCGCAACCGGCTGCACTTCAAGCCGCGCGGAAAGCACATCCGGCGTGGAGGGCCTGGTCCCCAGTTCCATGCCGGCCTCACGCAGCATGAAGTCATCGAGTGAGATTTTTACGAACTGGTCTTTATTGTCTTTAGGATCTTTGGCAGGATAAAAGGCCACTTCCACCACCAGACAGCACTGGTTCACGTCAGTGGCAAAGATTTTTTTCAGCTCTTTGTGGGTCAGCAGTGACGCGCCGATCTGGACGTTATCCTGCGAGGCGTGGGCAGCGTAACCCGTGGCGGCGGAGCGCGGCACGGTGCCACGCCGTGTCTGGGCGATTAGAGAAGATACACAGACCCAAGATATGCAGACCGAAGATATGCAAACCAAGGCAACGGCGAGACATTTTCTGGTGTTCATTTCTGAGGGTCTCCGAGTGAGGATTCTAGTCGATCACAGCATGTTTAGGGCCGTTTATTTGCAGAGACGTTTCAGAACAGTGAGTTATTGCCGCTGCATTCTGCGCTGAAGCTTCTGTTTTCAAGTATTTCGGCAAAGAGAAATCGTTTGCCTGGACGCTCCTCAATTCGGCAATAGGGATCTCTCGCTACGCTCGAGATTTAGAAAGGATCCGGTGGTTTTGAGCCAGTGCTATCGGTTGATTTAGGCCAATGGGACGACGAAACGGCAACTACTTGCATCATGTTTTATCTGGTATATACTTGCCGCCCAAAGCTGAACGAAGGCAACAGACCCCCTTGTCACCGGAGCCAAGCTCTAATGAATGACCTCCCTTCGCTGTTGAACGCTGCCCCCGGGAATGCCACCGCCCTGATTATTCCTGAGACAGGAACTTCTATCACGTATGAATCACTCCGCCAGCAGGTAAAGACCATGGCTGAGGCCCTGGCTGGGATTGGGATCAAGCGCGGCGACCGCATAGCCAATGTGCTCCCGAATGGCCTGCCGACGATCGTGGCTTTTCTGGCTGGAGCGTTTGCCGGGACTGCTGCGCCATTGAATCCTGCCTACCGGTTTGAGGAATTTACCTTTTATCTGGAAGACACTTCCGCCAAGGTTTTGCTGGTCCCGCCGGAAGGCGCGGAGGAGGCCAAGCGCGCCGCGCGGCACCTGAATATTCCAATATTTGCCGTGCAGATGGATGAAAAGGGAAATGTAAGTATTGAGGGCGCGCCGAAAGGCGTTCCGGTTGTCCCGCCCAGCCCGGAGGACGTGGCATTAGTCTTGCATACCAGCGGAAGCACAGGCCGACCGAAACGTGTGCCACTAAAAAACAAAAACATCGCCGTCTCCTGCCAGAACGTGGCGGCCACTTACGGGCTGACGGCAAAAGACGTCTCTCTGTGCGTGATGCCGTTGTTCCATATCCATGGGCTGGTCGCAAGCACGCTTTCAACATTTTTGACCGGCGGCACCGTAGTAGTCCCCGGCAAGTTCAATCCCATGAGCTTCTGGCGGACGGTGCGCGATTACGGCGTGACGTGGTATTCCTGCGTTCCGACGATCCATCAGCTATCGGTTGCGCGACTGAATGCGAAGCCAGAAGGAATTGAAAAGCTGCGTTTTGTCCGCTCATGCAGTTCCGCCCTTTCACCCGCGCTGATGGAAAAAATTGAAAACCTCATCCAGGTGCCAGTGCTGGAAGCGTATGGCATGACGGAAGCTTCACACCAGATGTGTTCCAATCCGCTGCCGCCACGGCCACACAAATCTGCGTCGGTCGGCCCCGGAACCGGTGTAAAAGTCGGGATCATGGATGATGACGGCAACATCCTCCCCAGCGGAGAAGTGGGCGAAGTCGTGATCCAGGGCCCTAACGTGATTGAAGGCTATGAGAACAATCCGGAGGCCAATGCCAAGTCATTTACCAATGGATGGTTTCGTACCGGCGACCAGGGCACGATTGATGCCGATGGGTACCTGCATCTGACGGCCCGCATCAAGGAATTGATCAATCGCGGTGGCGAAAAAATCGCTCCGCTGGAAATTGATGAAGTGCTGATGGCGCACCCGTGCGTGGCTGAGGCCGTGGCGTTTGGCATGCCGCACCCGACATGGGGAGAAGAAGTGGCTGTGGCCGTGGTGCTGAAAGAACCATCGGCAGAAACAGCATTGATCGAACATTGCAAGCAGCACCTTGCGGATTTCAAGGTCCCGAAGAAGGTCCATATCGTGGAAAAGATTCCGCGCACCGCGACGGGGAAAATACAGCGTCGCGCAGTGGCTGCGGCATTTGCAGGCGGCGAGAAGTGAAATTTCTGATTGTCGGGGCCGGAGCTGTAGGAGCGTACATTGGCGCAATGATGTCGCGCCAGGGTTATGACGTGACCCTGCATGCTCGTGGCCCGCACCTGCGCGCCATGCAGGAAAAAGGCGTGCGCGTGATTAGCGCCGACGATGATTTTGTAGCGCATCCGCAACTGGTGGCCGACTTGAAAGATGCTGGGCCTATGGACGTGGTATTTCTCTGCGTGAAAGCCCATGGTCTGCCACCGCTGGCGGAGCAACTAGCGCCTGTTCTGGGACCGGAAACTGCCGTCGTGAGTACGCAAAATGGAATTCCGTGGTGGTATTTTCAGAGCGATGGCGGGCCACTGGCCGGAACACGGCTGGAACGCGTTGATCCCGGCGGAGTAGTTTCAGAGGCGATTGAAGCGCGGCGCGTGATCGGATCGCTGATCTACTTCTCTACGGAAATTATTGAGCCGGGCGTGGTAAAGCATAACGAAGGCACGCGGATGTCACTGGGAGAGCCCGATGGCAGCCGATCAGAGCGAATCAAGAAGATAGCAGAAGCGCTGATCGCTTCCGGGTTGCGTGCGCCGGTTACGACGCATCTGCGCAATGAAATCTGGGTGAAGATCCTGGGCAACGTGGCGTTTAATCCCATCAGCGCGCTTACCGGAGCAACGCTGGCCCAGATGCTCAGTAACCCGGAGACGACAAACCTTGTTCGCAACATCATGCAGGAGACGGAAGCGCTGACGGAGAAACTGGGCGTGAAGATGCAGGTTTCTATTGAGCAGCGCATGGCGGGAGCAGCCAAGGTCGGGGAGCACAAGACTTCAATGCTTCAGGACCTGGAAGCAGGACGTCCGCTGGAGTTGGAAGCGATTGTTGGCGCGGTGCTGGAGGTAGGAGAAAGAATCGGCCTTCCCATGCCGCACACGCGCAGTGTTTACGCTTGTACCAAGTTACTGGCTGAGCGCCGTAGCGCGGCGGCGCACAAAACTTAATCTTCGAGGGGGAAAAGTATGAGCAAGCGTTGGATTCAGTTCGGAAGCGCCGTTATAGCTATGATTATGATAGCTAACCTGCAATATGCCTGGACCCTCTTCGTGAGACCGCTCCAGGAAGCTCACGGCAGGGACGCCCATGGTCAGTTTATTTGGAGCCTGACCGCGATTCAATTCGCGTTCACCGTCTTCATCTTTTTGGAAACCTGGATCACTCCGATCGAAGGCTGGCTCATTGACCGCGTCGGACCGCGGATTTTCCTGACCGCCGGCGGCGTCCTGGTTGGCATCGGCTGGACCGCCATGGGATACGCCAAAACCGTCCTGCAACTCGACATTTTTTACGGGATTGCCGGAGTCGGTGCGGCCTTTGTTTACAGCGGTTCCATTGCCACCGCGCTCAAGTGGTTCCCCGATATCCGCGGCACGGTTTCCGGATTCATCACCGCGGGGTTTGGAGCGGGCTCTGCCCTGTTCATTCCCACGATTATTGCCCCGCTGCTGGCCAAGTCCGGCTATCAATCCGCATTCCTTTACACCGGCATCGGACAGGGCCTTGTCATCATTATTGCCGCTCAGTTCCTGCACAATCCCGGGCCGGACTTTCAGGTTTCCCCGGCGGCAAAGAAGGTCGTTTCCGCGCGCATTCGGCGCAACACGCAGCAGTTTAATAGCGGACAAATGATGTTGACGCCGCACTTCTGGATTCTCTATGTCGGCTTTGTTCTGACCTCCATCGGCGGCCTCATGATCACAGCGCAAGCCTCCCCGGTAGGCCGGAGCTTCAAGATCGCCGCTTGGGCAGTTGTTGCCGCTGTTGCCTGGAGCCGCGTCGCCAACGGCGCCGGCCGCATCCTGTGGGGATCGTTCTCCGATTTCGTAGGCCGCGAATTGGCCATGGCGATACCGTTTGCCATCCAGGCCGGCTGCCTCCTTGGCGTGGTGGGAGTCGGCAAATTGGGCCAGGGACAAACCTATCTTGGATTGAGTCGCGACGGCTGGTTTATCGCGGACATGATCGCCGTTTATTTCACCTGGGGCAGCATGTTCTCGCTCTTCCCCGCGATCATTGGCGACTACTTTGGGGCGAAATGCGCTACCTCGAATTACGGCTTCCTCTATACCGCCAAGGGAGTCGCCTCCATCGGCGGCGGTGGCATCGCCGCACTGCTTTTCCAGAAGTATGGAAGCTGGAACATTCCGGTTTATTGGACCGCCGCATTGACGCTGGTTTCCGCAGTACTGGTTCTGGCGCTTCGCTTCATCCCTTTGCCCGTCTTGCGCCAGGCGGAAGATCCAGTGCTGGTGACCGCCAAAGCCGGCTGAGCCGGGGTTAAGACAGGCATTGTAAAGAAAAGGCCGCAGCGAGCGTTGCGGCCTTTTGTATATTTGTCTTCCAACAACGAACGCTTTTAATTTTTGGGTGAAGACTGGCTTGCCGCTGGTTGTGCCGCAGCCTGCCCGGTATTTTTCAGCGCTCGATCCAGCGCCGCGCGCAGTCGCGGAAGCGGAGCCACGCCGCCGGACATTTCCTCGCCGTTGATGAACAACGTAGGCGTGGAGTCCACGCCGAGTGATTCGCCTTCATGCACAGACGCCTTGATCGCCGTATCGTTCTGGGTTTTCACGCATGCCTGAAGGCTTGCGGCATCAACCTTATGATCGGCGCCCTGCTGCATGGCGATCCTATCCAACTCAGCCAGGCGCAATTCCTGCGTCCCCTTGGCATTGATTTCCTGCTGGCTGGCGTGGACAGAATCAACAAAACTCCAGTATGCATCCTGGTTCTGCGAGGCCAGACAATTGGCGTCCACCGCCGCATGATTTGCCCAGGCATGGTTCGGCAGTGGGAAGTCCTTGTACACAAAACTTACGCGGTCGCCGTATTCCTTGAGCAGTTCGGGAAACAATATCTGATGCATCATGGTGCAGAACGGGCATTGCAAGTCGTCATAGGCGACCACCACCACCTTGGATTGTTTTGCCCCGCGGACCGGCCGCCCACGCACGTCAATTTTTTTCATCACATCGCCGTACGGGTCGTCGGAAAGATCTATCCGGTTTACCCTCACGATGGATTTCTGGTCTTTCGCCAGAAGGAACGGAAAATCCTGCTTGCGCTCTCCTTCACCAATGGTAACGGTGAATGCGTCGAATCCGGGCCACTCAGGGCTGGGTGCAAGCGGGCCAATTGCGACCGGAACCTCCGGCGGCAATTTGTAGGTCGCGCGAATCTGGCGCTCGATTTTGGCGGCAATATCTGTTGGCTTGGCCTGAGACATGCAATCCAGGCCGGTGAGCGACAAAAGAATGAGGGACGAAAGAATGAGCAATCGAGAAAATGCTTTCACTGGGACCTGCTTACGCTGATGGATTTATCTAACAAAATTATCTCACGGCGAGCCTCTGCTTAGCACCGATCCTTCGCGGAGGCAGAGATGAGTTTCATTATGGGCTGCAGGCCGCCCCGTTCCTTCTTGGCGACATGCAGTTGGACGAGCAAACGCTTTTAGAACTGCGCGATTGGAGCCCATACGGGGATGCATGCTTGCCCGGGCATGAAGACAACAAATATCTTGAATTCTTTCTCGGGCAAGTATAGATTAGTCTCATGAAGGAAGAACCTTTCAAACTAACCTCAGAAGCCGCGAAGGAACTTTCCCAGTTGGGAGCTTCCAAGGGCGGCAAAGCACGGGCCGAATCGCTCACTTCTAAAAGGCGAAGTGAGATCGCCAGAACTGCTGTGGAGGCACGCTGGCGTAAAGAAGGAAAATTAACAGAGGTTCCCCAAGCTACGCACGGTTCACCCGATAGCCCACTGAGAATTGGCAATTTGATGATTCCAGCGTACGTCCTGTCTGACGGTCGCCGAGTACTAGCGCAAGTTGGAATGCTAGATGCGCTTGGAATGACGCGCGGAGGCTCCAGCAGAGGCGGGGACCGAATTGCCAAATTTGCGAGCCAAGATCGACTTAAACCTTTTGTTTCTAATAATTTAAGTAGTGATGCCTTCGGGCCTATTGAATTCAGGACTCCGCAAGGGACTCGCGCCTTGGGTTACGAGGCGACAATACTGGCGGACATTTGCGATGCAGTTCTCGAAGCGCGGAAACAAGGAAAGCTGACGAAGCGGTATGAGCGCATAGCCGCGCAGTGCGAAATCCTGGTTCGCGGTTTTGCGCGGGTTGGAATTATCGCGCTAGTCGATGAAGCTACGGGTTATCAGGCAGATCGTGCGAGAGACGGACTCGCGAAGATCCTTGAGGCGTTTGTTGCGAAGGAATTGAGGAAGTGGGTTAAGACGTTCCCGGCGGAGTTCTATCAAGAACTGTTCAGGCTTCGTGGGCTTGCGTATACGGGCAGCGTCAAGAAACCGCAATACATCGGCCATCTTACAAACGACCTAGTTTATTCGAGACTCGCACCGGGGGTTCTCGAAGAACTTCGCGCACAAACTCCGCGCAATGAGAAAGGCCAGCTAAAGCACAAATTATTCCAGCGCTTAACCGAGGATGTAGGCCATCCCAAACTGCGGGAACACTTAGCATCCGTGACCTCCCTAATGAAGGCGTCGGACAAGTGGGATCAATTCATGAAGATGGTTGATCGCGCATTGCCCCGCTATAAGGTGCTGCCTTTATTCGATAAGCAGCTGGAGTCTACAGAGTGACCCGCTGGCGGCCTTACTTTGCGGAGCCGCACAAAGATTCAACGCACAATTAGGACAATACCCGGCGGGCGCTTGTGTAAGAGGGAATACTGATGTTGATAAAAGCAGGCCGCCAGGATCGGGCAAAATACACTCTCCGGCATAAGTGCCGGTAAACCGCTGGACCTGTCATCCAGTTAAGGTCTCCCCGATCAGCCAACGGCGCCAGGAGTGTGTTCTCCCGGATGCATCTCTGCTAGCGCAGCAGATACAAATGTAATCACATCGTTTTTTACGATCTTTAAGCCGGGACAGTTTTTGTGAGTGGTGTGAGGGTCTTCCTTATGCAATCTCAAATTGTCTGGGCTGAGTCCTGCGAGAGAATAAAGACTAGCCAGTGCGGAAGCTGCATTAGCCTGAACGGCTGGACTGAAATCTTCTGTGGAATAGTCCCCGACTAACTCCACGCCCCATGAGATCGCATTCCAGGAGGGAGAATGGACTCCCGGAGTGTCCAGCGGAGTGAATACCCAGATCAAGTCATCAGCTACAAACAAGTGTGGTCCAGCTGACCATTTTTGCGTGTCCCGGTAATAAGCTTGAAGATTTTGCATTCGCCGCTCTCCTGGCACCTTATGCCAATCAGCAAGCTTAGGAATGTAGGTATTATGCAAAACGATAAATTGCGGACGCCACGAAATCAGTTCAACGGTTTGAACGTAGTCGCTAAAATCTGATGCGCTGAACCCTTTCCCAATAATTCCTTTCCAAGCAGGCATTTCTTCCTCCGAGCGAGTCTTTGTGGCTTAGGTTTGTTTCACTTTCCGTGCTTCCGATCCCGATAGTGATCCCCGGTTTTTCTTGTTTTGTAGTGCCGCCTTGTGCGGCGAGCCTTGATCGCCCTGATAGTGACCATCATTGGCTAGGCCACCTGGCTCAACCCAAGCATACACTCTCCTCGTCGCCGATGCCGCAAGCGTCTGCTCCGTGGCCGCTCGTGTTGATTGAAGTGTTATCGGGGGCATCAGCGGGTGCGATGTGCGCAGCATGGGTTTACAAGATGGCAGATTGCCAATCCCAGAGCACAGAATTGCTACACTAGAGAGCAATGGCTACCGCAACCCAGGACACAGCAATCGGCCGCAAACCCGACCTGAGCGTGAGTTTTGCCGGTATTACTTTCAAGAACCCGGTGATTGCCGCCGCCGGCACGTTTGGCTATGGCATTGAGTTTGACGACATCGTCACGCTGGAAAAGCTGGGCGGATTTGTGACCAAGGGCCTTTCCCGCGAACCCATGGTCGGGAACCCGCCGCCGCGTCTGTTTGAAACCGCTGCCGGAATGTTGAATGCCATTGGGCTGCAGAACATTGGAGCGCGCGCCTTCATTGAAGAAAAACTGCCCAAGCTGGCAGTGAAGAAAAATGTGGTGGTGATCGCCAACGTTTTTGGCTACTCGCGCGAGGATTATGTCGAGACAATCCGCATCCTGAATGAAGCCGATGGGATCATCGCGTATGAATTGAATGTTTCATGTCCCAACACGCATGAGGGTGGCATGGTGTTTGGCACGGACCGCACTCTGCTGGAGGAGCTGGTGGCCAGCTGCAAGTCGGCCGCGCTAAGACCGCTGATTGTGAAGCTTTCACCCAACGTGACCAGCATTGCCGCCATGGCCAAGTCGGCGGAAAACGCAGGCGCTGATGCCATTTCGCTGGTAAACACGTTCGTCGGCATGGCGATTGACGCCAAGACGCGCAAGCCGCGCATCTCCAACATCACTGCCGGATTGAGCGGCCCTGCCATCAAGCCAATCGCGCTGCGGATGGTTTACGAAGCCGCACATACAGTAGAAATACCCGTGATCGGCATAGGTGGAATCACCACGGCGGAAGACGTCGTGGAATTCATGCTTGCGGGCGCAGCAGCCGTGCAGGTAGGCACCGCAAATTTCTGGGACCCCTGCGCCACGGAAAAGATCGTCGACGGGTTGCAGCGCTGGTGCTTTGAAAACCGCGTGAAACGGATCACCGACATTATCGGGACGCTGGAAGTATAGGGACCTTCCGGCATCTATTCGCAGTCGGCTCTGCACGTATAAACTTAGGCTGCTTGCGCCAGATGAATCAAGGCTTTAAATCCTGCAACAAACAGATATTTATGGGGTTTACACGGTGGAGAGGATTTTGGATACCCCACTCCATCGCTTCTCGACAAAGGTTCTTGAGGCATGATTAGCAGGGGAGATGAACATATGAAAAGCAGACTCACGCTGTTAGGTTTGTTGCTGATGTTGTCGACGGTAATGGCATTCGCGCAACGTCCGATGGATGATGACGATGAACGCAGGGTCCGCATTGTTCGCGGTCCGGATATCGTCAATGTTACGGACGACTCGGCAACGATCAATTGGATTACGAATTTCTCCGGCGCGAACCATGTGCGCTATCGCGTGGCCGGCAGCAATGACGCTTGGCAATCGGCCTATCATCAGGGTGGCGGCACCAACCACTCCCTTCAGCTCACCGGGCTTCAGCCCGGCAGGACCTATGATTGGCAGATCCTCACGCGTGACGGCGATCTGCGCACTTCAGGACAATTTCAAACAGCTCGCCGCGACTATCGGGAAGGCGACCGGGATCGCGATAGAGATCATGACCACGATGGGGACCGCGATAGACGTTATGACGCGCGAGATTACGGCAACCGGGTACCGTTGTATCGAGCCAGCAATCGCGATGGCAGCATCCATCTATACACAACGAATGGCAATGAGCAGAATCGCCGTGGCTTCCATGCTGAAGGAACTACGGGTTACATCCTGACGTCACAGAGGCGAGGCACCGTTCCGCTTTATCGCATGTATGGTCCCAATGGCGACATGCTGCTTACCGTGGAGCAGGATGCAGTCGCGAAGATGAGAAGCTATAACTATCGCGATGACGGCATTCTGGGATATGTAGCAGCCACGCAAATGCCCGGTACTCAAGTTTTGTTCGCGCTGGTGAACCAGGATGGCAGCCTCCATTTCTTCACCACTTCTGAGCGCGAGCGCCGCCAATTCCTCCGCCGTGGATGGCAGGAACTGGGCCCCGCCGGTTACATCTGGACGCAGCAGTAGCTACCGAAGGAAAACAAATAGCCCGGCACATCGTTCTTAAGAACATGGGCAGCCACCCCTTTTGTGGGTGGCTGTCCTTTTTGTATTGCCTTTTAGTTTGCCAGAGGCTCACCCTGATGCCTCAGCCAAACAGAGTCCGAGGTTGCAGGCCTCAGAGCCAGAGGCGCGAGCTGCTTTGGGTGTCGCACCAAGAGCCAAATACCAAGAGCCAAATACCAAAAGCCGCTTCTACTCTGCTTATCCAGCTCTCAAGGTGCAACCCGCAACCTGTTTACTCCCTTCGAACTAAGTAAATCTGAAAATCGTGCGCATACATGCCTTTTCGGCTGGTGCGGGTTTCACGAGCAGAGCCGCTTCGTCGCGCAAAAATTCTAGATTGTATTTTCCGCTGGTATAGGAGACGAAAAGTATGAAACGCACACTCACGCTCTTAGGTTTGTCGCTGATGTTATCGGCAGCGCCATTGTTTGCACAGAAATCCATGGATCAGGCTAGTGAGAAAGCGGTCCAGATCACATCCGGGCCGTCCATCACCAACATCACGGGCAGCACGGCCACCATTAACTGGACCACGAACTCAGCAGGAGCCAACCATGTTCGTTATCGCGTCGCGGGCAGCAACAGCGCATGGAAATCCGCTTACGCGTCGGGTGGAGGCACCAGCCACTCTCTGCAACTGACGGGTCTGGAGCCGGGAAAGACTTATGAATGGCAAATCCTCACTCGCGATGGCGACCTGCGCACAGCCGGACAGTTCCAGTCGGCAGCAACCGCCAATGCTACCGCGCCTGACGTGAATGCGAACGCCGGCGCAGCGCCCGCTCAGAGTCCAAGCTACACGGCCAACGGCAAAGTCCCGTTGTATCGCTCCGCCAACAGCACCGGCAACCTGCATCTCTATACCAACAATGCCGGTGAACAGAATTCCAATGGCTTCCACGCTGAAGGGACAACCGGATACCTTCTCCCCAGCCAGGGTTCAGGCACGGTTCCGCTCTATCGCATGACCGGCAGCACTGGCGACACGTTATTGACGCAGGCCGCCAATGAGGAATCCGCCATGCAGGCGCATGGATATCGTGATAACGGCATCATTGGCTATATCGCCACTTCACAGGCTCCCGGCACACAGCCGCTTTATCGCCTTTCGAGCCCCGATGGCAGCGGCCATTTTTACACCACCTCCGCCAGCGAGAAATCGCAATTTCAGGGACAGGGCTGGAAGGATGAAGGTATTGTGGGTTACATCTGGCAGCAGCAATAGATCACAAACATAACTTGTTCACGAAAAAGCCACCTGCAATCACGGGTGGTTTTTTCGTGAAACAGTCTTTGCGGTGACCGGGATGAAAATCGAAAAGGACTATTGTCTTTCTTTGAGGAATTCCTGCGTGATCTCCGGAAGCTTCTCGCGAATCTGGCTGGGCAGCCGGTCATGGATGCGGCGGGCTTGAATGCGAGCGACATCCGCGACAACTACCGGAGCGGGTGTGGCCACAGCGACGATGAGCCATACCACACTGAAGAAAAGAAAGCCGGCCAGAGCGATCAACTCCAGAACCAGCGCATGCCGCGGAGAAAAATGCCGTACCGCGCCGAAAGCTACCAGAAACATGACAGCGGAAACGCCGGCGACGATCATCAATCCAATGTCGATTGTGCGGTGCAGGACCTGGCGGGAGCGGCAATGGGCGCATTCGGTCAGATGCGCTTCATAGTCGCCGCGCATCTCCGGCGCCAAGCCTGAGATATCATATCGCCAGCCGGCGAGAATGTCCCCAACTACGCGATCACTGCACATATTGCTCATCGACTTGCCTGACTGCTAAATTCAAAAAGCCTCGAACCGCCCAAAATGGGGCAATGGTTCTTAACCTATTCTCATCCTAGATTAAGGTTCTGTACAGGTATCTTCTCACCCCAGGCAGAGAGGCTGCAATGGGTGGTCCTGCTGGGCCAGGGTCAGGGCACAGGACTGAAAAAGGTTTAATTTTCCCCCCAAGGCCTTATTGGCGGTATCGCGGGCCACTTCAGGGTGGTTATTGTGCTCGGAAAGATGGGCCAGAACCAGAAAAGCCGCCTGGCCGTCATAATCTTTTTCAAAGAATTCAGCCAATGCCGCGTTAGAAAGATGGCCCACGCGGCTCATGACCCGTTGCTTGACCATCCATGGATACGGCCCATTGCGCAGCATTTCCAGATCGTGATTGGATTCGATCATCAGTCCATCGCAGCGCCTCAGATGGTCTTTCACATTGGAGGGCAGGTAGCCCAGATCAGTGACTATGCCGATTTTTACGCCATCGGCTTTGAAGGTAAAGCCGCAGGGATCAGCCGCGTCATGCGGAATGGTGAATGCCGTCACGGTGATGTCGGCAATCTCAAAACTGCGGCCAACCTGAAAATGCTCGCGCCGCTCCAGTTTGGCCGGCTTGCCTTCAGGATCTTTGGTAGCGCGCCGCCAGCTATGGTATGTGGCTTCAGTGATGTAAACAGGGATTTTCAGTTTGCGCGCCAAGACCTGCAGTCCGGCGACGTGGTCTTGGTGCTCATGCGAAATCACAATGGCTTTGAGCTTTTGCGGATCTTCACCCGCGGTGTGCATGCGCTTGAGCGTCTCCCGGCAGGAGATACCGGCATCCACCAGGATGCTGGCGCTGGAACTGGAAAGCACAGTGGAGTTTCCTCTGCTGCCGCTCGCCAGGACTGTCATGCGCATCGCCACTGAACGCAGCATAGCGGGAATCCGTCCCGCAAGGGAGTAGCAAAGTAGTTAACACGAGGAAAACCGTGAACCCTTTACCACTGATTCCACTGATGACACTGATCTGCACGGGATTTCTCTGCTGGATTTGTTTAGAGATCCGTGTGATCCGTGTTGTTCCTTGGCGAGGTCTTGCTTTCCAATTTTGGCAATTTTGGCATTTTTGGCAATTTCGGCGATTTTGGCAATCTCTCTGACTTATTTCATCTGCACGTCCACCAGAGTCTCTTTCTTGTCCTCACATTCGCGATAGATCCACACTTTCGGCGGGTCAGAGCGATAGCCGGCAGCGATGCGATCCAGAATGTCTGCCACGGTGGCGTTCTTTATCTCCACGATCATGGGCGGCGAAATGACTTTCCTGGACGTAACGACGCGATGGAAGAAGTGGATGTGGTTTCTGCGCAAAAATGATGTGATTTCCGGCGCGCGCCATAAGGCCGCCATCACGGCGTCAGGCTCGCGATCTTCAATCACGCGAAACTCCCTGAGCTTTACCCGCAGAAGCCTGCCTTTGATGTCGCTATCTGCCACACGTATGCCGCTGGCCGGAGATTCACGCCAGTAAATAGTCTGGTGTTTGGCCGATATCTCCTGCAGGGCTTTATCCAGAGGCTCGAAGGTCACGGGCGTTTGCATACGATAGGACTCAGTTACGCCCAAGATGCCGCACTGGCCGCGCAGCATGATCCCGCCACTGCGATGGGCAACATTCAGGATACGCAACATGGCCGCGCCCGCTTCCATGTCATCGGCGGAAGGGATAGGGCTGGCTTGCGCTGCCGGCTTGGCGGGCGAGGGTTGCGGACCCGGTTGAGGCGCAGGTTTGCCACAGCCGGCGAGCATAACCGCCAGCAAAACGCAGAAAGGCGCAATTCGGTTCTTGTTGAGGAGCGTGTGAGTCGTCATGGGCACAATAAGGCTTTCAACAGGATATCGGCCTTGATCGCAAGACAGAAAGTAGCAATCTAGCTACGGCGGCTGCGTAGCGTCTAGACGGGGCGGCATGTCTTTTAGCGTTGTTGGCGCCTCAGCCAGAGTTTTATGGCGACGAAAATCGCAAGAACAATGCCACTACAGAAAAGGAATTGCCCCAGAAAGAGGAGGAAGAGACCGTTTTCGTCATGGCCACCAACGTCTGCCAATTTCTGAAGAAAAAATCCCGGCGCGAGTACGACGAGCGCTGCCTTGTCTGAGCTTAAAGAGTCGGCCACAGCCATTGTCACCATGGCAAGCAAAAATCCCAGGATAGTGACAGCGCCCCACTCCCGCGAAGAAATGGACCGGCGTCCTGGCATTACTGAATTTTTCCGTTCTGGCTCATACGACCTAAGTATCGCATGGCCCCACCCAACTACAAGCCATTCAATCCAAAGCAGTTGACCTTCTCTTGATCCGCAGTTGATGACGAATTTACCGGCTGTGCATTGTGAGTTTTTCGCGGTGCGAACACGATGGCCGCAGGAGGAAATCAACCCATGCGGCTTCACACTAAGACCACCCAATTCATTCTTGCAGCTTTTCTGTTTTGTGCGACATTTGCAGGCTTCGCGCAGGATCAGAACGCCAACCAGTCCAAACCAGACGCTTCTACGCAGAGCAATCAGCCCGTTAAGAGCGAACCGATTAAGAATGGTTCCCACTGCGTCGTCCAAGAAGGCAATCCCGGATCGCCCACGGACACCCATTGTGTCCCAACGGGAACCAATGTTGTGATCATCAATAATGAACCATCAGGTCACGATATTGAGGACGCAGCCGCTTATAAAGCCTTACTACGCGCGCGTGCAATTCAGGAAGAAGCTGCCCGCACTCAGCGCTATGACCCTGAGCCCAAGCTCCATGCCAATCCAGACGCGTCTGATCCGTCTGTGTTGCTCAAGAATTCCAAGGACCACGACTACATCCTGCGTAACTTTCACACCATGTATGTGGATGCGAAAGACGCACAATATTTCGGTAGCGACCAGATGAAAGCAGCGCTGGGTAACAATGAGGATTTTGCAAAGCTGAACATCCATATTGTGGAAGACGCGCGTGTTGCCGATACGGTGCTCACCGTCGGCTACACGTTTGCCTGGGACTATCCGTTTGCTTTGCGTCACCAAAATACCACCATGGTCCTTGTCTCCGGCAAAGGCGAAGGTCCATTTTCTGGCCCGCTGGGCGCGACCGACGTGGCCCGCCAGTTTGTGAACGCGGTCAAGGCATGGCGGGAAGAGAAGAAGACAACTGGCAAATAGCAAATAGCAAAAATGCAATTAGCCAAAGCGATTCTTACCGCGGATTGACGCTGATGAACGCGGATTTGGGAAAAAGAAAAACCAAAATCTTGAAACACGGAGGAAATGAGGAATCGGAGCGAGAAAGGCAAACCTGACCGCCGATAAACACTGATGACACTGATCAGCAAACGCTTAGGATGCAATCATTCGTTCAATCAGTGCCAATCAGTGTTATCAGCGGTCAGGTTTTTGGGGTTCTGCTAATTGCTCACATGTAGATAACGTAAGAGCTATGCCACAGTGCGCTGGGCAGGGTGCCGGGCGTACGCGAGGTCAGGATAACGTTGTAGTCCTGAGAAACCGGCAGTGCATCGAGAAACTGAGGATCGCGGCTATCGGGCTGGACGGTGGCGAGATAGCGTAGAAAGTCCGCGAGATGCAGGCCGCCATCGTAACAGGAGCCGGCGTAAGAGAGATCGATGTTTTCAGTATTGAAATGGCAGGCTAGTGACGCCGCCAGGGAAACAGCGTGCTCATACGCCGGAGACGCGACGCGTCCGGGCTCAGGATTATCAAATACCAGGCGCAGGCGCCGCTCGTCTTCGCGTGTGAACTCACGCACTTTGAGCTGGCCGGTCTTGGCCGTGGCTTTCCAGTCGACAAAGCGTCCGGGGTCCTGCGGCGTTGCTTCTCGGATACGGTAGAGCTCTGTGCCGCGTCCGCGCATGAAGGAAACAAAGTCTCCGGTGATCATAGGCAGGACATCAAGAAAATCGTCCGGCTCCAGCAGCGGAGGATAAACAATGAGATCGCGCTCCAGCGCAACTTTGCGGCTCTTGATCAGGAAGGAGAACGGAAAGCGCGTGGCAATGCTGAATCCTTCCTGGCTATAGTGGCCGCGGCGCGGAAATGTTACTTCCAGTTCGGTGCCGGCCGTATTTTGCGCAGCCACATACGTGAAATAGACAGGCCGCGTCAAAATGGGGGGCTGGAACGGCGGCGGATTTTTGCGGCTCAGCGTGTAGTCCGGCATCCGCAGCCATCGCTTCTTTTTGGGAAAGACAAACTCGGTCTTGCTCCATTCCCAGCCGCGCCGTTGCTGCTTTTTGTCCACCGGGGTAAAGACTTTCACGGAAAACGCCGGCATCCACAGGCGCGGATTGATCAGGTTCACGCGCAACTGTACCGGCACCCTGGCAAAAGCGTTTTTAGGCACCACCACATCCAGCTCCAGCCGCCGCAGGTCCGCGGCCGAGCCGATGCCTGAAACCGCAATTGCGGCCAGCATGGCCGCTTCCACAATCCACAAAAGATTGTTCGCGGTGTTGAGCGCGGCGATTGCAATAATGACCAGGACGACGATATAGACAATGCCTTCACGCGTCAGTTCGTAGTCAAAGGCATCTTTCATGCGGGCGGCAGCCACGCGGCGCGCCAGAAAAGGCACGGTCAGTAACCCAACGATGAGGGCCAGGCACAACGCCGTAATGGCAAAAATCGACGTGGCCACGGGGTTGCCGCGCTCCCGCGCCACCGATGAAAATACCGCCGCCGCAAACGCCAATCCCAGGCCGGCTACCGCCATGAAAAAGCGCTGCCATGCTTCCCGATCAAGGCTCTCCCATGTCGATTTAAAAAATTCACGCATCGCTCGCCATAAGTGTGGCACAACCCTGCAAAATCCTGATAGTGCCTAAAGTGCTTTCCAGATCGTGCCGCCCCTCCAGAATATGTCATTGCGGATCGTTGATCATTGCTGGTCAATAAAATCCAAGACCAGCCGGTTAAACTCATCCGGCGTCTCTTCAAAGGGAAGATGACCCGCGCCTTCAATCACTTTGAGCTGACAGTCCGGCAGGGCCTGCTTAAGAGGCTCCGCAGAGCGAACATCCACCGCGCTGTCGCGGCTTCCCCAGATCAAAAGAGACCGCGCCTTGATTCGCGGGATCGCTGCGCTCAAGGTAGTCACGTCATTTTCCCAACTGCGCAAGGTGTTCAGGATGTTATTCACCCTTCCTGGACGCATTACCTGGGAACAGTATCCTTCCACGGTTCCAGGCGGAAGGCGCTCGGGATCGCCGTACATCCTGGCCAGCGCTGTATGGTAGAGAGGACGGGAAAAGGGCCAAACCATCCTGAGGAAAGTTCCTCCTATACGCCCTTTCAAAAACTGTATACGTTCCAAGCCCAGAGTTGACCAGGGATTTACCGGCGCGGCCAGCACAAGAGAACGCACTTTTGCGCTCTTGGCGGCAAGAAGCATTGCGATTGCACCACCCCACGAGCACCCCAGCACATCGATTTCCTCAAGCTTAAGACGCTCCATAAGGGACAAAACGCGGTCTGCCTGTGCCGGCATGGAGCAGTCCAGATGGCGTGGCGCATCGCTTTCTCCGTGGCCCGGCAGATCGACCGCATAGACGGTGTGCCGCAGTGAAAGTGCTTCCATATTCCGCCGCCAGCAGAACGATCCGCCCAGCAATCCATGCAGCAGCAAGAGCGGACGGCCAGCCCCAAGGCGCGAGAAGTGAATTTGCTCTCCGTCAATTTCCGCCGTAAGTTTCTCGATCTGCATGGTCTTTGAGGACAACCGCTTTTTCGTTTCCGGCACTCAAATAGGATGTTATCGCCTCTGTCGCTTCTGAATGCGGGGTTCCTCCAAGAAGCCCCGCAATTTTTAAAACTTCCCCCAAGGGTTTTCCACCCTGAATTTCCTACCAAAAATGGAAATACAAAAAGACACAGCGAAATACCAATTTCAGTAGCTTTTGAACATTAAAGCATTTATACTTTTGTAACTGTCAGTAAACAAAAAGCTTATTGCCCCTACCGGAAAACCATATGGCATCCCAGTTGCTTCAATCTAGCCCAACCCCAGCGCTTACACGATTTGCGCCCGGGGTGGAGAGGTTTGGAAAGCAGCGGATGCGAAAGGATTCCCTAGTTCGTTTCTCCGCCGTCGTACTGGCGCTGCTCACGGCCGCCTGCGTCGTGTTTGCCATCATCAATTGGCAAAAAGAGTCCCAGTACACCACTCCGACGGACGGCGTGTGGTGGAAGGAGCATTCCGGCTTCCTTGTGGCCAAAGGGGTCATCCCCAACGGTCCAGGCGATAAAGCAGGCATCAAGGTTGGCGACAAGTTACTGCGCGTCAATGGTCTGCCTAAAGACCAGACCATCAAGAACCTGGTCGAGTTTGAAAAACATCTTTACCGCAGCGGCGTTTATTCCCGCGCCACGTATCTGCTTGATCGGCAGGGGATCAGCCTGGAAGTGGGGCCGGTCATTCCGATCCCGGCGGACAATTCCCTTAAACTGGGCCAGCGCCTTATCGCGCTCATTTATCTGGGCATTGGCTTGTATGTTTTGTTCCGGCGCTGGACCGCACCGAAATCGACCCACTTTTACCTTTTCTGCCTGATTTCATTTGTCCTGTACTCGTTTCATTACACGGGCAAGCTGAACGCCTTTGACCAGACCATTTACTGGTCGAGCATTGTTGCGTGGCTGCTGCAGCCGGCATTGTTCCTACATTTTGCTCTGACTTTCCCCAGGCCGCGCAGGCTGCTGGCAAATCATCCCTGGGCAATTTCGCTTGCTTACCTGCCGGGAGCGGCCCTTCTGATAATGCAAGTGGTCGCCGTTTCGGTTTTTGAGTTCACTGAGTCCCTGCGCTGGGACCTGGACCGGCTGCAAATGGTCTATCAGACCGTTTATTTCGCGATAGCGGCCGTGATCCTATGGCGCACTTATCGCAAAGCTGGAACTCCGTTGCAACAGCAGCAGCTCAAGTGGATCTCCCGCGGCACCGTTCTTGCAATTGGCCCGTATACGCTTTTTTACGTGATTCCTTACATCGCCGGAGCGCTGCCCACGCCGGCGATGAAAATTTCCGTTCTGTCGCTGGTCTTCCTGCCCGTAACCTGGGGCTACGCCATTGTGCGCTACCGGTTGATGGACGTAGACATCATCTTTAAGCGCGGCGTCGCTTATACGCTGGCGACCGCTGCCATCGTGGTGGCTTACTTTGTCGGTATCGGCAGCCTTGCCGGCTCCATTACCACAAAGTATCCGGGTACCGGCACCTTCGGCCTGATCGCAGTCATCATCATCACGGCCCTGATTTTTGAGCCGCTGAAGAACTGGATCCAGGTCCGTGTCGATCGCTTCTTTTACCGCAAGCGCTATGACTATCGCCGCACGCTGATCGAGTTTGGACGCGAGCTCAGCTCTGAAACCGACTTGCACGCCATGCTCACCTCCGTCATTGATAGGCTTTCGCGAACGCTGCTGGTTGATCGTATTGCCATCTTCCTGGCCACGGACGCTGAAGCCAACCAGTTCGTAATGGAAAAGTCTTTTGGCATCAGTTACGCCGGCTCGCTCGACCTCAGTTTCCTTGTGGTGGAGCGTCCGGAGCAATATGCTGGGCACATCTTCTTTGACAACACGCGCAAGGCGCTGCAGGAAAGCGTGACCGCGCGTGAAACCATCGCCAAGCTCAACCTGAATTACTACATCCCTTGCACGGTGCAGAACCGCACGATCGCGGTCATGGGTTTGGGCAAGACCATGTCTGGTGACTTCCTCTCGAGTGAAGACGTTGAGCTTCTGGAAACCTTGGCGGGATATATGGGTATCGCCATCCAGAACGCGCGGCTGTATGCCTCACTGGAGCAGAAAGCCAGCGAGTACGAGCGGCTGAAGGACTTCAACGAGAACATCGTGGAATCCATCAGCGTTGGCGTGCTGGCCGTGGACCTGGAAGATCGCATCGAGTCATGGAATTCGCAGATGGAAGTGATGTATGCCATGCCGCGGTCGCAGGTGCTCAATGAGCGATTGAGTGAAGTCTTTCCGGCTGAGTTCATGGAAGAGTTTTACCGCGTGCGGCAGAATCCGGGCATTCACAACCTGTATAAATTCCGCCTGCACACGCGCGCGGGCGATGTGCGCATTGCCAATGTGGCCATTGCGCCGCTGGTGACAAGAAAGTTTAACGTGATTGGCCGCCTCATCATCGTGGATGACATCACAGAGCGGATGGAATTGGAATCGCAGCTGACGCAGGCAGAAAAGCTTTCATCCATCGGCTTGCTGGCTGCGGGCGTGGCGCATGAAGTGAATACTCCGCTCGCGGTAATTTCCAGCTACGCGCAGATGCTTACCAAGCAGATCAATGGCGACGCCAAGCTTGGCCCGCTGCTGGAAAAAATCACGCGCCAGACGTTCCGCGCTTCAGAGATCGTGAACAACCTGCTGAATTTCTCGCGCACCAGCGCCACGGAATTCAGCGCCATCGACCTGAACAAGATCATTACGGAAACGCTCACGCTGCTGGAGCATCAGCTCAAGACTTCGCGCGTGAAGGTGCAGACCGATCTCTATACCGGGCTGCCGCTGATCCATGGCAATTCCGGCAAGCTGCAACAAGTATTCCTGAACCTGTTTCTGAACGCCAAAGACGCCATGGCGGGCAAGGGCGGCACGTTGCACATCAGCACCGCCAACGGCGACAGCGTACAGGTCAACATCAGTGACAGCGGCGCCGGCATTGCGCCGGAGCATATCAACAAGATTTATGACCCGTTCTTTACCACCAAGAACGTTCCACGTGAAGGCCAGTCACGCGGCACGGGACTTGGCCTGTCAGTCACGTACGGAATCATTCAAGAGCACGCGGGCAAGATCCGCGTGGACTCGCAACCTGGCCAGGGAACTACGTTCCAACTGGAATTTCCAATGAGAAAGGCAGTCAATGTCTGAGGCAGCGGTCTTAACTCGTCCCCGGACCGACCTCTCCCACGGCGGTTCAATCCTGATTATCGATGATGAAGCCGGCATCCGCGAGTCGCTGGAAACTTTGCTGGAGTTTGAAGGTTACAGTGTGGAATCGGCTGAGACCGGGGAGGATGGACTCGCCCGCCTGAACGAACATACCTTTGATCTGGTGCTGCTCGACTTTGCTTTGCCTGATCGCAATGGCCTCGAAATCCTGGCTGACATCCGCTCGCGAGATTCACAACTGGCTGTGATCATGATTACCGCCTATGGCACGCTGGACAATGCTGTCCGCGCCATGCAGAAGGGCGCCACCAATTTTATCCAGAAGCCGTGGGACAATGAAAAGCTTCTGGCGGACGTGCGCGCCGCGGTGGCCCGTCGCCGCGTGGAAGAAGAAAATGAGCAGCTCAAACGAGCGCTGAAAGAGCGTTATAACTTTGAGCATATTGTCGGTAAGTCTGATTCCATGCTCAAGATCTTTGACCTGGTTGGACAGGTAGCTCCCAGCCGCTCCACCGTGCTGATCCAGGGTGAAAGCGGCACCGGCAAGGAACTGATTGCCAAGGCGATTCACGCCAACTCAACTCGCAAGAACCATCCTTTTGTTCCGGTCAATACCGGCTCCATGCCCGCCGACCTGCTGGAGTCAACACTGTTCGGCCATGTGAAAGGCGCGTTCACCAGCGCCATCTCTTCCAAGAAAGGCCTGTTTGAAGTGGCCGATGGCGGGACGATTTTCCTGGATGAAATCGGCACCATGAGCATGGAAACCCAGGCAAAAATCCTGCGCGTCCTGCAGGACCGCAAATTCATGCACCTGGGCGGCATCCATGAGCTGCAGGTGGATGTGCGAGTGATCGCGGCCACCAATATCGATTTGCAGGTGCTGGTGCGGGAAGGCAAATTCCGTGAAGACCTTTTCTATCGCCTGAACGTGATCACCGTTGATCTGCCTCCGCTGCGCAACCGCGGTGAAGACGTTCCACGGCTGGTTGGACATTTCCTGGAGAAGTTTTCGCGCGAGAATGGCAAGGCAATCATCAACATTGCGCCGGAAGCCTTGCGTCCCTTAATGGATTATTCCTGGCCCGGAAACGTCCGCGAACTGGAAAACGTCATCGAACGCGCCGTGGTGCTGTGCAATGGGCCTACTGTGGGCATTGAGCTCATTCCTGACCACATCGTGGGGAGAGGATCGGAAGGCAAGATGCTTGAACACCGCCCGGACGCGTCATTGTTTGAAATCGTTGAAGATTGCGAGCGCCGTTTGATCGTGAACATGCTGGAGAAATGCAGTTGGAACCAGACTGACGCCGCCGAGCGCTTCCACATTCCGCTTTCCACGTTGAACCAGAAGATCAAGCGGCTCAATATTGAAATCAGGAAGAAGGGCGCGCGAGATTAGCAGCTTTTTCAGCCTGCTGACGACGATGCCACCACATCTTCTGCCACAGACGTAGCCCGACCAGCACAACTGCCATGGCGTAAAAACCTGCCAGTGGATTGATGAAATGAACAGCCAGCATGGCTGAGCCCAGCGCCACGGGAAAGAAAAAGATTTGCTGTCCCATAAGCTGAGCTTTCAGCGGCTCGTCTTCACTGAGCAGTTTCTTCTGTCTGGCTACCACCCATTGCGCCGCCAAAAGGGTGGCCGCCACAAACATGTTGGCAAAATAAATCTCCTGGGCCGCGCGGTTGCGCAGGAAATGCCCCAGCAACGCACAGGAAAAAGGCATGACAGAAATCGACATTAGAAACAACAGATTTAACCACACTAGCGCAATTTGCAGATGCCGGACGAAATGCATTGCCAGATGGTGCATGACCCAGAGCAGTCCACAATAAAGAAAAGAAACAAAAAAGCTAAAGAAAGCCGGTGCTTCGTGGCCAATGCTTTCCAGCAACTGGCCGGCGCCCACGGATTTCGGCATGTCGGGAACTTTTAGTTCCAGCACCAGCAGCGTCATGGCGATGGCAAAAATCCCATCGGTCAGCGCTTCCATGCGTCCCTTGGAGAGCAAGATGCTGTGAATCAACTTTCTGGCTGAGAGTGGCGGTGTGCTCATTGTGGGTTGAGATTGTAAAGGACTTCCGATCGCCCGCACAATCGGCTTATTGTTGATTGCAAGAGAACAGGCTGATTACTTTTCGGTAATAAATTATGATGCGCAGCTTGCGAAGATCCCACCAGAATCAAGGAGAGACAACAGAATGAATATTGATGTCATCCATCAGGTCATGGCCGAATCACAGGCCGGAAAGCTGGTATTCCCAGAAGTGGTGCGGCGATTGGTGGAAGCCGATGTTGAATCCTATTTCTGCGATCTCGCCGCAGGCACAGAGACGTTCTATACCACCAGGGGCAAGACCCATGTTGAAAAAATGACCCTACCGGTGCTGCCCGTGGCCGAGGAGTTTTCTTCTTCCGGAATCGTGGCCGCCATCCGCGCGGCGCAGACAGACGTCATTCGTTACCCGGAATTCATGAAGCGCTCCGCAGAAGCGGGCGTGACCGGCTACTGGGCCTTTCTGGCCGGCAGAAAAGTCATCTATTTTGGCCGCAAGGGCGAGTTCCACGTTGAAGAATTTCCGCACGCAAAATCATAGGCGCAATAGAGAACGGCAGGCGGACGCTAATCGCGCTGTGGCTGCCAAGCCGTTGGCTCTGCTATATTTCCTGTTGGATGGAACTGATCTCGCCGTTCGATTTCGTAAAGCGCAATATCCTCGCGGTGCAGGAGTACACCTATCTTTCACTCCGTTCGCTCATAAATATATTCCGCACGCCTTTTTACATGGCGGATACCATTCAGCAGGCCGATCTCATCGGCGTGGGATCGCTGCCCATTGTAGTTTTGACCGGCATGTTCACCGGGATTGTGCTCGCGCTAAACACGGCAAAAACTCTGGAATCGTTCGGATCTCTTTCAATGACCGGACGGCTGGTGTCCTTCTCCATGGTTCGCGAACTGGGCCCAGTGCTGACCAGCCTGATGGTAACCGGACGCAACGCTTCCGGCATGGCCAGCGAACTTGGCTCCATGAAGGTGACAGAACAGATTGACGCCATGCGCGCCCTGGGCACAGATCCTTACAAAAAGCTGGTGACCCCGCGCGTGATATCAACGGTCTTCATGATGTTTTTTCTCACCATCATCTCTGACCTTGTTGGCCTGGTGGGCGGATGGATCATCTCCTTTTTCATGCTGGGGCTCGACAGCACGCAATACTGGAACAGCGCGTACCAGATATTGCATTATTCTGACGTAGTTACCGGCCTGGTGAAGCCGGTGGTATTCGGCTTTATTATTGCCACCGTGGGTTGTTACTTCGGCATGACGACAAAAGGCGGCACACAGGGTGTGGGACGCTCCACCACGCAAGCAGTAGTCGTGTCTTCCGTCCTGATTCTGGCTGTTGACGCCGTCCTTACGCAACTCCTGATCGTTCTAACTTGATCTCTCATGCCCCCGCTGGACAATGCCATTTCGCCATTTGACGATGAGAACCTGGACACGGTCCACAAGGCGATCATCTTTGAGAATGTCTCCATCTGCTTTGAGGGAGAAACGCCTGTGCTGGATGGCGTTTCTTTTGAACTCAGGCGCGGTGAAACCAAGATTATTTTGGGCGTCGCCGGCTCAGGTAAGAGCACGATACTGAAACTCTGCCTTGGGCTGCTCAAGCCGGATAGCGGCAGCATCTACGTTCTGGGGCACGATATAACCATGATGACGGAAGAAGAGTTGTTTGACTTGCGCAGCAAAGTCGGCATCGTGTTTCAGGAGAGCGCTCTTTTTGATTCGCTCACCGTGCGTGACAACGTAGCGTTCCGCCTGCTGGAGGAGCACCTTCCTGAGGCGGAGGTGGAAAAGCGTGTGCGCGAGTCATTGAGTTTTGTGGAACTGGAGTCCTCCATTGATAAGTTTCCCTCAGAGCTTTCCGGCGGTATGCGGCGGCGTGTAGGAATTGCGCGCGCCATCATTACCCAGCCTGAAGTGCTGCTCTATGATTCGCCCACGGGCGGCCTGGATCCGATTACCTCAACCACGATCATTGAGTTGATCATGAAACAGCGCGACGTTTTTAAAACCAGCGCACTGATGGTGACGCATCGCCTGCAGGATGGCTTTACGCTGGCCACCCACTACTTTGACCCCGCCACCAAGCATATGAAGCCTTCAGACGGAATGCCTTCCCAGGACATCCGCACCAGCTTCATGATCCTGCGCGAAGGCAAGGCTGTGTTTGAAGGCAGCGCGCATGAATTGGGCCAGGTGCAAGACCCATATATCAAAGAATATATTTCGTAGCTTGGACGCAGCAGGACGGATGTACCGAATTTTGATTTCTATACCCTGTCGTCCTGAGCGGAGCCGGAACGCATGTGACGGCGCAGTCGAAGGATCCCGGCGCTGCCGTTTGTGAGCATAATGCGTCAGGGAGTTCGACCAAGAGCGCCTGTGCTGATCCGGAGAAGGGTTTGAAAGATGAACACGTGCATGAGTTTGTTGACCATGCGGAGCGGCACGTTAACGGGCGAGCCCACACAAACGAAATAGAAAATTTCTGGGTACTGCTGAAGCGTCGAAAGTCAAGGTTGTGAAGTGAGGCATCGGGGCGGACGGTGAACTCGTTCCCAATTCTCCCCGCAAGATGACAGTATGAAGACGATTTACGCCTACTGTGACGAGAGCGGAAAGCATCAGGAACATAAGGTCGTAGTATTCAGCGCACTTGTCGCGGACTCTCAGACATGGCAGAGCTTCGGAAGCCACTGGATGCAACTCCTCAGCCGATATGAACTCAACCATTTCAGCATGAAAGAGGCTGTCCGCTATTCGCAGAAATATGGGAGTATGAAGAAAGGAACTGCGAAAGAACGGGCGGCAGATATTCTCCCGCTTATCCAGGCGATAGCCAATGGCCTTGAACTAGGCGTAACGTGGGGCGTCGAGGTAAGCGCCTACAAGGCCCCTTCGCGATTCTCGTTGCGTATAAATTTTGGGGACGACCCGCATTTTTTTGTATTCCATAACGCTGTGATGTCGATCATTAGGCACTACAAACGCCTTTCAATTCCATGGAAGGTTGGGCTAATTCTTGACGATGACGAAGCGAAAGCGATTCCCTGTTATCAGTTTTTGCGGCGAATGAAGCGGGCCAGTGAAGAGGTGCGAAACCATGTTGACAGCATCTGTTTTTCAAATGATAAAGCCTCTCCGTACGTGCAAGCCGCCGATGCATTTTCATACCTGTACCGTATCTCGATAGAAGAAGCAATGCTCGGCAAACCTCATGAGTATCAAGCATTGACAGACATTTTCAAGAATCCCAATCCCTTCCAGTGTCGAATCAGAGTCGAGGATGGAACATATCGTGGAGAGCAGCTAGATAGCTTTCTAGCCAATGCATTGTCAGAGGCATGGGAGAAAAGAAAACCAAAAACATAACTCTAAAAAACCCGCCATCTCTTGCGCGTAATGGGTTAGGCGCTGTGGGCAGGTCGCCAGTGTTTGAGCGGCTGTAACTGCCAGACTTCCAACTGACCAACTCAGGCGCGACTTGCAAACACGACTCCATCTGCGCTGATCTGCGGCAAACGCCTTTCCGCGCCTCCGCGGTGAATACTCCTGCGAACGCCTTATTGGCTATTTACCTTCAGCAGTGCGTTGGCTTCCTCAAATCGGTGGGCCATCTTTTCCCCGCTGCACTGTTGTTCCAGCAGAGTTTCCGCGTCCCACTCACTGCGTTGAACGCCAAAGAAATCTCCGCCATAAACATGCAGCGCGCCCGTCAATTTTGATAGAGGATTGCTTACGGAATGGATGATGTCTCGACCCAACGGCTCAGCGTCTTTCTCGCGCAACGCTCGTGCTCCCGCAGCTTCTACGAGTCCGTTGCTTCCCGGCACGCGCCGCCAGAAAATATTGTCTTCGCGTCCGGTATAGAGGCCGATGATCGCCCACATCTGGTGATTGTGCGGCAGCAGGTTCATCCAGGGCGCCCAGATCACGTTCAGGATGGTGAGATCGTCCGAGCGATGGAGCGTTTGCATTTCCGCCCGCTGCGGCTCGCCGATCGCTCTGAGGATCTCTCCGGGCGTGGAGACCGCGCGTCGCACCACTTCCTGAACAGCTTGCTGCGGCCGGTCCTGGCGCAACGCCGCGCGACAATCGGCAACAAACTGGTCCAGCTCAAACATAAACTACTTCCCGGCTTTGGCTGCCGCCGCAGCCTGCGAGCGTCGCGCCGCTATCCGTTCCTGCAAGCCCTTGATGCGCTTCTTTGCCGCCGGCTTCGACGTCAGCTTTTCCAGGTGCGAGAGAAATTCCGGATCGACCTGGTCTTTCCGGGCCTGCGCAATATAGTCGCCAAATTTGGCCCAGAGAAAATAAGGTTCGCCGTTGCAATCGAAGAACAATTCTTCATTCACGGCGCCGCGCAGCACCATGGCGGCAACCATGTTCCAGTAGGTCATCACCTGGCGGAAGAATGCGTTCGGCTCAGTTCCATAGCCTGTAATCACCGCCTTGAACTCATCGTAATTTTGCGGCCAGAACTCTGACACTACATACTTGCGCGCGGCCCGCATCACCGGCTCGCGACGAAGGTCATAAATCTTGAGAATTAAATTTGCGTCTTCAGCTTTTGCTTTCGCCATAGAGATATTGCGCTCCCGATTTTAAACAGCTTCTTGCTGCGTATCGTCGCCGCTCTTGCCTTGCGTCATCCATTCCGGCGTGGGGATGGAGCGAGAATAATCGCACTTGACCACGGCTGTTGCGGGCTTTGTTTCTTCAGCCGCAGCGGCAGCGCCTTTTTTGCCGCGTGGCTTTTTCTTTGGCTTGGGCTGTTCTTCTTCATCCGCCGATTTCTTGCTGTTGTTGGGACAAACCAGCAGCGATCCTGACTTCAAATGTTTTTCCAGCAGGTACGGGCTGCCGCACTGCGGACACGCTTCCGGTACCGGCTTGTAGGCTGATGTGAAGTCGCAGTTAGGATAATTTGAGCAGCCATAGAATGTGTTGCCGCGACGGCGCGCCTTCTTTTCCACCAGCTCACCATCCGCGCATTGCGGGCACTTCACGCCGATGAAATTCTGCTTAATGTATTTGCAATCCGGATAGCCGCTGCAGGAAATGAATTCGCCATAGCGCCCGTGGCGCAGCACCATGTTGCGGTTGCACTTGGGACAGAGTTCTTCCAGAGGGACGTCCGGCACGCGTTTTCCCTGGTCGAGCCGGCGCGTCGTCTTGCAATCCGGATATCCGGTGCAGGCCATGAACTGGCCAAAGCGGCCGCGCTTCAACACCATCACGCGTCCGCAGTTCTCGCAATATTCATCCTGGCCGGTCTCCGGCATTTCTGCGCCGTCAAAATCAGGCAGGTTGACAGGATTCTCTTTGGTGAACGTGCAGCTCTCAGGATCATCCTTCTTATAGGCGCTGCAAGCGTAGAACGAGCCATGCTTGCCCCACTTGAGCACCAGCGGCGAGCCGCAGCGTTCGCACTTCTCGTCCGTGGGCTTCTCCATCCGCTTCACGTTTTCCATGTGCTTTTCCGCGTAGCGGAGGTCCTTGGAAAACTTTTTGTAGAAGCCGCCCAGCGCGTCTGTCCACTTCTCCTTGCCTTCTTCTATCTCGTCGAGCTCTTCTTCCAGCCGCGCCGTGTAAGCGGGATCAAAAATTTCTTCAAAGTTCTTGACCAGCAGATCGGTCACGACCAGTCCCGTTTCCGTGGGTATGAACTTGCCGCCAATCTTTTGCACGTACTGGCGCTCCTGTATGGTCGAAAGGATCGTCGAATAGGTCGAAGGCCGTCCGATGCCGCGCTCTTCCAATTCCTTCACCAGTGACGCTTCGTTGAATCGCGGCGGTGGTTCAGTGAAATGCTGTTCCGGCTTCAGCTCGCGCAGCGTAAGCTTCTGGCCCACTTCCAGCGCAGGCAGCTTGTGCTTGAGCGCCTCATCTTCTTCGTCCTTCGCGTCCTTAGATTCCTCATAAACTTTCAGGAAGCCTTCAAACTTGAGCACCGATCCGGTTACGCGGAAGGTGAACGATTCGCTTGTGGCCTTGGCTTCGATATCGATGCTGGTCTGGTCGAAAACCGCAGGCGTCATCTGCGACGCAACAAAGCGCTGCCAGATCAATTTGTAAACTTTGTACTCATCTTCCTGGAGATACTTTTTGATCTCGTCTGGATGCCGCGCTACTGATGATGGCCGTATCGCTTCATGGGCTTCCTGTGCCGCTTTCCGTGATTTGTAAACGTTGGGCTGCTCCGGCAGGAAATCTTTGCCGTAGGTTCCATTGATCATTTCCCGAACTTCAGTCAGCGCGTCGGGTGAAACCTGCACTGAGTCGGTACGCATATAAGTAATGAGACCGACGGAGCCTTCGTCACTGCCCAGATCAATGCCTTCATAGAGGCGTTGGGCAATCATCATGACGCGCTTTACGCTGAAGCGCAGCTTGCGCGAGCCATCCTGTTGCAGCTTGCTGGTGGTAAACGGAGGCGCGGGGCTGCGGCGGCGTTCTTTCTTCTCAATGTTGCGTACAGACCATTGCGCCTGTTCCAGAGCGCCGGTAATCTTCTTGGATTCCTCCTCGTTGGGGACTTCGGTTTTTTCGTCGCCACGGCCCACAAAGCGCGCGTCGAAGGCTGGCGGCTTTCCGCCGAAAAGGTGCGCGTCAATGGTCCAGTATTCTTTTTTCTCGAACGCTTTGACCTCGCGCTCACGCTCCACAATCAGGCGCAGCGCCACCGTCTGCACACGTCCGGCGGAAAGGCCGCGACGGACTTTGTCCCACAGCAGCGGCGAGACCTGGTAACCCACAATGCGGTCCAGCACGCGGCGTGTCTGCTGCGCGTCCACCAGATTGCGATCTATATCGCGCGGGTGCTTGAATGCCTCCTGCACCGCTTTCTTGGTGATCTCATTAAAGGTCACGCGATGGAACTCAATGCCGCCTTTTTTCTTTTTCTTGCCGGAACCGTTTTCGCCCAGCTCTTCTTCCAGATGCGCGGCAATGGCTTCGCCTTCGCGGTCCGGGTCAGGCGCCAGATAGACGGCGAGCGCGCCTTTGGCCAGCTTCTTCAGCTTGGCCACAACTTTTTCTTTTCCTGGGATCACCACGTACTCGGTGGAGAACTCATCACTCTCCAGGTCCACGCCGAGCTGGCTCTTGGGCAGATCTTTGATGTGACCCAGAGAGGCCTCGACTTCGTAGTCCTTGCCCAGGTACTTATTGATGGTCTTCGCCTTGGTGGGCGATTCGACGATTACGAGTGATTTTGGCAACGTTACTCTTTTCCCTGTAATTCAAGTTGAAGCTACCACGGAACTGCTCGTGGGGACAAATTTCTGACGGGCCAGAGGTACTTGGTATTTGGTACTTAGCCGTGCGCTGCAAGCGCTTTTGCCTGCATCTGGTTTTCGACGCTGGTCAGCAGAGCTGACAACATTTTGCGAACTCTGATCAACTCTTTCGAGTTCCGCTCATAGAACTCGCTCGTTACAAATCCGAAATCCCGGCAAAGCAGCAAATGGTAATCAAGTTCACTCGCAGAGCCCATTGCAATTCGAATGAAGCGAGCAAACTCAGGGCTGGTTCTGCGCCCACAACCTTCAGCCAAATTTGCGCCAATAGAAATTGCAGCGCGCCGCAATTGCGATGTAAGACCGAACATTTCATCTTTCGGGAACTTCTTGCTGACAGTGTAGAGCTCAAGCGTTAACTTATGTGAGATTTTCCAGACTTCAAGGTCCCGATAATTCCGCATTGCAGCCCTCCGGCCAAGTACCGAATACCAAGTACCAAATACCCCATCTCCTAGCTCTAAAATGCTTTAACGTAGTTCTTTCCCGCCATCTGCTTCACCTTGCCGCTCAGTTCCAGCTCGAACAGCGCGGTAAAAACCTCCGACGAAGAAATTTGGCCCTCCAGTTTTTCCATGATTGCGTCGATGTGCGTTGATTCGTCCTGGCGCAGGATTGACAGCAGCTTCTTTTCCGCCGGACTTAATTCATTACCGAACAGGCTGCTGGTGGGCTCCTCCTCTGATGCTTGCGGCGCCCATTCGGATTCAAGCTGGCGTTTTACCTCGGCCGGCAATTCCTCCCAGATGTCCTCCCATGTTGCAGTTAGCTTGGCTCCCTGCTTGATCAGCGTATTTGGCCCCCAGGAATTGCGGGAGATCACGTTGCCCGGCACGGCAAAGATTTCACGGCTCTGCTCCAGAGCGCATCGAGCGGTGATGCGCGTGCCGCTGTACTCTCCGGCTTCGACGACCAGTACACCTAGAGCCAAGCCGCTGATGATGCGGTTGCGGATAGGAAAATTCTGCGGCGCGGCGAACGATTCGAGAGGGAACTCGCTCACCAACGCGCCACCGCATTCAAGAATGCTGTCGGCGATTTTCTTGTTTTCGCGCGGATAGATCACGTCCACGCCAGTGCCGAAAACGGCGACGGTTTTCCCTTTGCCTTTGATGGCCCCGCGATGTCCAGCGGTGTCAACGCCACGCGCCATGCCGCTGAAGATTGCCAGGCCACGCGAAGCGAGATCGCAGCTCAGGCGCTCGGCCATTCCTATTCCGTAGGGCGTAGGGTGGCGCGTGCCCACGATCGCTATTCCCGGACGTGAAAGCACCTCAATATTTCCACGTACATAAAGGACCAGCGGTGGATCATAAATTTCACTCAGGCGCGCAGGCCAGCCTTCATCATTACGGCAGACAACCTGAATACCCGCGGCTGCGGCTTTCGCAAGCTCGTCATTCGCCAGTTCCAGCGATTTTCCCAGCGCGATGTGCTGCGCGGAGTGCGCCTGCAGGTTCTCTGCTTCCAGTTCGGTGAGCGAAGCGTGAAAAACATCCTGAATGGTGGAAAAACGTTCTACCAGCTTGCGCCCACGAGTGGGGCCAATGCCCGGCGTAAGGGAAAGCGCCAGCCAGTAAATTGAATTTGAAGTAACTGCTCTTGCGGTGGACATCGCGACCTTGCGCCTTCCCAGATGGGAACTTTGGCGGACTGTACACGGGAAAGGAAACACCTGTCAAATAACCAGCGTCCTCACTCAGGACGTCCGTGCCGGATTCCGCCTCCCGGTTTTCGACGTTTGCACTCGATATCCAGCGTCCAATCAATGAAGACAAGCGCCTTGTACAGGGTTGCGCCATTGATTTTTTGCGGTCGGGCTTTGAATACCGCTCGGGGACCTATATTGACGGCAAAGCGTCTTTCGCAATCCGGTTTGCATTTATAGCCTGCAAGGCTCGATTGTGCATTGTCGAAAGCCTTGTCTATGGCTTCTCTTTCAGCAGTATCAATGGCCGCATCAAAGTTTGCCTTGTTGAGAGTTTTTGCCTCGCTGAATGTCATTCCGTTGTCGATTTTGGGATGACTTGATTCACATTCCAGCTTCATAGCTCGTCCTTTCTTGGCGCGAAGGAGTATAGCAAGGCGCAAAGCAGGTAATGGCAAGGGCAGATACAAACGATGCTTGCTAGAATGATTCCATGCATCTCCGCATCTCTGCCATCAGCTTCTTGAACACCGCTCCGCTCATGTGGGACTTTGAGAACGGCGAGACTGCGGATCGATTGCGCCAGCATTTTGAAATCAGCTACACGATCCCGTCGCGTTGCGCAGAGCAATTAAAGGAAGGCTCGGCGGATATCGGCATTATCCCGGTGGCGGCTTACACGGTGATTCCTGACCTCGTGATTGTGCCTGACGTGGCGATTGCCGCCAAGAATAAGGTGCGGTCAATCCTGCTGGTAAGCAAAGTTGCAATCAATAAAATCCGCAGCGTGGCTACGGACGATTCGTCTCGCACCTCAGCGGCGCTGGTGGAGATCTACCTTAGGAAATTCGTCGGCCTTGATCCGGGATTCAGTCGGCAGAAGCCGTCACTCAAAGAGATGCTGCAATGGCATGATGCCGCGCTGCTGATTGGCGATTCTGCGCTCCAGGCACGGACGGATGGCTATTTTGTTTATGACCTGGCCGAGGAGTGGAAGCGCTGGACGGGACGTCCGTTTGTATTCGCGTTCTGGGCGGTGCGCAAGGCAGCTCTTGAAGGCCGCGCCGGGGAACCAAATATTGCGCAGGTGTTTCAGCAGTCGCGAGACAATGGGCTGAAACACATTCCGGAGGTTGCCGCCGAGTGGGCCCCCAAGCTGAGTCTCTCTCCCAAGCTGATTGCAGAGTACCTGACGGAAAACGTTGATTACAGTCTCGATCCAGAGAACCTTGAAGGCCTTCGGCTGTTCTATAAGTATGGGGTGGAATGCGGCGTTTTCAGCCAGGTCCCCGAACTGGCTTTCCTTGGGCAGCGCGTTGCGGATCCTGCTGTCCGTATCTAAATCACAGGTTACGGGAAGATGCTTTCCATCAAGATCTTGTCTTTGCGGGGGCTAAAGCCCAGTCCATTTTGGAGTATTTAGGGCGCGACTGAAAGTCGCTCTCTGACACTTGTAACGCCGAAGAAAAACCTTTTCTGCAACGCTTAAAGAGCGGAGCGACACAAACACAAGGACTTTACACGCTTTACAACTCTCAATCGGAACTCCACCCCGAATTTGGCATCCAATGATCTGTGCCGTTTATTGTTCTGCTTTCTTTAGGGTCGTGGCTCGAGCGTTTGGGTGGTCTTGGACTGATCCTGCTGGGCCTTGCCGATAATTCAGTTGTGCCCATGCCCGGAAGCATGGATGCGCTCACCATTTTGCTTTCCGCCCACCAGAGAAGCTGGTGGCCTTATTACGCCGTAATGGCGACGATTGGCGGGATTGTGGGCGCTTACGTGACCTATGGGCTGGGCTTTAAAGCCGGCGAGCACGCTCTGGAGGATAAGCTTCCCCAGAAGAAAGCTGAGAGAATTCACAGGATTTTTAAAAAGTACGGCTTTTGGAGCCTTTTCGTCCCGGCATTGCTGCCGCCTCCAGTGCCTTACTCGCCGTTTCTGATTGTGGCAGGCGCGCTGAAATATCCCAAGCGGTACTTCCTGGTAGCCGTGGGACTGGCGCGCGCCATCCGCTACGGCCTACTGGCATGGCTGGGATCAATGTACAGCAAACAAATCTTCGGCTTTTTCCATCATTACTACCGTCCCATGCTGTGGACGGTCATTGCGCTGAGCGTGATCGGCGGACTCGCCGCGCTTTACTGGACATGGAAACGCAAACGCCAGGGCAAGCCAGTGATCCCGGACGCAAAAGGGCCGAGAACACGGGCGGCGTGACGACTGCGCACTATTCGTTGCGGTGCAACTCTTCCGTCTTGCGGTTGAAAAATGTTTTGTCGTCAGCGTGCTCCGCCACGAACTTCTGCAGTTCCTGCGTACCGGCCGTGATCACCACATCCTGATTTTTACCTTCACCCAGAAGCTTGTTGGGCAGCTTCACGGTGCCTGCCTGCACGGCCCTTCGAAACTCCTCATCATCGGCCCAATCAAGTTGAAGGGTCTTCTCTTTCCTGACGACCTTCAGTATCCAGTGCGCTCGCAGCACATGTGCGCCTACCTTCCCATCAGACGCTCCGTTTTTGAATTCCAGATAAGCTGCTTCTCCTATCTTTACGAGGGCAGGTTGAATGGTTGGGCCGCTTTTGCCGGATTTGACCTGAAGAGAGTAGGTGGTGGATTGGGGCTCAAAGCTCTGCTCAACCACATCCAGAAACAAGTGTTCATTCAGCTTGACCAACGCGGCGTGGTAAACGGTCTTCTTGAAGACGTTCAGGTCTTTGATCTTGTCAGTCATCACCAGAAGGTAGCTTTTCTTCCCATCCTTTTCCCGAGCCAGGATTTCCAGTCCACCTTCCGCTCCGTTATCCGGGCCGACCCACGAACCAAGCAGTGACTCGTCAAATGCAAGGTCTTTGTCCGTGTACAGGGGATTCAGTGAATCGACTGGCACACAGCCGGTGAGCAGGAGCAGACCTGCAAGGAGCGGCAGGAATTTTTTCATGGGAAGGCCTCCGAAGCGAGCTTTACCGCATATAGCTTGATTCACGATTTTTCGCGGGATGAGACTTGGCAATCAAATCAGCAAGACGGCAAAATGGCAACCAAAATCGCCCAATTTGGGCGATTCCGGTAAAATGGAAGGGCACAATGTCCCTGACCAAACAACAAGCACTGGACCTTTTCCGCTCAGACGATCTGATCGGCCTGGGCATGGAAGCCGATTCGCTTCGCCGCAAGCTGCATCCTGAAGGCGTGGCCACCTACATCATCGATCGGAACATTAACTACACGAATTTCTGCACGGAATACTGCACCTTCTGCGCCTTTTACGCCCCGGTGAAAGGCCCCGGACGCGCCAAGGGCTACGTGCTGGAGATGGAAACGATCTATGACAAAATCCGCGAGACCGTGGAGCTGGGCGGCACGGGCGTACTGATGCAGGGCGGGCTGCATCCGGACTTGAAGATTGAGTGGTATGAGGAGATGCTGCGCGGCATCAAGCAGCGCTTTCCTCAGATTCACCTGCATTGCTTTTCCGCGTCAGAGATCATTCACTTTGCCGATGTAAGCGGCCTCTCGATTGAAGAGACAATCATTCGCCTGCGCGCGGCGGGGCTGGATTCCATCCCCGGCGGCGGCGCGGAAATTCTGGACGACGAAGTTCGCTACAAAATTGCCCGCCTGAAATGCCTGACCGACGACTGGCTTAACGTCCACCGCACGGCCCACAAGCTGGGCATGCGCACCACGGCAACCATGATGTTTGGCGTGGGCGAAACTTTTGAGCATCGCATCAATCACTTCCAGCGAGTGTATGAATTGCAGGAAGAGACCGGCGGCTTTACCGCGTTTATCCCGTGGAGCTTTCAGCCGGGCAACACCGCACTGGGCGGCCGCCACTGGGAAGAAGCCACGGCAGTTGAATACCTGAAAGTGCTGGCCATCGCTCGACTTTATCTTTCGAACTTCAAGAACGTGCAATCAAGCTGGGTGACGCAAGGGCTGAAAGTCTGCCAGCTTGGCTTGCGCTTTGGCGGCAATGATGTTGGCTCCGTGATGCTCGAAGAAAACGTCGTGCGCTCTGCCGGCGTGACCAACTGCACCACAGAAGAAGAGCTGCGGAGAATGATTCGCGATGCGGGTTTTGTGCCGAAGAGAAGAGATACGTTGTATCGGCAGTTGTTCTTGAATTAGGCAAGCCTAGCCGCGAATTTACGCGAATGATCGCGAATTTCAATTTAGCAAAAGCGGTTTCCTGCGTTGTCTTAGAATTTACCTTTTGTCTCCAGATCAAACTTATTTTGAGCGGGTTGAGCCACTCTATTTCTCGCTCGGCAGGTTTAGAAGGTAATAGGATTACTAAATGTGGATGTCCGTGTTCCCTTCTATTGCAAACATGACATTGAGCAACGTACGCAGAGTTTGGCCACAACTCTCGGAAGGCAGAGAACACAAGAGTGATCGGACTCGGCAATCTGGATGTCGCGTCGCTGTTGTTTGAGAGATGCTATAGGCGCATCGCCGATCTTATTCCCGCTTTACAGTCCTTTGTGTAGAGCGATTGAAACAGCACGCTTGTGCTGCGGGTCCCTAATGCGTCGCCCCGTTAGCTTTAAATTATGCCCAGTTCGATGTCGTAAAGGGTTCAATCGTCCGGCGTGCAGCCCCATCCTTTGCGGAGAGTGCGCTTTTTCTGGCGCAGCGAAGCAAGGAAGGGAAGGCGGCAGTTCTCCGATTAACCCGCCGCAATTCTCTCTAACCTCTCCAGCGTATCGGGATACCTGCTCACCAGCAGCAAAAGCGTAGCGGCTTGTGGGTTAGGCTTGGCTCGCCCTTGCTCCCATTTTTCCAGGGTCCGCTCGTTGATGTGCAGCTTCCGCGCAAATACCGGACGGGAAAAATTCAAGCGCTCGCGCGTCTGGCGGATCGTTCGCCCGTTGACTCGCGGCAGGCGCGCCGGCTTTACTTTGTAACTCCGCAAGGTGATCTTTCCTGCGCGCTGTTCTTGCATCGCGGCAACACCTTCCATCAACTCATCAAAAATCTTGCGTTTTGCCATATTCCATTACCTCCTGATTTTGCGGCTCCGCTTCTCCTCGCGCTGCTTTAGTTCTGCTGCTATCGCTGTATGGAGTGCCTTCTTCTCTTTCGGAGTAAGATCGTCTGCCTCATCTTTCCCATATACAGTCATCAGCCAGATTTGCTGTTCCGCGGAAAAGTAGTAGTAGATGACCCTCAGTCCGCCTCGTCGCCCTTTTCCCCTGCGCGGGTCTGCCCACCGCAGCTTGCGAAAACCGCCAGTGCCCGCCATCACATCGCCCAATTCAGGATTGAGAGCGAGCAAGTGTTGCAAGCCGCGGTACCCCTCATCGCTGAGGTACTCCCGCAGAAAACGCGTGAATGCCGGCGCTTCAAAGAATTCCATAAGGGTACGCTATTGGCGTACAAAATGTATTATATACGCTATTGGCGTACCAAGGAAAGAGATTAGGCTCTAGGACTCTGATTGGCTACGCCGCTCCGCCACGTGCAAAAGTGCGGCAAAAGTGATTGTTGGAGTTGCGATACAATAAAGGATTCTTAGTTCCCCCTTTGTGGAGTGTATACGTTGAATTTGTGCGCCGGTTTGGTGATGTTCCTCCTTGTCAATTCGCAGAGGGGAATTGTCCATTATTTCAAAAGCCAGTTCATGGACCGGACTTTCAAGGGTCTCTACTCCCCAAACGGCTTTGATCTGGCGCTGCTCATTCCCTACTTCATTGTGATGGTGATTCTGGCTGGTTACGGCATGCACCGTTACGCGCTGGTGTACATGTATTACCGCAACCGCAAGAACCGGACGACCGAGCCGGCGGCAAAGTTCGCGGAGCTTCCGCGCGTGACCATCCAGCTGCCGATTTACAACGAGCAGTTTGTGGTGGACCGACTGGTGGAAGCAATCTGCAGGCTCGACTATCCCAAAGACAAGCTCGATATTCAGGTGCTGGACGATTCCACGGACGAAACGGTAAAAGTGGCGCAGGCTGTGGTGGACCGCTACGCCGCGCTAGGCCACCCGATTACTTATATTCACCGCACGAACCGCGAAGGCTTTAAGGCCGGCGCGCTGCAAAACGGACTGCTGACCGCCAAGGGCGAGCTGGTGGCCATCTTCGACGCTGACTTTGTTCCTCCGGAAGACTGGCTGATGCGCGTGGTGCACCACTTTACCGATCCGAAGATCGGCATGGTGCAGACGCGCTGGACACACCTGAACCGCAATTATTCTTTCCTGACCGAGGTCGAGGCCATTTTGCTGGACGGGCATTTTGTGCTGGAGCACGGTGGACGGTCGCGCAGCCATGTGTTTTTCAACTTCAACGGCACGGCAGGCATGTGGCGAAGGCAGGCCATCGCGGACGCGGGCGGCTGGGAACATGACACGCTGACTGAAGATACTGACCTTTCCTATCGGTCACAGCTGGCGGGTTGGAAGTTTAAATATTTGCAGGATGTGGAATGCCCGGCGGAGCTGCCGATTGAGATGACGGCATTTAAAACCCAGCAGGCACGCTGGGCCAAAGGCTTGATCCAGACAGGCAAGAAAATTTTGCCCAAGGTATTTAAGAGCAAAGCTCCGTTCCGCGTGAAGGTGGAAGCGTTTTATCACCTGAGCGCGAACCTGAGCTATCCGCTGATGATTGTGCTTTCCACGCTGCTCATGCCGGCCATGATTATCCGGTCGTTTGGCGGCTGGTTCCAGATGCTGGTGATCGATCTGCCGCTCTTCATGGCGTCCACGTTTTCCATTTCCAGCTTTTATCTGGTCTCGCAAAAAGAACTTTTTCCGCGACGCTGGCCGCGAACTTTTTTATTTCTTCCGTTCCTCATGGCGCTGGGAATCGGACTAACGTTGACGAACACCCGCGCGGTGATTGAGGCGCTACTGGGCATCAAGTCATCGTTCAAGCGCACGCCCAAGTATGCAGTGCAATCAAAGGCGGATAAAGCCCAGGGACAGAAATATCGGCGGCGATTGGGCATCGTTCCGTGGCTGGAGCTGCTGGTGGGAACGTATTTTATTCTTATGTGCGCGTACGCTTTTACCAGCGGAAATTATTGGACGATCCCATTCCTGCTGCTTTTTGTGTTGGGATACTGGTACACGGGATTAATGTCATTGCTGCAAGGGCGGTTTGAACGCCGCAGCAGGGCATCTCAAGAGCCGCATACTAAGCCTTTCCCCGTGGGCGTCTAAGAGCTTTTTCAGGGGCCACGCGGCGCGCAGCTCTGGTATGCTACCCGCAAATGCTGATGAAGGCCCTATATGTACTGTTAGCGCTCTCCATCGTGGCCATTGTGGCGGCGGTGGGCGCCATGTTCTGGCGACTGCGCTGGCATTTGCAACGGCCTCATATCACGCCGCCGAGTCCCGTCGTGGAAGTGGCGCCCGAGCAGGAACCTGTAGAAAAAACTTAGTTTGATTATCATCGGCTGAAAGCCTGCCCCAAGCCGGTGTGAAACCTTTACACGAGCAAGAGATTATTTCCTCTGACCGCAAGAACGCTCAGAGTGTTGTAGGATTTCAAGTATGTCATCTTCGTCTGTTTCTTCCGCAGTTCGCGAAATTACCGTCGCTCATAGCCCTGACTCTGACGACGCTTTTATGTTCTATGCGCTAGCCACGAACAAAGTCCGCGTGCCGGGCCTGAAGTTTTCTCACACGCTGACGGACATCGAGACCCTGAACCGCAAGGCCATGGAAGGTTTTTATGACGTGAGCGCCATCTCCTTCCACGCATATCCATACGTCCAGGATAAATACTCTCTGATGCCCTGCGGCGGAAGTGTGGGCGAACAATACGGGCCGATGGTGATTTCACCGCGCATGGTCGGACTGGAAGAACTTAAGACCATGAAGATCGCTGTCCCGGGTACCATGACGACGGCGTATCTTGCGTTGAAACTTTTTGCGCCGAAAATCGAAACCGCCGTGGTGCCGTTTGATCGGATCATTCCTGAAGTTATCGCCGGGAAGTACGAGGCAGGGCTGATCATCCATGAAGGGCAGTTGACGTATGAGCGCTCAGGGCTGAAGCGCATTCTGGATCTGGGTAAATGGTGGCATGAACAAACCGGATTGCCGCTGCCGCTGGGCGGGAATGCGATTCGTCGCGAGCTGGGGCCGGAGTTGATTGCGCAAGTGACCAAGGCATTGCGTGACAGCATTCAGTACGCGCTTGACCATCGCGAGCCAGCGCTGGCTTATGCCATGCAGTTTGCCCGCGATCTGGATCCGCAGATGGCAGACCGCTTTGTGGGCATGTATGTAAACAATCGGACGCTGGATTACGGCGAAGACGGAAAAGCGGCCGTGGTGAAACTTCTGGATATGGGATACAAAGCCGGAATCATCCCGCACAAGCCGCAAGTAGAGTTTGTGTAGGTTGCAACGTGGCAGCAAAAGAAAAGACGCAGGCTGAAGATCTGCGTCTTTTTTGCATTTGCAATTTCTTAGTATCTGCGTCCGCCGCCACCACCGCCGCCGCGATTGCCGCCTCTTCCTCCGCCGCCGCCACCGCGGCCAAAACCACCACCGCTACGGCCAAAGCCTCCTCCGCCACCGCGACTAAATCCGCCACCGCCGCCGCCCGTTTTTGGTCGTGCTTCATTCACATTCAACGCGCGCGATCCCAGTTGGTATCCGTTCATCGCGCTGATGGCTTTTTCGGCTTCTTCGTCATTTGCCATTTCCACGAACCCAAAGCCGCGTGGCTGTCCGGTATCGCGGTCTTTCAAAACTGTAACGTTTTCGACCTGCCCGTAAGCTGCAAAAGCCTGCCGAAGCTCATCTTCACTGACGTTAAAATCCAGATTGCCTACATAAATATTCTTCATGCGATCCTTCTTTACTGGAGTGCAGGCGCTAGCTAACGGGCGATCTCTTCCATTCTTTATTTAAACGATGACAATCAATCTTTCCTGCCATTCGCGCCTGTTGAACCCCATAAGCCTACGCCTGAGGGTGACAAGATGCAAATAATCGCGCCACGATTTTCTTTTGCCGGCATCAACAACTTTTCCCACTTTGGATTTTGCGATTCTTGCGCCTGGTAGGACTATAATTTCCCGCAGGAGGACTCGGCATGTGGCCTCTAAGTATTTTCTTATTTGTTGCGACTGCTGCTCCACAGCAGCAACCGCTCAACGCGTCCCAGGATTTTCGTACTCTCGCATTGCCCACCATGCAGCACTGGCAGCTTGATCGCACAATCGACCGCAAGCTGATCGATGAGAACCGGCGCAACACGTGTTACACCATGCGAAGCTATTTCTTCCGCCGGCAGGATGGTCTGGCGCCTGTGCCGGCAGGCATGACTACCTGCACACCCGCTAGCGTGCTGCAGCAAAGACAAGTCTCGCCTCGACCGACCGTGAAATTTGTTCCGCTCGGCGCAACGCCCGACGAACAGTAACGAGCATCAGTCACCGATACCAGCGGCTGGCCACCCGTCAAAGAGTCCGCCTACGAGTGCCCATCCGCGTTCTCCCTGGCGAGTTTTCACACTCCATTAACATTGGCCCTGTACGCTGAACGTGTATGGGCGGCCTCAACAGAACGCTTCCGCAGGTGGATCAGCCGATAGACGAAGAAACTGCCATCGCCGCAAACGACAAACAAAAGCTTTTTGTCGTTGAAGACGATGCTGACATTGCGCGCCTGGTGCGTCATCATCTTGAAGCTGCGGGATATCGCGTGCGCGTTTATGCCACCACGCACGCCGTACTGGCAGACGCCCTGAAGGAACGTCCTGCCTTGCTGCTGCTGGATATCATGGTTCCCGGCGGAGACGGAATCGCACTCTGCCGCCAGATACGCCAATCAGGAGAAACGCTGCGCGGCACGCCAATCGTCTTTATGACGGCACGGACCAGTGAAGCCGACCGCATACGGGGCTTGGAAATCGGCGCGGACGACTACATTACCAAGCCATTCAGCCCGCGTGAGCTGGTAGCCCGCGTAAAGGCGGTCTTGCGCCGCTGTGAGGCTCCTCCCGCCCCCACGGTGATCCGCACGGGCGACCTGGAAATCGATGCGCTCGCCATGGTGCTCACCGTGCGCGGCACGGTAATCCCCGCCACGGCAACGGAATTTCGACTCCTGCATTATCTTGCCCGCAACGCCGGCCGCGTCTTTTCCCGTGACCAGATTCTTGATGCCGTCTGGAAGGACACCGCGTTCGTGAGTCCGCGCTCCGTGGACGTGTATGTAAGAAAACTGCGGGCCAAGATTGAGGTGGATCCGGAAGAGCCCGTTTACCTGCGCACCGTGCGCGGCGCGGGGTACCGCTTTGGATCACCGAAAAAGTGAAATCCTTCTGAACGTTCCCGCAAGAGACGCAAACCAGACCCCTTCGCCATTGTCCGTGGCAAGGTCGTTGAACGGATTGAAGTCTCAACAATGGACGACGATTGCGCAATTGGGATTCTTTTTAAAGACAGAACCTATCTCGGGGTTTGACGTTGAACCGTTCCTTCGCATCACGCCCGATTACTCAGACTGGAAAACTCACAACTACAAACGCATCAACGCTGGCCGCCTCTCCGCAGCGAATAACGAGACCTGCCGAAAGGCGGTTTTTATTTGTGCTTTTTCCGCTCACTGCTATGCTTTGGGACTGAATGAATCGGCAAATATTGACTCCAGCTCAACTCATCGATATTCGAGAAAAGCTAAACCGGGCCAATGAGAATATCCTCAATCTCAATTCCGAGATCAATACCTTCTTGAATGGACGCCCAGACAGCACCACCAGCAATGAAAACACTAATGCTGTCCAAGAATTGTTTGAGTTTTGGGCAAACCGCAAAATCCCCCCTCGTTTCAGCGTGATTACTGGAGAGGTTGTCCATCATCTCAGGTCTTGCCTCGACCATATCGCTTGGATGCTTTCCAGCGATGCTTACAGGCTTTCCAATGAGAGGCAGATTGCTTTTCCCATCGTCACTAAAAGGAAGCCTTGGGATAAAGATACGATTACCAGTTACGGCAGACAGGTAAAGGGGATCACCGATTCCAATGCGCTTAGCCTTATCGATCAGCTCCAACCGTGCCATGCTGCGGAGCCTGCCGACGATCCGCTCACCATCGTTCATGAACTGAACCGTATTGATAAGCATCACAACCTGGTTTTGGTTATCACCGGGTTCAACATGAGAATGACTTTCCCTGTCACAGCTCCCATTGTCATTCATGCACATGACAACGTAGAAATTAACAGGGCCATTATTGCAGAGAAGGCAAATTTCCAAATCTCCCCTTATATAGCGTTTGGGCAATTCGGTAAGCGGGAAAAGCAACCTGTTGTTGAATCTTTGACGCATCTTTTGGATGCTGTCTCCAGTCGGGTCAATTTGTTCGCTGGCGATTACAGGTAAGGACACATCTTCCTTTTTCGTCGAAGAGTGGTAACGGAGATCAGTTGTGATGAGTGAGAGTGGTGGTAAGAAAACTCAGCCGACAGGCAAGCATCAATTCACGCCTTCGCCAGAAGTAGCAGAAAAGATGCAGCCGATTTCCCGCAATGCATTTCAAAATCTTTTACAGAGGGCGGCTAAACCGCCCTCTCGCAAACCCCCTGCAAAAAAGCGTTAAAGATCAAATTTCCTTGATCTCTCCGGTTGTAGCTGAGGTATTTCTGCATCCCGGTGAGGGTGGAACAGGTCCAGTCCCATGACATCCTCTACAAAATGTTCTGGGACATCCTTTACACCCCGCGCGAGCCCAAGCAAGAAAGCGGGTAAGAGTTTTCCCCTTACCCGCGGCTAAACATCCGCCTTCTCCTTGCCGGAGTGAGAGGCAGGCTCGCCCAGCAAGCTTTTTTACAAGCTCCTTAGAAATGCCTCCAGATCGTTCTTTTGCTCTTCCGTAAAGCTAAGCTGGAAACGTTGTTCGTAAAAATCGATGACGTCTCTCAAGGTGGCCGCCGACCCATTGTGAAAATACGGTGCTCGTGCCGCCAGTCCGCGCAGAATCGGCCCTTTTGTTTTGCCTATGTCAGCGCATTTCCCGGTGATCAGCGCCCGGGCCGGATCGGTTGTCTGGATCGTCGAATCGTGGTTAATCGGCGTCTGCGCGCCTGCGTCGCAATGAATGGTATAAACCGGCAGGCCGGTGATATCGAGCGCAGGAACCGGCGGAACTTCCGTTACGCCAATGTTAATGGCCAGCGGAACGGAATGATCGCCCACGTTCGGTGTGTTATGGCACGTTGTGCAACTTCCCACAAATGAAGCAGGCACCCCGGGAAGATCATTCAGGCCGCTCACGCCTGAGATGGGGATGGGGAAGGTGTTGAACAGCGCCTCTCCACGAGCAACGGCTGCGCGTGCCGAATTCCGGCCGTCATCCTTCAAGCTTGCCCATTTTGAGAACAGTGTCATCGCCACCGGGTTGAAATCAACGCCAGGGGGTGTCCCGCCAAGCGGGTCGTTGATTCCAACCGAGAAAGGCTGCACGGCCAGGGCGTTCGGTCCGCCTTGAGCGCCGTCAGCGTGCAGTTCGCCCGCCCTATCGTCATCAATCTGGGCAGTGAAATTCGATAGTTCAAAACTCACGATCTCGGCAACTTGCTGGCTGGTTGGCGGCTGGCTGGCCTGCGCATGGCCGAGCGTCGCCCCGACTGCCTGATCGCTCAAGTTGAAGTTAAGCGTCTTCCCTTTGAAGGATTCGCGTCCGTCCCACATGACCGTGGTGAGGAAGGGCAGATTGGTAGAGGGAAGTGGACGCCGGAACAGAGCCAGTCCCGCCGGTGTTGTCTCGGCGCAGTTGTGCGGATCATCGATCCCCGTTACGGCGAATTCCGCATTTGCGGGCACACCGATGGAGACGCGGATCAGTCCCTTATTCAGCAGCATACTGTAGGACCCGCGCCGGGCACTCAATGTACTCACGTCGGCACTGGGACAGTTGGCTCCATCCACGGTTCGGAAAATGGGATCGGTTCCGTCCGAGGCCGCAAACCGTGCGCGAATGTGCTCCGGCGTAACTGTCCATGCGTCGCTTGCCTGATGGCAGGTTGCACAACTGCGGCCGTTGGCGCCCAGGCTCTGAAAAAAAGCATTGTTAACTTCGGCTTCGCCACTCGTGCTCACGGTACGCACCCGGCCTGTGGGATCGTCGAATGGCCTGAGATTGTTAAGGTGACTATCGGCTGAAACCAGCGTCGTGACAAATACTGCGCCCAGCATTGCGGCGACCAGGGCACGGTGCCGTGGGTTGGTCATTCTCCGTATCGCCTTTCTGTAAAGCTGCCTCATCCCCATCTCCTTGTGTCAGTCCTATAGTGAAAGCGTGCGGGAACCGTTTCATTCGAAAAATGTCATCTCGGAAGCCGAAGATACCGCGGTGTGATCAGCGCACGGGCGAGATCTGTTCTCTGGTTCATCGAACCATGGTTGATCCGCTGTGATGCATCAGAAGCCCATCAGAATTCCGTCCCGCTCACATTCGGCAAAGCTGTTGCTCCGGCGGCCCTGCCAGTCGAAAACGTCATTCTGGTTCAGTTTCGCGAGTGCTTTGTGTTTGGCCCGCGCCCACCGAAAAGAAGCTAGGGGCGATCGTAAGATCAGCAGCATTCGTTTGATCTTCTTCTTTGCCCGCGAGCGTCCACGACCGCCAGCCGATTCAGCAGAAACGACAAACAAGGCGGCACAGCCCCGTGCCACCAACTTTATCCGCGCATTCATCTTGGCAACCTTCCATCCTTCTCGGCACAAATCCCATGTATTGCATGACTCTGCATCTTGAAAATGCGCAGCTATTTCATGCGAAAAGCGTCATTTCGCAGCGGAGAGTGCCGCAGTGGTGCTGCCACTGGCGTGGCGGCTTCCAGCCAAAGGGCGTAAAGTCTGCTGTTGTCGTTCAAGCCGGGCTAACACAAGCTGGGCATCGCGGACCGGGCCAGCCAGGGATTGATGTAATTCCCGCAGCTCGCTCTTTTGCCTGAAGTAGTCATTCCTTGCAGCGGCACTGCCTGAATTTCCCAGAGCTTGGCGGGCTTTTGCCACCAAGACGGATTTCTGTAGAAGGTGGTCTTGGTAGCCGGCCAGCAACTTCTTCTGTTCCGCGATCTGGAGTCTAAGGTTAGTCCCAGAATTGGAATGATCAGCCTGCCGGCTGCGGCAACGGCGTGAAAGCTGCGAATCATCTTGCCCCAGCCCACTCCACGGCTTCCTATGAAGCCTACGATCTTTATCTCAGGGGCCGGTACTTCTGGAATAAGAGGACCACTGCCGGGTTCCTGCAAGCCGCGAACTATTTCCAGCAAGCGATCGCCAAAGACCCAGGCTATGCAAGTGCTTACGCGGGCCTGGCGGATACGTTCGGATTGATGAGTACCTGGTACGCGGCGCCGCAACAGGAGTTTATGCCGAAAGCCAAAGCGGCGGCCCTGAACGCGCTCGCCCTGGACGATTCTCTGGCCGAAGCGCATGCGTCGCTGGCCCTGGTGGCTGAAAACTATGACTACGATTGGCAAACTGCCGAAAAGGAGTTCCGGCGTGCCATTCAGTTGAATCCTGACTACGCGACTGCCCATCAGTGGTATGCAGAGTACCTCGCCTGGCAAGGGCGTTTCGATGAAGCCCTGGCTGAAAGCGAACGGGCCCGCCAGCTCGATCCCATGTCGCTGATCATCGCTACCGACCGCGGCACAATCCTTTTTTATGCAAGGAAGTACGATCGCGCCATTGACCAATTTCGCGCCGTGCTGGACATGGATCCAGGTTTCAGCAACGCACGTTCCTTACTCGCCTCCGCATACGTGCAACAAGGAAAATTTGCGGAGGCGCTGAAGGAAAATGAGCTGCTGGCAGATGCGGAAAAACCCCAGTGGCACTGGGCATTCTCAGCCTATATCTATAATCATTCAGGTAATGTGGCCCAGGCGCGGCATGCACTGGCGAAATTCGAAGAAGTGTCACCAAGATTGCGCTCAGATGCCATTCTGGCCCGTCTGGTCGCTTACACCGGATCAACCCAGCCAATCCAGCAAGAGAAAGCCATATCGCTTCTGGAGGAGGCTTATAAGGAGCACTCCCCGGCGCTCACAAGCATCAAAGTAGATCCTCGGTATGACAATCTTCGTAAAGATCAACGGTTCCAGGAGTTACTCGCACGGGTTAACTGTGGAGTCTCAAGAGGTTGTTCCGATCGAGGCCGGAGCGGCTGATAGGTGGAACATGGTTGAGGCTACCATGAGGACGGTGCCAGTTGTAATGGTGAAGCCAGGGAAGAAGATGTTCGTGACGGTGTTGCGAGT